>NZ_JBFUCS010000001.1:0-838956 GCF_056405115.1 Allobosea sp. P2_A10 | reverse complement strand
GCGCACCTTCGGCTGGATGACCCGTTGGAAGCGCCTCGTCCGAGACTACGAACAGCGCCTCGATGTCTCCGAGGCCATGATCCATATCGCGCTCGGAAGCCTCATGCTGCGGCGGATCGTCCATCCGTGAGCATTCTCAAACGGACTCTAAGGCGCGCACCCAAAAAATCCACCGCGCATGACGTTAGGTCATAGTATCTCCCTTCGTCAATGCGGTGCCCTCTCGATCTATTCGCGCGCCAGCCGCTCTCGTCGCGGCTCAGGCCTTCGTCGTATTCCAGAATGCCGGCGCTTCAGCTAGTGCGGCCTTCCGTTCATCAGTTCCCACTCCAAAGCCGGCATCGTACGGGCCTCGATCGACATCGTCGGACCCACTATGCCGTGATGCTCTGTGATCAGCGCCTTCATGGCCTCGACGGCCGCAGCTTCGCCAGCGCACTCGCGGTGCTCAACGAAGAATTCTTCCGTGGAGCTTGGTCCGGTATCCCTGAATATCTGGAAGACAGCGACCCACTGGCCCCTGCCGGTACGCCGCAGCCGTTTCAGCTCCCGCTGACGTTCACCCTCGGCAGCGACCGCTTCCCATAGGAACTGGTCTTCAGGGTCTTCTCGCGCCTTTGATCTCGCTTCCCAGATCAAGCCGGCGAGGGCCCGTTCGGAAAGCTGACGAATGTACCAGTTCCACATCCCGTGGTCTGATTGCAGCTTGCTGATCGCCGCCTTCGCTTCGTAGCTCAGCGCAGGCTGCCGAGGCGCGATGCCATCAATTGTCGGAAATGCCTTCGTGCCTGGCTTGCGGATGATATCAGCGAGGACGCGGTCGAGGTCTTGGGCTGAAGGTTCCCAGCGGTTGACATCGCGCCAAGCCTTTTTAGATCGCCTTTTCGACAGAGCGACGACGTTGTCCGTTTCCTGAGACGCAGGAAACGAAAAGCTCATGATCTCGTTGAGCCCCTGTCGCACGCTTCGATCAATGCGCCCTTCTGCGTCGAACTCGTAGTAAAAGCCGTTCGCGTGGTTGATCGATTGGGGCTTCCCGTCCTCGTAGTCGATGATGACCTCCAAGCTTTTCTGGCGCGTCCCTGCGTAAGCGGGGATAGCGTCTTGCCCGAAGTTCAGTCCCTCCACTACTCGGCGCGGGATACGCTTGATCGCGCCTCCTTCCTCGAACAGAAAATGCCTGAGTGTCGTGCCCATTTATTTACTCCCGCGATAACCCATCACCGGGATTCTAGGCACGCTTTCGCCGAAAAGCTCTGGCAATCGCTGCCACAAATCTGGCTAAATCAGCCAAGCTCGGGGGGCGCGTGACCCATGACGACATATTCTGGCGGCTGCCTCTGCGGACAGGTGCGATGGCGCGCCACCGCCGAGCCGATCAATGTACGCATCTGCCATTGCCGGCTGTGTAGGGCCGCGACGGGCGGACCTTTCTACGCCAGGGCGCTATTCAACGATCGGGATGTCGAGCGGTCGGGCGAAACAACGCGCTGGGCCTCATCGGGCCGGCTTCATCGCATGTCGTGCAATTTATGCGGGACGCCGGTCTTCGCCGAGCCGCAGGATGGGCCATGGATCACTGTGGCGCTGGGAACGCTCGACAATCCGAATGCACTGCCGCCCGGCTCGCATATATGGGTCGAACAAAAGGTCCCGTGGTTGAGCATTGACGACGGCTTGCCGCAATTTCCTCAAGGCGCTTGAGCCGGTAGCAAGTGCCTCGATCGTAGCGCGATGCTCACTACCGGGTGAGCGATGGCGAGCAATATTTGATGGTGGTGAGCGCAACGCTTGCACATCCCGTAAGCCGGCAATGGAAGGGCTATTGGCAGCGTTCAAGCCATTGAGACGGCTCTGCCTCGGTCGAGTATAAGTTCAACCAACCGATATGCCGCTTCAACCGAAGCCACCTTAGCGAGCACGTGCAGGCCTCCTACATCAGGTCGGTCGTCTACCTCGTAAACGAAATAGCCGGCGTCGGCCCCCAAATGAGTTGCCGCAGCGTCATATACCGTCTTGCGCGCAAGAGATGAAACGCACAACATACGGTAGTTATCGATCCTCTGCGCGACGAAAAGGTCATCCTCGTCCATGGCGCGTCCTCATACTCGTATCCGGCTCGAGCCGAGGCTGTCGGCAAACGAACTCGCGAAATTTATGGTTTCGACCGAAACTGCTCGGGTCGGAATCCTTCGGCGAGCGAAGGAGGTCAGCACTGCGGTCGTCGTTCGATATTCCGATGTGCGGAACGTGATGCGGAACGCAACGTGCTCGCCTGACCGGGCAACGGACATAATCGGGAGCGCTAGGGAAATATTCCACCAGCGCGCGACCGACGCTGCGCTATCGGCGTTTGCGAGAGATGATGCAAGCGGGTCCCTCGATGTTCTTGACAATTTCGATGCCGTCAGGGCTCGGCTGGCTGGCCTCGATTGCGTTCCTGGCCCATCGAATCAGGAACGTCTTAACATTTCCGGCGTCGGCGTCTCAGTAAACTGCGACATTTTGATTCAGAGGGCGCATCGAAGCCAAAATGAGATTGGCGGCGCACTCTTTCGGCTGACGAAGCCGGAAGAAGATGCATCGGAACGCTCAATCCAGCGGCGTCGCGAGATGGGGAGTTATGCGGCCGCGCTGGTGCTGATGCACATCACGGAGCACCACGCGGCCAACAGGACGCCCATAGGAAGCTTATGCCTGTCTCTCGATGTCCAATCAGGCGAGGCGCAGGACGCGGCAAGAGCCTTTGCCACGCGGAGGCAGAACGTCGAGAACGCATGTCGTTTTATCGCCGCGATGTGGGCGACCATCTAGTCAGGACGGCTCCAAAGCCGCACGCCGTCTCGCTCGCCCGCTCTGGCTATCTGGTGCCGTTTCAACTGCATGCTCAAGGCCTGCACGACGAGGTGTGCGACGGTGCATCAAGCCGCAGACTTCAGTCGCGGCTCAGCTTTCTCGCCGAGCGGCTGGTAGCTTCCACCAGCAGGCTCAAAGCGGCGGGTCGCGCCCATGAACCAGAACTTCACCGCGCCGGGCGCTCCGCAGATCGGTTGCCGCCTGATCTTGCGCGAGACGACGAGCGTGCAGCGTTCCTCGTAATCGCGATACACGACGAGGCCGGCGTCGGCCTTGTTGCGCCAGTGAGCCGAGCCGGCGATATCGTAGAGGCTGGGCATGGGCTCCTTGCCGCCGCCGGGGTTCGCAATCTTGGTCGGGTGCGCGACCATGAACACGGTGACATCGTGAGCGCGGGCGAAGCGCTTGCACTTGCTGATGAGCTGCGAGACGAATTCCGTCTCTGACATCTGCGGCGGTCGGCCGGCCTCCAGCTCGTTGTACGGGTCGATGATCAGCCCCCGGATGCCATATCGCAGGACGGCCGCTGCGGCGCGCTCCAGCACCCAATCGATGCTGGGGGTATGCTCACCTGCGTCGATGAAGCGAAACGACTCCTGTGCCCACCCAAGAGTCACGGCGAGGCCTTCTGAATCCAGCTGAGGGTTGGGTCCGGGGTGAAACGGCAACCCGGCCCTGATTTCACAGAGGTCGGCGATGTGGTTCTCGGTGCCGGTCTCCGGCGAGAACACGGCCCAACGCCAGCCATGGATCTGGGCCATGGAAACCGCGACCTGATCGAGCCAGCGGCTCTTGCCGTGGTTGGGAATTCCGGTGACCACGACGAACTGGCCAGGCAGAACCTTGAAGGCCATATCCATGTCAGGTCCCATGCCGGTCGTCAGGGGCTGCGGACCTTCACCGCGATAGATTTCCCAGACGCGCTCTGAAAAGTCGCCGACGCCAAACAGCCCATCGATCGGCCATGGCTCGGCGTTGGCGATGCATTCGCGGAGAACCTCCCTGCCGTGGTCCATCAGGCATTCGTTGGCGTCCTTGGTCTGCACGTCACCGGCAGCCGGGAAGCGAACCCGCCAGCAACGGTCCTTGCCGAGACGGCGCGCCAGCTCCTGCGCCAGCAATTCGCCGGGGCCGTCCATGTCGGTTGCGATCAGGATGCGGCCGGCTGCCTCCAGTTCGGCGGCATGCGTCGCCAGCGGCTCATAGCGCTTGTCCGACTGTTCCGGCTTGTCCGGCGCTCCGTTCGGCAGGCTGACGACGTTGAACAAGTCCGCCTCGATCATCGCGAGTACGTCCATCTCGCCTTCGACGAAGATCAGATCCTTGCCCGGCTCGATCGCGTCGGCGTTGTACAGCACCGGCTCGGGCTGCTTCTCCTGGCGGAAGTTCTTGGCCGCGTCGCGATACTTCACGTTGCGCAGCATGCCCGCCCACTCGTACGGGAAGGCGATGCAGTCGGCCTCGGCCTCGATCTGCGGGAACCATTGGCGCGAGCGATAGATGCCCATCCGCTCGACGGTGGCGGCGCTGATGCCGCGCGAGGCGAACCACGCCAGCAGCTTGTCGGGCCGCTGCGGATTCTCGACGCGGGCGGGGCGATTGAACATGCGACGCTCCTGGCGATGATGAGGTTGGGCATCTCCACCGGCGCCACCGGTCCAGCCGCAGTGATGGCACTGCCAGCGGGCGCGGTCGGCGAAAATGGTGACGGACAAGCATGGGTCGGTTTTCTTCTTCCGGCTCGCTGAGCAGCGCGGGCACGTCGTCTTGTGATTGCCGGGCTGCCAGCTGCGAAGCCGGATGCCTTCACGGCGAAGGGTTTCCAGAAACTCCATCGGTCAACCTCCCCGCGCCATGATGAAGGCCATCGAATCCGCTGGCTTCGACTGCCGCCCCTGCAACGCTGCCTCGATCCAGGCGACCGGATCGGCCGGGTTGGTATCCCGAGCATCCTCGATCGTGCGGAGAACGCGCCGGCAATCGTCTCGCCCGACCTTGAGCCACTTGCCGATCAGCGAGCGCGACTTGTCTTCCGGCCTGCCGGTCAGGCTCCGGACGATGGGCGGCCCAAGCCGGAAAAGCTCTGTCCGCCAGTCGGGCATAGCGGGTTCCGCCGGAGGCATTTCCGGGCTGCCTGCAGCCGTAGCTTTAGCTACGGAATATACTGTCCCTGTCCCTTGCGATCCTTCAGGGATCGACCGGGGATCGTTCAAGGATCGAGTGAGGACGGCGTTTTGATTGATTTCGTTGGGCTTTTCATCCGGGATGACAGCACCATCGAAATCACGATGCGGTTTGTCATCTTGAGTAGTTTTTGATTTTTCCTGTTCAAGTCGTCCACGAATGCGACCCCAGCGGGCCTCGTTGCCCTTTTTGCCGCGCTCTCTGGCGAGCATCTTTCGGTCCCAGGCTTCATTCACTTTCTCCGCCACGACGGGGTGATAAAGTCGGCCGTCATCGCAGCGCCGCCAGCCGCGCATGGCCACCGAGCGGACCTTGCGCCAGCCACGAACATCCCGGCCCATCTCGGCGAGGCGGGCGAGGACGACATCGTCATCGGGGAGCGATCCCGCTGGCACTTGATGAAAGCTTTTCAGCCACAGGGTGACGCCTGCGCGCCACTCCGCATCGTTGGCGGTGGCGTGGAACTCGCTGCCAAAGATCCGCACGATATCGAGCGGCATGAAAGCGAAGTCGCGCAGGTCGCAATCGGCGGGAGTGAGGGGCGCGCTCATGGCGCACCCCCGTTCTTGACGGCGAAGACTTCGGGCACCGTGTCGAGCATCGCCTTCACGCACGCGCCGAACTTTTCGAGCGAGCGCTGCAGGGCGATGTCGTCGTTCGTCGCGAGGTGGTCGGTGGCGTGATCGAGATGAAGCGATGCCATCGACATCGCCGTCATCAGGAAGGCGCGGGGCTGACAGGCCCCGTCGTGATTGATGTAGGGAACGGCGCTCATGATGCGCCTCCCAACGGAACGATGACGGGATGCGGACCAGGGATGCCATTCTCGTTCCGGAACGCCCGCAGCGAGTTGTTAACGCCCTCCAGTTCGGTCAGGCCCATCTCGTCATGATAGACTTTCGTCGCCGCAACCATGCCGGCGACATAAGCGTGTTCCAGTCGAACCTTGGCGAACCCGCTCTCGATCATTGAAGCGATGAGCCCCTGCGCCATCCAGGGCGGCGCGAGGGTGGTAGGGCCGGCATCGGTCATGACGGCGCGAGTGTCCCGCGCCCACTCCTTTCGGAGCTTCGACTTGAAGTCGCGCCGCAGACCGCGCGGCAGCGCCATGCAAGCGTGCAGATCTTGGACTGAGTGCCAGACCATCCGCTCGCCGGGGAGCGGCGGGCGGAAGTAGCGGAGATTGGCAAGGCCAACGGAGGCGACGGAGAGGGGACGCACGATATCGCTCATGCCTTATCTCCTTCGTCTTCCTCACCGCACGGAAGCGTCTCGTCCCAGACGAAGCCGAGCAAGCGCTGCCCGGCCACGACGTTGGTGTCATGGGCGAAGGTGATTTCCCCCATGTCCATGTCGAAGCGGTTGGACCGCAGCAAACCCGACAGGATCAGGTGCGATGTGGCATGGAGGATGTCTTGAGAGACCTCCTTCTCCGTCAGGCTGGTCGCTGCCAGTGCGCGATCAAAGACCGCACTGTAGGACACTGCACTGGGTGTCTCCGCGACGTGCTGGAGAATGCCGGCGATGATCTTCGACCGCAGTTCGGGGAGGGACTGGTTCATGCCGCCCTCCGTTCGACCACGGTGACAAGCGTCCGGAGGACGTAGCGAGCGTGGCTGCCCGCATATGGACCGGCATGACGCTCGTCGATGGTCTCGATGCCGAGCCCGCCGCCGCGCAGCTTGAAGACGTAGTGCGACCAGCGCGGACCGGGATGGTCGATCGGCGTGCAACCCCTTTCGCCGGCGGCGATGAGGTTGCCGAGAGCCCAGGCGTCGCGGCCCTTGAACGTGCGCGGCGTCGTGTCGCCCTCGATGACGACGGTGATGGACTTGAGGATTTCACCGGCCATGACGCGCCTCCATCGGGCCGAGCCCGGCAAGATGCGCGACGGTGGCCGCGTGTAATTCGCTGATGGCGAACTGACGCTGTAGCCGCTGGACGATGACGTTCGGGATGCTATACTCAGGAATGCTTCCTGCCACGGAAAGCGCATTCCCGAGCCCGGCGCTGACCCCAGCGACCGGGTTCGATTTTTTGGTAGCCATGATGTTTACGCGGCCTCCTTCTCGGAGGCGGCTTCGAGCGCGTTGATATAGCGCTCGATCTCGGAGGCGCGGATGAATGTGCGCCGGCCATTGCGGACGGCTTTCAGGCTGCCGTTCTTCAGCTTTGCGTAGCCGTTCGTCGTGCGCATCCCCATCATGCCAAACGCGGCAAGCACAGGGACCAGGCGATCTACAGGGGGAGTATATGCTTCCATTTTACGTCCTCAGTTGCCCGCGTTCATGGGAACGCAACCGGCGGGCGAGGACGTTTGTGGCCGCAGAGAAGCTTCTCTGCGATTTGTTCATTTGTTCGGGGAGAAATTGCCCGAACATTGCCCCGGACATTTCAGCTTCGGGGTTTCCTGCCGCGAGTGAGGTCTGGGGAGTGCGCCTGCCAAAGCGCATATAATGAATCGCGGGAAACTTCAGGCCGGCTGGATATGCGCCATGATTCGGTGGTCCGCCAGTCGGGCCACGCATCTGGATACGCCGCTTTCAACGCCTCGATGTCAGCCGGTGAAGCGGCTCGCTTTTTTGGCTTGGGAGGCGGCGATGTTTTGTCGAGCAGACCAGAAATCCAGCTACGCAATGATGATCGCAGCACGGTGACATCATTCCACCTCAACGCATGAGGCCTGTCGTCGCGAAACCTCGCATAGGCTTCCGTATCACCGCTTGCAGGATCGATATCGAACCCGGCTCCGTCGTTCGTTATGGCCAGATCATGGGCGAAGACGGCGACTGGGATGGCCTCAGGACGGCCCACCATAGCGCAGGAACCGAAGAGTTTGATTTTCCCCTGGCGAGCCTGATCGAGCAATGCAGCCCCTGTGCGCGCCCGGCGCGCTGCCGCCACCAGTGGAGCGACATCGGCAGGCGGTATGAGGGAGCCGAAAGTCAGCACGCTGATCGCCGGGCCTAGTAGAACCCAATCGCCACCCGGCATCTGATCCAAGCTCGACAGGTCGATCTCGGGTGCAAGCGCCCAAGGCGTTCTGGCTATTAGGTCCGCCCCCGCCACGGAGTTCGAAGCCGGAAGTTGGAGACGGATAAACCTCTCCAATTCATCGTCTCTGACAAATACGGGTGCGCCTCCGGTTTCTGGTCCGGGGCATGCCAGATGATGAAGCTGGGTGCTCAAGCCGGGGACGCCGAACGAAATGGCGGCAACCCAACGTTCCCGGTCGGCGAGTTCGGCTGGTTCACCGGTTTTCACATCTCGGATCATCGCGCGAAATCGGCCTGACGCGAGAGCCGTGCGCATCATTCGCTCGACCCGCCGACGAGATTCGTCATACGCATTCCAGGCATCATCGGGCACACCGTCCCAGTTGCCCCCAGCCTGTTTCGAAAACTCTTCGTAGGGGACGCGTTGGCTAAGGGCGAGGAAATGCTTCTCGCTGTCCTCGATCGTGCGCCAAGCACGCTCAAATGCATCTGATAGCCACTCGTGGCCCCCAGGCAGGGTATGTGGAGCGGACATAGCTATTGCTTCGCCGGTGAATGGATCTTGGTGCCTTGGCGCAGCGCATCGAGATGATCGGCCCACCACTTTCCCATGCAAACTCGCTCGTCCCAATACTGGCCGCGAGCGTAAGCCTTCCGGGCCTTGTCCTCATCCTCGTGAGCGAGTGCGCGCTCGATAGCGTCGGCGGACCATTGCCGGCTTTCGTTCAAGAGGGTCGAGGCGCTTGCTCGAAAGCCATGCGCCGTTGCCTGATCAGCAGAAAAGCCCATCACCCTGAGCGCGGTGTTGAGAGTGTTTTCAGACATCGGTCGGTGCGCCGATCGGACAGAGGGAAAAACAAGTGCGCCTCCGCCGGATATCGCACGAATCTCGGCAAGGATTTCGAGGGCTTGGCGCGGCAGCGGGATAGAATGGGGCCGTCGCATCTTCATGCGCCCCGCCGGCACTATCCATAGGGCTTCGTCGAGGTCGAACTCGCGCCATTCTGCCAACCGCAGTTCTCCCGGACGCGGAAAGAGCAGGGCCATCAGCCGCAGCGCGTGTCGCGTCAGGGGCATCCCCTCGTAGGCCTCAATCGCCCGCAAAAGCGCTCCGAACTTTTTGGGCTCAGTTAGAGCGGCCCGGCTTTTGACGACTGGAGAGATCAGCGCGCCGCGAAGTGCCTGTGTCGGGTCTCCGGCCGCCCGCTGCGTGGCAACGGCGAAGCGAAAAACCGCGCCGATAATCGACTTCAGCCGATTCGCCGTTTCATGATGCCCGCGCGCTTCGACCTTACGCAGGCAGGCCAAGACCTCGGCAGCAGTGATTTCCGAGATAGGACGCTTCCCGAGCAATGGCTCGGCCAGTTTGATGTGCCAGGTGAATTTGTTGATGGTGGCTTCCGAAAGCCCGCCCTTGGTTTTCTGGACTTGAAGCTCGGCGGCGATGGCCCCGAAGGTTTCTCGCCTGTTGGCCTCTCCCGTCAGCTTCGCAAGGCGCTTAACCGCGCTGGGGTCTTGCCCGTCACGCAGAAGCCGCTTGGCGTCCTCGCGCCGCTCGCGAGCCGTTCGAAGATCGATCTCGGGGTACGTGCCGATCGACAGCTTTTTTTGCTGGCCGTCGAAGCGATAGGCAAGACGCCAAAGCTTCGCGCCTCTCGGCTCCACCCAAAGCTGCAAGCCACCGCCATCCGACAGCTTCACAGTGCGTGCCGCTGGCTTGGCATTGCGGATGGCAAGGTCGGTGAGCGGCATGTGTTGGCCTTGAGAAGTTGGCCTGTTGGCCTATTGCTCCCAAAGGGCCAACTATTTTCGCGACTGTCAACGCACGTCAGCGGCCGCCAGCGCACCCTAGAGCCAGCAGAAGTGCAGTTTTTGTTGGGATAATGGACGCCAGCGGACGTTGGCGAAAAGCGCTTTGGTGCCCCTGGCCGGAATCGAACCAGCACTCCTTGCGGAACTCGATTTTGAGTCGAGCGCGTCTACCAATTCCGCCACAGGGGCCCTTGCAGGCGGGCGGGACTATAGCGATCGATCGGACGCGGTCAATTAGGAGAACGCGCCCGATTTCGCTGCCGGGGCGCGGCGGACGGCGTCGAGCGCCCCAAGCCTCTTGCCCGACGCAACGGGCTCAGTGCGCGCCGGCGCTGACGAAGTTGCGCAGTTCCGGCGTCTGCGGGTTGGCGAAGAGCTCTTTTGATGGGCCGCTCTCCCAGATCTTGCCCTGATGCATGAAGACGGTGGTGCTGGCGATGTTGCGTGCGAAGTTCATCTCATGCGTCACCAGCAGCATGGTCATGCCGCCCTTGGCGAGCTTCTCCATCACCAGCAGCACCTCGCCGGTGAGCTCTGGATCGAGCGCCGAGGTGACCTCGTCGAACAGCATCACCTTGGGCCGCATCGCCAGCGATCTCGCGATCGCGACGCGCTGCTGCTGCCCGCCCGACAAATTGTCGGGATAGCTGTCGAATTTTTCCGACAGGCCGACCTGGGCGAGCACCTCGCGCGCCAGCGTCTCGGCCTGGGCGGTCGGGACGTTCTGGGTGATGCGCGGCGAGAGCATGATGTTCTGCCCGACCGTGAGATGCGGGAACAGGTTGTAGCTCTGGAAGACGATGCCGACATCCTTGCGCAGCTCGCGCAGGTGTTTGGGATCCTGGTCGAGCGTATGGCCGGCGACCTCGATGCGGCCGGCATGAAAGGCCTCGAGCCCGTTGATGCAGCGCAGCAGCGTGCTCTTGCCCGAGCCGCTGCGGCCGATGAGGGCGACGACTTGGCCGGTTTCKACGGTCAGGGAGACGCCTTTCAGCACCTCCAGATTGCCGAATTTCTTGTGGACTTCGTCAATGAGAACGGCTGGCATTCATCACCTTCTCGAGATGGCGGCTGAGCCGGGACAGGGGGAAGCAGATGGCGAAATAGATCGCCCCCACCAGCGTGAAGATCTGGAAGGCCTGATAGGTCGCGTTATTGACCAGCATGCCGGCGCGCATCAGGTCGACGAAGCCGACGACCTGGACGATCGAGGTGTTCTTCACGAGCTGGACGAGGAAGCCGACCGTCGGCGGCAGCGAGATCCGGATCGCCTGCGGCAGGATGATGTAGCGGTATTGCTGGGGGGTTGTCAGCGCCAGCGAGGCGGAGGCCTCCCATTGCTGGCGTGGCACGGATTCGATCGAGCCGCGCCAGATCTCGGCGAGATAGGCCGAGACATAGATTGCCAGCGAGGCCGAGGCCGCGAAGAAGGGCGGCAGCTCGATGCCGATAGCCGACAGCCCGTAATAGCTCATGAACAGCACCATGAGCACGGGGATCGACTGGATCACCAGGATGTAGCCGCCCGCGAAGCGGCGCAGCAGCTTGACCTGCGACAGGCGCATGATCGCGAAGACGCCGCCGATCGCGCCGCCGATGACGAAGGCGATGGCAGTCAGCGCCAGCGTCCAGCTCGCGGAACGCAGGATGAAATAGGCCTCGGGCCAGCCGAAGGTCTGCATCAGGCCGCCTCCCCATGGGCTTCGGTGAGGCGGGCGAGGCCGGAGACCTGCGGGAAGATTCTCCGGCCGAGCCAGTTGAGGAAGAGCTTCAGCGAGAGTGCCAGCACGAGATAGATCACGGTGACGATGATGTAGGTCTCGAAGCTGCGGAACGTGTCCTGCTCGATGATCGCGGCCGTGCCGGACAACTCCTGCACCGAGACGAAGGAGCAGATGCTGGACGCGAGCATCATCAGCACGAACTGGCTCGACAGCGCCGGCCAGACGCGGGCGAAGGCCGGCTGCAGCACGACATATTGCAGGACCTGACGCTTGCTCATGGCCAGCGCCAGCCCGGCCTCAATCTGCGATTTGTGGATCGAATCGACGCCGGCGCGGATGATCTCGGTGGCGTAGGCGGCGAGGTTGAGCGTCATCGCCAGCAGCGAGGCCTCAAGGCCGTTCAGGCGGATGCCGAGCTGCGGCAGGCCGAAGAAGATCATGAAGAGCTGGACCAGGAAGGGCGTGTTGCGCATCAGCTCGACATAGGCGTCGACGACGTAGCCGGCCCAGTTGCCGGCGAGGCTGCGCAGCGCGGTCATCAGCGTGGCGAGGACGAGACCGAGCCCGATCGCGACGAACGACAAAACGATCGTCAGCACGACCCCGTTCAGGATCATCGGCCATTTGGAAATGACATCTTGGAAGAGCAAAAGCGCGCTCCTTCGGCCCTCGATCACGAAAATCGTGATCAATCATAAAAGGTAGAGCATTGCTCTTGCGAAAAACCGGTTCCCACTTTTCGCGCAATGTTCTTGAGGTCGAGGGTCGCCGGCGCGCATTGGCGCGCGCCGGCGGGTCCGATCACAAATCCAGATCAGAAGGTCGGCAGCGGCGGCAGTGGGCTACCGACCCACTTCTGCGCGATCGCGTCGAGCTCGCCGTTCTGCTTGACGTAGTAGATGAAGTTGTTGAGCCACTGGCGAAGCTCCCAGGCGTCCTTGCGCATGGTCATCGAGTTGGGCTGCACGCCGAAGACGAACTTGAGCTCGGTCTCGGTCTCGCCACGCGCCTTCATGGCGGCGTTGGCCTGGGCGTCGGGTCCGGCAATGGCCTCGACCTGGCCGGAGAACAGCGCCTGCATGGTGGTGGCGTCGTCCTCGAAGCGAAGGATGGTGAGGTTCAGCTCCTTCTCGCGGCTGGTGAACTCGCGCTCGACGCTGGAGCCGCGATTGACCCCGACCTTCTTGCCCTTGAGATCGGCCCAGGTTTTGATGGCGACGTTCTTCTTGGCGTAGATGCCGGTCTGGAAGGCGCTGTAGGGGATCGAGAACATCACGGCCTTGGCGCGCTCGGGCGTCGGGGCGAGCGTCGCGACGAGGAAGTCGACCTTGTTGGCCTCCAGCGCCGGGATGCGGGCCGGCGGGGTGAGCTGCACCATCTCGACCTTGACGCCGAGATATTTGCCGATCAGCGCGATCACGTCGGCATCATAGCCGATCGCGTTGCCCTGCGAGTCGACCGAGCCATAGGGCGGGGCGCCGATCAGCACGCCGATCTTGACCGAGCCGCGCTTGATGATGTCGGTGATCGACTGGGCCGAGGCCTGGCCGGCCAGCAGCAGGCCTGCGCCCAGCGCCAGAACCGTGCCGACGGTCTTGAAGTGTCTGAAGAAGCTCATGGTGCGTTCCCTGGTTGAGTTGGAATGATGATGGATCCGGCTTCGTATGGCCGGTTGGTGAGGTGTTCAGAGGACGCCACGTCCCTGTCGCACGACGTTTTCGAGCGGGGAGCCCGAAAAGCAGCGCCTGATGTTGTCCGCCATGGTCTGCTGACGCCGGCGGATCGTTCCGCTGGTCCAGCCCGACATGTGCGGCGTCATTAAAACGTTTGAAAGCTCATGGAAAGGGAGTTTCGACGGCAGGATATCGGCCTGATGCGGACCGGGATACTGATACCATGTGTCGATGATCGCCCCTCCGATCGCGCCCGCCCGCAAGGCCTCGAACAGGGCGGCCTCGTCGATGGTCGGCCCGCGCCCGACATTGACGATCACGGCGTCGGATTTCATCGCCGCCAGCGCCGTCGCGCCGACGATCCCCGCCGTTTCCGGCGTCATCGGCACGGAGACGATGATGTAGTCCGCCGAGCCCCAGAAATCGCCGAGCTCGTCCAGCGTGAAGGATCCGTCGACCAGATCGGAGATTGCCACGGGGCTGCGGTTGGCGACGTGGACCTTCATCTCGAAAGCCTTGGCACGTCGCGCTATCGCCTTGCCGATATGGCCGAAGCCGAGCAGGCCGATGGTCTTGCCCGCGATCTCGCCATGGACGCGGTCGGGCGCACCCGCCCACCAGGCCCAGTCGCCCCGGCGCAGGCGCTGATCGGCGTCGGCGAGCGGAATACTGCGCGCGAGCAATGCGCTCATGACATATTCGGCGATGGCCTGTTCATGGCCGAAGCAGTTGCAGACACTGGCGTCGGGAGGCAGAAGGCCGAGATCGACGGCGTCGTAGCCTGCGCCGGGCACATGAAACAGCTTCAGCCGGGACGGCATCGGCAGGCCGGCATCGAACTTCACGCCGATCACGACATCGGCTTGCGCATAGGCGTCCTGGTCAGCCCCGACGCCGAGCACATCGGGCAACATCCGGATATCGGCCTGCGGACCGACGAGGTTGGCGAAACCCTCGCCGAAGGAAGCGGCGTTCTCGCCGTGGAAGATGATGCGCATGAGCGTGGCCGGGTTCCCGAGGTGAACGTGTTTTCGTGTCAGGCGCCGAGCAGCGGCTCGACGCTGCAATCCAGCAGCGAAGGGTCGATGCGGGCTTCCATCTCGTCGAACATGCCGTCGACGAAGCCGATCAGCGCGTCGGAGGCCGTCATCGCGCGCTCGACATGTTTTGTCGCGATGGCGTTGAGCACGGCGAGATGGTGGTCGATAGTCCCGTCGAGACTGATCTTTTCGGTCATGTAGGTGTGGTGGAGGAAGCCGATGCGGCGGAAGATCGTGTGCAGCGGCCGCAGCGTGTGTTCGAGGAAGGGCTCGCCGGCGGCGGCCAGCACCATCTGGTCGATCCTGCGGTCGAGTTGGTTGAACTCGGCCAGCGTCAGCCCGTCGCGGCGCTCGCGTAGCAGCCGCTCCATATGCAGCATCTGGTTGCGGTGCGAGGGGCCGGCGCGCTCGGCCGCCAGCCTGATGACGAAGCGCTCGATGTCGCGGCGCAGATGCAGGAGCACGCGCTCGCGGGCGAGGTCGATCGGCGCGATCTGCAGGCCATGACGCGGCCGGATGATGATCAGCGTGTCCGCGGCGAGGCGGTTGACGGCGTGGTGGACAGGCGTCCGGCCAAAGCCGGTCATCTCCTGGAGTTCCTGCATGGCGAGGAAGCGCCCGGGCGGCAGCTCGCATCTGACCAGCAGTTCCTCGATACGGTGATAGGCCAACTCGAACAGATTGACGCGATTGCGCCGCTGCGGAGCCTGCGGCTCGCTCGCGTCGACAAGCTTTGGCCGTGTCGGCTGCTTGGCCATGTCGCGTCTTCCTCCGTGGCGGAACTCGTTGTCTGGCTCCGTCTTGGAAGCGACCGTAAACATGTTGTGATATTTTACAAGTGCTTCTATGGTCGCCCTGTCCTGACCGCTCGTTCCCTTGGGGAGGGTGGCCGGTGCGAAATCCATCCGAGGCGTTCCGCGGCCCGACAGGCCGGCGAAGAACGCCCGCCGCCATGGGAGGCAGGCCTTGAAGATCACCGCGATCGAAACGCTGCGGACTGAAGAGTTCGCCAATGTGCTGTGGGTGCGCGTCCACACTGACGCTGGCGTGATCGGGCTCGGCGAGACCTTTTATGGCGCCGGCGCGGTCGAGGCGCATCTGCACGACACACTCTCGATGCGCCTGCTCGGCAAGAACCCGCTCCACATCGAGGCGCTGCACAAGGAGATGACCAACCTGCCGATGGCGCAGGCCTCGACCGGCGTCGAATCCCGGGCGACCTCCGCAGTCGACATCGCGCTGTGGGACATCTTCGGCAAGGTCTGCAAGCAGCCGGTCCACCAGATGCTCGGTGGCCTTTGCCGCGACAAGCAGCGCATCTACAACACCTGCGCGGGCTATGGATATGTCCGCTCGCACAACATCAAGCCGGTCTCGACCTGGAATCTTGGTTTGAGCGAAGGCCCCTATGAGGATCTCGACGGCTTCATGAACCGCGCCGACGCCGTCGCCGAGAGCCTGCTGGAAAGCGGCATCACGGCGATGAAGATCTGGCCGTTCGATCCTGCCGCGATCGAGAACCAGGGCCTCCACATCACGCCCGACCAGATGCGGAAAGCCTGCGAGCCCTTCGAGAAGATCAGGAAGGCGGTCGGCGACAAGATCGAGATCATGGTCGAGCTTCACTCGCTCTGGAACCTGCCGACCGCGATCAAGATCGCCCGCGTGCTCGAGCAATACGAGCCGACCTGGTACGAGGACCCGATCCGGATGAACTCGCCGCAGGCGCTGGCCGAATTCGCGCGCTCGACCACGGTCTCGGTCTGCGCCAGCGAGACGCTGGGCTCGCGCTTCCCTTACAAGGAGATGCTCGACCGCGACGCCATGCACATCGTCATGGCCGATCTGTGCTGGACCGGCGGCCTGACCGAGGGACGCAAGATCGCGGCGATGGCGGAAACCTATCACCGCCCCTTCGCGCCGCATGACTGCATCGGCCCGGTCGGCTTCATCGCCGCGATCCACGCCTCCTTCAGCCAGCCCAACACGCTGATCCAGGAATCGGTGCGCGCCTTCTACACCGGCTGGTACAAGGAACTCGTCGACACCATGCCCGTCATCAAGGACGGCTACGTCCTGCCGATGGAGGGCGTCGGGCTTGGCGTCGAACTCCTGCCGGCCGTCTTCGAGCGTTCGGACCTGACCGTCCGCCGCTCCAGCCTGTGAGGACCGAGCCATGACCAATCCCTTGTTCGACCTCACCGGCAAGACGGCGCTGGTCACCGGCTCCTCTCGTGGACTGGGTCGTGCCATGGCGGAGGGACTGGCGGTCGCCGGCGCGCGCATCCTGATCAACGGCACCGATCCGGCGCGCGTCACCGGGACCGTCGCGGAGTTCCGTGCAGCGGGGTATCAGGCCGAGCCGGCGCCTTTCAACGTCACCGACGAAGCGGAAATCCTGAGAGCGTTCGCCGGTTTCGATGCAGCCGGCATCACTGTGGACATCCTCGTCAACAATGCCGGCATCCAGTTTCGCAAGCCGATGGTCGAGCTTGCGACCGCCGACTGGCAGCGCGTCATCGACACCAATCTGACCTCGGCCTTCATGATCGGGCGCGAGGCGGCCAAACGCATGATCGCGCGCGGCTCCGGCAAGGTCATCAATATCGGCTCGCTGACCAGCGAACTCGCGCGCGCAACCGTCGCTCCCTATACGGTCGCCAAGGGCGGCATCAAGATGCTGACGCGGGCGATGGCCGCCGAATGGGCCGAGCACGGCATCCAGGCCAATGCGATTGGTCCCGGCTACATGGTTACCGACATGAACCAGGCGCTGATCGACAACCCGACCTTCGACGCCTGGGTCAAGGGCCGCACTCCGGCGAAACGCTGGGGTACGCCCGACGAGCTGATCGGGACGGCGGTGTTCCTGGCGTCGCAGGCTTCGAACTACGTCAACGGCCAGATCATCTATGTCGATGGCGGGATGTCGTCCGTGCTCTGAGGGCGGTCCGCGTCAGGGCGTTCCGGCTGGAATCTTCGCGGCCGGGGCCAGGGCTGCCATGGCCCGTCTCCGGCGCATCACGATGCCCCAGGTTCCGGCGAGAACGATGGCCTCCGAGACCGCGCCGCCGAGCACGGCCCAGGACGAGGCGAACGTCAGCAGGATAACCAGAACCAGCGTCAGGCCGGCGATGGCGGCGATGGCCGAGAGGATCGCGATGCTGCGGTAGTCGAGCGTGACCTCGAGCCAGATGCGCGGCATCACATAGAGCATCGGAATGGCCGACATCACCCAGGCGATCAGGGAGATCTTGTAGAATCGCGCATTCTCGAGGCTGTCGGGCTGGATCAGCGGCAAGGCGAGCAGCGCGGCGACGCCATAGGCCAGTCCGAGCAGGGCGAGCGGCGCCAGCCATGTCCGGATCATCCGTCCGACGCCGGCATCGTCGCCACGCGCCAGCAGCGCCGACATCTCCGGATGCATCATATTGGCGAAGGCCGTCGAGACGATCCTGAGCGGCACGAACATCACCAGTGCGGCCGCGATCGGCGCATAGGCCTCCGGCCCAGCGATGGCGGCGACCAACAGCGCCATGCCCTGGCCCTGCACATTGGTGATGCTGACGCTGAGCAGGGACCATTTCAGGTCGCGCCAGAGCTTGCCGTAGCGTCGCCAGACATGGCGCCCGACGGTGACGCGGATCGGGCGACGCCGCACCGTCAGCAGGACGAGGATGCCGAGCGAGTTCGCCGCCGCCAGGATCAGGAAGGTGTTCTGCAGCACATGGCCGCCGGCGAGCAGCACGAGCGTGGCGCCCGACGCGCCGCTGAGCGTGAAGACGAGGTCGCTGACGCTGACCAGCGCCTGCCGGCCGCGTGCGAAGAACACCGTCCGGAGATGGCTGCGGGCCGCCCATAGTCCGACGAAGAGCCCTCCGCCGAGCGCGCCATGGTCGAGCCACAGATGCAGCACCGCCGTGACCGCGATCCCGA
The DNA here is from genome assembly GCF_056405115.1 of Allobosea sp. P2_A10. Taxonomy (NCBI): domain Bacteria; kingdom Pseudomonadati; phylum Pseudomonadota; class Alphaproteobacteria; order Hyphomicrobiales; family Alloboseaceae; genus Allobosea; species Allobosea sp. P2_A10. Next base: position 820,735 of record NZ_JBFUCS010000001.1, on the reverse strand, counting down.
GCGTGGCCGAAAGCAGCGTGGCGGCCGAGCCGAAGGTGATCTCGAAGGCGCTGGCGGCGCCCGCGCTGCGGCTTTGCGAGATGAAGATGCTCGCCGGCAGCGCCGTCAACGAACGGATATAGGTCAGGCCGAGTCCGCCGATGACCATGACCAGCGCGAAGATGCCGTAGTCATGCGCCGAGACCTGGTGCAGCAACGCCAGGTTGAGCCCGAGATGGAACGCGCTCTGCATCGCCTCGCCGCCGATCATGACGACGAGCCTCGCGGCCTTGGCCTGGAGATCGCGAAACCTCATGCGGGCCGCGCTCCGACGTCGTCGGCTTGGATGCCCTGCGCCTGCTCTGCGATCATCTCTCTCGCCAAAGCCCCGATGGCCGAAGCCACTGCCGGAGCGCTGAACAGTTCGAGGAATCGTGCCCGTCCGGCGAGCGCCATGGGCGCGAGGCAGGTCGGGTCGTCGAGTATCCCGATCAGCGCCGACGCCAGCGCATCGGCATCACCCGGCGGCAGGAGCCGGCCTGTGACGTGGTCGACGACGACCTCGCGCAGGCCGCCGATCGCGGAGACGAATGGCGGCCGGCCGTAGGCCATGGCTTCTATCGCCACGCGTCCGAGCGATTCCGGGCGGCGCGAGGGTACGACGACGATGTCGGCCCAGCGATAGAGCGGCTCGSGATCGTCGAGAAAGGGTTCGATGCTGACGGTCTCGCCCAGCCCAAGCGCTGCGACCCTGTGGCGCAGCGCCTGCTCAAGCGCGGCGTCCTCGAAGGCGCTGCCGACGATCCGGACCGACAGCTTTCGCCTTGCCGCTTCCGGCAGGCCTGCAAGCGCTTCGAGCAGGATTTCCTGGCCCTTGATCCGGTTGATCCGGCCGAGCATCAGAATCTTGAGGGGCTGCGTGCCGTCATAGCCGGTCGGCGCCCATGCGCCGGGATCGGCGATGCCGTTGTAGATGACGTGCCCCGGCCGGGCTGCTGGCGGCGCGAAGGCATCGCGGGTTGCGCGCGAGTTGAAGATCAGCCGGCTGCGGCTCCAGAGCGCCAGGCCGCGCAGGATCGGGCGCATCACCCCTTCCGGAATCTCGTGGATGTGCTGGATGACCCTGCCGGGAAAAAAGCGGGCCGCCAGCGTGTGGTCGATGATGACGGAGGTGTTGACATAAGCCAGGTCGCAACGTGCGAAGCGTCTTGCCGCGCGCATCAGCGCCAGCGGGAGGGTCACGACCCCCGTCGCGATCAGCCACGGCAGCGCCTTGCGGCGGAGGATCCAGAGCGGCTCGAAGACGATGGCGCTCGCGACGCCTTCCAGCAGCCCAACGATAGGGCCCGGACGCGGCAGCACCACCTCGATCGTCGCGGACGGATAGGCCAGACGCAGAGCCGCAACGCTTTCGGCAAAGCTGCGGTCGGAGCCGTAAAGCTCATAGCCCTGATGGATACAGACAATCTTCAGCGGCACGACCCATTTCCGTCCCATCACGACACAGTTTCACGCCGTTTGGTCAGATGACGCAAACCATATGCCAGCACACGTAAAAGTAGAGACAATTTTAGGTTTCAACTTCAAGCACTTTGAAAATTGTTCTGTTTTATTCAGCCGACGCGAAACGGCTGGAACAGACGATGGCAAACCCGATCCCCACGCTTCTCATTCTGGGAACGCGCGGCCTCCCAGCCGCCCACGGAGGATTCGAGACCTTTGCACAGCATCTTGCGCTGTTCCTGGTCAAGCGCGGATGGCGGGTCGGCGTCTACTGCCAGGACGAAGTGCCGGTCGTGACCGAGCGTTTCCGCAGCGAAATGTGGCGCGGCATCGAGCTGATCCATACCCAGGTTGCCTCGACGGGGCCGCGCGCCACGCTGGAATTCGACTGGCATTGCGTTCGCGATGCCGCCAGCCGGCCGGCGCTCAGCCTGGTGCTGGGCTATAACAGCGCGGTGTTCCTGCCCTATCTCCGGTTGGCCGGTCGCAAGATTTTGACCAATATGGACGGCATCGAATGGCGGCGTCCGAAATGGTCGCGTGCCGTGCGCGCCTGGTTCTGGGCCAATGAATGGATCGCGGCCTGGTCCTCGCACAGGCTCATCGCCGACCATCCGGCAATCGCCGACCATCTGGCGACGCGCCGCCCGCGCCGCGCAATCACCATGATCCCCTATGGCGGTGTTCCCGTCGCCGCGGCGTCCGAGGCGCGCGTGCGAGCGCTTGGGCTGGAGCCCGGACGCTACATGATCTCGATCGCCCGCATCGAGCCCGACAATTCGATCCTGACCATGGTCAAGGCCTTCTCGCGTGAGCCGCGCGGCATGAAGCTCGTGGTTCTCGGCACCTTTGTCGATGGAAACGCCTATCATCGCGAGGTCATGGCGGCTGCGGGCCCGGAGGTGATCATGCCGGGCGCGATCTATGATGAGAATGCGGTGCAGGCCCTGCGCTTCCATGCGCGCGCCTATATGCACGGCCATACCGTCGGCGGCACCAATCCATCCCTGGTCGAGTCGCTGTGGGCCGGCAGCCCGGTGATCGCGCATGACAATGTCTATAATCGCTGGACGGCGGGTCGCGCCGGCCTGTTTTTCTCCGACGAGGAAAGCTGCTCGCAGGTGATAGACACCGTCGTCAGGGGCGATGCCGTGGTCGCGCAGATGCGGGCCGCCGCAGTGCGGCGCGCCGAGGAAACCTTCAACTGGGAGGATGTCCTCGAACAGTACGAGCGTGAAGCCCTGGCGCTGGTCGCCGGCCAGACCGTCTCGCCGGGCAGGCGGTTCAAGCCGGCCGGGCGGCACGCGGGATGAGGATCGCTCGTCGGGCCGTGTTGGCCGGCGCGGCCGCGCTCGCATTCGGCCATGGCAGCACGGCGCAGACGACTGGCGGCGGCGCGCTTGCGCTTCGGCGCGGCGTCAACCTGTGGCCGTGGTTCTCGCTGACCCGCGAGCACCCGGCCCCGCGAACCGACTATGACTGGCCACCCTTCCAGTTCGACCGCCCCGTCCCCACGGCAGCCGATCTGGCGCGGCTGCGAGCGACCGGCCTCGATTTCGTGCGCATTCCGGTCGATCCCGGGCCTTTCCTGGCCACCACGCCGCCGCTGCGCCGGGCGCTTGTCGAGCAGGTCGCCGCCGCTGTTTCGCTGGCGCTGCAACATGATCTGTCGGTTGTCGTGAACCTCCACGCCAATGCGGCGACGCATCACTGGAACGCCGAACGGATGCTGGGCGGTCCGGAAGCCCCTGCCTTTGCGGCCTATTGCGATCTCGTCGGCGCTTTCGCCGCGCGGTTGGCCTTGCTCGATCAGTCCCGCGTCGCGCTCGAGCCCGTCAACGAGCCGTCGCAGGGCTGCGGCGCGCCGGAATGGAGCCTGATGCAGGAGCGCATCCTGTCGGTGGCGCGACAGGCCGCTCCGCGCCTGACGCTGGTTGCGACCGGCGCCTGCGGCAGCATGGTGCAGGGGCTGGAGACGCTGTCGCCGCGCCGGCTCGCCCGCTTCGAGCCGCTGATCTACACTTTCCATTTCTACGAGCCCTATCTCTTCAGCCATCAGGGCGCGCCGTGGATGAGCGAGCCGGTCTACAAGGCGCTCAATGCGGTGCCCTGGCCTGCTTCGGCGGGAACGCTGCCGGCGACGCTGGCCGCCGTGCGAGCCCGGATGGCGCAGGACAAGGAGCGCTCCGAGCAGGCGAGGCGCGAGGCCTATGCCGAGACCGAGCGCGTCCTGAAAGTGTATTTCGAGGCGCAGCCCGACCGGCGCTTCATCGACGGCTATCTTGCCCGTATCAGCGCCTGGGCGCAGCGCGAAGGCGTGCCTCCTGCGCGGATACTGATGGGCGAGTTCGGCGCGCTGCGCTCCGACCAGCGCTATGTCGCTTCCGGCTCGGCGGACCGGGCGCGCTATGTCGAGGACGTCCGCCGCAGCGCCGAAAGCTTCGGATTTCCCTGGGCGTTCTGGAACGCCTTCGACGGCATGGGCATGATGGACGATACGACGCGGCGGCTCGATCCGCCGATCGTCAGGGCGCTCGGGCTGACGCTGGCCGAGTAGGGGGCATCGTCTGGCCGAGGCGTGGCCCCGGCCGGTACATGCACAGTGCGATCACGGCGAATTTCGACATCAGCGTCGTCTTGGTCGAGATGCTCTCCGAGCCGTTCAGGAGCACGATCCAGATCACCATCGGCAGCCAGAGGCCGCCGCGCGTAACGCGGGACAATTCGAACATGAACGCGCAAAACCCGATCGTCACCAGCAGGGTCACGATCGCGCCCTGATAGAGCACCATGCGGATGACGGGGTTCTCGATGCCCCATTCGAGCCCGTTGACGCGCCGCAGCGTGTCGACGAGATCGGTATCGGGGCCGAAGAACAGGTCGCCGGGCGAGAACATGGCGAGCAGGTCGAACATCTCCTTGCGCGCATTGGCGCTGCCACCATCGGAGACGAAGCGATCGGCGACGTCGTTGAAGAAGCCAAGCCCCGCAAGGCCGGCAATAGCAGCGGGAATGGCGGCGGCCAGAACGCAGGCGGCCGCCGCGGTCGGCAACGAGACACGGCCACGCTTCAGCGTCGTTAGCAATGCGACGAACCCGTAGGCTGCGCCCGCGAACAGGCAGATCAGCAGTGCCGTGCGGCCGCCGAAGACCACGAGGGCAGCGCTCTGCAGGCCGATCATCGCGCCGCGCGCCCAGCCCGGCATCGATCGCCCGCCATTCATCAAGCTCATCAGATAGCAGGCCGTCACCATGGCGTTGGCGAGCGGATGGCCGTGAAGCGCGGTCGAGCGCGTGTCGGTCTCGAAGGCGACGCCGTCGAAGCGATAGGGAAAGAACCTGATCTGCGTCACGAATTCGCCGAGCGCCATGACGGCGTTCACCGCCATGACGATGTGCAGCAGCCGCTCCAGCCGCGCCATCAGCGTCTCGTCGGCGTCGGCCAGAAGCAGGACCAGCAGGCAGGCGGCGATATAGGTGTCGACGATGCCGCCGAGACCCTGTCCGTCGCGCAGAATCGTGATCGCGATGACGACGACGCTGACGACGAGCATCAAGATCGTCGCGGGGCGCTGGTTGACGAGGTGGATGCTTCGGCTGACAGGATCGCCGCAGGCAAGAACGCTCCAGCCGAAAACGAGCATGATCATATAGGTCGAGGGGTGGATCTTCGTGGCGGCCCCACCGGCGAGGCCGTCGTAATTGTAGCCGACGAGCCAGAGCATGCCGCCCGAGATGCAAAACAGCACGAGCACGGCGAGGATCGTGCCGAGACGGCTGAAGCTGCCGATCCGGGCCCAGCGCGGCGCGAATCCGGCGCCCGTGGGCGCAGGAAGGCTCGGCGCACTCACGGCTACGCACGTCCCGCGGGATCGACGAGGATCGTGCCGGTGATCCTGCGGCCCATGATGTGCGTCGCCTGAACAATTTTGGCGATCTCGGCCTGGCTCGACCGTTCGAGCTCCGCGACCAGCACGATGTGCTCGACCGTGCCGACCAGCGGCGCGATCTTGATGTTCTGCGTGAGCACGCCGCCATCCATCACCACCGTCTCGAAATGTCGACTGGCTTCGGCGAGCATGCGCGTCGCGAAGAGACGGCCATTTGGCTTGGCCGGCATGGCCTTGGGGCGGCCCGTCGACATCAGCGCCACGTCCTGGCTCTTGCTGAAATGGATCGCGGCCTCGAAACCGCATTCGCCGCGCAGCACATCGAGGAGCCCTGCGACGCCGTTCTCCTGCGTCTGCTCGACATCGGCGTCGATCAGCAACACCCGTTCGCCGCGATTGGTGGCGGCGTCCGCGAGCAAAAGCGCAATCCGCTGCCGCTCATTCGCATCAGCGGCGGTCGAGACCAGCAGCATGCTGCGCGCCGCGCCGTTCTTGCCGTCAGCCGGCTGGAACAGGCGCATCAAGGCCAGGCCCGCGACGCTTTCGGCCGCCATGTCGCGCGGAGGCGGCTCCTGCGGATCGTTGACCGATCGCCGCAGGCGCGAGCGGCGCTTCTCGGCCGGCAGGACGCCGATCACCGGAGAACCGATCGCGCTTTCGGCCTGCCTGACCGACAGCAGCGTCGGCGAGATGTATTCCCGGATGAGCGCGAGTCCGGCGCCGAGCCCGAGCCCGAGACCCATGGCGCCGACGATCAGAAGACCGAGCGGCGGCCAGCTCTTCTGGGCAGGGGCCTGCGCCTGGCTGATGATGCGGGCGTTGGTGGTGTCGAGATTGGCCTGCTCGCGCGTTTCCTGGGCGCGCAGCAGGAACGTCGCATAGACCGCTCTGACCGCCTCGAGGTCGCGCTGCAGGTCGCGCAGGCGCACCGAAGCCTGATCGGAGCCTTGGGTCTGTTTGGTCAGGGCGTCGAGCTTGGCGACGAGCTGCTTCTCGTTGTTGAGGGCGCGCGCGTAGTCGGCGCGGGCCGACTGCTCGACGCGCTGGATCTCGGTCGCGATCAACTGGCGGACCTGGACGACCTGGCTTCGCGCCGCCGCGATCGAGGGGTGCCTTGGCCCGAGCTGGCTTTGCAACTCCGCCTCGCGCTGGATCAGCGTCGCCTCCTGCTCGCGCAGCTTGGCGATCACCGCCGACTGCATCGCCTCGGACGAACTGCCGGCGAGGTTGCCGTCCGTCCGGCGCTGCTGGCTGATCTGCTCGACCTGCGCCTTCAGCGTGGCCGAGCGCGCCTGCGCGGCCGAAACCTGGTTGCTGATCTCGGTCAGTTGCTGCTCGCTGATCAGCCGGCCCGAAGCGGCGACGAGGTTGTTCTCGGCGCGGTAGCGCTCGACGGCGTTCTCGGCGACTTCGACGCGCTTGCGCTGCTCGGCCAGGCGCGCGGTCAGCCCAGCCGAGGCGTCGCGTACGCCCTGGCTGCGCGCCTCGGCCTGATCGGCGAGATAGGCCTCGGCGATGGCGTTGGCGATCCGGGCCGATTTCTCGGATTCTTGCGTGGTCACGACGACATCGACGACGAGCACCTTGTCGGCGCGCCTGACCGAAAGCTTGCGTCTGAGCGTGTCGAGGGCGCGCGCCTCCGCGGGATTCAGGCCGATGCCCGTCGACGGCTGGGCCGATGGCAGCAGGCCGAGAAACGAGCGCAGAAAGCCCTGGCTGTTGAATTCGCCGTCCTTCGTCAGGTCGATCGCGCGAATGGCGCGCATGAGGACGCCGGTCGACTGGATGACGCTCGCCTGACTTTCGACCTGGGCGATGCCGCCATCGGGCGAGACGGTATTGGGATTGACGTCGTTGCTGACGACGATGCGATCCCGCGGGTCGATCAGGATCTGGGTCGAGGCGGTGAAGAGGGCGGGCGTCAGCAGGCCGTAGAACAGGGTGGCGAGCGTCATCAGGCCGGCGACGCTCAGGATGAGCAGACGCCGGTGTCTCAGGATGCGCCACAACTCGGCGATCTCGACCGTCCCGTCCGGGCGCAGCCGATATGGCTCCGGTACACCGGCCTCGGGCAGGGCATCCTGCTGTTGGGCGGTGGAAACGAGGCTCGTCATACCCGCTCTCGATTACGCAACTCTGCGAAGCACCCGCGCTACGGCGCTTCTCCAACCTGATCCTTGCCATCGAGTTCTTAACAACTGCCCCGGCGCAGGATCCAGTCAACCGCTTTCGTGGATTTCCACTCTCTTGGACACGTTCCGAAACAGAGGCTAACCAAATCGAAATGCGCCCATGCGAGACACTGGTGGAGCTGTCGATGACACAGTCAGCCGTCGTGCCGGATCGATGAGGGATATGAGACTGGTTCTGCGGATCGACGGCAGGTTCTTCCGACGCTGGCATCTTGATCTGCTGGCGCGGCTGGACGCTGTACCGGAGCTGGAAACGTCGCTCGTCTTCGTCGAGAGCAACGCTTTGCCTGATCCGTCGGTGGCCTTGCTGCTGCGGTTCGAGACGCTTCTGCATGGGTATGCCGGCAAGGACGCATTCGCGCTGGTCCCCGCGACCGATGCCGAGCAATTTACGAAGCCTACCTCCTGGGCTGGCGATCTGACGCTCGATCTCACGGCTTCGTGCGAGGCCGACGCCGGGCCCGCGGGGGGGCGTCGCTGGCGACTGACCTTCGACGGACAGGCGGGCGAGTCTGCCCTGATCGCATCGCTGCTCGCAGGCCGCGCGCCGCTGGCCGAAATCGTCGAGCAGGAGCGGGTCGTCGCAGCCGGCCGCCTGGGCACGGAACACCATGCGGTGCTGCCGGCTGTCCTCGCCGACGTGCTGCATCGCCTTATCACGCTGATCATCGCCGCGCTCACCGGCGCAAGCCCCGCCGTTCCGGCATTGCCTGGCGATGAAGCCGCTCTCGCGGACGCAGCAGCGATGGGCGTGGCCGGGCTGGCGAAGCGGGCGGGCGCGGGGCTGATCTCCACAATGGCGGGGCGCGTCTATCGCGGCCTCTATCACACGCCGCATTGGCGGGTCGGCTGGCGCAAGCTCGACGGTCCCGACCTGTTCGACCTCCGCCGCCTGCCCGAAGCCGAATGGCAGACCCTGCCCGACGATGGCAGCCGATTCTACGCCGACCCCTTTCCGGTCTTCCATAACGGGCGCGTCACGCTGTTCGTCGAGGACTACCGGCACGCCACCGGCAAGGGCATTATCTCGGCAGTGGAATTCGGTCCCGATGGCCCGCTCGGCCGGCCCGAACCCGTGCTGGAGCAGGATGGCCATCTGTCCTACCCCTTCGTCTTCGCGCGCGAGGGCGAGGTCTGGATGATCCCCGAAAGCTGCAGCGCCGGCCGTGTCGACCTGTTTCGCGCCACGGCTTTTCCCGGCGGCTGGGTCAAGGAGGCGACGCTGATCGACGGCATCGTCGCAAGCGACGCGACGCTGATCGAGCATCACGGGAGATGGTGGCTTTTCGCCACGGTGCGCGACGGCGGCGGCGCCTTCTCCGATGCGCTCCATCTCTGGTCCGCCCCGGATTTCCGTGGCCCATGGACGCCCCATCCCCGCAACCCGGTGATGATCGACATCGCCTCGGCGAGGCCTGCAGGCCAAATGGTTCTGCGCGATGGCGTGCTGCTGCGCCCGGTCCAGGACTGCCGCCTCGGCTACGGCCGGGCGCTCGGCATCGCCATCGTGACGCAGCTCGACGAGGGCGGCTTCGCGCAGAGCGTCGAGGCGATCATCCGGCCGGGGCCGTCATGGCCGGGCCGGAGGCTGCACACGCTGAACAGCGCCGGGGGTTTCGAGTTTATCGACGGCTCCGCCGCGTCGCGGCGGGCGCTGTTTCGGTAGCGGGCCCGCTCAGTCGCCGGATTGAGCTTCGGGCGCAGGCGAACGCCTGGCGCGCCAGCGCTTGACGGCGTGGCCTGTCCGGTCTGCCAGCGCCGCGACGCTGCCGCGCAATGTGCGCGCGCCCAGCACCGACGGCAATTCGACCGACTGCGTCGCGAAACGGCGCTTGAAATCCTCCGACCCGCACAGGAAGTCGACCATGATCAGGCCCTGGTCGATCGACCACTGGATATAGTCCATCATCAGCACCATGCCCGGCGAGCCACGCTCGAAATCGGGATCATAGGTGGTGACGAAGGCCATCATCGTGTTGCGCTGCACGAAATTGATCGAGACTGCGACGACGAGCCCGGCGCGCTCTAGAACGAAGACCCTGAGCAGGCCGAGCTCCGCCAGCACGCCGACCAGCGCCGCGAGCGCGGGCGCGCCCTCGTCGAACAGATCCGAGGCGCGCCCGTGCCGCGCGAGCCATTTGCGCTTGAGCGCCGCGACGCGCTCCAGAACCGGCTCGAGCGGCTCGTCTCCCGTCATCAGCCGGAAGCGCAGGTCCCCGCCTTCCTCCATGACCTTGCAGCCGCGGCGATAATTCTGGCGCGTCTTCTTCGATTGCTGCTCGAACCAGTCCTTGCCGGTTGGCCATGAACCGGCGACGCGATAGCTGATCTCGCTGCGGTGGTTGGGGCGAAGCTTGACCGGTGCGGGGGTGGCGTTCGGCAGGGCCCAGGCCTTAGCCTCCGGCAAAAGGCGGTTGAGATAGGCGACGTCGAAACCGCCGCCGGCGACGACATGCCGCCACAGCGCGGCCAGCACGGCGGCGTCGCTACCCGGCGCGAGCAGAGCGTCGCCATAGTCGCTGTGGTCCTTGGCGGCCCATTCCAGCATGCGCACGCCCGAGCGCCTGACGCTTGCCAGCGGCAGCACGGCCTCGAGCCGGCCGCCGCGCCAGGCCAGGCCGATCTTCAGTTCGCGCCGGGCGCGGTTGGGGTCGGTGCGCCACCAGGCGGCGATCCAGGACGGATGCTGGAAGACCAGTCCGTCGGCGCGGCGCCAAAGCTCGCCCCAGGCTAGCGCGACCTCGGCAAGCCGCGCCTCGGAGGTGACGATCTCGAAGGTGACGACCTGGGTCGCGGACATCGTCTGTTCGTCCATTGCAACATGCGCGTTCACGGCTTCACGCCTTCAGAGCCCTCGGCGGGCGCGCTTTTGTCGCCGCGCAGGCGGCGGGCGACATGGCCCCACATCCGCTTCAGCGGCATCAGATAGAGGCCCTGCAGCGACTGGTAGTCGCGCACGCCGCGCTCCATCAGGCCGAATTTGAAGTCCTCATTGGGCCTGGGCACGCACAGCGTCCCGAACAAACGGTCCCAGAAGGAGAACAGCAGGCCGAAATTCTTGTCGTAATGCAGAGGGTCGACGCTGTGGTGCAGCTGGTGCCAGTGCGGGCACAGCACGACGTTGTTCAGCGATCCAAACGAGATCTTGAAATGGGTATGCCTGACGAAGTCCATCATCAGGATGTTGCGCATCACATAAACGTTGACGCCGAAGACGGTGAGCTCGACCAGATTGAGCGAGACCAGCGACCAGATCCCGAAGCAGATGCCGGGGATGACGCCGTCCCAGATGCGGTTCATCAGTTCGTCGAGCGGGTGGACGCGGTCCTTGGTGATGCCGACCATCACCTCGGCCGAATGGTGGACCTTGTGCAGCTCCCAGAGCACGGGATAGCGGTGCTGGGCGACATGGTAGAGGTAATAGGAGATGTCGTAGGCGAGCAGCATGGTGATCGTGAACAGCACGACCGTGGTCACGCCCGCCGGTCCCGCGATCAGCGGCGACTGGATTCCGAGCAGCGCCGAGAACAGCTGGTTCGTGCCGTAGCCGACCGCGACGACGAAGGTGACGCCGGCCGGCAGCATCAGGAACGGCATCAACGCCTTCTTCGTCACCCAGAACAGCAGGTCGGCCTTGGCCGATGGATGGGTGATGATCTCGTGCGGGAAGACGAAATCGAAGAATTCGCGCCAGCTCTTGTGTTCGACGGTGCGCCAATAGGCGATCAGCGCGCTGCCGAGCGCGGTCAACAGCAGCAGGCCCGTCGCCAGCAGGCTGGCGCCGGATATCCTGTCGAGAATCTTGGCAACCAGATCACTGATCATCGCGCGGGCGGTCCTTGTTGCGCGCCAGTAAAACCGACGAGTTTTCAGGAATCATGACCGCGGCGAAATTCCCTCGGTCAGTGGTTAACGCCGCGTAGTGCTGCGATGGGCCCCGGCCGAAGGATGCCGAGCGCCATGGCCTTGCCGTGCGGCAACGGGCCAGATCCTGTCGCGAGCACGTTGGACGTGAGGCAGGCAGGTCCTCGGTGGCGCAGGACATAGACGAGAGCGGGAGCCCGCTCGTGGTCGAGATCGACGTGGTGTCGGGATGCATTCGCGCAAGCACATGCTCGCGAAAAACCTGTCCGGCGCAGTCGACCTCCGCGAAACGCGGCGGGTCTCGCGGTGGCAACGGGTCGAAGCGGGCGACGATCTCAACCAACGCCTCGGTCGCCTGTGTATGCTCGCGGCCAAGGATGGAGATCATGCTATGATCTTTGTCCTGTGCACGTGGTTTGATCAGATGCGCGGAGCCGGCTGAGAATTTGGCTCCAGTCGACGAATGTCCGCCTGTCGGCGCATGCCAAGCGCCATTTCCGGCGCGACATCGAAGCCACGCCCCTGCGCCTGCACGGCTCCGTCCGACCTGGATTGCGGCGCCGAGAAAATCGCGGTCCGTCAGGCGGTACAGGCCTGCGTCGTCATGAAGCCTGCAAAGAACGCCGATAGCCCCGCGAAGTCGTCCAGCGGCAGGACATGGGCGACATATTGGTCGGGCCGAACGACGACGACGCAGCCCTGCTCCCGGTCGATGCCGCGCATGTTGAAGATGTCCGTGCCGCCGCTCAGGTCCGGGCAAAACATTTTCTCGTAGTCGATCAGGCCGAGGCGGCCTTTCCGCGGCAGGAGAAAGGCCGGCATCGCATCGACAGCCAGATCGCGATGGCCTTGCTGGAAGATCGCGCGAACGTCGATGATGGCGTCCGCATCGCCATCCGCCCATCCGTGCCGGCGCATCGGCGACGAGGGCGAACGCGCCAGAAAATCGCACAGCGCGCGCAGGCGTGACGCCGGGGACGCGGGATCGGCCGAGTCGGCAAAGGCGAAGAGACGCCAGCGCCCGTCGGCCTGTGCGACGTGGCCGAGCTGAAGCGGTTTGGCGTCGGCGAGGCGCACCACCGGGGCGGAATGGAAGCGGGCGCCGATCGGCATTCCGGCGGCCAGATGCGCATGCGTCGATGCGCCGGTCAGGCCCGAGGGCGCGTAACGTGTGGCGGTTCCGGCGGTATAGCGTCCATGCCTGACGAAATAGTCCTGCACCGCCCTGGGATCGACACCTTCACCGTTCTCCGACGTTTTAAGCGGCGCGCTGAGCATCTTCGCCCATTCGCGATCGAACTCGATCAATTCCTGCGCGACAGCCTGCCGCTCGGCCGAATAGCTGTGCAGCAGCTGCGGCGGGGATCGCCCCTGCAGCACGGCGGCGAGCTTCCAGCCGAGATTGAAACTGTCCTGCATCGAGACGTTCATGCCCTGGCCGGCCTTCGGGCTATGGGTGTGGCAGGCGTCGCCCGCGATGAAGACGCAGGGCAGGCGTTGCGTCACCTCGTCGGCCGGTACGTCGTCGAACTTGTCGCAGAGGCGTTGCCCGATGTCGTAGACCGACCACCAGGCGACCTCGCGGACATCGAGCGTATAGGGCCGCAGGATGCGCTGCGTCGCAGCGATGAGATGCTCCACGCCGATGTTGCGGCTCGCCACCCGCTCGTTCTCGCTGAGCTTGTCCATCTCGACATAGATCCTGACCAGATAGCCGCCTTCACGCGGGATCAGGACGATGCTGCCTTCGCCGGCGGACTGGATCAGCGCCTTCAACCGGATATCGGGAAAGTCGGTCACCGCCAGAACGTCCATGACGCCCCACGCCTTGTTGGCGGAATCGCCGTCCAGGGCGCGCCCGATCGACTTGCGCACGGCGCTGCGCGCGCCATCGCAGCCGACGACATAGCGCGCCCGGACGGTCTCGATCTGCCCCTCACGCGCGGGGTCGAGGCGCTCCAGCCTCACGGTCGCCGGATGCCCCAAGTCGATGCCATTGGCTGCGCCGCTTGTGTCGATCGCGAGGTCGAGCAGGCGCCGGGAATAGTTCGGCTCCAGCCCGGTCGGCGAATTGCGCATCACGTCGAGGAAGAAGTCGTGCACCCGTGCCTGATTCAGGATCACATGGGGCATTTCCGAGAGCCCGTCCTCGACGTCCTGGATCCGCCCGCTGCGGATGATGGTCTCCGGCCGGGTTTCGTCCGGCTTCCAGAACACGGTCTCGTTGACCCAGTAGCTCTCCTTGAGGACACGTTCGGCGAAGCCGAAAGCCTGGAACATTTCGAGCGTCCGGCAGGCGATGCCATCGGCCTGCCCGAGTTCGAGTGGGCCGGGCTTCTGATCGACGATCCGGGTCGTGATGTCGGGAAAGGCCGCGAGCTGCGCAGCCAATGTCAGTCCGGCCGGGCCGCAGCCGACGATCAGGACGTCGACCTCCTCCGGCAAATTGTCATGGCCTTGCGCGTCCGCAAGGCCGCCGGGCCGCATCGACACGCCGGGATCGCCAGTCCGGAAACCATTGAGATGGAATTGCATGGAGGCGACCCGTCAGCGCCGCCGCGCCCGCGCCTGTTCGAGCCACATGTCCCAGGGCCGGTGAACCTGCGCCTCGATATTGGCGATGCAGGAGCGGCTCTCGCCCTCGGTGAGATAGGTGACGTCACCAAGCTGCATCGCCTGCAACTGATAGCGGGCATTGAGCTCTGCATAAACAGCCCGGTAGACCGCCTGCTTGATCGAGCCGCCGACGACGGTCGAGCCATGGCCGCGCATCAGCACGATGTCGTGCCCGTCGAAATGCTCCGCCAGGGCGCGGCCCAGATGGTTGTTGCTGATCAGGAGATCGGTCGCATCGCCGCCGGCCTCGCGGATTTCGAACACCGGCGCGCCCTGGCCGACGAAGCCCGCCATGTGGAAGATGGCGCGCAGCCTCATGCCCTTCACCACGCTGAGCGGCACGATCGAATGGGAGTGGCTGTGGATCACCGCCATCACGTCGGGCCGCCTGCGGAAGATCTCGCCATGGATGAAGCGTTCGAGATAAACCCGGCGCCCGGCTGCGTTCACAGCTTCGCCGTCGAGCGTGAACTCGACGATATCGTCGGCCGTGACCCGGCTCGGCGCCATGTTGCGGGCGAGCAGGAAACGGTCTGGCCGGCTGTCGTGGCGCACGCTGATATGACCGAACGCGTCGACGACGCCCTGGTCGAACAGGATGTGATTGGCCGCGACGAGCTCCTCGATCATCTCCGGCGATGGCGCAACGGAGGCGCTGGCCGTGTCGGCGACGTCGACGGCGATCGGATGGCCATGATCGGCAGTGCACATCGTCCGGTCCTTTTCGAAAATCAGCTGGTTTTCAGCGTTTACGGTGTGAGCCGGCGACCGGCCCGGAATGTGTTGGCGACACGGGCATCGAAATGGAACGCATGGAGGAACGTGAGACGCCGGCGGTCGCTCGGTGGCAACGCTGCAGGTTCCCCGAAACCGGACATCACCAGATCGATCCTCCCGTTTGCCCGATCTCTATGGATCGTCCGTATACTGAATAACAGGATACGCACGGACCGTATCCTGTCAACCGCACTCGCTTTGGCTTTGCGGCGAGAGGCGAGGGCGGCCCTGCTGTGGCGTCGCTGCGAGCCGACCAGAGCGTATTCGGATCTGGCCGATTAGCGGGGGTCGAAATGCCTTGGCCGCATCAGAACGGCGATTGACGAGAATGCTGCAGAGCAGCAATATTTTGACAGTCTACGGAATGAAAGCATACCATCCAAAGCCTGACGCCGGCGATGGCCGGTCAGTATTCGCTTCTGCCGAGCGGCGACGAAACCGCGCTGCACGCACTCCCGTAGTGAAATTCGCCCACCGCCACAAAAAGGCAAACCGACGATGTCGATGGAAGATGTCTATCAGAAGCCCGGCCATCTCATCCGGCGCGCCCAGCAGATCGCGGTCTCGATCTTCCTCGAAGAATGTGCGCCCGTCGACCTGACCCCGGTCCAGTATGCGGCGTTGGTCGCGGTGCGCGAAAACCCAGGCATCGATGCGACAAGGCTGTCGGCGCTCGTCGCCTTCGATCGCTCGACGCTCGGCAACGTCCTGGAGCGGATGGAGGCGAAAGGCCTGATCGAGCGTTCTGGCAGCAGGGAGGACAAGCGCGTCAAGGTGCTGCATCTTTCGCCGAAGGGCGATCTCGCCCTCAAAGAGGCCGAGCCGTTGGCGCGTCGCGCCCAGGAACGCATCCTGGCTCCTCTCGCGCCGGCGGATCGCGAGATCTTCATGCGCATGCTGTCGCAACTCGTTGAACTGAACAACGACGCCTCGCGCGCGCCGCTGCGGCTCGCAGCGGTGAATCCGCCGGAAGCGGCCTGATCGACGGTCTGGCCGCCTGAAATCCGCGCCCAGGTCGATCGGGCGGTGMGCTGCCTGGATTTGACAGTCCGAAGATACGAGGCATACTGATAATAAGTATGCGGCCTTATTGGCTGGAAAGCCTGTTCGACGACCGGGCGCGCCATCCCGACGCCCGTTGCGACGAGGCCCCGACCGACGACGTTTCCCTTGCAGACAAGCGAGAGCCGCCACTGAAGCGGCCGCAAACGGAGGAAAATCTGGTGACCATCACACGACGCACCGCCCTGATGGGGCTCGCGGCCGGGACCCTTGCGCCGCGCGCCGCCATGGCTCAACGCAAGCTCGTCAGGCTCATCGTGCCTGCGGCGCCTGGCGGCGCTATCGACGTCATCGGGCGGCTTTACGCCCAGCGGCTCGCGCCTGCCCTCGATGAATCCTGGGTCGTCGAGAACAAGGCCGGAGCAAGCAACACGATCGGCGCCGCGGAGGTGTCCAAATCCGCGCCCGACGGCGCGACCTACCTGACCAACGCCGACATCCACATCATGGCCAGGCATGTCATGCGCCATGTCCTCTACGATCCGCTGGCGGACTTCACCCCGATCTCGCGCTTCGCGACCTCGCCGATGATCCTGATAGGCTCGACGGCAAAGACGCCGGCAACGATGACGGAGCTGATCGCTCGGATGAAGGCTGAGCCCGACAAGTTCAACTTTGCCAATTCGGCACTGGGCAGCATGGGCCATCTCGCGACCGAGAGCTTCAAGCGGCGGACGGGGACGACGGCGGAGCTGGTCAATTATCGCGGCACGGCGCCGGCAATGACCGATGTCCTCGCCGGGCAGGTGCCGTTGATGGTGGCGCCGCTCGGCTCCGCGGTGGCTTACGTCAATGACGGCACCGTGCGCGCCTTCGCGGTTTTGGGCGCGCAGCGCAGCCCGGTGCTGCCGAACGTGCCGACTGCCGCGGAGCTTGGCCTGAACGATCTCAATTTCACGCTCTGGTACGGGCTCTGGGGTCCGAAAGGCCTGCCCGCCGACACGGTGAAGCGTGTCAACGCGGCCGTGCAGGCGGCCTCGAAAGAACGCGACATCATCGACCGGCTGACCGCGCTCGGAGCGGAGCCCGTCACGGAGGATCCGGCCAGCTTCGCAAAGTTCATCGAAAACGAAGTCCAGCGCGCCAATCGCGTCGTTGAGGAAGCCGGCATCAAGCCGAGTTGATCAGCGGTGCCCTCCGCAGCAGAATGGGCGTCCTCCAGCGGCTTGATAGCCTGGAGCAGGGAGGGCCGCTTTTCAGGCTACAGGCCACAAAAAGAGCCAGGAAATGGCGCGCCATTCAGGATAAAGCTGCGAACACTTATGTGTTTGAAATATCGTTGTAATTTAGTCGGCCTTTAGCCAAGGCCGACGCGCCCTGGATATCTTGGCTTCCGAAACTGGCCGATATCGTTGAAAGCGTTGTCGTGGATCGGGATGCCGGCCCGCATTTTGATGATCACGGCTCTCCCTCTTATGCGGGCCTTTTCTCGGTCCGTTGCGCAGGGGCCCGGAGAGTTCCTGAGGTTCAAGGCTTCTGTGGCAAGACGCAACTTTTCACAGGCGCAGTTCTTACCCCGGTCGTGCCGACCGCATCGTCACCAGCTCCTCGGCGGCGCTCCGAGGTCCATCTGCTACGGCTGGCCGCCGAAGACCGAGTCGGCGAAAGCATGGTCCTCGCGGATCGCAACAGGGGCGAGGCTGATGCGATTGGTGACGTCGCCGACCGCATGGATCGACGGCACGCTGTTAGCCGAGGCGGCATCGACGACGACCTCGCCGAGCGCGCCGAGTTCGACGCCGGCTTCGGCTAGACCGGGCCCGGAGGAAAAGTTGGAGGCTTGGCGCAGATACCACAACGAGGATCGGCTGCATGGGGCCATCGGCCATAAGCCGCCGATCTCATTGCAGAACCACGGTGGCGCTCACCGCCCGTCACCGTGACAAAGGCAGGAAAACGCCACTCTCCGGCGATCCAGAAAATGGGACCGGATCAGGCCCGCTGAGGCTCCAATCGCCGCTGGATGACATCTCGGTGGCAGGTCACTCCCTGAAGCGCGCCGACATTAGCAACGAGCAATTTCAGTCCAGGCCATCATACAAATCTCGCAAATCCGAAGGAACACAACCTGCTGAAATTACTAAACTTTTTTCTAGGCAGCCCTGATATATCCCGCGCGCCCCGGTGCGGACATCCTTTGCATCGACCCAGGCTCTAGCCGGAGAAGCCGATCAGCGCGAGACGTTCAGCCCCGCGAGTTCGCTGAGAGACCCTATTGTCCAATCCGCATCGAACCCTATCGTTTCCGCCTGCATCCGCATCGCCTTGAACATGTTCCCGGGGCCGATAAAGTCGGCGGACCACAGTTCGTCGCGCAGCGCCTGCGGCGAAACCCGCTCGATCCGGGCGACCCTGAAGCCGAAGGATTTCGCGCCGGCGACATCGAAGCCGTTCGACGAAACGAAAATCACCTGATCCGGCGTGACGCCGAGCCGCTCCTCGACCAGCTCGTAGCTGCGCGGGTCGGGTTTGAAGACCTTCTTGTCATCGACGCTCATGACCGTCTTCAGCAGATCCTCGAAGCCGCTGTTGCGCACGAGCGCCGCCAGCATCGTCGGGCTGCCATTCGACAGGATCGCGCACTCGTGGCCGGCAAGCGCCTCGAGCGCGGCGCGCGCGTCGGGATAGGGCTTCAGCGTGTTGTAGGCCTGGGCCAGCCGCTCGAACAAGTCGGGCGTCGCCTCCAGTCCGAGCGTCTTCAAGGTGTAGTGCAGCGAGGCCCGCGTCACCGACCAGAAATCCTCATACCGCCCCATCAGCGAGCGCAGCCAGGTGTATTCGAGCTGCTTCATCCGCCAGAGCTGTGTGATGTACTCGCCCTGGCCGGGAAAGGCGGCATCGGTGATGCCGGCAACGGACTGGACGTCGTAGAGGGTGCCGTAGGCGTCGAAAACAAAAGCCTTGGTGGTCATCGGTGCTGCTTTCTGGCGAAGACGGGTTCAGCTCAGGGTGGCGACGCTCAGGCAAAACACCGCCGTGAGCACAAGGCAGAAAGCGGCGCGAAGCCGCGACAGGCCGGTAACCTCCGCGATCGCATGCGTCGCCATGCCGAGGAACACGACGATGGCGACCGCTACCACCGCGGCAAGCGCAAGACGGGTATCGCCGCCGCGGATCATGGCAGCCGCCGGCGCCGCGAGCCAGAGCGGCGGCAAGGCGCCGGCAAGCGCCCAGAGCACATTCCAGAACGGCACGCGGGCGCGCAGCAGCCGCGTCATCGCAAACAGCACGGCCCCAATGCCGAACCAGGATGCCGCGACCGCACCGACCCCGCCAGCCGCGATATAGCCGAAGGCCTCGCCTGGCGGCAGGCCGGACGCCGCAACGATCTCGTGGCGGGCGAGATACACGCCGCCGCTCCAGCTCAGGCCGAGCAGCAGCACGCCGAGCCCGGCGGCGCGCTGCGGCAGGACGACGGGCAGGCTCACCATGGCCGCAGCGCCCACCAGAGAACCGGCAGCCAGAGCACGCAGAGCACGAGGAGCCAGCCGGAGGCGCCATAGCGCATGCCGGTCACACTCGGCCAGCCATGCATGCCCTCGACCAGTGCCTGAGTGTGCGTGCGCGTGGCCGCATCGACCGCGCCAGAGACCTTCTCGGCGGCCAGCGACACCAGAATGGTCGCGATGAAGCCGATCGGGACCGCAACCAGAGCTGCGGCATAGCCGAAATTCGCGATCAGCCCCTTGCCGACCGCGAATTGCGGAAAGACGTAGGGAGAGATCACGATGTAGAGGA
This sequence comes from Allobosea sp. P2_A10, assembly GCF_056405115.1. Classification (NCBI taxonomy): domain Bacteria; kingdom Pseudomonadati; phylum Pseudomonadota; class Alphaproteobacteria; order Hyphomicrobiales; family Alloboseaceae; genus Allobosea; species Allobosea sp. P2_A10. Next base: position 801,114 of record NZ_JBFUCS010000001.1, on the reverse strand, counting down.
TGCCGGCGAGAGCGCTGCCGGCGAAGGCGCCGTATTTGTTGATCCGCGTCGACCAGGCGCCGAGCACCAGCATCGGCGTGATCGTGCAGGCGCAGAGACCGAAGGCCCAGAAGATCGAGATGATCAGGAAGGGCGGCGGGTTGAGCGAGATCAGCAGAGAGACGACGCCGGTGACCATCAGGGCGATGTAGCCCCAGCGCAGCTTGGCCTTCTCGTCGAGATCGGGCTTGAGCATGCCGACGATGTCATGGCTGGCGACCGTCGCGACGCCGATCATCAGTCCAGCGATGGTCGAGACGCCCGCTGCGAGCGCGCCGGCGATGACGAGCGCGCTGACCCACTCCGGATTGTAGGCGAGGTTCAGGAGCAATGTCGTCTTGTCGGCCGCCGCCGGCGGCAGGGTCTGGCCCAGCCGCGCGAAATGGAACACGCCAGCGAAGCCGACCGCGTAGACACCCGAGAAGGTCAGGCCGACCCAGAAGCAGAACCACGGCACGGTGCGACGCGCATCCTTGATGCTGGACGAGGTGAAGACGCGCTGAGCCAGTTGCGGCAGGCCGAGCGTGCCCAGGGTCAGCGCGACGAACAGCGCCAGGAAGAAACGCGGATCGAACTTCAGATCGAAGAAGTCCGGAATGCGCTGGAGCATGGCGTCGGTCATGTTGCCGTAGCCGAGCGGCGGGAACCACCAGCCGGTGGCATCGAGCTGCTTCAGGATCGCCGCCAGCGGCAGGAGCAGCGTCAGCAGCATGATGATCATCTGGATGGCGTCGTTATAGGTCGCCCCCTTCATGCCGCCGAGTGTGATGTAGCCGGTGATCACCAGCGCCGAGATGATCAGCGAGGCGAGATAAGGCAGGCCGAGCAGGACCTCGAAGACCTTGGCGACACCGATGAACTGGCCGATCATGTACATAAGCATGATCAGGATCATCCAGCCGGCGGCCAGATAGGCGACACCCTGGCCGTAGCGCACACGAACGAAGGAGACCGAGGTGTAGACCCCGAGCCGCCACAGCATCGCGCCGTAGAACAGGACGAGCAACGGTACGCTGAGGATCAGCTGGATCCACATGTAGACGAAGGGCAGGTGCAACTGCTGGATCAGCGCTACGACGCCGAGAAAGGTCGCGACGCTCATCCAGGTCGCGGCCGCCGCGAGCGAGTTGATGATCGGGCCGATCTGGCGGCCGGCCAGATAGAGATCGCGCTCGCTGTGGGTCTCGCCTCGGAAGTAGAGCGCGACGCAATAGTAGAGCACGAACATCGCGCCGCTGACGCCGATGCCGAGCCAGATATTGCTGAGCTGCCAGGATGCGGCGGTCATGTCCGCTCTCCTTCCTGTATCGGAGCGGGGGCGACGGCCGGGCCGTCGGAAGCAGCGATCTCCTCGTCGAGCTTGTCGGCCGCGATGTTCCACCAGATCGAGACGGCGAGCACACCGACCCAGCCGAGGAACACCGCCATGAAATAGTGCAGCGGGAAGCCGAAGATGCGGACGCCGTTGTTGGTGCCGAGGATCAGCGCCCAGGGCGCGGTATGCGCCGTAAGCAGATACAGAACGAAGAAGCCGATCGTCAGACGGGCCTCCTTGCGATAGGTGTCCATCGTCTTCCTCCCCATTGATACACGCCCGTTTGGCCGGGCTTCTGGTAAATTCAATCGTCCGATCGAAAGCGCTTCAGGATCGCGGCATCCGGCTCGCACCCGAGACCCGGCCCCTGCGGAACCGGCACGCGACCGGCCTGCGCCGTCGTGAATTCCGGATACGGGCTGGCTTCGAGATCGGCGTAGAGCAGCTCGATCGGCGTGACCGTCGCCAGCGCCGCGGTCAGGTGCAGCGACGCGAGATAGCCCGGCCCGAACTGGGCGCAATGCGGCACCAGCCGCACGCCAAAGGCCTCGGCCAGCGCCACGACCTTCAAGGTCTCGCTCAGGCCGCCACAGCGCGTCACGCCCGGCTGCGCGACATCGACAGCGCCTTTCTCGAACATGTGGCGGAAGGCGACGACGCCGGCGACGTTCTCGCCCGCCGCGACCGTCATGCCCGTCGCCCGGACACGAGCCAGAGCGTCGTAATCCTCGGGCGGCCACACCGGCTCCTCGAGCCAGTGCAGCCGGTGCGGCTCGAGCGCGTGCGCCATCCGCACGGCCTCTTCGGCGCTCCATGGGCAGTTGGTGTCGAGCATGATCTCGACCTCCGGGCCTGCCGCGGCACGCGCGGCAGCGACCTCGGCCAGCCCGATCTCGTGCAGCTTGATCAGCCGGTGACCGCGACCTAGCGCTTGCGAGACCGCCTCGCCGACGAGACCCGGCGTGCCGTAGCGCAGCAGGCTGGCATAGGTTTCGAGCGTGTCGGTGCGTGCGCCGCCGATCAGCTGATGCAGCGGCAGCCCGGCCCGTTTGCCGGCAATATCCCAGAGCGCGATGTCGGCCGCCGAGATCGCGCACATGGCACCGCCATTGCGTCCGAACGGATGCAGCTTCCTCTGCAGTTCGAGAGTCAGGCCGGCGATGTCCGTCGGATCGCGGCCGATCAGGTTCGGCGCGACCAGCGTCTCGATCACGGTGCGGACGGCGGTGATCGCGGGATAGCCGAACGGCTCGCCCCAGCCGGTGATGCCCTCGTCCGTGTCGACGCGCAGGAACAGGATCGGCATCGTGTCCCAGGGCTTGCCGCCGAACATCATCGGTGGCCCGGCCTTCGTGAAAGGCAGGCGTATCAGAATCGTGGAGACCGCCGTGATCTTCACCGGCGCGGGCCGGCTCGGAAGGGCAGACACGGCGCGGCGGCCCTCATGGCGCGAGCCGATAGCGCGCGACCGCCTCGTCATTCCAGGCGAGTCCGACGCCGGGCGCAGCCGACGGCGTGACCATGCCGTCGACCACCGCGACCGGATCGCGCAGGATCGCGCCGGCCCAGTCCATGTATTCGAGCCAATGCGCCGTCGGGGTCGCCGCGAGGAGATGGGCGCTGACCTCCGGGAAGAGATGCGAGGACATCGCGATCTCGGCGCCCGCCGCGAGCCCGGCAGCGCGCATCCAGCCGGTGACGCCGCCGATGCGCTCGAGATCAGGCATGACGTAGTCGCTGCTCTTGGCCGCCAATGCCGTCGCCATCGCGGTCGGCCCGGAAAAGTTCTCGCCGATCTGGATCGGCGTCGTCAGCATCGCGGTCAGCCTTGCGTAGCCGGAATAATCGTCGTGCCGGATCGGCTCCTCGATCCAGTAGATACCTTCGAGATCCAGCGCCCGGCCGCGCTCCAGCGCATCGGCGAGGCTGAGCGCCTGATTGAAATCGACCATCAGCGCGACATCATCGGGCAGGCGCTTCCGCACCGCACGCACAGCGGCGAGATCGCCGGCGAGCGTCGGACGGCCGAGCCGCAGCTTCACTGCGGTGAAGCCGCCCTCCAGCAGTTCGATTGCCTCGTCGGCGCAGGCTTCCGGCGCCATCAGGCCAAGGCCATTGCTGTTATAAGCGCGGATTGGGGCAAGGGTCGCGCCGAGCATGGCGGCCAGCGGCAGGCCGGCGGCTTTTGCCAGAATATCCCAGAGCGCGACATCGAGCCCGGCGAGCGCCATCCGCACCACGCCCTGCACGCCGATCAGGCGGAAGCGTTTGTGCAGTTTGGTCGCGATCGCCTGCGGCGAAACCGGATCACCCTTGACGCTATCGAGCGCAGCGCCGAGCAGATGGGCAATGGCCGGGCCGGCCGCCGCGACATAGCAGAAGAGATAGGCGTGGCCGGTGATGCCCTGATCGGTCTCGATATCGATCAGCAGCAGCGGCGCGTGGCGCACGGTGTCGGCGCTGGTGCCGAGCGGGCGCGCCATCGGCACATTGACGGTGACCGCGCGAAATCCGGTGATGATCGGCACGGGAGCAGTCATTTCAGGCGGTCGTCCTGCCGTCCTGGTGCAAGGCCAGGATATCGACCACGGCCCGGTTGAGCGGCGTTGGGATGCCGAACCGCTCGCCCAGCTCGACGACGTTGCCGCTCAGATAGGGTAGTTCAAGCCGGTTGCCGCGATCGAGATCGCCATGCATCGACGAGGTCATCTGCGCCGGCAAAGTATCGCAGAAGGCGAGACGGTTCTCGGCGAAATCCTCCGGCAGCGCGATGCCGCTGGCGCGGCCGACGGCGACGACCTCGCGCATCAGCCCGAGCAGGAAGGCGCGGGTGCGCGGATTCTCGCGGATCGGACCGATCTGCGAGCGCATCGCCGTCGTTGCGCCCGAGAGCCCAGCGAGGAAGACGAATTTTTCCCAGGTCGAACGGCCGATATCGGGGCTGATCTGCGCGTCGATGCCGGCGGCAAGGCAGGCGTCGAGCAGGCCCTGGGTCCGGGCCGAGGCCGCCCCGCCGAACTCTCCGAAGACCAGCTTCTGCATGGCGCCGACATGGCGGATGACGCCAGGCCTCGCGATCGAGGCTGCGATGTAGCTGACGCCGCCGAGCACGGCCTGCGAACCGAGCGCGTCGCGCAGGATCGCGTCCTTGCGCACACCATTCTGGAACGAGACGGCCGCCGCACCCGCCTGCACGAGGGGCAGCACGGCGCGCGCCGAGTCTTCGGTGTCCCAGAGCTTGACGCCGATCACGACGAGATCGACCGGACCGAAGGCGAGCGGATCGTCGCTCGCCTGCACATTGGGAAGCTTGATCGCGCCTTGGTCGCTCTCGACCGTCAGGCCATGCTCGCGGAGCGCCGCGAGATGGGAACCGCGCGCGACGAAACGCACATCCGCGCCGGCCAGCGCCAGTTTGGCGCCGAAATAGCCGCCGATGCCGCCAGCTCCCATCATCGCTACGCGCATGCCAGAATCGCTCTCAAACCAGTTCTTGAATTATTATTCAATTACGATTCCTGAATATGCGCTCAAAAATAATCGGTCAAGCGCCTCGCCTACAGGCAGCAGCACAGCTATTTCAACGAAAACGAAACTCTGGAGCTACCGCGCCATGGCCCGCCCTAGGACATTCGACCCCGAGACTACGCTCGATCTCGCCGTCGAACGCTTTTGGGAAAAGGGCTATGACGGCCTGCCAATCCAGGAATTATGCCGTGCGATGGGTCTAAACCCCGGTAGCCTCTACGGCACCTATGGCGACAAGCGCTCGCTGTTTCTGGCGGCGTTCGACCGCTACGCCAGCACGGTCTCGAAGCAAGCGATCGAGCGTATCGTCGGCGCGCCCTCAGGCGCCGCCGGCATCCATGCTTATTTCGCGTATCTCGTTGACTCGATACTGGACGGCAGGCGCCGCTGGGGTTGTCTGGCGACCAATGCCGCCGTCGAACTGGCGGCGCGCGATCCCGAGATCGCCGCGAAGGTGCAGACTCATTTCGCGAGGTTGGAAGCCGCCTTCTCGTCAGCGCTAGTTCGCGCCGTCGAGGTCGGGGACGCGCCGGCGCAGGCCGCGAAGGCGGCACCGTTCCTCATATGCTTGGTCCAAGGCCTCAACGTCGTCGCCAAGACAAAGCCCTCGCGCGAGCGGCTTCAGGCGATCGTAGCACCGGCACTTAAATCGATCTCGCGGTCTGACTGACCACGCTCGGCTTCCGCCGAATGCCGGCTGAGTTCGACCCGCGCCGGTGGTGCGCAAGCCCGAGTTGCCGAGTAGCAGCGGTTTAATCTTGAAGCACGTTAGCATTCACAGGAGAGCGCCACTCGGCAGTCCAGACAGCGTCCAAGCGGCTGTGCCGACCTCCCGATGAACTGCGAATCCCGCGTCAGGTGTTGAGAACGATTTTTGCTGCGCCCACGCGCCCGCCATCGATGTCGGCAAAGGCGTGGCCGCCCTCGCTGAGAGAGCGCTGCTCGATCCAGCCGAGATCGCCGAGACGCCCCATGGCGAGGGCTTGGACTGCTTGGGCGAAGTCGGCGGGGGTATAGCAATAGACCCCGGCCAGCGTGATCTCCTGCAGGGTGATCTTTCGAACGTCGAGGCCGCCCTGGCCGGGGAGCAGACCGACATGGATGATCACGCCGCCGGGCCGCACCAGACGACAGGCGGCAGCGCGCGTCGCATCGGCGCCGACGGCATCGATGACGAGGTCGATGCTGTTGTCCGGCGGCTCGTCGCCCCCCGGCTGATAGACGGAAAACCCTTCCGCCAGGAGCGTCTCACGCCGAAGCGGATTGGTTTCGCCGAGCAGAAGATGGCGCGCGCCGAACAGGCGGGCGACGAGCCCGGCCGCCAGCCCGATGGCGCCCCCGCCGAGCACGACGACGCGGCAGGCCGAGAGAGGCTGATGCAGACGCTGCATCCCGACCCGTACCGCATGCCAGGAGACGGCGACGGGCTCGGCGAGCGCTGCATGGGCGACCGGCATCGTGTCGGGGATCGGCGTCAGATTGCGCAGCGGGATGCGGACCAGCTCCGCGAACGCGCCTGGTCGCGGCGGCATCGAGATGATCTGCCGCGTCGGAGAGAGATGCCAGCGACCCTCGATCGCATACGGACAGTCGGGATCGACCACGAGCGGGTTGATCGTCACGCGTTCTCCAGCGCGTGGCCCTGTCGCGATCCGCCCCGCCGCCTCATGGCCGAGGATCAGCGGCGGCGGGCGGCGGGCGTCGAAGCCGTGATAGGCGTGCATGTCGGAGCCGCAGATGCCGACGGCCTCAACCCGGACCAGGACCTCGTCGGCCTGCGGCACCGGGTCGGGCTCGTTGCGGAAGACGAGGCTGTTGGGGCCGATATAGACTAGGGCCTTCATGCGGCGGCGCTCTTCATTTCGCGGTGAAGCCGCCATCGACGGCAAGCGTCTGCCCGGTGACATAGGCCGAGGCTGGCGCGGCAAGGAAAACGGTGGCGCCAGCGAGATCGTCAAGTTCGCCGTTACGGCCGATGGCGGTCTGGTTCGCATTTTTGGCAGCGCGCGCGGGGTCAGCGAAGACCGCCGCCGTCAGCGGCGTCGGGAAGAAGCCCGGCGCGATGGCGTTGCAGGTGACGCCGTGTCGCGACCATTCTTCCGCGATCGCCCGCGTCAACTGCACGACGCCCCCCTTCGCCGCGCCATAGGGCGCGCTATCCGGAAAGGCCCTGTAGCTCTGCAGCGATGCGATGTTGACGATGCGGCCATAGCCGCGCTGCGCCATAGCCGGCGCAAAAGCCTGGGTCAGCAGGAAGGGCGCACGCAGATGCACCGCCATGTGCAGGTCGAAGCTCTCGGCCGTGACGTGGATGAAGGGCTGGCGCAGGTTCAGCCCGGCACCATTGACGAGAATGTCGATCGACCGCCCGAGCCGCCCGCAGGCTGCGGCGAGCTCCGTGCCGGCCTCGGATGAGGCAAGGTCCGCAGCTGTGAAATCGGTCTCGATCCCCTCTCCCATCAGCCCTTCTGCCGCCTCGCGCAGGGCATCCTCGCGCCGCGCGACGATGACGAGACGGGCGCCCGCCAACCCGAGCGCACGGGCCATGGCGAGGCCGATGCCGCTGTTGCCGCCGGTGACCAGCGCCGTCTTGCCAGTGAGGTCGAAGAGCGAGGCGAGCCTGAACATCGCTCAGACCTCGACTGGAGCGCCGAGATCGACATTCGAGCCCGGCGCGTACTTCGCCATGCGCGCGTCGCTGGTGCGGGCATGGGCCTCCATGCCCTCCAGCCGCGAGATGCGGGCCGAGACCGGCGCGACGCGCTGGCAGGCCTCGCGGTCCATGCGCTGCCATGTCAGGGGCTTCAGGAATTTGTGGACCGACAGCCCCGCCGAGTAGCGGGCCGCGAACTTCGTCGGGAGGATGTGGTTGGGACCCGAAACCTTGTCGCCGAACGCGACATTGGTTTCCTCGCCGAGGAAGAGCGAGCCGTAATTGCTGAGATTGGCATGCCACCAGTCGAGCTCGCTGCAATGCACCTCCAGATGCTCGCAGGCGTAGGCGTCGGATACCGCCACCATCTCCTCGCGCGTGTCGCAGAGCACGATCTCGCCATAGTCGCGCCAGGCGGCCCCGGCCGCATCGCGCGCGGTCGGCGGCAGGGTCGCGATCAGTTCCGGCATCAGCCGGGCAACCTCGTCGGCCATGCGGCGCGAGGAGGTGATCAGCCAGGCCGGGCTTTCATGGCCGTGCTCCGCCTGCCCGACGAGGTCGGTCGCGACGATCAGCGGATCGGCGCCGTCATCGGCGATGACGGCGACTTCCGAGGGGCCGGCGAAGACATCGATCCCGACCTTGCCGAACAGCATACGCTTGGCCTCGGCAACGAACTTGTTGCCGGGCCCGACGATGATGTCGGCCGGCTGGCCGGTGAACAGACCGAAGGTCATGGCGGCGATGGCCTGCACGCCGCCCAGGCACATGATGATGTCGGCTCCCGCCACCGTCATCGCGTACAGCACGTGGGGATGGATGCCCTGGCCGCGAAAGGGCGCCGAGCAGGCGACGACGGTTTTCACACCGGCGGCCTTGGCGGTGGCGACCGACATGTAGGCCGAGGCGATATGGGCGTAGCGGCCCGTCGGCACATAGCATCCGGCGGTGTTCACCGGCACGAGCTTCTGGCCGAGATGCAGGCCCGGCGATATCTCGATCGAGAAATCCCGGCACGAGTCGCGCTGCGCCTGCGCGAAGCGCCGGACTTGTCCCGCCGCGAAGCTGATGTCGTCCTTGACGCTTTGGGGGATGTCGCTGATGCGCGCGGCGATGGCCGCCTTGTCCAGCACGATGTCGCCGTCCCATTTGTCGAGCTTCCGGGCGTAATCGCGCACCGCCTGCTCGCCGCCGGCTTCGATCGCGGCCAGCATGGCCGTGACCACCTCGCGCGCCGCATCGGTTTCGGTCTCGGGCGTCTTGGTGGCGGTCTTCAGATGGGTGATGGCCATGGCGCTGTCCGCTTGCGGTCGAAAGGGAGTGGATGTGGCGGCGGCCCGGAGACCGCCGCTGCTCGTCATGTCGCGGTTTCAAGTCACTTCTTGTCGAACTCGGTCGCGAAGGCCTTGAGCTTGGGATCGGCCGCGACGCGCTTGAGGAAATCGTCGGTCAGGTAGCTCTTGGCATCCGGGTTCGCCGGGATCGTGCCGACATCGGTGATGAACTTGCCGATCTCGGAGAACCAGCCGTCGACGGTGGAAGCGCCGGAGGCGCGCGCCATCAGCTTCAGCTGCTCGTCGAGGCCAAAGGTCGGTCGCAGCGCGAACTCCTCATCCATCGCCTTGGGCGTCACCTCGAGACCTCCCTGCTTGTAGAAATCGAGCGCCAGCGTGCGCGCCTCGGCCGGGTTGGCCTTGGCCCAGGACCAGCCGCGCAGGAAGACGGCGAGGAACTTCGCGACGTCCTCTGGCTTCTCCTTAGCGAACTCGCCGCGCACGATCAGCGCGCCGGGCACGATGGCGTTCGCATCGGCCCCGGAGCAGAGATACTTCGCGTTGGCCCGCTCCTCGAGCGTGTAGGTGTTGGGCGCCCAGACGCCGGCGACATCGCCATTGTTGGAGGTGATCGCGGTGATGATCTGGGCCTGGCCGAGATTGACGAACTGCATGTCGCTCTGCGCCAGCCCGTACTTGGCCAGGCATTTGCGCGCGGCGAAATCCACCGTGGAGTTGGTGGTGAGCAGCAGCTTCTGGCCTTTCAGCAGCTTCGGATCGGCCTTGATCGCCTCGAACTTGTCGCCGCGGACCATCATCGCATTGGTCTTGGACTCGTCGTTGGTGATCCCGATCGTCAGGATGTTGAAGCGCACGGCTCCGAGCACGGCGGGAACCGAGCCGGTGCCGCCGACATCCCATGATTTGGCCGCCGAGGCCGCGATCTGCGGCGCGCCGGCCGGGAAGGTCGAGAAGTTCGGCGTCAGGCCGACATCCTTCCACCAGCCCTTCACCGTCGCGTAATGAAAAGGCAGCGCCCAGTAGAGCGACGGCTGGTAGCTGACCCCGATCGCTGTCTGGGCCTGCGTCGGCGAAACCGCGGCGCAGGTCAGCGCGGCGGCGATACCAAGTCCGGCAATGATGCGTTTCATCTTGGTTTTCTCCCTGTTGTCGTTAGCCCGATCTCAGCCTGTCGCGGCTCGCCCGGTTTCCCCTGTCCCCGCCCGAGCGGAGACGATGGTCTCGATGGCCTCGCGCAGGATCTCGGCGGCGAGGTCGCAATCCTCATCGGTCAGCGACAGGGGCGTGCGGATGTCGCAGAGCCCCGCCAGAATGGCGTGGGTCTGCTGCATCTGCCCCTGCTCGCCGGCATAGCGCCAATGGCGCGGTGCGCTGGTGAAGCCGCGCTGCCGGCCGGCACCGAACCATTTGATCGGCAGGCCACGGGCGGCGCAAAGATCGAGCACGGCGGCGATCTCGCCATCCGCGAAGCCGAGCAGCGAAAACTGAACGGATGTCGCCGAGTATCGCTCCTTGGGCGAGCGCGGCGGCAGGCGGACATGCTGCGAGTGTGCGATGGCGCTGCCGATCCGGTCGTGAATCGCGTTCCAGCGTGCGGCCCGGCGCGGCAGGTCCTGCAGTTGCGGCCGCAGCAGCGCGGCGGCGAGCGCCGTCATGCGCATGCTGAAGTTCGGCGTATCCTCTTCCCAGCCTGCGATGAGCTCGGGAGGCGGCGCGCTCAGATGCTGCCCGTGCAGCATGTAGCTGCCAGAATGGAGAATGGCGCGTGCGGCGCGATCGGCGTCGTCGAGGACCAGAAAGCCGCCTTCGCCGGCGTTCAGATGCTTGTAGGTCTGGGCGCTGAAGGCCGCTGCCGCACCAAAGGTTCCGATGGTACGGCCACCCCACATGGCGCAGAGCGCATGGGCGCAATCCTCGACGAGCAGCAGCCCCAGTTCCTCGCAGGCGGCCATTACGGCATCCATATCGGCGATGTGCCCGCGCATATGCGACAGCAGTAGGATTCGCGCGCCCGAAGCGCGGGCCTTGGTGCGCAGATCCTCGCAATCGATGACGTAATCCGCGCCGATCTCGACCAGAACGGGCCGGGCGCCGGCATGCAGGATGGCGCCGGGCACGGGCGCGAGCGTGAAGCCATTGAGCAGCACCGGTTCGCCCGGCTGCACATCCAGCACCTTCAGCGCCAGGCACAGGGCCGCCCCACCGGAATTGACTGCCACGCAGTAGCGTCGCCCGGTGAAAGCCGCGAACTCCTGCTCCAGCAGCGCGACATCATTCTGGTCCGCTCCCATCTCGCCATAGCGGAAGAGCCGGCCCGAGCGCATGAGTTCGACGGCGCGCGCGATGCCCGCCTCCGGAATCGGCTCCGGTTCGGTCAGGTCGCGCTGCAGGCGCGGGATCAGGGCGAGCTCAGACCCCATGGGCGCCCTTCTCCTCGCGCAGCGACTTCCAGATCTGGGTGCGCAGATGCACGAAGGATTCGAGGTCCATCACGTCCTCGATGCGCTCATGGCGGTCCCAGTTTTCGGCCTGGCGGATCGCCTTGATGTCGAGCACCTCCTTGATGCGACCGGGACGCCGCGTCATGATCGCGACGCGGTCGGCGAGATAGACCGCCTCCTCGACGGCGTGGGTGATGAACAGCACGGTGCGCGGATTGACCCGCGCCAGCCGCACCAACTCCTCCTGCATGACGACGCGGGTCTGCGCGTCGAGCGCCCCGAAAGGCTCGTCCATCAGCAGCACCTCGGGGTCGAGCACATAGGCGCGCGCGATCGCGACGCGCTGCTGCATGCCGCCCGAGAGCTGATGCGGAAAGGCGTCGGCATGGCTTTCGAGGTTCATCAGCTGGAGCGCGCCCGCGACCAGCCCGTCTCGCTCGCCCTTCGGCAGGTTCTTGTTGCGCAGGCCCAATTCGATGTTCTCGCGCACCGTCTTCCACGGAAACAGCGCGAATTGCTGGAAGACCACGGCGCGATCGGGCCCCGGCTCGGTGACAGCCTTGCCGTTGACGCTGACGATGCCGGCGCTGGGTGGCTCGAAGCCGGCGACCATGCGCAGGCAGGTGGTCTTGCCGCAGCCGGAAGGCCCGACGATCGCGACGAACTCTTTGTCGGCGATCTCCAGATTGATGTCGTCGAGCGCCTTAACGCCGGCCGATGCGGGCCCGAAGACCTTGTCGACCTTGTCGAAACGGATCGATCCCATCGTCTTCGTCCTCTTACGCCTGAAGGCCGCGGCGGCGGCGAAGCCAGGCCTCGCCCTGCCGCAACATCACGTCGATCGCCATGCCGACGAGACCGATCGCGACCATCCCGGCCATGACCGTCGGCGTCGCGACATTGGCCTGGGCCTGCACCATCATGAATCCGACGCCGGCCGCCGCCACGATCAGTTCCGCCCCGACCAGCGACTGCCAGCCGAGCCCCGCCGAGACCCGCAGGCCAGACACGATCGAGGGCGTCGCCGCCGGCAGCAGGATCTCCAGGATCATCCGCAGATGCCCGGTGCCGAGCATGCGCGCGGCTTCGATCAGCCTCGGCTCGACGAAGCGCGCGCCGCGATAGGCGTTGATCAGGCAGGGCGGAAAGGCGCCGGCGAAGATGATCAGGATCGGTCCGCCGATGCCGACGCCGAACCACAGCGCCGCGAACGGCACCCAGGCGATCGGCGCGATGAAACGCAGCCCATCGAAGAGCGGCGTGACGATATCGTCGAGCCAGCGGAACCAGCCCATCAGCAGGCCGAGCGGCACGCCGATGAAGGCGGCGAGCAGTACGCCATAGGCATAGCGCTGAAAGCTCGAGGCCAGATGCTGCGGAAGCGTTGCGCCCGCGAAGGGGTTGGTCAGTAGATGGACGAAGCGCGCCAGCACGTCGAGCGGAGAAGGCAGGAACTGGCGCGGCACGATGCCGAAGGCAGACAGCGCAGCCCATAGTCCGATGAAACCGACGAGGCCCAGGGCGCCCCAGGCCCATTTCTCGATCATGCGCAGAGGGAGCGGCTGCATCGGCTCAATCCCTCCCCGCCACGTTCCAGGCGAGCGCGCGGCGCTCCGCCAGGCTCAGAATGTAAGTCGTCGCCCAGCCGAGCACGCCGACCGTGACCATCCCGACCAGAATCATGCCCGGATAGATGTCCTGCTGGGCCACGTTCAGCACGAAGCCGATCCCTGCCAGGGCGCCGACCAGTTCGGCCGCGACCAGCGTGGTCCAGGCCGCCTGCAAGGACAGGCGCAAGCCGGTGAAGATCATCGGCGCGGCGGCCGGTGCGACCACCTCCGTGATCAGCCGCCAGCGCGGCGTGCCCAGCATCTGCGCGGCCTCGATGATCGGCCGGTCGATGTTGCGCACGCCGGCGAATGAATTGATCACCGATGGTACGAAAGCGGCAAACCAGATCACCATGATCTTGGCGCCATCGCCGAGACCGAGCCAGAGGATGGCGAGCGGGATCCAGGCCAGCGGCGGGATCGGCCGTATGATCAGGAAGATCGGATTGATCGCCGCCTCCGCCCGGCGGTCCCAGCCCATCCAGAGTCCGAGCGGCACGCCGGTGGCGATCGCGACAAGAAAGCCCATCACGACGAGCTTGACGCTCTGGAGAGCATGGGCCGCGAGCCCGGCGCCGGCATAGCCGCGCATGGCGACCTGATTCAGCGACAGCCAGAAATCCGCAGGCGAAGGGAAGCGGCCGGGCGAGACGAAGCCCGTCGCCGTGGTCAAGCCGAACCACAACAGCAGCACAGCCGCCACCGAGCCCAAGCCGGCCCATGCCCGTCGTCCAATCATGACGTTTCCCAACGCGCCCTTCTTATGAAAGCGCTTTCAAGAAACGTTCCAGATCGCCGAACGAATGTCAATCTTTCGTTAAAACCTTCCCCGACGCGCTGGAGCAGCTTGTTAGCCCAGGATTTCGCGGCTAGACGATATGAAAGAAATTTCATGGAGAGCGGTTTTGATCGGAGGGCGCGTCAAGCTGAGCGATGTCGCCAGGGACGCCGGCGTGTCGCCTGCAACCGTGTCACGGGCCATCGCCCAGCCCGACCTCCTATCGCCGGATACGCTCGCGCGGGTTCGGGCCAGCGCCCAGCGCTTGGGCTATCTCCCCGATGGCGCCGCGCGGGCGCTCGCGTCCGGCCGCTCCATGACCATCGGCGCCATCGTGCCCACGCTCGACAGCGCGATCTTCGCGCGTGCGCTGCAGGCGATGCAGGCGACACTGGCCCAGTCGGGTTATCTGCTGCTGGTCGCATCCCACGAGGGCAGCCCCGCCGCCGAGACGCAAGCCGTCCGCGCTTTGCTCGGACGCGGTGTGGACGGGCTGATGCTGGTCGGCGCGGAGCGGGCCCCGGAAACCACCGCTCTTCTGAAGACATCGGGCCTGCCTGTCGTGCTGACATGGTGCGCAGATGGGTATTTCACCGCCGTCACCATCGACAACGGTCTGGCAGGGCGCCTGGCGGCCGAGCATCTCATCCAACTCGGACACCGCCGGATCGGCATGATCGCCGGTCATCTCCAGTTCAATGATCGCCAGAGGGCGCGGCTTTCCGGCGCCAGGGCGGCGCTGGTGGAGGCGGGCCTGTCGCTCCCCGACTCCCTTGTCGTCGAACAAACGTTGACGCTGGCCGGCGGCAGGGCCGGCTGCGCGATGCTGCTCGACCTTGATGTTCCGCCAACGGCGCTCATCGGTGGCATCGACGTGTTCGCCATCGGCTGCCTCGAGGAGGCGCATGCGCGGGGCATGGCGGTGCCAGACGACCTCAGCGTGGTCGGGATCGACGGATTGGACATGTCGGCGCATGTCTCGCCGGGGCTGACCACCGTTCATGTGCCTACCGGTCGTATCGGCAATCTCGCGGCGCAGACCCTTATGGCCATGATCGCGCATCAGACGGTCGACAGGGAGAGAGTGCTACCCGTTGAGCTCGTGGTCCGCCGGTCCTCTCAGCGGCTTGCCGGACCACAGGTTCGGATGCCGCAGGCAACCGAATTTCACCGAAAGGGGATGTGAGTGCCGTAGCGTGAAGCGGACGCTCCCGATTTCGCATTTCGGAGCCGTCATTGGCTCAGGTGACGGCGCGACGGTGACTGCCGTGCCGTCTGGCTTTCAAAGATCGGTCTGCTCCGACAGGATCAAGGCGTCATCGACTTCGACGCCAAGGTATCGCACCGTACTTTCGAGCTTCAAATGGCCCAAGAGGAGCTGGCAGGCTCGCAGGTCGCCAGTGTGCTTTTAGACCAGCGTCACTTTTGTCCGCCGCAGGCTACGCGTCCCGGACAGCGCGGGATCCAGGTCAATGAGTGCGCCCCACTCGTCGAGCAATCGCCCATATTGTCTGGTGGTGACGTGATCGCCAGTGCGGCTGCGGCTTGAAAACAGCCTCTGCCTCTCAGCAACTGCAGAGCAGCGTTTCCAACATTGCTCTCAACCCGATGATGCCTCAGGCTACAAGCCTCAACCTCGCGGATACATCGGCGCGGATCCTGAAGCCCGAGACTAGCCGATTGAGGCGATCGATCTGTTGTTCTAGAGCATCGGCCGATGCGGCGCTCTCTTCCGAAAGCGCCGCGTTTTGCTGCGTCATCTCGTCCATATGGGCGACGACCTGCGCCATCTCGTCGATGCCATTCGCCTGCTCACCGCTTGCCGCCGAAATATCCGCGACGATACCCGCCAGGTTCTTGGCGGCGGTGACGATTTTCCCAAGGGTGTCGCCCGTCTGATGGACCAAGGCTACGCCCTGGGACACTTCCCCGCTCGATGACGCAATCAAGGCCTTGATGTCCTTCGCCGCCTCGCTCGATCGTTGAGCAAGAGCACGGACCTCTGAGGCGACGACCGCGAAACCTTTACCGGCATCTCCAGCGCGGGCTGCTTCAACGGCAGCGTTCAACGCCAGCAGGTTGGTCTGGAATGCGATCTCATCGATGACCGATGTGATGTCCGCGATACGCCGACTTGATTGCTCGATGCGCGCCATCGCGCTCACGGCCTCCGTGATAATGGTGCCGCCGTGTTCGGCGATCCCGGTCGCCTCATTCGCCACGGCGACACTGTGCCGCGACGAGGTGCTGCTCTGCTTCACTGACGCTGCAAGTTGTTCCGTAGTTGCGGCTGTCTCCTCGAGCGAGGCGGCCTGTTGCTCCGTGCGCTGCGAAAGGTTGGTTGCACCCATCGTGATCTCGCGTACTGACACGCTGACCTGGCCAGACGTCTCCTGGATGGTCGAAACCATTGCACTCAGATGATCGATCGTGCCGTTGATCGCCGTCTTGAGCTCGCCGAAGCGACCTTCGTAGGCACCCTCGACCCTGTGAGTGAGATCGCCTTGCGCAAGGGCGTCCATGACACTCGCGAACTCGCCAGTTGCCTGATCGACGGCCTCGTTGATCGCAGCTACGCCTTCAACGAGATTTGTCAGCTCCGGTGGCACATCACTGCTGCTGAGTTGGGCCCCAAAATCGCCTCGCCGCGCACGATCGACAGCGATGCCCACATCGGCCACGACTTTTGCGACCGCGTCGGCTCGTGCCAGGCGCTGCGCCGAAGTCAGCTTTTCCTGGGCTTCAAACGCACGCACCTGCTTCGCATTGTCTTGAAAAACGACAATTGCCGCAGCCATGGCGCCGATCTCGTCGGTGCGGCGCGCATGGGGAATGGCAATTTCGAGATCGCCTCCGGCCAGGGTCTTCATTGTGCGTGTCAGGTCTTCGATCGCTCGCACGCCGCGTCGTGTTACAATGGCAACTAGAGGCACGAGCAATAACATCAGCAGGAACGCCTTCAGCGCCAGGCTGGTTTCGAAAGCAGTGAGCTTGGAAAGAACCGGCTTGCGGTCGGTCAGCGTCAAAACAGTGAGTGGTTCGCCGCCGACGATGGGCAGCGAAAGCGCCGATGCTTGATAGGCAACGCCGTCTACATCCAAAATTGCCGTATCTGCGTCGCTGAAAGCGGCAGCTGGGATAGCGACGATCTCCTTCAAATTTGCGATCGTAGATGCGTTCACCTTGCCCTTGTAGAGCAGGACCGCTTCCGCTCCAGCGAGCCGCTTGATTTCTAAAGCGGTATCGGCCCGGAATCTCGAACCAATTTTCAATGTCCCAATGCGTTTGCCGCCGGCTACGATCGGCTCGACCGCATCCGTCGAGACTTCGCCCGATGTATGCGAAACGGTCAGGCCGACGCCGACCTGGCCGCCCAGGGCTTTGGCAACCAGGAACTCCTTGGATTTGTCGTCCCCGTAGGTTTTCGGGTTGTGCCCGCGCATCACGACAATGCCCGACCCGTCACTTACTTCCATGCTACCGACGATCGGATCGAGCTCATGAATCTTCTTGAACTGGCTGACCAGAGTTCCCTCGAGCCGACCTTTGTCGCCAGCGAGAAGCGCGCCGACCAAATCCGGATGCGCCGCATAGATTGCCGCGAATGTTTCCACTCGCGAAGCGAGCTTAGCAATCACGTCACCAGCTCGCGTTCTCGCCGCCAAAGCGGTCTGCTTGAGATCTTCCTCAGCGTCGGCTTTGAGCGCGAAGTGGGACATCGCGGTCATCGTCATTGCAAGCAAGACGCAGATACCTACAACCAGAAATATCGCTTTCGCGCTCAAAGATTTCATGACGAGCATCCTTGTCGATGCTTTCACCGCATCTCGGTCAAGGTGCGTCGAACATTGTGAATATTTGGTTCGTTTTGAACCTATAGGCCGATCGGCATAGTTCTGCGTTTTTGGTCTGCCAGAGCTCGTCAATCGTGGAATTTCGTCAGCGGATGAAGCGACAAATCCCACGACAGCACGCGTCAGGAGCGCGCTCAGGCCAAGTTTAGGGCAACGAAAGCAAAGTCAATGCCGGTCAGCAAGCGCACGTCGATGCGGTGCGCGGGGGCAACTGCGACCGAAGTGATAGCGAGCTGCGCGACGCAATCCCGGAGCCCAGCAGTAGACCCCAACGATTCCATAAGAGGGGTACGACCCGCGCTTGGCGTTTAGGAGGGAACTGAAAAATACCGAAGCGCAGACGGACAAGCTGCTGGAACGGATCATCGAATCCGACAGTCCTGCGGCGGCTCCGGCTTACGAGAAAAAGATCGTCCAGCTCGAAAGCCGGAAGCTGCTTTTGGCGGAAAAGATCGAACAGACCTGCCGTCCGCAACAAGCCTACGAGGATTTGTTCGAACTCGCCATGCGATTCCTCTCAAGTCCTTGGACTATCTGGAATTCCGGGCACTTCAAGCTTCGCCGTATGGTGCTGCGATTGGCGTTTGTCGAGCGTCTCGGCTAAAGCCGAGAAAACGGATTTTCGAACCCGAAAATCTCGTTACCTTTCAGCATCTTAAAGGAGATTAACATGCAGAAAAAGGTGGTGGCGCGCCCAGAACGATTCGAACGTCCGACCCTCAGATTCGTAGTCTGATGCTCTATCCAGCTGAGCTATGGGCGCGTACCGGGCCTCGCCTTGCGGGCGCTTTCGACCGATGGCGCGGAGATAGCGGCTCTTGCCGGGCTTGGCAACCCCGAAAGCAAGCGAAGGCCGCTCAATCCTCGCCGGACGCGACCCGGCGCAGCGGCTGCGCATCGGGCTCGCACGGCCTCAGGAATTTTGCCGGGCGGTTCTTGGGCAGCTTCTCGGCGATGCCATAGAGCTGCTCGCGCCGGTCGATCTCGCGCCAGACATCGTCGGGCGCGATGCCGATCTCGCTCCAGAGCACGACGAGGTTATAGATCAGATCGGCGCTCTCCAGGATGGTGCGGCCCCGGTCGCCCTGGACGGCTTCGAGTCCGACCTCGACCGCCTCCTCGGCGACTTTCTTGGCCATCTTCGGCATGCCTTCGCCGAGCAGCCTGGCTGTCCGCGAGAATGCCGGATCACGCGAGCGCGCCGCCAGAACCGCCGAGTGCAATCTGCTGACCGAATCAACCATGGCCGAGAGTCGCCCGGCGGCATGAGGGTTTCATGACAGTCGCGCGACGTTCAATGGCCGGCGTCAGGCGTCGGCGACGACGTCAGGCCTTGGCGTGTGGCTTGGCGAAGGGCGCAAACAGCGTCGCGACCTGCAGATAGACCTCGCGCTTGAACGGGATGATCAGTCCCGGCGTCTCATCCAGCCTAACCCAGCGCCAGGCGTCGAACTCCGCCTTGTGGCCGCTGGCTGGCGTTGCGATATCGATCTCGCTGTCGGGGCCGTCGAGCCTGAAGGCGAACCAGCGCTGCGCCTGGCCGCGCCAGCGACCTTTCCAGGCTTCGCGGCTGATATCGATGGGCAGGTCGTAGGCGAGCCAACCCGGTGCCTCGCCAAGCAGCGTGACCGAGGTGACATTGGTCTCCTCCTGCAATTCGCGCCGCGCAGCCTCCAGTGGCGTCTCGCCCTTGTCGATACCGCCCTGCGGCATCTGCCATTCGTGGCCGTCGGCGACATGCTCACGCAGGCTCCGGTTGGCGCGGCTGCCGACGAAGACGAGACCCTTCGCGTTGAACAGCGCCAGTCCGACGCAGGGGCGGTAACCCTCGGGTGCGGTGTCGATCATTTCAGCGAGCCGGTCGTCGACGGGTTGCGGAAGCCGCGCGCCGCGCTGACGGGGACGATCAGGATGCCTTTGGCTTCCAGCGTCTGGGCCCAGAGCGCGATACGTTCGATCGAGACGGGCAGGGCGCTGGCCGAGGCCACGACGATGCCCTGATCGCGCGCCAGCGCCTCCAGCCCTGCGAGTTCCTTGTCGATCGCGTCGGCGCGGGCGACGGAGTCGACGACGCGGTCGACCTTGAGGGCCGGGATCCGCGCGCGCGCGGCCGACGACGCCAGCAGGCTGCGCGAGGACGATCCGTCATCGACCACGAGAAGCCCGCGCCCGGCGATCTCGCGCAGGATGGGCGACAGCGCCGTCTCGTCGGCGGTGAAGCGGCCACCCAGGAAATTGACGACGCCGACATAGCCGGTGAAGCGGCCGAGAAGCCAGTTCAGCCGGTCGGGGTTCTCGAGCGACTTGGCGCCCGAGAGCAACGTGTGTGGGCCGGGGTCGTTGTCGGGATAGTCGAAGGGCTCCATCGGAACCTGCAGGAAGATCTCGTGGCCGTCGCCCCGAGCGCGCTGGACGGTACGCTCCAGTTCGGGACCATAGGGCGCGAAGGCGAGCGAGACCGGGCCGGGCAGTTTGGTGATGGCGTCGGCGGTGCCGGCCTGGCTGATGCCGAGGCCGCCGACCAGCAGCGCGATGCGGCCTGCCGGCTTCGTCGCGGGCGGGGGCCCGAGCGGGCGGGCATAGACCTGCGCCGCGGTCGCGCCGTCGGGGCCGATCTTCGGGAGCAGGCCGTTGCGGCTGCGTTCCGTCAGGCGGCTGTCGGGCGCAGGCGCGAGCCTGACCGGCGCCAGCGTGTCGGGGATGGTGATGACGATCGAGCCCGGTGCTTCCGAGCCCGGACGAACCACGGTGACGCCGGATTCGCTCTCGACCTGCCGTGCGGTCGATTGGGTCCGCGCCTCCTGCGACTGGGGCGCGGGCTGGGCGATGGTGGGTTGTGTCGAGGCGGCGCGTTTTTCGATGGTGGCGGTCGCCATCGGCTCGCCACCATCAGGATCGCGGCGAATCGCAACGAGGAGGAGGACGCTGGCCAGCGCCAGACCGACCACGCCCGACGAACCCAGCACGAACCAACGCGCCCAGGGCTTGCCCCGGGTTTCCGTGCGGTTCTGGCCGAGCGGCCTGTTCAGTTCGGTGAGCGGCGTTCCGGCCAAGGGCAGCCGTCCTCAGCTAGGAGACAAAGACTGACGCGATTCCCAATGTCGTCGCAGGAGCGTGTGTCGACTTCCCGGACATCAGAAACGCCGCGGACCCGAATCAATCGCGTCCGCGGTCATAGTCTTGTCGCCAGACGGGTCGCGCGTCGAGTGCCGGGCGGCCGGAGAGCACGGTTCAGTTCGGCTTGGGCGTTTCCGGCGTGGTCGCGGGCGCAGGTGCGGCAGCATCCTTCTTGACGCCGCGCAGATGATTCAGCGCGGCTATCAACTGCGTATCCTTGGCCGGGTCGGCAGGAACATAGGCAGCCGAACCGGACTGTTCGTCCTTGCCGTCCCCCGACTTCAGATGACCCTTGAGCGAAGCCTCGCCCTTGTTGTCGGTCAGCTTGTCCTTGAGCTCGGCGGGGATGTCCTGCACGACTTCGATGTCGGGCGTGATGCCCTTTGCCTGGATCGAACTGCCCGACGGCGTGTAGTAGCGCGCCGTTGTCAGGCGCAGGCCACCATTGCCACCGAGCGGAATCACGGTCTGAACCGAGCCTTTGCCGAAGGAACGCGTACCCATGATGAGCGCGCGCTTGTGGTCCTGCAGCGCGCCGGCGACGATCTCGGCAGCCGAGGCCGACGAGCCGTTGATCAGCACGACGACGGGCTTGCCCTTGGTCAGATCGCCCGGCTTGGCGTTGAAGACCTGGGTCTCCTCGGCGTTGCGGCCGCGCGTCGAGACGATTTTGCCGCGCTCGAGGAACGCGTCGGACACCAGCACTGACTGGTCGAGACGCCCGCCGCGGTTGTTGCGCAGGTCGATGACGTAGCCCTTGATCTTGTCGACGCCGATCTCGGCATTGACCTTGTCGATGCCCTTGCGCAGGCCCTCATAGGTCTGCTCGCTGAAGGTGCCGATGCGGATATAACCGACATCGGCCTCGACGCGCTCCTCGACGGCAGGCACGACGATGGTCGAGCGGGTCAGGGTGAATTCAAGCTGCTCGGGCTTGCCCGGGCGCTCGATCTTCAGTTTGACCTGCGTATTGATGATGCCGCGCATCTTCTCGACGGCCTGGGTCAGGCTGAGGCCCTTGACCTCGTCGCCGTCGATCTGGCGGATGATGTCGTTGGTCAGGATACCGGCCTTGGAGGCGGGCGTGTCGCGGATCGGCTTGGCGACCTTGAGGACGCCTTCCTCCATGGTGACCTCGATGCCGAGACCGCCGAACTGGCCGCGCATATCGGTGTCCATGTCGCGGAACGACTTGGCGTCGAGATATCCGGAATGGGGGTCGAGCGAGGAGACCATGCCGTTGATCGCGGCCTCGATCAGCTTCTGCTCGTCGGGCTTCTCGACATAGTCGGTGCGGATCTTCTCGAAGATGTCGCCGAATAGGTTCAGGCTGCGATAGACCTCCGCCGAAGCCGCAACCGCGCTGGTCGAGGAAAACAGCCTTGTCTGCGTGACCATGCCGGTCAGGCCCGCGCCCACGACCGCGCCAGCGAAAACGAGAGAGACCTTGCGCATCATCCGCGAACCTTTTCGCCTTGCGGTTTCATCCACCACGGCGTCGGATCGACCGAGACGCCGTCTTTTCTGAACTCGATATAAAGGACCGGCTGCCCGGTCCCCGAACCCACGATCGTCGCGGCAGCTTCCGACGTTTCGCCCATCACCGCAACAGGTTCTCCTGCGAGAACGAATTGGTTCAGTGAAACATCGATGCGCTGCATGCCGGCCAGAAGCAAATAATATCCTCCGCCCGCATTCAGGATCAAGAGTTGCCCGAATGAGCGGAACGGACCGGCATAGACAACCCAAGCGTCCGAAGGTGCCGAAACTAGGGCGTTGGGGCGCGTGCTGAGCGAAATTCCGCGCGTCGTCCCGCCATTTCCGTCATTTTCACCAAAACCACGCAATTGTGATCCTGCCACGGGAAGCGGAAGCAAATTCCGCGCCTCGGCGAAGGTGATCCGGGGCGCGAGCCGCGCCGGGTCCTTGAAAGCCAGTGCCGCCATGCGCTGGCGTTGCTCGCGGGTCTCTGCTTCGATCATCTGACGGGCGGTCTCGGCCGCCCGGCTGGTAACCGAAATCTCCTTCTCGATGCGCTCGACGAAATCGCGCAGGGTGCGCGCCTGCGTCGCGAGCTCGCCGCCCTGCTGGCGCTGCGTCTCGACATCGCGTGCGGCGCTGGTCTCGCGCTCGCGCCGCGCTTCGATCAGCGACGCCAGGCGCTGCCGCTCCGCGGCGAGCTGCTCCAGGTCGGCCGTGATCGCCTTGCGTTCGCCGGCAATGCCCTCGCGCAGGCGCACGAGTTCGCGCAGGTCGGTGCCCAGTATCTCGATCTCCTGGCGCAGGTCTGGCACGACGGCGCCGAGCAGCATCGAAGCCCGCACCGCTTCCAGAATATCCTCCGGCCGAACCAGCACTGCCGGCGGTGGCCGCCGCCCGATGCGCTGCAGCGCAGCCAGGACCTCGGCGATCAGGTGGCGTCGGCCCTCCAGCGAGCGGCGGATCGCGGCCTCGCTCGACTGGAGCAATGTCAGTCGCTCCTCGATCGCGCTAACGCGCCGCTCGGCGGCTTGCGCGCGTTGCGCGGCTTCGAGCAGCGCCTTGTTCAGCGCGGCGCGATCGACGCGGATCGACGCGATCTCGGCTTCGAGCCTGACGCGGGCCTCGGCATTGCCGGCAAGGCGTGCCTCGATCGCCTTGAGTTCGGTCTCCCGAGCCTGCTTCTCGACCTGCTTCTGCTCGGCCTCGCGGCTAAGCTGATCGGGATCGGGCGAGGGGGTCTGTGCGGTGACCGGTGCTTGAATCAGCGCAATGCCGGCGCAGGCCAAAAGCAGCCGTGCGGCATTGCCAAAGCGAATCAGCGTCCGATCGAGGCTCATGCGCGATGATAGGGGTGTCCCGCGATGATCGTCATCGCCCTGTAGAGCTGCTCGAGCGCCAGAGCCCGCACGATCTGGTGCGGAATCGTCAGCGCCCCGAAGGCGATGGTCAGGTCAGCGCGGTCCCTGATGTCGTCGGCGAGCCCGTCCGCGCCGCCGATCACAAGGCTGGCAGCGGCGGTACCCGCATCGCGCGCGCCGGCGATCTTGGCAGCGAAAGCGTCGCTCGTCATGCTTCTGCCGCGCTCGTCGAGCGCGATCAGCAGACCGGGCGCTAGTTTGGCGACGATCGCCTGCGCTTCATCGCACTTGCGCTCGTCGGGGCGGCGGCCGCGACTCTCGGGAATCTCGACGATCTCGGGCCCAGTCAGGCCGAGGCCCCGGCCCAGCGCGACCGCGCGCTCGCGATAGCGCTCGCAGAGCTCGCGTTCCGGACCGTCCTTGAGACGGCCGATGGCGATAAGCGCAAGGCGCACCGTTCGGCTGTCGTTCTATGCGTCAGCTGACGAGGCGCTCATTGGGGCGGTCCGCGCCCCACATCTTTTCAAGATTGTAGAACTGGCGCACTTCCGGCCGGAAGACGTGGACGATGATGTCGCCGGTGTCGATCAGCACCCAGTCGCAAGCCGGCATGCCCTCGACCTTGGGTGTGGGCAGGCCCGAAGCCTTGAGGGCCTCGACCAGGCTGTCGGCGATCGAGGCGACATGACGGTTCACCCGGCCCGACGCGATGATCATCGCGTCCGCCAGCGAGGTCTTGCCGACGAGGTCGATGACCGTAACGTCTTCGGCCTTCATCTCTTCGAGAACATGCAGTGCGAGGGCAACGCTGTCGGCGGAGGGATTCTCCGGGGCAGCGGTAATGGGAAGCGGCTTGGGCTCGGCTTCACCAAGGGTTGAAGGGGTCAGTTCCGTATCCTCACATGTTCGACGCGCTCGCGGCACGACACGGACAATTTACGCGCGATCAGCTCAAAATTCAATCGGATTCGGCCAATTCTCGCAGCATCGTCGAGGACAGGTCCGAGCGGCGTCCGTGCAGGAAGGTCCATGCCGGCGGTCTGGAGACGGCGAGCGCCGCCGCCTCGCGTTCCGAAATGCGCCAGCGTGAGAGCCAGTTGGCGGCCGGCGAGGCGACCGAGCTGTGCGTCGAGCCCGGACGATCGATGATCGCCATCGGCATCATCCGGGCGATCGCCCGCCATTCGTTCCAGCGGTGGAATCCGGCGAGATTATCCGAGCCCATGATCCAGACGAAGTTCACGCCGGGGCAGCGCCGCTTCAGCACCCGCAAGGTGTCGGCGGTGTAGCGCGTGCGCAGCATCGCCTCGATGCCGGTGACGTGAATGCGGGAGTGATCGGCCAGGCTCCGGCCGAAGCGGACGCGCTCGGCCAGCGAAGGCAGGGCGCTGTTGTCCTTCAGCGGGTTGCCCGGCGTCACCAGCCACCAGATGCGGTCGAGCTGCAGCCGCCGCAATGCGGTCAGGCTCGCCATCCGGTGCCCTTCATGGGCCGGATTGAAGGTTCCGCCGAACAGGCCGATGCGCAGGCCCGGCGCATGAGGGGGCAGCCGCAGATGATCGTTTGTCACGGGCGAATCTGGCCGTCGCCGTGAACACGGTATTTGAACGAACAGAGCTGCTCGACGCCGACCGGCCCGCGCGCATGCATGCGGCCCGTCGCGATGCCGATCTCCGCGCCGAAGCCGAATTCGCCGCCATCGGCGAACTGGGTCGAGGCGTTGTGCAGCACGATCGCCGAATCGACCTCGGCGAGGAAGCGCCGCGCCGCATCGGCATCGCCMGTGACGATCGCCTCGGTGTGGTGCGAGCCATGGCGCTCGATATGGTCGATGGCGGCGGCGATACCCGGCACGACCCTGACCGCGATGATGCGGTCGAGGAATTCGGTGGCCCAGTCCTGCTCGGTCGCGGGCGTCACGCGCGGATCGGCGCCTTGCGTCGCCGCGTCGCCGCGCACGGCGCAGCCGGCGTCAAGCAGCGCGGTCACCAGCGGTTGCAGATGGGTCGGCGCGCAGGCCTCGTCGACCAGCAGCGTCTCGGCCGCGCCGCAGACGCCGGTGCGGCGCAGCTTGGCGTTGAGCGTGATCTCGCACGCCATGCGCAGATCGGCGGCGGCATGGACATAGACATGGCAGTTGCCGTCGAGATGGGCGAAGACCGGCACGCGCGCGTCGTTGTGGACGCGTTCGACCAGGCTCCTGCCGCCACGGGGCACGACGACGTCGATCGCGCCGTCGAGGCCTTTCAGCATCTCGCCGACGGCGGCGCGGTCGCGGGTGGGCACGAGCTGGATTGCGTCGCCGGGCAACCCGGCCGCTTCCAGGCCCTGTCGCAAGGCTTTGGCGATTTCGGTCGAGGTGCGGAAGCTGTCGGAACCGGCGCGCAGGATCGCGGCATTGCCGCTCTTCAGACAAAGCGCACCGGCATCGGCGGTGACGTTGGGACGGCTCTCGAAGATCACGCCGATCACCCCGAGCGGGGTCGCGACGCGCTCGAAGCGCAGGCCGTTGGAGCCTTGGGTCCATTGCGCCAGGACGCGCCCGACTGGATCGGAGAGGGCCGCGACATCGGCCACGGCCTGCGCCACGCCTTCGAGGCGGGCTTCGTCAAGCATCAGGCGGTCGATGAAGGCAGCGTTATGGCCGGCGGCCCTGGCTTCTGAGAGATCCTGCGCGTTGGCGGACAAGATGGCATGCGCATGAGCGCGCAGGGCCTCGGCCATCGCCAGCAATGCGGCATCGCGCTGGTTTGCCGGTGCGAGCGCAACCGCGCGGGCCGCGGCGCGCGCCCGCCGGCCGAGCGCCAGCATCAGTCCGGCGACGTCGGACGCATCAGTCGTCGAAACCACCCGGAGCGTCGTGTCGCTCGTCATGTCGAACCTGCCAGAAGCCATTGCGCTGGTGACCTTAGCCGACGCCGAGCGCCATGTCGTCCCGGTGGATCATCTCAGCGCGGCCGGGATAGCCGAGGATCGCCTCGATGTCGCGTGACGCCTTGCCGAGCACGCGCGCGGCATCCTGTGCATCATAGGCGACGAGGCCGCGACCGAGGACCGCGCCGTCCGCATCGCGGATCAGCACGGCGTCGCCGCGCGCGAAATCGCCCTCGATGCGGTTGACGCCGACCGGCAGCAGACTTGCACCGCCGCGCAGCGCACGGACAGCGCCGGCATCGACATGGAGCGCGCCGCGCGGTTCGAGCGAGCCGGCGATCCAGGTCTTTCGCGCCGTCGCAGGCGTGGAGGCGGTCAGGAACCAGGTGCAGCGCGCGCCGGTCGTGATCGCGGCAAGCGGGTTCTTTCCCCGTCCGTCGGCGATCAGCATATGCGTGCCGCCAGCCGCCGCGATCTTGCCGGCCTCGATCTTGGTGCGCATGCCGCCGCGCGAGAGTTCGGACGCCGCTCCGCCCGCCATGGCGTCGATCTCGGGCGTAATGCGCTCGACCAACGGGATGTGGCGGGCCGACGGGTCGCTGGCGGGCGGCGCGGTATAAAGCCCGTCGATGTCGGAAAACAGCACCAGCAGATCGGCCCCGGCCATGGTCGCGACGCGGGCGGCGAGCCGGTCATTGTCGCCATAGCGGATTTCGGCCGTGGCGACGGTGTCGTTCTCGTTGATCACGGGGATGGCGCGCAGGTCGAGCAGCCGGCCCAGCGTGGCGCGCGCGTTGAGATAGCGCCTGCGTTCCTCGGTGTCGGCCAGCGTCAGCAGGATCTGCCCGGCGGTGAGGCCATGGTGCCCGAGCGCCTCCGACCAGGTCCGGGCGAGGGCGATCTGGCCGACGGCGGCGGCGGCCTGGCTCTCCTCGAGCTTGAGCGGTCCCGACGGCAGGCCGAGCACGGTGCGCCCGAGCGCGATGGCGCCCGACGAGACGACGAGCACGTCGGCGCCACGCAGATGCAGTTCGGCGAGATCCTCGGCCAGCGCCGCGAGCCAGGCCTGGCGCAACCGGCCGCGGGCGCGGTCGACCAGAAGGCTCGAACCGACCTTGACGACGATGCGTCGAAACTGACTCAGCGAGGGCGTGTTCGGCGGCGTGGTCACGTTGGCGCCCGCATGTCCGTGAAATAGCGTCCGGGGCCTTGCCTGTTGGCGAAAATGCGGCTCTTGTAAAGCGCTGGCGCCGCATGGCGGCACGGCCCGCAGCCATTGCTTCCGCACTTTGCATTGACAAGTGCGGTTCGAGCGCCCATATGACCACAGTCGATATTTAGGCCGAACGACGTGGCCCCGCGCATGAAGATGCGCCTGCTGACGACCTTCCCGCTCGAATTCGAAAAATCGGCTCGCGAGTTCTCTCGCGTGCTTTTACGTCCACCAATGCTGCGAAAAGAGTTCGTCATGAGCGTCGGCACTGTCAAATGGTTCAATTCCACCAAGGGTTTCGGCTTCATTCAGCCGGATGATGGCGGTCAGGACGTGTTCGTCCACATCTCCGCCGTCGAGCGCGCTGGCATGCGCGATCTCCGGGAAGGTCAGAAGATCTCCTTCGAGCTCGTGCAGGACAAGCGTTCGGGCAAGATGTCGGCCGATCAGCTTCGCGCCGAGTGAGCCTTAAAGCCGCGTCTGCCGGCATCGGAATCAGGACAGGGCGACCACGGATGTACTGGCGCTTGATCCTTCCGGTCTGACGACGACGCGGCGCGATGGAGGGTCGGGGTTCATAACCCGGCCCTTTTTCCGTCAATTCAAACGCAGGAGACTCGAGCATGCAGGTTCTCGTCCGCGACAACAATGTCGACCAGGCCCTCCGGGTCCTGAAGAAGAAGATGCAGCGCGAGGGCGTGTTTCGCGAGATGAAGCGCCGTTCGGCTTATGAGAAGCCGTCCGAGAAGCGTGTCCGCGAAAAGGCCGACGCCATCCGCCGCGCCCGCAAGGTCGCCCGCAAGCAGATGCAGCGCGAGGGCCTGATTGCGGCTCCCAAGCCCAAGCCGAAGCCGGTCCGCGCCGGAAGCGCAGCGCCTGCGCGTTGATTTCGGTACACTTTCGGCGCGATCTGGAGTATTGCCCGCTCGCGGGCCTTAATGATCGCGCCCGTAACAACACGAGAGAAGGCAAGCCTTGAAGAACCCGACCGACCGCAGCTTCACTGATCGTCAGGCCAATTCCGCGGCCGCCAAGCAGGCGCTTCTCGCGCGCTTCAAGGCGAGACCCGGTCCGGATGACCCGATCATGCAGCAGCGCCGCGCGGAGCGTGAGGCCGTCGCGACAGCGCGCGCCGCTCGCGACGCCGAGAAGGCCGCCGCCCGCGCCGAGGCCGAGCGTCTTGCCGAGATCGAGGCCGCCCGCCTCGCCGAGGAAGAGCGTATCGCCGAGATCGCCCGCGAAGTTGCGCGCAAGGCCGAGCAGGCTCGTCGCGACGCAGAGCGCCCGCGCAAGGTTCTGCTCGAAGCCGTGCAGTACGCCCAGCTCAGGGCCGCCGGCAAAGGCCGCCGCTGATCTGACCTGATACTCCGGAGCCATGTTCGATCCCGCTGGATCGTTCGATGGCTCTGGCCTATTGTTCTGATGCGCTTTCTGGGTGCGTAGCGGCTTTCGCCTCGCAGGAGGGCGCTCCAGCTGACGGGGTTCTCGTTCGCGCCAACTGGCGGCAGGGGCTCGGCAGTCGACGATTCCGGCCCTTGGGCATGACACACCGGAGTCGGCGTGACACGCCTCCTCTCACCTGCTGCATCGGAGCGAGCCGCCATGGCGACGCGAGGACTCTCCGCCGACGAGATCAAGCGTCGCGCGCAACTTGCCTTCGACAAGGCCGACCAGAAGAAGCAGGACGCCTCCCGCGCCATGGAAGCCGAGCAGTCGGCCCGCGACGCGGTGGCGCAGAAGACCGCCCGGTTGCGCGCCCTGCGACTCGCCAAGGAAGCCGCCGACGCTGAGACGGCCGCCATCGTCGCCGCCGAACAGGCGCAGGCCAAGGCCGATGTCGTCGAAGCCAAGGCTGCGGCGAAAGCTGCAAAAGCCAAGGTCGTCACCGACAAGGCGGCCAAGATCGCGAAAGCAGCCGCCGCGAAACTGCGCGCGAAGGCGAAGGCGGCAGCGGTCTGAGGACTGCATGGCCGGCCGCCGAATGGGCAGCCGATTCCGGAATCCTGCGCTCCATGCGCCCGCGCTGCGTCGTGCGGCCTGGGCAAGCCGCTTCACGAGGTCGTGACGCCCGCCGGTAGACCTGCTTCTCCCGCATCTGCTCCGATGCTCCCCGGTTACCCCACACGACACCTGCCGCGACGGGCTGTCGAAGAGGAAAGGCTCCGCCCCCGGAGCCGCATAACCAACAGGAGCAAGCGCCATGCGCTTTTTCACTCGTCTCATGCTCGTCGCCGCGCTTGGTCTTGGCGCCGCGTCGCCCGCGCTGGCCCAGTCCGTGAAATATGTCGGCGGAGCGCCGATGTATCCGCAGAAGAACATCGTCGAGAACGCGGTCAACTCGAAGGACCACACCACTCTGGTGGCTGCGGTCAAGGCTGCGGGCCTCGTCGATACGCTTGCCTCGCCCGGCCCCTTCACCGTGTTCGCGCCGACCAACGCCGCCTTCAACAAGCTGCCGGCCGGTACGGTCGCGACGCTCGTCAAGCCAGAGAACAAGGCGACGCTGAGCGCGATCCTGACCTATCATGTGGTGCCGGGCCGCTACACCTCGGCCGATCTGAAGAAGCTGGTCAAGGATGGCGGCGGCGAAGCCAAGCTGAAGACCGCCAATGGCGCGATCCTTTCGGTCCTGCCCGGCCGTAGCGGCAAGAGCCTGTTCATCGCAGATGCGAAGGGCAACACCTCGCGCATCACCATCGCCGATGTGATGCAGTCGAACGGCGTGATCCATGTGGTCAACACGGTCGTGATGCCCTGATCGGCATCGCTTGAACGAAAGAGCCCGCCCGGTGCAAACCGGGCGGGCTCTTTCATGTTGTGGTCACAGTATCAGGCTGCGACGAAGTTCAGTGAAACTCCGTTCAGACAATGACGCTTGCCGGTGGGCGCGGGGCCGTCGTCGAAGATATGGCCGAGATGACCGCCGCAGCGCCGGCAATGCACCTCGGTGCGGGTCATGAAAAACTTCTTGTCGACCTTGGTCGCGACCGCATTGTCGAGCGGGGCGAAGAAGCTGGGCCAGCCGGTGCCGCTGTCGAACTTGGTTTTGGATGGATAGACCGGCAGGTCGCAGCCGGCGCAGTGGAAATTGCCGACGCGCTTTTCCTTGTCGAGCGGGCTGGAGCCAGCCCGTTCGGTGCCCTCGCCCCGCAAGACCGAGTACTGCGCCGGGGTGAGCTGCTTTTTCCATTCGGCGTCGGACTTCGTGACCTCGAAGGCGCCGTCGACCGCGTTGGCGTCGCCCAGCAGGCCGAACCCGTAGGCTGCGACGCCAGCTGCCGCCAGTGTCGAGCCGCCAGACAAAAGCAGATTGCGTCTCGTCGTCATGATCGACCTCCAGACCTCTCCCGGAAAAAATATCGTCCGATGGCGATAACGCAGTGCGATGAGGGGGGATGCATGGCGGAGCTTCACAAGCGCGCGACGGCGGTTCAGCGGTCGCTGCGCTTGTCCTGTCCGCAGCGGAAGTTCCGGCCGTGTTCGTCGGCGAGCTTGCGGGCCGCGGAGTTGGCGTTGGCTGCCGCGCCATCGACGCTGCCGGCGATGCAGGAGAGGCCGTCCGCGCCGATCCTGTGCACCACCAGGCGGTTGACCCCGAGATTGCCGATGTTCTTTCCGGCCCTGTAGCGCAGGATCGCAATCACGGGCCGTGCGCCTTTGGGACCGCGCCATTCGACCGTGTCGCCGGCTTCAAAAAAATCGAGTCCCTCGAAGAGCGTCTCGCCGATCGTCCGCTTGCCGAACGTGACCGAGCTGGAATCGGCTTCGGATGTCCAGATCACGCCGATGCCGGCGGGACCGGCGCAAGTCGTCTCCAGCAGGTCATTGCCGGCCGGCGATTTGCGGCAGGTCTCATATTTGTAGCGGCTGTAGGAGCTGACCATCTCCTGCGCGGCCGATGTCCGTGTGGCCACGGGCATCGTCAGCGCCGCAACCAGCGCCAATGCGATCCATCGATACATCCAGAGCATGGGCTGCCCTCTCATTGCCGGGACATGCCCCCGATCAGACGCGCGCTTTGCCGTCAGGGCAAGCGCGCCGCGCGTCGTGGCCGGCCTGCGGGCTGGCGTCGCGCCCCGTAGCGGTTAATCTGCACGCAGGATTGAACCTTCGCCGGACTCGCTGCGACCAAGGATTGCGAGCCGGCGTGCCGGGCCTTGAGGGCGATGCACACGGAATCCGACGAAGACCTCGTCAAGCGGATCGCCTCCGGCGACCGGCTCGCCATGAAGGTGCTGTTCTCGCGGCACCAGATACGGGTTTACCGTTTCGCGCTGCGGCTCGTCCGCGACGAGACGATGGCGGAGGATGTGATCAGTGACGTCTTCATGGATCTCTGGCGGCAGGCGGATCGCTTCGAGGCGCGCGCCTCGGTTTCGACCTGGCTGCTCGCGATTGCGCGAAACAAGGCCTATTCGCTGCTGCGCAAGCGGCGCGACGCCGGGCTCGACGACGATTTCGCCGAAACCATCGAGGACGAGGCCGACGACCCCGAGATCGTGCTGCAAAAGCAGGACAAGGGCCTCGCGCTCCGCGCCTGCCTCGACAAGCTCAGCCTCGAGCATCGCGAGGTCATCGACCTCGTCTATTATCACGAGACCTCGGTCGAGGAGGTCGCCCGGATCGTCGGTATCCCCGAGAATACGGTCAAGACCAGGCTCTTTCACGCCCGCAAGAAGCTCGGCGAAATCCTCAAGGCGGCAGGCATCGACCGGGGCTGGCCCTGAGATGCCCTGCCCCGCTCCCGCCCGCCCGATCTCGAAAGCAGGTCTGTCATGACTGACAACATCGCGACCGACCCGAAACGGGCCGAGCTCGAGGAAATGCTGCCGTTCTACGCCAATGGCCGGATCTCGGCCGGGGACAAGACGCGGATCGAACGGGCGCTCGCGTCCGATCCCGAACTCGCCTTGCGGCTCGAGATCATCCGCGAGGACATGGCGGAGACGATCCTGCTGAACGAGAGACTCGGCGCTCCATCGCCGCGCGTACTCGATCGGCTGATGGCTGGCATCGAGGCGGAGCCGCGCACAGCGCCCCTTTTGACCCGGGCCAAGGGCGGCGTGATCGCCTGGCTCGGCCAGTGGATGGCGGCGCAGCCACCGCGTCGCCTGGCCTATGCCAGTGCGGCCGCGCTCGCGCTGATCGCGATCCAGGGGGCTGCGCTTACCGGCCTTGCGATGCGCGGGGGAGGCGGCGGCTTCGAGACGGCGTCGGCGCCCGGCGCACAATCATCCGAGCGCTATGTGCTGCTGAGCTTCGCCAATGATGCGAAGGCCGGCGATATCGCCGCTTTTTTCAAGCGCTACGACGCCTCTGTCGTCGATGGGCCGCGCGCCAACGGCTTCTTCAAGGTCCGTGTCGGCGACGCCAGGCTGACGCCGGCGCAGGTCGACGCCATCGCGACGCGGATGAAGGCCGAAGCCGGCATCGTCAGCTTCGTCGCGCCGGCACCTTAAGATGATGCGATCTCGCTGCCGTTGCGGCAGCGTGCTATCCTGACGCTGGAAGAGGGCCAACGCAATGTCACCTCCGGTCGATCGTCCTGTCGCCGCGCGCGCCGGCCGTCTGAGGCATGGCGTGGCGCTTGCGCTCATCCTGGCTCTACTTGGGCCGATCGGCGAGGCCCGCGCCGAAGGCGGCGGCGGTGGCGGCGGCAATCGCGATTTCGAATACCCGAGCGCCCGCCCCGGTGTCAGCCGCGCGCAGCCGGTGCAGCGCGAACGCGGCCCCGTGCAGGGGCTGCGCGAGCGCCCGTCGCAGGGCCGGACCGAGACGGGCCGCGTCGGACGGGGCGACAGTGGACGCGTGGGCCGTTTCGAGCCCGGACGAACCAGTCGCGAGCCGCGCTATCCCGGCCGTGGCGGTGGCTGGGGACCGACTGCGGTCGGCGTCGGCGCCGGCATCCTCGGCGGCATCCTGCTCGACCAGGCGACACGCCGGCCGGTCTACGACCCCTATGACGATCCCGAGCTTCGTGCGCCGCGCCGTCCGCGCCGGCCGGTGATCGTCGAGGACGATCTCGACGAGCCGGTCCTCCAGCGCCCGCGCCGGCCTGCGCCGGTGCGCCAGGCGGTCCCGCCGCGTCAGGCGCCGCCGCCATCCGCGCAAACCGCGCAGCCGGCGCCGCGCCAGCCCAATGTCATCGTCCCGCCCGCAAGCGAGCGCCGCTTCGTCGCCGACGAGATCCTGTTCGAACTCGCACCTAATGCGCAGACCGAGGCCGTGCTGCGCCGTCATCGCGCCACGCTGATCGGCAGCCGGCGCTTCGAGTTGGCCGGCGTCACCATCATCCGCGCCCGATTGAACGACGGCCGCAGCGCCCGCACGGTGCTGGCGCAGATGGCCGCCGACCGTCAGGTCGCCAGCGCGCAGCCGAACTATCTCTACACGCTGCAGCAGGGAGCGCCCCAAACTGACGCCGCGACGCAGCCCGCCGGCATCGTCGTCAAGCCCCAGGAAACGCCGCCGCCCGCCAGCGCCGCCATCACGTCGCCGGAGCCGCCCCCGGTCACGCCGAAGCGGGAGTTGCAGCCGCAATACATCGTCGAGAAGCTGCATCTCGGCGATGCGCACAAGCTGGCGCGGGGCGAGAAGATCAAGGTCGCCGTGATCGATTCCGGCGCCGACCAGAACCATCCCGAGCTGCAGGGCGTCGTCGCCGGCAGTTTCGATGCGCTCGGCGGCGAGGCTTCGCCGCATGCGCATGGCACGGCGATGTCGGCTGCGATCATGGCGCAGGCGCAGTTGCAGGGCGTCGCGCCGGCCGCGCGGCTGCTGGCCGCGCGCGCCTTTTCGGGCAGCGCGGGGCCAGCTTCGGCCAGTGGCACCACCTTCCATATCCTGTCGTCGCTCGACTGGGCCTCGGAACAGGGCGCGCGCGTGGTCAATCTCAGCTTCGCCGGCCCGCAGGACCGGCTGCTCTCGCGCTCCCTCGCCGGAGCCAGGACGAAGGGCATGGTTGCTGTAGCGGCTGCCGGAAATGGCGGCGCGAACGCAGCTCCGCTCTATCCCGGCGCCGACGCAAACGTCATCGCGGTCACCGCGACGGATGCCGACGACAAGGCTTTTCCGGGCGCCAATCGCGGCAGCTACATCGCGGTCGCAGCTCCCGGCGTCGATGTGCTCGCCGCCGAGCCGCAAGGGCGCTACGCCTTCTCGTCTGGCACCTCGATCGCGGCCGCGCATGTCTCGGGCGTGGTGGCGCTGATCCTGGAGAAGCGGCCCGATCTCCATCTCGAAGGCGTCCGCAAGCTTTTGATGGACAGCGCCGTCGACCTCGGCGCCAAGGGCCGCGATCCGGTGTTTGGGGCAGGACGCGTCGATGCGCCGGCCGCGTTAGCGAGGGCACTACCGGTTTCGGCGGTTCGGCCTTAGGGCGCAGCCGGCTTCATACCGACTGCGTCATTCCGGACAAGCGGCGAAGCCGCGCCGATCTGGACTCCATCATAAAGCACTGTCGTCGCCCTACGATGGATTCCGGCTCTCCGCTTCGCTGCGCCCGGAATGACGGCAAGGGTGGTCGTGGCGGCGGCGCAGCCTCGAAAAATAAGTCGCTCCCGCTTTGAACCTGTCCTGGGGCTGCCGCGACCAATGGTCATGGCGGGCGAATGGTTCGCCGCCGAACGAACCTCAGGAGTGCAGATCATGACCAGCTTCAGGAAGACCGGCTCTGCCGCGCTTGCCGCCCTCGTCCTTGCCACCACGCTTGCCGCCTCTGGCGCCGAAGCGCGCCCGCGCTTCCATCGCGGCCATGGCATTGGCCTCGGCATCGTCGGAGCGCTGGCCGTCGGCGGCCTGCTCGCCGCATCCGCCGGCTCGGCTTACGCCGAACCCGCCTATGACGAAGACGCCCCGGTGCGCCGCTGCGACATGGTCGAGCGCGTCAACCGCTTCGGCGAGGTCGTCGGTTACCGCAAGGTCTGCTCGCTCTACTGAGCACACACGCCCCCCGAACCCGGTTCGTTCCGATCCGGCTCCCCGCGCAAGCGAGGAGCCGGACGGCGTCTGGAGGGTAAGGCAAGCTCGCTCGATTGTGGCGCGATGACGTGACGCTGGATTGGCGTCCTTCCCTTGATATATTACAGGGGAGGCCTTGCTCTTGCGCTTCGCCGCCTCGGATCAATCGGGAAGACACGCCATGTCCATTCTGGATCACAACACTCAGCCACTCGAGAAATGGCGCGACGGCGTGATGACGCAGATGCGCGTTTCGGCGACAGTCCAGAGCCGCCAGCTCCTGATCTTCGACCAGTTCTGCGATCCTGGTCTCGGAGCGCCCATGCACCTGCACGCGGTCGAGGAGGTTCTGGAGGTGTTCGAGGGCACGGCCGAGATCACTCTCCGCGACGAGGTCATGATCGTGACGGCCAACAAATCCGTTCTGATTCCCGCAGGCGCGCGCCACGGCTTCAAGAATGT
The DNA here is from genome assembly GCF_056405115.1 of Allobosea sp. P2_A10. Classification (NCBI taxonomy): domain Bacteria; kingdom Pseudomonadati; phylum Pseudomonadota; class Alphaproteobacteria; order Hyphomicrobiales; family Alloboseaceae; genus Allobosea; species Allobosea sp. P2_A10. Next base: position 765,136 of record NZ_JBFUCS010000001.1, on the reverse strand, counting down.
CGGCACCGGCATCCTGCATGTCCGCGCGACGCTGGCGGCTGCGATCTTCGAGGCGTCCTATGACGATCGTAACGAGCTCTCGAGGCGTTATGTCCCCAGCGATGCGTGACGGCAGGTGGCGGGCCGGCGTTCGCGCTTGATTTTCCGGGCCGCATGCGCCTGATGTCGCGCCATGGCCCGCCGCAAGCTTCTTTTCGTCGCGACCGAGGACTGGTTCTTCGCCTCGCATTTCCTGCCGATGGCGCGGGCGGCGCGCGAACTCGATTTCGATGTCGCGGTCATCGCCCGGGAGCGCCATCACCGCCGTATCATCGAGGCGACCGGAGCTCGCCTGATCGCTTTGGAGGCCGAGCGCCGCAGCCTCGATCCGCGCGCGCTGTTTCGCCAGATCGGGGCGCTCAAGCGATTGATCGCGGCCGAGCGGCCCGACATCCTGCATTGCATCGCGCTGAAGCCGATCGTGCTGGCCGGGCTGGCGGGCAAGATCGCCGGCGTCGAGCGCCGCGTCTACGCGCTGACCGGGCTCGGCTTCCTCGGTGCGAAGACGGGCGCGGTCGCGGCCATGGCTCGGCTCGGCTGCCGGCTCTGGCTGCGCGAGATCATCGACGGGCGTCAGGTCAGGTTCCTGTTCGAGAATCCCGATGACCCGGTCACGCTGGGCTTCGATCCGGCGGACGCGACCAAGGTCGCCGTCGTCGGCGGGGCCGGCGTCGATCCGCTGATCCTCATGCCCGAGCCCATGCCGCCTGCGCCGCCGCTCAAGGTCGCGCTGGTCGCGCGCATGCTCTGGTCGAAAGGCGTCGATCTCGCGGTCGAGGCGGTCAGGCTCGCGCGGGCGCAGGGCGCGCGGGTCGAGCTCACGATCCATGGGGCGCCCGACCCCTCCAATCCCAAAGCCATTCCCGAGGCCACGTTGACGGAATGGGCGGCACGGCCCGGCATCAGGTGGGGCGGGCCGACGCGCGACATCGAGGGCGTCTGGCGGGCTCATCATCTGTGCATATTGCCGTCGCGCGGTGGCGAAGGCCTGCCGCGCACCATTCTGGAAGCCGCTGCCTGCGGCCGTGCGATCCTGACGACCAACGTGCCGGGTTGTCGCTCCTTCGTCCGCGACGGGCAGGACGGCATGGTCGTCCCGCCCGACGATGCGACGGCACTGGCCACGGCGCTGATCACATTCGCAGGCGCACCAGGCCTGACCGAGCGCATGGGCGCCAATGCGCGCCAACGCCTGATCGAGGGTCACACCGAGCGCGATGTGATGGATGCGGTCAAGGCGCTCTATCGCGGGCTGCTTGACCAGCCGACGACGGACATCGCGGCGTGAGCCAGCCGACCGGTCTCGATCGCCGTGGCTTCATCCTCGCCCATACGCGGCTGCTGCCGGTCCCGCACGCGCCGGAGATTGCGCTGCATGTCGCCGAGGAGGCGACCGAACTCTGGCAGAAGACCGAGGACGAACTCGCCACCATCGGCCTGCCGCCGCCGTTCTGGGCTTTCGCTTGGGCCGGCGGGCAGGCGCTGGCGCGCTATCTGCTCGATACGCCTGAAGCAGTCGCTGGCTGGCGCGTGCTCGATTTCGCCAGCGGCTCTGGTCTGGTCGCGATCGCCGCATTGAAAGCGGGTGCGGCGAGCGTCGAGGCCTGCGACATCGACGCCTTCGCCGCCGAGGCGATCGGGCTGAATGCAGCGGCCAACAGCGTCGCTGTCGCGGTTCGGCTCGACGACCTGATCGGTCGCGACGAGGGCTGGGACGTGATCTGCGCCGGAGACATCTGCTACGAGCGCGCCATGGCCGAGAGCGTCGTCGCCTGGCTCTCCGTGCTGGTGGCGCGCGGCGCGACCGTACTGATCGGCGACCCCGGCCGCAGCTATCTGCCGAAGGACCGGCTCGAGGAACGCGCGACCTATCAGGTCGCGGTGACGCGCTCACTGGAGGACGCCGATATCAAGCAAAGCTCGGTGTGGCGGTTGAGAGGTTTGGCGCCGCGCTCTACATAAAAACTGCCATGTCATCCTGGACACGTGACGAAGCCGCGCAGCTCCGGGATCCATCGTAAGGCTCGACGGTGCTCCATGATCGATCCCGGCGCTCCGCTTCGCGGAAGCCAGGATGACGGCGTGTTTCTCATGCCAATATTGGAGCGGGGACGGAGCTTTTCACTTCACCCGCCATGCTTCTCCAGAAACACCTCGACCGGCAGGTTGCGGAAATCATCGAGCGCGCCACGCAGCCGGCCGTGCTCCCAGTCCCACCATGCCAGCGCCATCAGCCGTTCGGCGATGTCTTCCGGAAAGCGCCGCCGGATCGGCTTCGCCGGGTTGCCGGCGACGATGGTGTAGGGCGCGACGTCCTTGGTCACCACCGCGCCGCTGGCAACGACCGCGCCGGTGCCGATCGAGCGCCCAGCCAGGATGATCGCGCCATGGCCGATCCAGACATCGTGGCCGATGGTGACCGGTGTCGAGCGGCGCCAGTCGAAGAACGCCGCATCGTCCTGCGCATCCTCGAAATAGGCCGAGGCCCTGTAGGTGAAATGCGACTGGCTCGTGCGCTGCATCGGATGGTTGCCGGGATTGATCCGGGTCATTGCCGCGATCGAGCAGAACTTTCCAATCGTCGTGTAGATGACGTTGGAATCATTCACGACATAGGAGTAGTCGCCCATCGTCGACTCGGCGAACGAGGTCCGCGCGCCGATCTCGGTATAGCGTCCAAGCGTCGCCTGCCGGACCTGCGCGGTCGGGTCGATGACAGGCTCCAGCCCCAGTTTCCTGGCCATGATGTCGTCCTTTTCGGAAGGCGCGCCGCCCCCTCTGCGAACAGGTTGCTGGCGGCGTCAGCCCAGTACAAACGAGTCGAGCAGTCGGAAACGGCTGTCGCGCGTCTCCTGCCTGAACAGGCTGATGCGGTCGATCGCAACGGGTTCGGCCGGCACTGCCGCCGCGTAGGCTACAGCCAGCGCGGCGTTCGTCGCCGGGATGTCGTTGTGCGGCAGCGAGCCGGTCAGCGTCATGTGGAAGCGGAAGGCATCGCCGACATAGGGGTAGCCATAGGCTTCGAGATAGGCGCGATGAGCCGGCGTCAGCGGGCTCTTTAGCCGGCGCGCGAGGTCAATCTCGCTGAGCGGCGCGCGGAAGGGCTCGAAGGCCTGCACCAGCGCGAAAGCGAAGAGCTGCAGCGCCTCGCTCGGAACGGAGGGCGTCAACGCGATGAAGGAACCGAGCGCCGAGACCTGAAACCCCGCCAGCGGCACGGCCTGCATCCCGGCGGCGCAGTTGTGCGCGAATGCGCGCAACTGGTTCTCGTTGCAGCCGGCGGCGAGTTCGAAAGGCGCTTTCAGCGTCGCGTGGAAACCGTAGCGGCGCGGCTCCTCGGTTCTTGCGGCCCAGCCGGCCGCGTCGCAGCCCGGCGGCACGGCAAAGGGGAGATCCTCGCCGGTCACGGCGTCATAGCCGAGCGTTGCGCTGCCGAAGCGCCAGAGCGGGCTCTGAGTGGCGGGCGCGTAGTAGATCGCGTAGCGCGGGCCGCTCAAAACGCGCGCTGCCCCCGCGACCAGACCGTGGCGAGCACCGGCGTCGCGCCCAGCACCTTGAATCGCACCAGATCGGCGCGCAGGCCGGTCTTGAGATGGCCGCGATCCTTGAGGCCGAGGATGTCGGCGACCTTCCAGGTCACCATGCCCATCGCCTCGGGCAGCGTCACGCCATGGTCGGTCGAAAGCTTCAGCACCGCCTGCAGCAGGCTCGCCGGGACGTAGTCGGAGGAGAGCCCGTCGAGCAGACCCTTCTCGGCCAGTTCCGAGACCGAGACGCCGCCGGAATGCGAGCCGCCGCGCACCACGTTGGGCGCACCAGCAATGGTTGCCAACCCGCGCTCCTTGGCGGCGGCGGCGGCTTCGATCGTGGTCGGAAACTCCGAGATCACCGCGCCCGAGGCGACGCCGGCCTCGACATGGTCGAGTGTGGTGTCGTCATGGGTCGCGATCGGGATGCCGCGCGTCTGGAACATCTCGACCACGGCCGCCCAGTTCTTTCCGACATTGGCTGCGCCCTCCGACTGGCGCACGACGACATCGGCCTCGAATTCGGCCTCGGTCTTGCCGTTGCCCATGGCGTAGGTCTTGAGGTGCTGGATGTCGCGCCATTGGCGCTGGCCGGGCGTGTGGTCCATCAGCGAGACGAGCTGGACCAGTTCATCGTCCTGATAGGGCTCGATGTCGCGCAGCAGGTCGGGACTGGTGAGCTCGCAGCGCATATGGATGCGGTGGTCGATGCGGAAGACGTTCTCGCGCCGGCCTTCCGCCAGCGCCTTCATCACATCGGCGAAGATGTCCTTGCGATAGTCCTTGGCCGAGAACGGCGTGCCGGCGCAGATCGCGTCGTAGACCGTGGTGACGCCGGCCGCCGCCATCTGTGCATCATGGACCAGCGCCGCCGCGAGCCCGTTCGGCCAGAACACTTTTGGCCGTGGCATGAAGTGCTTTTCCACATTGTCTGTGTGCATCTCGACGAGGCCGGGCGCGACATAGTCGCCGCCGATATCGATCGCCGATGGCAGCGCGGAACGGCCCTGGTCGACCGCCGTGATGCCGGTCTCGTCGAAGGCGATGGTGCCGGTGACGACCTCGTTTTCAAGGATCAGGCGCGCATTTGTCAGGATCGTTGCCATCAGGCGGCCTTCCGGAAATCGGTGATGTCGAGATAGCGGGTGGCGACGGCCTCGCGCACGGCCTCGTCATGGAAGATGCCGACGATGGCGCTGCCCTTCTGGCGGGCTTCGGCGATGAGCTCAACCACGATGTCGCGGTTGGCCGCGTCGAGCGAGGCGGTCGGCTCGTCGATCAGCATGATGGCTGAGGGCTCGACGAAGGAACGGGCGATGTTGACCCTCTGCTGCTCGCCGCCGGAGAAGGTTGCGGGGGCGAGGTTCCAGAGCCGCTGCGGCAAATTGAGCCGGGCCAGCATCGTCTTGGCCCGCTCGCTCGCCTCATCGGCCGTGACACCGCGCGCCAGCAGCGGATCGCGGACGATGTCGAGCGCCGAGACGCGGGGGATCACCCGCAGGAATTGCGAGACGAAGCCAAGCGTGCGGCGGCGGATGTCGAGCACGGTGCGCGGCACGGCCGAAACGATGTCGATCTCGCGGCCGGCATGGGTAATCGCGATGGTGCCCGAGGTCGGCCGGTAATTGCCGTAGAGAATGCGCAGCAGGCTCGATTTGCCGGTGCCGGACGCGCCGGCCAGCACCAGCGTCTCGCCAGCCGCGACTGAAAAGTTGACGTCGTCGAAGACCGGCAGCCGGACGCTGCCCTGATTGTGCAGGGTGAAGGCCTTTGCGACGTTCTCGACGCGGATCATCGTGGTCATGGATTCAGGGCCTTGCCGGCTCGGGGTGACGCGGGTGTGACGGGGAGCGTTTGCCCGCCCTCGTGCTGACGGGGCTTTGCATCTGCTCCGTGTGCAGGCTGGGGCCGGGCGGCGAGCCGTCCGAGCATGATACGTTCCGCTTCATGCCCGGCCTTGTGCCGGGCCTCGTCCGCCTCGGCTACGGACGAGGGATCGGGTGGCGAAAAGCCTGACCATTGTGGCTGGATGAAGCCGCTCATACGCTGAGCACCGCCGAAGTGAGCAGTTGCGTATAGGCGTGGTGGGGGTCGTCGAGGACCTGGTCGGTCAGGCCCTGCTCGACGACGCGGCCGTCCTTCATCACCATCAGCCGGTCGGTCAGGAGCCGCGCCACGGCAAGGTCGTGCGTGACGATGATGGCGGCGAGGCCGAGATCGCGCACCAGCACGCGCAACAGGTCGAGCAGGCGCGCCTGAACCGAAACGTCGAGGCCGCCGGTCGGCTCGTCCATGAAGACGAGGCGGGGCTCCGAGACCAGCACGCGGGCGATCTGCAGGCGCTGCTGCATGCCGCCCGAAAACTGGCGCGGCCGGTCGTCCATGCGTTCGCCGGCGATCTCGACGCGCGACAGCCAGTCGAGCGCGCGCTCGCGGATCGCGCCGTAATGCCGGTCGCCACGATCCATCAGACGTTCGCCGACATTGCCGCCAGCCGAGACGTCCATACGCAGGCCGTCGCGCGGGTTCTGGTGGACGATGCCCCAGGCCGTTCGCATCAGGCGGCGGCGCTCCTGCTCGGAGACCGAATAGATGTCGAGCGGCGCAGGTCCGCCGCGAAACAGCACCTCGCCTTCGTCGGGCCGGTCGATGCCGGCGAGGCAGCGCAGCAGGGTCGATTTGCCCGAGCCGGATTCGCCGACGATGCCGAGCACCTCACCCGGCCAGAGGTCGAAGGAGACGTCCGCGCAGCCGATGCGCTCGCCGTAGTAGCGGCCGACGCCGGCTACCGAGAGCAGCGGATCAGGGTCAATAGCGGCGTCGGGAGGGGAGACGTGGACGGTCATGGCTTGGTCTCCTCGACCAGATGCAGCGCCGCCGCATCGCCCAGCATTGCGCCGCGATGGCCTGCGCCCCGCCGCGTCTCGCAATGGTGGCTGTCGGAGCAGACGAACATGCGCCCGCCCCTGTCGTCGGTGACGACCTCGTCGAGATAGCTGTCACCCGCGCCGCAGAGGCCGCAGGGCTGGCTCCAGCTCTGGATACGGAAGGGATGATCCTCGAAATCGAGGCTCCTGACGCTGGTGAAGGGCGGCAACGCATAGATGCGTTTTTCGCGGCCGGCCCCAAACAGCTGCAGCGCCGGCGACATGTGCATCTTGGGATTGTCGAATTTCGGGATCGGCGAGGGCGCCATCACATAGCGGCCATTGACCATCACCGGGTAGTCATAGGTCTTTGTGATCTCGCCATAGCGGGCGATGTCCTCGTAGAGCTTGACTTGCATCAGCCCGTATTCGGCCCAGGCATGCATCTTCCGGGTCTCGGCCTCGCGCGGCTCCAAGCGGCGCAGAGGTTCGGGCGTCGGCACCTGATAGACCATGATCTGGCCGCTCCTGAGGGGGGCCTCGGGAATGCGGTGGCGGGTCTGGATGATCGTTGCGTCGGGCGTCGCCTCTGTCGTGCGCGCATCGGCCGTGCGCTCGAAGAAGCGGCGGATCGAGACGGCGTTGGTCGTGTCGTCGGCACCCTGGTCGATGACCTTCAAGGTGTCGGCAGGGCCGATGATTGCGGCGGTGACCTGGATGCCGCCAGTGCCCCAGCCACGAGCCAGCGGCATCTCGCGCGAGCCGAACGGCACCTGATAGCCGGGGATCGCGACGGCCTTGAGCAAGGCCCGGCGGATCATGCGCTTGGTCTGTTCGTCGAGATAGGCGTAATTATAAGCCGGCTTTGTATCGTCGGCCGGCAAGGTCTGATGCGCGTTCATTCCGCGGCCTCCGGCAGGGCTTCGTCTTCGCGTACCAGCCGTTCGGCGCGTTCGCGGGTGATGCGGCGGATCAGTTCGAGCTCGCCCTGGAAATCGACGTAATGCGGCAGCTTGAGATGCTCGACGAAGCCGGCCGCCTCGACGTTGTCGGAGTGGTAGAGCACGAACTCGTCCTGCTGCGCCGGGTACTCCGCCGCTTCGCCGAACTCGCGGCATTTCAGCGCCCGGTCGACCAGCGACATCGACATCGCCTTGCGCTCGGCATGGCCGAAGGACAGGCCGTAGCCACGGGTGAACTGCGGCGCGACCGCCTTCGAGCCCTGGAACTGGTTGACCATCTGGCATTCGGTCAGGGTGATCTCGCCGAGATCGACGGCAAAACCGAGTTCCTCCGGCACGAGCTCGACCGAGACTTCACCGACCCTGATTTCGCCGACGAAAGGGTGATTGCCGCCAAAGCCGCGCTGTACGGAGTAGCCGAGGCCGAGCAAAAAGCCCTCGTCGCCGCGCGCCATCGCCTGCAAGCGGACGTCACGCTCGGCCGGGAAGGAGATCGGCTCGCGGGTCAGGTCGAAGGGGCGCGGATCGCCTTCGGGCGGCGTCTCCGGCTCCATCAGACCTTCCGCGCCGAGGATGTCGGGCACGCGCGGCATCGTGGCGTCGAGGGGAGCAATAGCAGGTCGAGAGGCGACGACGTCGCTTTCAGCGTCGTCCATCAGCGCGAAATCGAACAGACGGTGGGTGTAGTCATAGGTCGGCCCGAGCACCTGTCCGCCCGGCAGATCCTTGTAGGTCGCCGAGACGCGGCGGCGGATCGCCATCGCTGCGGTATCGACCGGCTCCGACGAGCCGAAGCGTGGCAGCGTCGTGCGATAGGCGCGCATCAGGAAGGCGGCCTCGATGACATCGCCCTGCGCCTGCTTCAACGCCAGCGCCGCGAGATCCATGTCGTAAAGCGAGCCCTCGTTCATGACGCGGGCACAGGCGAGACCCTGCTGCTCGCGGATCTGCGCGACCGAAATTTCCGGCACGGCCTCGTCGCCCCGGCGCGCCTCGGCGACCAGATCATGCGTGGCGAGGATAGCGGCCTCGCCGCCCTTGACCGCGACATACATCAGGCGATCTCCCGGATCTGCGTGGTGCGCGGCAGGCCGATCAGGGCGTCGCCGCAGCTCAGCACGAGATCGATTCCAAGTGGATACAGTTCGGAATTCGCGGCGACCTCGTCCCAGAAATCTGTCCGCAGCCCCTGCGGCGCGATGCAGCGCGAGTCCTCGATGCCGGGGCCGCTCAGGGTAACCGGAGCCCCACCTGTCAGCGCCGCGCATTGCACGAAGATCGTTGCCGAGCGATCGGGAAACTGGTCGTGGCCGGCATCGAAAGCTGCCAGCAGCGGGGCTTGAGCGGCTCCGTCGATGACGGCGAAGGCGGCCCCTGTCGGCTCGGCGAGGATCGCCGCGCCGCAATGGAAGCGCAGCCACGCGCCGGCCGCGCCCTCGCGCAGCACCTGGGGCAACCAGATCGGCGTCTCGTAGTCCGCGAGCGTCAGCAGGGCTGTGGCGGTGGCCGCGTTCAGTCCCTGCGGCGGCGCGATCGCTGCAGGCAGGGTCTGGACGAGGCCCGGCTCGGAGAGTGCTGCGAGAAGACTGCGAAACGCCGCCTGCGACTGGAACACCGGCTCCGAAAAGCCCGCCGTTATCGTCGGTGCCATCACGCGCCCCTGACCAGTGTGAAGAAATCGACCTTGGTGGCAGCCGCCTTGCGCGAGGCGAGGTCGCGCGCCGCGGCTTGCCGACTGGCGAGATCCCTCACGCCCTCATGGAGAGCGCCGCCCCCATTTTCGCCTTGCAACCTTGCGTCGAGGATCGCGGCGAGCCTTGCCTTCCGGCCGTCACGGCCGAGCGCATAGGCAAACCCCATCGCGCCATCTTCGAGCCTGACGACGCAGCGCGTCACCGTCGCCTCGCCAAGATTGAAGCGCCGGCCTGCGCCGCCAGCGCGGCCTTCGACCATGACCGTGCCGGTTTCGGGCGCCTTGAGCAGGTCGTGAGCCGGCAGGTCGCTACCAGCCAGCGCTTCGATCTCGGCGCGCGTGGCGCGCGCGAGAACCGCCATCCAGCCTTGTCGTTCGGAGCGTTGGGTCGTCGTCATGCGTCGTCTGGCCACTCGCTAATGTCTAGACTATAATAGCCGCCTTGCGCGGAAAGGTCTATACATTTTGGGCGACATTTCTGTGACGGATCAGGCGACCGATGTGGGCACCGCCTGGCGGCGGATCGCCGACAGCCTCGCGGCCGAGATCGAGACGGGGACTTACGCACCGGGCGACACCCTGCCGGCCTCGGTCGCGCTGGCGGAGCGCTTTGGCGTGCATCGGCATACCGTGCGGCAGGCCTTCCGCCATCTTGCCGAGCAGGGGCTGGTTTCGGTCTCGCGCGGACGCGGCACGCAGGTCAGTGCGAGGCGTCTGCCCTATCCGATCGGCCGGCGCGTCAGCATGCGCGCCAATTTCGGCAAACTCGGCATCTCCGCCTCCAGCCGCATGCTGTCGGCGGAGCAGGTCGTGGGCGATGTCGAGACATGCGCGCAGCTAGGCCTCAAGGCCGGCGCGCCGCTGTGGCGGCTGGAGGGCTTGAGCCTCGCCGACAGCACCCCGATGGGGACGGGCACGCATTGGCTCTCGGTCGCGCGTTTTCCGGGCTTCGACGAGGTCTATCGAAAGGCGGATGCCTCAATGACGGCGGCGTTCAGGGCGGTGGGCATCGACGATTATGTCCGGCGCTCGACGCGGCTGGCGGCGAGGCTCGCCAGCGAGCGTGAGGCCGCGCTGCTCGAGATCGCGCCTGGCGCCGCCGTGATGGTCTCGATGGCGGTCGACGCGCTGCCCGACCTGACGCCGATCCACCTCGTCGACAGCGTCTTCGCCGGAGAGCGCATGGAGATGGTGGTCGAACCGTTCGCGGAGTGAGCAATCCTTCTCCCTTGAGGACGAAGGAAAGGGCTACTCAGCCCTTTGCCCGATGATCGCAAAGCGTAGCTTGCTCGACAGGAAATCGATCGCCGTCACCGCGGCGAGGATCAGCAGGATCAGGAACGAAACCTGTTGCCATTCCAGCGTGCGGATGGTCTCGGCCAGATAGAGCCCGATGCCGCCCGCGCCGACGATGCCGATGATGGTCGAGGAGCGGGTGTTGGATTCGATGTAGTAGAGCACCTGGCTTGCGATCACCGGCAGCACCTGCGGAATCAGGCCGAAGCGGATCTCGTGCAGCTTGCTTCCGCCAAGCGAGGTCACGCCCTCGACGGGCTTGCGGTCGGCGGACTCGATCGCTTCCGAATAGAGCTTGCCGAACGCGCCGAGATCGCTGGTCATGATCGCGAGCATGCCGGCGAAGGGGCCGAGACCCACGACATTGACCCAGATCAGCGCCCAGATCAGGGCATCGACGCCGCGCACCGTGTCGAGCGAGCGCCGCGCCAGGAAATGCACGACCGAGTTGGCGACGACGTTGCGGGCTGCGATGAAGCCGAGCGGGAAGGCGAGAATGGCGGCCAGGATCGTGCCGAGGAAGGCGATCGCGATCGTCTCGAACAACGCCTTGACGAAGAGCATGGCGCGGGCCAGCGAGCCGGGATCGGGCGGCAGCATCAGCACGACGAAGGTGCCGAGATTGCCGAAGCCGGAGACGATTCGCCAGAACGAGACCTCGAGCGAGGCGAGCCCGTAGCCAAACAGCCCCACGAGCGCGGTGACGACCGCGATCGTAATCAGGCGCGTCTTCAGCGAGCCGTCGATCGCGGCCTTGTGGCGGGCGACGATCGCCGCGCGGTCATCGGGCGAGAGGGCGAGGCTCATCGGCCATGCTCCAGGCTGAGGAGAGCGTGGCGCAGGCGCTCGGTGCCGTAGTCGATCAGCATCACCGTCACGATGATCAGCAGCAGGATGGCGCTGATGTCGGTGAAGTAGAATTTCCGGATCGCCTCGATCAGATCCTGGCCGATGCCGCCTGCTCCGACGAAACCCATGATCGAGGCGCCGCGCACATTGATCTCGAAGCGCAGCAGCGAGTAGCTGGCGAAGTTGGAGAGTACCTGCGGCACCACCGCGAAGCGGATCGTCTGCCACCAGCCCGCCCCGGTCGCGGTCAGGCCGTCGACCGGCTTCATGTCGATGTTCTCGACGACTTCGGAGAAGAGTTTGCCCATTGCGCCGGTGGTGTGGATCGCGATGGCCAGAACGCCGGGCAGCGGGCCCAGACCAAAGGCGATGACGAAGATCAGCGCGAAGACGATCTCGGGGACGGTGCGGCAGAATTCGAGGTAGCGCTTGGTGGCGAAACGCAGCCAGCCCGAACGTCCGAGATTGGCGGCGGCGACGAAGCAAAGCAGGAAGCCGCCGACCGCGCCGAGGATCGTGCCGGTATAGGCGATCAGGATGGTCTGCCAGAGCAGCTTGAGCCAGCCTTTGATGCCCCAGAACCACTCGGCCATGTCGGCGCTAAGCGTCGCCCAGCGCAGGGTCGGCATGGTCTCGAGGATGTATTTCGGAAAGCGCCATGCGTTCTCGATGAACTTGCCGGGATCGACCTCCGAGCCGAGAGCGGCAAGCCAGACCAGGGCTGCAAAGATCGCGACGCCGATCAGCGTCTGCCGGCGCTTTGCCGACATGGCGTGGGCGTAGGTCTCGGAATGGGCGCGGATCGCGGGGTCGTTGCGGTCGATCGCGAGGGTCATTGCAATGCGGATCCGTTGCCGATTGGGCGCGGGGAACCCCTCTCCTGTAAGGAGAGGGGCAGGGGTGAGGTGTGGGTCCTTTGACCAGCCAGGCACGAAGCCAATCGCACGCGGCGGCGAGGTGACGTCTCATGCGGAGAACGTTCGACCCCTCAACCTGCCCTCTCCCTCCGGGAGAGGGTTCCTCGCGCCAGCTGGTTTTGAGTCGGGCCAGAAAACCTTACGAGGACTTCTTCTTGCGGAGAGCGTCGACGAACTTGTTCAGTTCGATGATCGGGTCGTAGGCCTTGTTGTCGACGGCGACGAGCGGGCCCTGCTTGCCCTCGTAGATCTTGTCGAAGGCGACCTTGTCCTTGGTGGCGAGGTTCAGCACCGTGTCGCGGATCTTGGTCTTGAGGTCGGTCGGCAGGTCCGTGAGGTAGGCCATCGGCGAGTTCACGATCTGCTCGGACTTGTAGATGATCCGGAAATCCTCGGCCTTGACCATGTTCTTGCGCGACATGCGCAGGAGGTTGGATTCTTGCTCGTCGTTCCACCAGTTGGCGGCGACGTCGACGGTGCCCTGGCCGAGCGCGATGACCGCGTTCTCGTGGCTGCCGGTGTAGACGACCTTAGAGAAATAGGTCTCGGGCTCGATCTTCATGCCGTCGAGCGCAAAGCGCGGCACGTTGTTGCCGGAGGTCGAATTGGGATCGACGAGGCCGAGGTTCTTGCCCTTGAGGTCTTCGATCTTCTGGTAGGGCGAATCCTTCTTCACGTAGAAGACCGAATAGTAGCCCTTGGTGCCGTCGAGGTTGGTCTCGATGGCGAAGGCGTCGATCTTGGCGCCGGTCATCAGGGCGCGGGCAAAGGAGGAGGGGCCGTACATGCCGATATGGATGTTGCCGGCGCGCTGGCCCTCGATCAGGGCGGCATAGTCGCTGGCGATGCGCAGCGTGACCTTTGTGCCCAGTTCCTTGGCGAGGTAGTTGACGAAGGGGGTGTAGCGCTCGACGACGCCGGACGCGTTCTCGGCCGGGATGATCGCGAAGATGATCTCGGGATATTTCGCCTTCCAGTCCTGCGCGAAGGCGGGCGCGGCAAGCGAGGCGGCAAAGCCGGCGGCGGCAAGGGTGAGGGTATGACGACGGGTCAGCATGATCTGCTCCTGTTGGTGATCGTTCTTGCAGGCGTGGATTCGGGCTTGCCGGGCATGGAGCCCGGTCAGGCGACGTTCTGGCGGGCGCGCTGGGCTTCCGATGCGGCGATGGCGTCGAGCTGATCGAGCGCGTCGGCGCCGGCGTCCTTGGCCTCGATGCCGTAGAGCTGGGCGGCGACCTCGCTGGTCAACTGATGCGGCGGGCCGTCGAAGACGACCTTGCCGGCCGCCATGCCGATCAGCCGGTCACAATATTTCGACGCGATATCGAGATGGTGGAGATTGCAGATCACGGTGATGCCGTCCTCGCGGTTGATGCGGAACAGCGCGTCCATCACGACCTGGGTATTGCGTGGGTCGAGCGAGGCGATCGGCTCGTCTGCGAGGATGATCTGCGGTTCCTGCACCAGCGCGCGGGCGATGGCGACGCGCTGCTGCTGGCCGCCGGACAGCGTTTCGGCGCGCTGGGCAAGGAGATGGCCCATGTCGAGGCGCTCGAGCGCGGCGATGGCGCGGATCTTGTCGTCCTGGGAGAAGCTCTTGACCAGCGTCAGTGCGGCCGAGCGATGATTCAGCCGGCCGAGCAGCACATTGGTCAGGACGTCGAGCCGACCGACGAGGTTGAACTGCTGGAAGATCATCGCAGTGTCGCGACGCCAGGCGCGCAGCGCCGAACCCTTCAGCGCGGTGACGTCGCGATCACCGGAGACGATCCTGCCTTCGCTGGCGTCGGCGAGGCGGTTGATCATACGCAGCAGGGTCGATTTGCCGGCGCCCGAGCGGCCTATGATGCCGACCATCTCGCCCTTGGGGATGGAGAGCGTGACATTGTCGACGGCGGGCTTGCCGCTGAAGCGCTTGCTCAGGCCTTCGATGCGCAGCATGCGAGGTCTCTCGGTCATGGGAGGCATGACCGTGTCGCGATGCAGCTCATCGCTGTCGCGTCTCACGCCCTTGCACTGGCAAAAGCGATATCGGCGGCAGATGACAGACTGGTGACAGCGGCGTCAGCGGAACCGTCCGGTCAACGCGCTCCTGGGGCTATGTCCCTTATTCGGCCGGCTGCGGATGGGGCCCGGCATGTGCGGACGCCGCGTCATGGACGGTCCGCTTGGCCCGCGCCAGATAGGTGTAGGCGACCGGCACGACATAGAGCGTCAGCAAGGTGCCGAAGCTCATGCCGCCGACGATGACCCAGCCGATCTGCGAGCGGCTTTCCGCGCCGGCGCCCGAGGCGAGAGCGAGGGGCACCGCGCCCAGCACCATCGCGCCGGTGGTCATCAGGATCGGCCGAAGCCGGAGCTCGGCCGCCTCGACCAGAGCGTCCAGCGTCTCCTTGCCTTCCTCACGCAGCTGGTTGGTGAATTCGAGGATCAGGATGCCGTGCTTGGTGATCAGTCCGACGAGAGTGATAAGGCCGATCTGGCTGTAGACGTTCATCGTGCCGCCGGTGAAATACAGCGCCGCCAATGCGCCCGTCAGCGAGAGCGGGACCGAGACCATGATGACGACCGGATCGACAAAACTCTCGAACTGTGCCGCCAGCACCAGATAGATGAAACCGAGCGCGAGCAGGAAGACGATCGCGATCGAGGAGCCCGACTGCTTGAACTCGCGGCTCTGGCCGGAATAGTCGATCTGGACCGTTGCGGGCAGCACCTTGGCCGCCCCCTGCTCCAGCACGGCCAGCGCGTCGCCGAGCGAATAGCCCGCCCCTGGCACGGCTGTGATCGTCGCCGAGCGCAGCTGGTTGAAGCGGATCAGCTCCTTTGGCGCGACGTTCTCGGTGATCGAGACCAGGCTTGAGAGCTGCACCGTCTGGCCGCCGCGCCCCATCAGATAGATCGAGTTCATGTCCTGGGGCGTGTTGCGATCCTGGCTCGCGACCTGCAGCACGACATCGTACTGCTCGCCGTTCATGTTGAAGCGCGTCACCTGCCGGCCGCCCAGCAGCGTCTCCATGGTGCGGCCGATGACATCGACGCCGACGCCAAGATCGGCCGCGCGCTGGCGGTCGATCGAGACCCTGAGCTGCGGCTTGTCGAGGATCAGATTCGATTCGAGATTGGTCAGCGCGGGATTGCCGGCGACCTCGGCGAGCAGTTGGTCGACATAGGCCTTGATCTGCTCATAGGGCTCGGCCGAGCGCAGCACGAATTCGATCGGCTTGCTGTTGGCGCCGCCGCCGCCGAGCGAGGGCGGGTTGGTGGCGAAAAGCCGGATACCGGGGATCTGGGAGAGGCCGCGGTTGATCTCGGTCACGAGGTTCTGCTGCTTGCGGGTGCGTTCCTCCCAGGGCTTCAGCCGGGCGAACGCGATGGCGCGGGTCACGTCGGGGAAGCCGACGATGACGAGGTAGTTCTGCACCTCCTGGATATTCTTGAAATAGTCCTCGACGCGGCGGGCATAGTCGGCGGTGAAGTTCAGCGTCGCGCCCTCGGGGGCGACGCCGATCGCGGTGATCGTGCCGCGGTCCTCGACAGGCGCAAGCTCCGAGCGCAGGCCGGTGAAGAAGAAGTAGCCGCTGCCGGCGACCAGCACGGCCAGCAGAACGATGACCGGCCGCATCGACAGCGCCGCGCGCAGCGAGCGCCGGTAGCCGCGCGACATCGCCTCGAACGCGGCTTCGAGCAGATTGTAGATCCGCCCATGCGAGTCCTCGTGCCTGAGCAGCTTGGCGCACATCATCGGCGTCAGCGTCAGCGCGACGAAGCCCGAGACCAGCACCGCGCCGGCCAGCGTCAGCGCGAATTCGACGAAGAGCTTGCCGGTGCGCCCGGTCGAGAACGCCATCGGCGCATAGACCGCGACCAGCGTCAGCGTCATCGCGATGACCGCGAAGGCGATCTCGTTGATGCCGCGCACGGCGGCCTTGTTGGGCTCCATGCCGTCCTCGATATGGCGATGGACGTTCTCCAGCACCACGATCGCGTCGTCGACGACGAGGCCGATGGCGAGCACCATCGAAAGCAGCGTCAGCGTGTTCACGGTGAAGCCGAAGGCGTACATCAGCGCAAAGGAGCCGACGAGCGAAACCGGGATCGTCACCAGCGGGATCAGCGTCGCGCGCGCCGAGCGCAGGAACAGGAAGATGATCAGGACGACGAGCGCCACCGCCTCGGCGATGGTGTGATAGACCGCCTGGATCGAGCGGTCGATGAAGATCGAGGTGTCGTAGGAGGTCTCGATCGACATGCCGTCGGGCAGGTCGCTGATGATCTCGGGCAGGGCAGCGCGGATGCCCGAGGACACGTCGAGCGGGTTCGCGGTCGCCTGCTTGACGATGCCGATAGTAACGGACGGCTTGCCGGCGAACCAGGCCGCGTTGCGTTCGGCGAGCGCGCCGAGCTCGACCCTGGCGATGTCGCGCATACGCACGGAGAAGCCGCTGACGTCCTTGACGACGATCTGCTCGAACTGCTCGGGCGTGGTCAGGCTGGTCTGCGAGAGGACCGTGAATTCGCGGTTGTTGCTCTCGATGCGGCCGGAGGGAATTTCGACGTTCTGCGCCCGCAGCGCCGCCTCGATCTCCTGCACGGTGATGGTGTAGGCGGCCATCCGGGCGCGATCGAGCCAGATCCGCATGGCGTAGCGGCGCTCGCCCTGGATGCGGACCTCGGCGACGCCGGTGATGTTCTGGACGCGGTCGGTGATGAAGCGGTCGGCGAAATCGGTCAGTTCGAGCGGATTGTGGCGCGAGCTGACCAGCGAGAGATACATGATCGGCTGCGCATCGGCCTCGACCTTGGCGATGATCGGCTCGTCGATCTCGGTGGGCATGCGGCCGCGCACGCGGCTGACCCGGTCGCGCACGTCCGACGCCGCAACGTCGGGATCGACATCGGGGCGGAAGCGCACGGAGATGTTGCTGCTCTCCTGACGGCTGGTCGAGGAGATGATCTCGATGCCCTCGATGCCGGCGATCGAGTTCTCGAGGATCTGCGTGACCTGCGTCTCGATGATCTCGGCCGAGGCGCCGGTATAGGTCGTCCGCACCGAGACGATCGGCTCGTCGATATTGGGATATTCGCGCACCGTCAGGCGGCCATAGGAGACGATGCCGATGAGCATGACGAGCAGGCTCAGCACCGTCGAGAGGACGGGCCGGCGGACGAAGAGTTCAAACAGGCTCATTGCAGGGCGCTCGGCTTGGCCGCTTCCGTCGCGCTGGTCTGGACGGCGGGAGGGGCATTCTTGATCGCCACCACCGAGCCCTCGCGCAGCCGCATCTGGCCGGCGCTGACGAGCTGCATCTGGGCGTTGAGCCCCTTGATGATCTCGACCTTGCCCGGGAGGCGCTTGCCGAGCTCGACAGTGACGCGCTTGGCCTTGCCGTTCTCGACGACGTAGACGATCTTGCCGACGCCGTCGGGCACGACTGCCGTCTCCGGCACGATCAGGGCGTTCTCACGCTGGTCGACGACGATGACGATGCGGGCGAACAGGCCGGGCTTCAGCACGAGGTCCGTGTTGGGCACCGCGGCGCGCAGCCTGATGGCGCGGCCGTTGACATCGACGACCGGGTCGATCGCGAAGATCTTGCCGGCAAAAGCCTTGCCCGGCACCGCGTCGACCTTGATCTGGATCGGCTGGTCGACCTTGACGCGCGCCAGGAAAATCTCGGGGACGCGGAAATCGACCTTGATCGGGTCGATGTTGGTCAGCGTGATCAGCGTCTTGCCGACCGAGACATAGTCGCCGACGCTGACCGAGCGCAGGCCGACGACCCCGTTGAACGGCGCCAGAATGGTCGATTGCGCCAGTTTCGCCTGCGAGAGCTGGACCTTGGCCTCGGCGGAAGCGAGCTGCGCCGTCGCCTGCTCCAGCGCCACCTGCGTGCCCGCGCCGCGCTGGACTAGCGACTGGTTGCGCTGGAAGGTGTCGCGCGCCAGGCTGAGTTCGGCCTGAAGCTGCTTCAGTTCGGCATCGAGAATGGCGGTGTCGAGCTTGACGAGCTCCTGGCCCTTCTGGACGCGCTCGCCCTCCCTGAAGCCCAGCGCCACGACGCGGCCGGCGATCTCGGGCGCGATCACCACCGATTCGTCAGCCGCGAGCGTGCCCAGCGCCTCGACCTCGTCATTGACGGTTGCGACCTCGATCTTGCCGATCTCGACGGGAACTGCGGCAGGCTGTGGCGGAACGGCGGCGCGCGCCTGCGCAGGCTGGAAGCTCGCCTGATAGGCGCGGTAGCCGTAATAGCCACCACCCGCCAGAACGGCGGTCAGGACGAGAAGGACGAACCGCTTCATGGGACTGGACGCTCCGAAATCACATGGCTAATCTAGACTGGACGGTCCAGTTTGATAAGGGCCTATATGGGCGGAAGCATGACTGAGGCCAACTCTTCCATCGCCGCTTCCGGCGATACGCCATCTCCCGCGCGCATGCCGGCGGAGATGTCCCGGCCCGACAAGCACAGTGCCATCACCGAGGCCGCCAAAGAAACGTTCCTGGCGGAGGGTTTCGACCGCGCCAGTCTCGACCAGATCGCCCAGCGCGCCGGCGTATCCAAGCAGACGATCTACAGCCATTTCGCCGATAAGAAGGCGCTGTTCCGGGCGATCAGCGCGGAACTGACGGAGAAATTGACGATCCCGCTGCGGACCCCGCGCAAGGCCGACACCGATCTGGAAAGCGTGCTGAACCGTCTCGGCGACGAAACCCTCGCGATGCTGCTGCATCCCGCATCGCTCGATCTCTACCGCCTCGTGCTGACCGTCTCCGTGCGCTTTCCCGAGATCGGACGCGCGGCATATGAAGCCGGCGCCCGGCGCATGATCGACGATCTTTCGAGCGTTCTGACCGAGCGGTCACAACTGCGTGATGGTCTCGCGAGCCCGATTGACCAGGCGACGGCGCGGCGGATGGCCGAGCAGTTCATCGGCATGCTGCGCGGTTTCCATCAGGTTCGGGGATTGCTCGGTGTCGAGGCCGCATCCCCGTCCGAACGCAAGGCTTATGTCCGCTCCTGCGTCGCGATGCTCCTGCGCAGCGTGATCGCCGGCTGATCACGCAATGCGCCATCCGCGTTGCGCTCCCGATTGCGCGGCGCGCGATTTCCGCATCTGATCGGGCTTCCGCCAAAGGAGACCAGATGTCGCAACCGCAACGCCCCCCATTGCCGCCCTTCACGGTCGAGACCGCCGCGCAGAAGGCGCGCATGGCGGAAGACGCCTGGAACTCGCTCGACGCACAGCGGGTCTCGCTCGCCTATACGGCCGACAGCCGCTGGCGCAATCGCTCCGAGTTCTTCTCCGGGCGCGAGGCGATCGTCGCCTTCCTAGAGCGCAAATGGGCGAAGGAAATCCAGTATCGCCTGATCAAGGAGGTCTGGGCCTTTCATCATGACCGGATCGCGGTGCGCTTCGCCTACGAACACCACGACGATGCCGGCAACTGGTTCCGCTCGCATGGCAACGAGCAGTGGGAGTTCGACGAGAACGGCCTGATGCGCCGTCGCGAGGCTTCGATCAACGACGTGCCGATCCCGGAGAGCGAGCGCAAATTCCTCTGGGAGGACCGGATCAGGCCGGCGGACTATCCGGGCCTGAGCGCGCTGGGGCTCTGACGCTGCTTACTGCAGCCTGACCGACACGCTCTCGCTCGCGCCGGTTCCGTCGATGACGGATATGCGGACGAAGCCCTTGCCGGCTGGTTGCCAGGCGGCCTCGCGACGCCTGGTCGGCTCCAGCACGGGCGCGCCGTCGACCAGCCAGGTATAGGGCGGCGCGCCGCCCGCGACCTTGAGGTTGAGCTGGCTCCGGCCGTCGAGGGCGGACGCCGCAAGGTCGATCTTCGCGCCTTCGGGCGGGAAGGCGAGCCTCAGCGCCGGCGTCGTCATCGCCGCGACGGTCTTGGGCACGTCCTGCCGCAGATGCCGCAGAGGCGGCGGCAGATGCGCCGCTGTGGAGACGATCGCGTCCGGCGGCTGTTGGAACGGTCGCGGGTCTATGCCGAGCCGCGCGAAGGCGTCGAACAGAATGGGGGCCGCGACGACCCGTCCGACGAGGCCGGGCACCGCGCCGTTGTCAGCCCGGCCGACCCAGATGCCGATGGTGTGCCTGCGGTCGAAGCCCACGGCCCAGGCGTCGCGATAGCCATAGGAGGTGCCGGTCTTGTAGGCGATGCGGCCGGGCGTGGCATTGAGCGGCGGCGGCGCGCCGAGCAGGGTGTCGGCGACATACCAGGCCGCGACAGGGTCGACGAGGCGCTGCGGCGGGTCTGCGGTTGTCGCGTCTGCCCTCACCTTCAACGGCGTCATCTCGCCGCCGCGCGCCAGCCCGACATAGAGCCGGGTCAGGTCCTGCAGCGTGATGCCGAGTCCGCCGAGGCCGATGGCGAGGCCGGGCGCTCCGCCCTCCTTCGGCATGGCAATGGCGGCGCCGGCATCGCGCAGCCGCGACAGGAAGCGCTGCGGGCCGAGCGCCGAAAGCAGCTCGACGGCCGGCACGTTCAGCGAGAGCTGGAGCGCCTTGCGCGCGCTGACCATGCCCTGGAAGGTCAGATCGAAATTCTCCGGCACATAAATGCCGTAACGCGCCGGCCTGTCCTCCAGCATGGTCTCGGGATGGGCGATGCCGTTGTCGAAGGCGAGCGCGTAGATGAAGGGCTTCAGCGCCGAGCCGGGCGAACGTAGAGCCCGCGTCAGGTCGAGCGAGCCGGCGCGTTCGGCGGCGAAATAATCGACGCCGCCGACCGAGGCGCGGATCTCGCCGGTCTCGTTGTCGACGACGAGGATCGCGATCGAGACCTGCGAAGCCAGGCCCAGGCTGCGCTCGCGGGCCAAGCCTTCCAGATTGGCCTGCAGGCGGGCGTCGATGGTCAGGCGATGCGCTTGATCGTTCGGGGCTTCCGCCACCACCCGCTCGGCGAGATGGGGCGCCAGATTGGGGAAGGGCTTTCGCGCGATGGGAAGCGGTTCCTCGCGGGCGGCCGTAATTTCCGATGCGGTTACGAGGCCCGCGGCCTCGACGCGGGCGAGGACGCGCTCGCGGGCCTTGCGGGCAGTCTGCTCGAAACGGTCGGGCCGGCGCGTCTCCGGCGATTGCGGCAGGGCGACGAGCAAGGCCGCTTCCGCCGTCGAGAGGCGCTTCGGCTCCTTGCCGAAGTAAGCGAGGCTCGCGGCGCGGACCCCTTCGAGATTGCCGCCGAAGGGTGCGAGCGTGAGATACAGATCGAGGATCTGCTTCTTGTCGAAGCGCCGTTCGAGTTCGAAGGCGCGGACCGCCTGGCGCAGCTTGACAGAAAGCGAGCGCTCTTCCCTTGGCTCCAGCAGGCGCGCGACCTGCATGGTCAGCGTCGAGCCGCCGGAGACGATGCGGCCGCTCGTCAGCATCTGCGCGGCGGCGCGGGCGAGGCTTAGCGAGTCGATGCCGGAATGGCTGTMGAAACGCCGGTCCTCATAAGCCTTGAGCATGGCGAGATAGCGCGGATCGACGTCATCAGCCGTCACCGGAAGCTTCCAGCGCCCGTCCTCGGTCAGAAACGGCCGCAACAGCTTGCCTTCGCGGTCGAGCACCACGGTCGAGCGCTCGGATGCCGCCGCGAGGTCGAGGGGAGGCAGTGTCGAGGCGTAGTGCAGGAGGGTGGCGGTGGCGGCCGTGAGGAGGAGGGCGCAGCAGGCAATCGCGATCTTCAGCTTGCGGAAACGCGGGGCGCGGCCTCCTCCCCCCGGGAGAGAAGGCTCGGTCGCGCCCATCTGTTTGCCGCGCGCCATCGCTGCGGGTCTATCGCGCCGAGGCGATGTCGACCGTCCCGAACGCCGTCCGGCCGAAGCGATCGGGCCGGTACATATCCTCGATCACGGCGGCCGGCGCGACATAGCGGCCGGGCGAGACCGCACGGACGATATAGGCGACGGTGAAGGCGAGCTTCTGGGTCGTATTGCCGGGGCGGTCGAAGGCTGCGACATAGCGGTCATCGCGCGCTTCGGTGTGAACCGGCGAGACCTCCTGCTTCAGCCAGTCGAGCCCGGCGACCGAAGCGCCCTCCGTCAAATTGGCGTTCTCGATCTCGAGCCCGGCGGGTACGGGGTCGACCAGCAGGACACGGCCATAACGCGGGTTCGGCTCGGTTATGTTGAGCGCCACGACATAGCGCTCGTTCTGGCGCAGGCGGGTGGGATCGGCCTTCTCGCCCTTCATCGTGTAGATCACCCGCTCCAGTCCGAAGCCCCTGTTCAGCGCGGGTTCGGCGCCGGTCGGGATGCCCGCAACAGTGATCACCGCCTGCGCCGTCGTCGCGCCGGGATTGGCGACTGTCAGGGATTTGGCCTCAAGCGCCTCGGCGGAGAGGGTGCGGTAGAGCGCGCCCTTGCGCTCCGCGCCGTCGACGACGAGCGACATGCCCTCCGCGTCCTTGGCCAACGCCTGGGCGGCGACGACCATCCACATCTGCTCCTGCGTCGAGGTGTAGTTCGATGCGGCGCGCGCGCTGTCGACGATCGCGGCCGCGCGGCTGATGTCGGCGCGCTCGCCATTGGCCTCCGCGATCAAGGCGAGCACGGCGCTGCCATCGCGAAGGCGCGTGCCGTAGTCGGGCCGCGAGAAGCCGTCGTCGCGGGTTTCCTGCAGGCTCGCCAGCGCGCTGGTGAAGGCGGCGCGGCCACGGCCGCGATCGCCGAGCAGCGACAGCGCCGCGCCGATCTGCCCGCGCGCCAGCGGGGTCGCGAAATCCTTCAGCTTGTTGTCGGCGAGGTATCGCAGATCGCCCATCACCGGCCGGCCGTTGCGGGCGAGGACATAGAGCGCATAGGCGATCCCGGCGGCCTCCTCCTTGTTGATCTCGCTCGTGTTGACGACCTGGTTGCGCAGCCGGTCGAGGGCGAGGTTGAAGGCGACCTGCGGCACGGCGATCTGGCGCTCGCGGGCCCGTGTCAGGAAGTCCGCGACGAAGGCGTCGAGCCAGAGATCCTCTCCGCCGACGCTCCAGAGCCCGAAGGAGCCATTGCCGCCCTGCCGCGCCAGCACGCGCTCGATCGCCCCATTGACGCGCTCGTCGGCATTGGCGTCGAGCGCCAGATTCTCCAGCGAGGCGAGTTTATTCACCGAAAGCAGCGGCAGCGCGCGGCTCACCGTCTGTTCGGTGCAGCCATAGGGATAGCGATCCAGCGACTTCAGCAGCGCCGGCACATCGAGTGAGGCCAGAGGCGAGACCGAGACGGAGACCTGGCCCGAATTCGGCACGAGATCGGCCATCAGATCGGCCGACACCGTGATCGCGCCGCCATTGCCTGGGATCGGCCGGACGATCCGGCGCGCGATCGTATTGGCCGAGGGCTGTACGCGCACGGCGAGGTTCTGCACCGTGCCGATGCCGCCGGGACCCGTGATCCTGACGTCGAATTCGGCGCGGCCGAGGCCTGCCGCCGTGACGGGGATCGTCATCTGGGTCTTGCCGCCCGCCGCGAGCTGGACGGTGCGTCGCGTCGCATCGGCTGCGACGAGAACAGGCCCGCGCACGTCGAGATCGACGACATAGGCGCCTGCCGGCCCCTCGACATTGTTGATCGCGAGGTGGAAACGCGACTGGTCGCCGATGGCGAGGAAACGCGGCAGCGTCGCCTGCGCCACGACCTGGTCGCGGATGATCACGTCGGCCGAGGCCTGCCCGGTGCTGCCGGCCGACCAGGCCACGCCCATGACGCGGACCGAGCCGTTGAAGGCCGGCAGGTCGAACTCGATCCTGGCCATGCCGTCTGCGCCGACCTTGACCACGCCGGAATAGCGCGCGAGCGGCTCCTGCGTCGGCTTTTCGCCGGGCGCGGTCGCAGCGCCATCGCCGCCGGTGCGGATCGCGCCGCGCACGCCCTGCATGCCGTCGATCAGATAGCCGTAGAGGTCGCGCAGTTCATGGCCGATCTGGCGCTGGCCGAAGAAGAACTTGCTCGGATCGGGGCTCTCGAAGCGGGTCAGGTTGAGGATGCCGATATCGACGGCCGCCACGGTGACGAAGGCGTCCTCACCGGCCTTCGCCCCGGTGACCTTGATCGGCAGCGTCAGCTTCGAAAGTGGGCGCACCAGAGGCGGCGCGCCGAGATCGAGCGCCAGCGTGCGGCTTTCCTTGCCGATCTGGAACCAGGACAGGCCGATGGCGCGCCCGGGCAGGCGCTGGGCGGCGGTGTCCATGGGCCTGTGCGCGAGCACGACGAGATAGGCGCTGGCGCCCCATTCGGCCTTGACCGGGATCGACGCGGTCGCGCCGTTGGCGGCGACGTCGATGGTGCGGATCTCGTTGACCCGGTCGCTGATCACCGCAAGCGTCGCCTTGCCGGCGAAGCGGGGCGCGAGCCGGACCTGCATGGTCTCGCCAGTCGCATAAGCGCCCTTGTCGAGCGAGACGTCGAGCACGTCGGGCGTGTCGGCGGTCTTGTCGGCCTCGTAGCCGACGGTGAAGGAGACCGAGGTCTCGGTGGAATCGGGACCATCGGCGGCAACGTCGAGGCGGTAGTTGCCCCATTGCACGGCGGCCGAGATCGGCGCTGCGGCGGTAGCCGAGACCGCGATCTCGCCATCGGCGACGCGGCGGGTCTGCTTGACGCCCTCGAAATTCCAGCGCCCGTCCTGGAAGAACCACTGATAGTTGCGCGTGACCTTGGACAGCGTCCATTTCACGCCCGGCCGCGCCAGCCTGCGGCCATCGCCATTGGCCATGATGACCTCGAAGCCGGCGGTCTGGCCGTTGCCGATCTCGCCATCCTTGAACAGCTTCCTGACGCCGATCGCCGCGCCCTTGGGTACGATCGGCAAAGTCACCGTGCGGGCGATCGCGCGCCCTCCGGGCTCGCCGACGCGGATGACGAATTCGGCCTCGAGAGGCCGGTTGGTCTCCGGCTGCGTCACCGGGTTGGCGACGGTGACCTTGCCTGCGGCGTCGGTGGTTGTGCTTTCCTCGAAATCGCTCTGGACCGGCTGGAATTCTTCGTCGGTCAGGCCGACCTGATAGCCTGCAAAGCCCGGGATGGCGCTGGCGGCCGCTGCGCGGATCGTCATCGAGCCGGTGACATCGAGCTCGGAGCCCGGCGCGCCATAGAGGTAGCGGGCGGCGACATCGATCTCGGCCGGCTGGCCGGCCTGCAGCACCGGCGCCTTGGGCGTCAGCGTCAGCTCCAGCTTCTCGGGCACATAATCCTCGACGAGGAAGGTGACCTCGCCGATCGCCGGTCCCTTGGGATCGGCATAGGCCTGCACGCGCCAGGTGCCGGTCGCGGCGCCCGGCAACAGCGGGATCGAATGGGCGCGCCCGCCCGCGCCCTGATCCTCGACCTGCCGGCGGCGATATTCGACGCCATCTGGCCGCTTGACAGAAATCGTCAGCGGCAGGCCGGTGACGGCCGCGCCCTTGGCGTCGCGCAGCAGGGAGGTCAGGTAGACCGTCTCGCCGGAACGGTAGACGCCGCGTTCGGTGTAGAGATAGGCGTCGAGCCCCGATGGCGCGACGCGGCCCTTGACGCCGCGATCGGAGAGATCGAACGCCGTCTGCTTGAGGTCGAGGAAGCCGTAATCCTCGCCCATCGCGACGGTGACGAGACCCGGCGCGTTGCCGCCCTGGCCCTTGCCGAGACCGGCGTCGAAGCGGGCATAGCCGTTGGCGTCGGAGCGGGCGGTGCCGAGGATCTCGTTGTTGCGGGCGACGAGCCGGAGTTCCGCATTGGCGACCGGCGCGGCATCGGCGAGCGAGCGCACCAGCACATGGACGCCGTCTGGGCCGGAAAACGAGGTCAGGCCGAGATCGGAGACGACGAACCACTGCGTCGCGCGGGTCGAGCCGTCGTCATAGTCGCCGCCATCGCCGTCGGAGGCGGGCGCGGCGATCTTGCCGCCCGACGGCTTGGCGAACATGACATAGACGCCGGCTTTGAGCGCGCCGACGGCCTCGACCACCGGGAAGGCGGTGATGACGTCCTTGTTCAGCTCCGATTTGACCTCCATCGAGCCGGTCCAGACGGTCTGGCCCTTGTCGGAGGCGATCTGCTTCGACTGGTAGCTGCCGAGCTGGCCGAGGAAATCCTCGGAATGGACCGAGTTGATCAGGTTGCGGTCGCCGATGCGCATGACTTCGAGATCGAGCCGGTCGGCATTGACCGAGACCACCGGCACGCCCTGCTGGCCGGTGCGCGGCAGCACGTAGTTCTTGCCGGTGAAGCGCACGGATGGCGTACGGTCGCGGACATAGACTTCGTAATCGCCCGATTTCGTCAGCTTCTCGTCGGGGATGGCGGAGGGCACGCCCTGGCGGATGACGAAGGCGTAGCGCTCGCCATGCCTGAGCCCGTCGACGCAGATCTGCTTGTCCTCGGCGCTGAC
Organism: Allobosea sp. P2_A10; assembly: GCF_056405115.1. Taxonomy (NCBI): domain Bacteria; kingdom Pseudomonadati; phylum Pseudomonadota; class Alphaproteobacteria; order Hyphomicrobiales; family Alloboseaceae; genus Allobosea; species Allobosea sp. P2_A10. Next base: position 738,625 of record NZ_JBFUCS010000001.1, on the reverse strand, counting down.
AGCGAAATCGCCCTTGCCGCCGGAGATCGCGACATAGGGCGCGAAATCAACGCGGCCACGCGCCAGCGGTTCTGAGAATTCGAAGCAGGCGCGCGGGCTCGCCGCATCGGCGTCGACCTTGTTGGAAAGCAGGCGGAAGCCGCGAGTCTCGCGCAAGGCCTCATAGGCGGTGCGCAGCGGCGCGTTGTCGGCGAGGTCGAGGCTGAGCCGGTAGGTCGTCAGCGCCGGCCGCCAGAGCTCGTTTTTCTCGAAGGTGCGGGCGAGGACGCCCAGCGATGCGGCTTCCTCGGGACGAGTGGCGGCGCGGCTATAGGCGAGATAGGCCGCCGTGATCGCGCGCTCGCGCAGCTCCCAGCGCTCGCGATAATCGCGCGGCTCGATCGCGTTGGCGGCGTTGGCCATCAGGCGCCAGCCGGCGGAACTGGTGGGCTCGGCGACCACGGCGGCGTTGGCCTGGGGCAGGGCGGCGCGGGCGTCGCCGCGCGCCAGCGCCACGGTGCCGATCCGCAGCGCCTCGGCCGATTGCCTGCCGCTGACCGAGACCTCGCGCTTCAGCCGCTCCTCGAGCCTCGCGCCATCAGCCGCCAGATCGTTGCGGACATAGGCCTTCTGGGCGAAGGCCGGCATCGCGGCGAGTGTCAGTCCGACGGTCAAGGCGAGACGGGCGAGCAGGGTCATGGTCGGTCCTCTCCGGGCGATCCGAGGCGTCGATTCCAGCGCCTTGCGTGTCGGCACAACGACATCTTTGATCCGGCCGGCAGGCTATCACCGCCGTCTGCCGGCGCAATGCGAAAGGTGACGATGGGTTCTCGGCGATCGCAGTTGCGGGCCGGCGCGATCTGACGCTCAATGGCGCCTCCTCGCTCCATGCTGGAGATGCGCGATGGCCAATGCGATCAAACCCTGTACCGGACTGGCGCTCGCCCTTCGCCTCGCCTTGGCCGCGCCTGTCACGGTCGCGCTGGCTGGCGCAGCCCTGGCGCAGGCCCCCGTGGCTCCGGCTGCGAGCCCGCAGATGGCCGCGGCGCAGGCGACGTTCGAGGCGCTGCCGGATGCCGAGCGCAAGGCGATCCAGACCGATCTGATCTGGGCCGGCCAATTCAGCGCCGCCGCCAGCGGCTCCTTCGGCCCTCTCACCTTTCGGGCCATCAACGCCCTCAAGGCCGGGCGCGGCCCCGCCGACGGCGTGCTCACGCCGCAGGAGCGGCAAGCCCTCAGTCAGGCGGCACAGGCGGCGCGTCAGGCGGCGGGGTTTCGTGTGATCACCGATGAGCGCACCGGAGTCCGCATCGGCATCCCCGAACGGGTCCTGCCCAAGCGCGAGGCGACGCCGACCGGCGGCAGCCGCTGGCAGAGCGCCGACGGCAAGGTCACGCTCGACGCCAGCACGAGCCCGCCGGGTGAGCCGCTGGAGGCGATCTTCGAGAAGGCGACGCTGGTCAACCCCAACAATCCCGGCCGCAAGATCACCTACAAATTGCTGCGCCCGGACTTCTTCGTCGTCACCGGCGAAACTCCGACCGGCAAGTTCTATCGTCGATTGGCGCTCGGTCCGCAGGGTCTGCGCGGTTTCTCGATCGGCTACGACAAGACCGTGGCGACCGAGGTCGATCGGCTCGTCATCGCGATCGCATCGAGCTTCGAGCCCTTTCCGACCGGGCCTGCGCCGGCGACCCCGTCGAGCGCGATCGCCAGCGTCGCCGGCTCGCCGCCGCCGCAGTCCCCTGCTCTCGTGCCGCCCGTCGTGCGGCCGACGGAGCGCTATGGCGTGGCGTTGGCCGTCTCCGACAAGGTCGCACTGACGGTTGTATCCGCGATCGAGGGCTGCCGCTCGCTGCGGGCCGGCGGCCGGTCGGCACGTCTGCGCGTGAAGGACGATGCGAGCGGACTTGCCTTGCTCGATCTCGACGGCGCGGGTGCCGCTCCGACAGCGGCCTTACGCACCGACGCACTGGCGGAGCGCGAAAATCTCGTGCTGGTGGCGTTCGGCGATGATGCCGGCAAGCGGGCCGCGATGGCGCTGCCCGGTCAAGGCGTGCGCATCGGCGCCGCTCCTGCGGTCTATGCGCCGCTCCAGCCCGGGCAGGCCGGCAGCCCGGTCTTCGATCGCCAGGGGCGACTGGCGGGGCTGGTCACCGCCAATCCGTCCGACAAGCTGCTGGTCGCTGGCGTCGCGCCGCAGCGCGCCTATGCGCTGAGCGATGGCGCGGCGCTTCAGGCCATGCTCGCCAAGGCCGGCCTGTCGCTCCCCGCAGCGACTACGGGCGCGGAGCTCAGCACCGGCGCGGTTGTCGACAAGGTCGGCAAATCGGCGCTGCCGGTGGTGTGCGGGCTGTAGGATGGTACGGCCGTCGGAACCCTTCGCCTTCGGGTCGACCTGACGCCGTCATTCCGGGCGCAGCGAAGCGGAGACCCCGAATCCATCGTAAGGCTCGACAGCGCTCGACGATGGATTCCGGATCTGCGCGGCTACGCCGCTTGTCCGGAATGACGGCGTGGTCCCACAAAAAAACCACGCCGAAAGGCGAAAGCCCTCAGCCGATGATGCCGCCGCTCTTGAGTTCGGCGATCCGGGAGGGTGCGAGCCCGAGCTCACCAAGCACTGCGTCGGTGTCCTGTCCCAGTCCCGGCGGGCGATGGCGCAGCGGCGTGCGCTCCCCGTCGAGCCGGTAGGGCGGGGACAGCACGGAGGGCGTCGCGGTGCTGTCGGCGTCGTCGCTGACCATACCGGCCTGCGCCGCCCGCTCTGAACGCAACGCCTCGTTCAGGCCCAGCACCTCGCCGCAGGGAATGCCGTTGGCTGCGAGCCGCTCCAGCAGCAGCGCGCGGGGCCTCGCCCTCAGCTCGGCCTCGATCATCGGCAGCAGGGTCGGGCGGTTCTGGGTGCGCAGCAGGTTGGTGGCGAAGCGTGCGTCCTGAGCCAGATCGGGCCGTTCGATCACGGTGCGGCAGAAGCGCTCATATTGGGCATTGTTGCCGACGGTGATGACCAGCGGCCCATCGGCGGCGTCGAACACGCCATAGGGCACGATCGAGGGATGGGCGTTGCCGTAACGCGGCGGATTTTCGCCCAGCGCCAGCGCCTCCAGCCCGTAATAGGAGGTGACGGAGAGGCCGCAGTCGAACAGCGCCATCTCGATGTGTTTGCCCCGCCCCGTCCGGCCGCGCTGGATCAGGGCGGCGAGGATGGCTTGCGCCGAGAACTGGCCGGTGAAGAGATCGACGATGGCGACGCCGAATTTCAGCGGCGGCTGGTCGTCATTGCCGTTCATGCCCATCAGGCCGGATTCGCCCTGGATCACGAGGTCGTAGCCGGGGCGGGTGGCTTCGGGCCCGTTCGAGGCATAGCCGGCGATCGAGCAGTAGATCAGCCCGGGGTTCAGGGCGCTCAGGGCGTCGTAGCCGAGGCCGAGCTTGTCGGCGCCGCCGGTCTTGAAGTTCTGGATCAGCACGTCGCTTTGGGCCGCGAGATCGCGGACGATGGCGAGGCCCTCGGGCTTGCCGACATCGACGCCGATCGCGCGCTTGTTGCGGTTGACGCTATTGAAATAGCAGGTGTTGCGCTCGCCCAGTCGAAAGCCCCAGTCGCGCGTGTCGTCGCCTCGGTCGGGATGCTCGACCTTGATCACATCCGCCCCGAGGTCGGCCAGCACCTGCCCGCACCACGGACCGGCGAGGATGCGCGAGAGATCGAGTACGCGGATGCCTGCAAGGGGGAGGTCGAGAGTGGTCATCGGCAAGTCACGCTGTTGTCATGGCGAGGTCCAGAGCCAGACAGGCCATCAGATAACGGTCCCGGTATTGGCCGTCGACCAGAACGGCCTTGCGCTGATGGCCCTCCTCGACGAAGCCCGCGGCGCGATAGAGCGCGATCGCCCGGTCGTTGTCGCTCCTCACGGTAAGCTCGATGCGCATGATGCCGGCATCGAACGCGGCGACCATGGTCTGTCCCAATAGCAGCCTTCCGATACCCATGCCACGATGGGACGACAGGATGCCCATTCCGAGCGCGCCGCAATGTCTGCGCAGCGGCCGGCTGGTCTCGCGAAGAATGTCGCACCAGCCGACAATCATGCCGTCGAAGAGGGCGACGAACTGCGGGTTCCTCGCGGCGATGTTGGTCTCGACGAAAGCGGTCATCCGATCAAGCGAGGGAGCTTCATCGAACAGCAGGAAGCGCTTCTCGCGTGCGACCGCATCGAGCGCGGCGCGAAAGCCTGCGATGTCGGCCATCGCGATGGGGCGAATCTCGACGACCGCGCTCACGAGCCCATCACGCATTCCAGGCTGGCCGCCAGCGCTACGAGCTGCGGCCGCACCTCCTCCATCAGGAAGACGCGATCGAGGATTGCGGTCGGCGCGCCGCAATTGATCGACATCGGCGGCAGGCCGCCGCCGGGACGGAAGGCCACGGCAATCGCGCTGACATTCGCGCGCCATTCGCCGAAGGAGCGGGCGCAGCCCAGTTCGCGATAGTCGTCGAGGGCGCGCTGGATGCCGTCATGCAGGCGTGGCCAGCCGGCTTCGTCGACGGAGCGGATGTCCTCCATGATCGAGCGCCGCTCCTCCTCGTCGCAGATGGCGAGATAGGCCCGCCCCATCGAGCTCCTCGCCATCGAGACGCGCGAGCCGACATCCATGTTGAGTGCGATGGATGTCTCGCCCGGGCAGCACTCGATGTAGCGCATGCCGAGTCGGTCGCGGACGCCCAAGCCCACCGAGGCGTTGGCGAAGGCGGCGAGATCGCGCATGCCGGGCCGCGCGAGATGGCGGACATCGAGCCCGGCCAGCGCGTTGGCCCCGATCGCGACCAGCGCCGTCCCCAGCCTGTAGCTGCCCGATTCCGGGACGTGATGGAGATAGCCGAGCCGCGTCAGCGTATGGGTCAGCCGCGACACCGTCGAGCGCGCCAGCCCGCAGCGCTGCGCGATCTCGGAATTGGCGAGCGCCTGCTCGCCGCGCTTGAAGCAGGCCAGCACATCGAGCCCGCGCGCCAGCGCCGTGACGAAATGGCGATCCTGGCCGGGATCGGCCATCTCGTCCTGCCGCCTCGTCATGCGGCGGCGCGACCCTGCGTGAAGGCCCAGTTCCATCGCCTCACCGTTTCAGGAAGGCGGCGAAGGCGGCCCTGGCTTCGGCCGACAACAGCCTTTCGCCGAAAAGGCGGCCCTCGGTCGAAATCGTCTCCGCAACATGGGCGGCGTGGCCGCGCTTCAGCAGCGACTTGGTCAGCGCGACCGATTCCGGGGGCAGCGCAGCCAGCGCACGGGCCTTCTCGATCGCGAGCGTAAGCGCGCCGCCTTCCGCCACCACGGCGTTGACGAGGCCTGCCTCCTGCGCTGCGTCGGGGCCGAAGGCTTCGCCCAGCATCAGCAGTTCGGCAGCGCGCTTGGTGCCGGCGATCAGCGGCAGGAGATAGCTCGATCCGCCCTCGGGACAGAGGCCCAGCGCGACGAAGGGCAGGCGGAAGCTCGCGCCCTTGCCCGCGAAGGCTAAGTCGCAATGCAGCAGCATGGTGGTGCCGATGCCGACGGCGAAGCCCTCGACGGCCGCGACGATGGGCTTCTTCGCCGTCGAGATCGCGCCGAGGAAGTCGATCGCGACGCGCGGTCCAGTGTCGGAGGCGGCGGCGAAATCCTTGATGTCGTTGCCGCTGGTGAAGCAGCCGCCAGCGCCGGTCAGCACGATTGCGCGGATGTCCGCGTCCGCTTCGGCCGCGCCGATCGCCTCGATCAGCCCGGCATAGCTCGCCCGGTCGAGCGCGTTCCTGCGCTCGGGCCGGTTCATCGTGATCTGGGTCACGCCCGGGGCCACGATTTCGCTCAGGATGGATCCGGTCATGGCTGTCGCGTCCTCGTTCAGCGGCTGCAAAGCGCGGCTTTCGCCTGCGCATATTCGGCCTTCAGCCGGTCGATCACGGCGGCGACCGGCGGCGCGTCGTCGATCAGGCCGACGGCCTGGCCCGAGCCCCAGATGTCGCGCCAGGCCTTGGCCGTGCCCGAACCGAAGCTCATCTTGGTCTTGTCGGCGTGGGGCAGATCGTCCGGGTCAAGCCCCTGCGCCGCGATCGAGGGCTTCAGGTAATTGCCGGGAACGCCCGTGAAATACGGCGTGTAGACGATGTCGGCGGCCGAGGTGCCGACGATCATGTCCTTGTAGCCTTGGGCGGCATTGGCTTCCTGCGTCGCGATGAAGCGGGTGCCGATATAGGCCAGATCCGCGCCCATCGCCTGCGCCGAGAGGATCGCCTGACCGGTTGCGATCGCACCCGACAGGATGACCGGGCCGTCATAGAAGCGCCGGATCTCGCCGACGAGCGCGAAGGGACTGAGCATGCCGGCATGGCCGCCCGCGCCGGCGCAGACCAGGATCAGCCCGTCGACGCCGGCCTCCAGCGCCTTTTGGGCATGGCGGATATTGGTGACGTCGTGGAAGACGAGGCCGCCATAGGAATGGGCGGCGGCGACGATCTCGCCTGGCGCGCGCAGCGAGGTGATGATGATCGGCACCTGATGGCGCACACAGGCCTGCATGTCGTGCATCAGCCGGTCGTTCGAGGCATGCACGATCTGGTTGACGGCGAAGGGCGCGATTTTTCGCGTCGGATCGGCGGCCTTGGCGGCGGCGAGCTCGCTCTTGATCCGGGTCAGCCAGATATCGAGCTGGTCGGCGGGCCGGGCATTCAGCGCGGGAAACGAGCCGACGACGCCGTTCAGGCATTGCGCGATGACGAGTTCGGGGCCCGAGACGATGAACATCGGCGAGCCGATGACGGGAAGGCTGAGCGCATCGGATAATGAGGCGGGCAGGGCCATGAAGTGCTCCGGATCAGAGAGGGGCCGACCCGGCTTCGCGGGCGAGATAAAGATCGTGCAGGCGGTCGAGATCGACCTGCGCCGCCTTCTGGCTGAGCAGCAGCTTGCCGGCGCGCATCAGATGGACATGGTCGGCGACCGAGAGCGCGATATGCGTGTTCTGCTCGATCAGCGCGATGGTGACACCCTCGGCCTTGAGGCGGCGGATGATGCCGAAGACCTCCTTGACGATCACGGGGGCCAAGCCCAGCGAGGGCTCATCGATCAGCAGGATGCGCGGCTCGCTCATCATGCCGCGCCCCATCGCGACCATCTGCGCCTCGCCGCCCGAGAGCGAACCGGCGAGCTGGGCGCGACGCTCCTTCAGGCGCGGGAACAGTGCGAAGACGCGCTCGAGATTGCGCGCACGCGCATTGCGGCAGCGGCGTGGATAGGCTCCCAGCGAGAGGTTCTCCTCGACGCTCATGTCCTTGAAGACCATGCGTCCTTCCGGGACCATGACGAGGCCGGCCTCGATCAGGTCCCAGGTTCGGCCCCTGAGCGGGCGGCCGTCGAGCCTGATCTCGCCCTGATGCGGGATCAGGCCCATCAATGCGCGAAACAGCGTCGTCTTGCCGGCGCCGTTGGGGCCGACGATCGCTGTCAGCTCGCCCTTGGGAAAGCCGAGCGAAACGTCCCAGAGCACGTTGATGGCGCCATAGCCGGCGCGGAGCGAGCGGACCTCAAGCATGGAGAGGAACTCCGGATGTCATCCCCGCGCCGTCATTCCGGGCGCAGCGAAGCGGAGACCCGGAATCCATCATCAAGCACGACGGTGCCCTGTGATGGATTCCGGATCGGCGCCGCTTCACGGCTTGTCCGGAATGACGGCGAGGGTGGTGAAACCAATCGCCCGAGGCAGTAACCTCAAGCATCGGCCGCTCCCGTATAGCTCTCGACCACCGCGGGGTTGCGGAAGACCTCTGCTGGCGTGCCGTCGGCGATCATCTGGCCGAAATTCAGGACCACGGCGCGCGAGCACAGGTTCGAGATCGTCTCGATGTCGTGCTCGACGATGACGATGGCCAGGCTGTAGCGCTCGTGCAGCTCGCGCAGCTTGTCGACGAAGCGGCGCTTGGCCTGGTTTTCCAGCCCGGCCAGAACCTCGTCGAGCAGGAGCAGCTTCGGGTTGGTCGCCAGGGCCTTGGCGATTTCGAGGCGCTTCAGCTCCTGCAAGGCGAGCTCGGTAGCGGCATCTCGGTTCGCGTGTTCGCCGAGTTCCATCACCTCCAGTATCTCGTCGACGCGCGCGGCGTCGGCCTTGCCGGCTCCGAAGACCTGCGCGACCGTCAAGTTCTCGCGCACGGTCAGATGATGCATGGGCTGCGGGATCTGGAAGGTGCGGCCGAGCCCGAGACGCGCGCGCCGGTGCAGCGGCAGCCGGCCGATCTCCTTGTCCTGGAACAGGATCTTGCCGGTTCGCGGCCGGACCAGTCCGGAGATGGTGTTGAACAGCGTCGTCTTGCCCGCGCCATTGGGGCCGACGAGTCCGAGGATTTCGCCGGCGCCCATGGCGAAGGAGACATCCTTCAGCGCGGTCAGGCCGCCGAAGCGCACGGTGACATCCTCAAGCCGCAGCATGAGCGGCTCCTGTCTGCGATGTCTTGCCGCGCTTCTTTTCAAACAGCCCGAACAGGCCGTTGGGTGCGATCAGGATCATGCCGGCGAGCAGGAAGCCGAGGATGATCTCGTGGCCGATCGGCAGCAGTTCCTTGGCGACGACCTGATCGAACAGATAGATCAGCACCGCGCCGGCGACGGGCCCGAGGATGGTGCGGTAGCCGCCGAAGATCGCGGCGATGATCGGCAGCACCGACCAGTTGCCGGAAAAAGCGTAGTCGGGTTCGAGGAAGTTGATGATGTGGGCGTTCATCGCGCCGAACAGGCCGGTAATGAAGGCCGAGAGCAGTAGCATCCAGGCCTTGAGCAGCGTCGCGTTGACGCCGACGACGCGGGTTGCGTCCTCGCTCTCGGCCATGGCGCGCAGCGCCGTGCCGACATGGCTGCGCTTCACCGCCAGGTAGACCAGCGCGCAGGCCGCCACCAGTACGACCAGCAGGCAGTAGCTGCCGACGCGGCTCGACAGATCGAAGCCGGCGATGGTCGGCAGCGGCGGGAAACGCTGGACGCCGGCGGAGCCGCCGGTGATCGAGGTCGCCTCGGTCGCGAGGATCTTGAAGATGTGGGCGTAGGCGAGGATGGCCAGCGCGAAATAGGGGCCCGACAGCCGGAGCGCCGGCAGCATCACGACCGAGCACAGCGCCGCGCCGCAGGCGCCTGCCAAGAGAGAGAGCGGCACCGGCAGTCCGGTCCGGGCCGAGAGGATCGCGGACGTGTAGGCGCCGACGCCGAAGAAGGCGGCGTGGCCGAAGGAGACCATGCCGCCGAGATTGCCGAGCAGCGCCCAGGCGAGCGCGACGCCGGCCACGATCAGGCCCGACACCATCAGGCCCATGACATAGCCGTTGCCGCCGAAGATGAAGGGTACGGCGATGGCGACGGCGAGCATCAACAGGGCGGGAAGGTTGCGCATCATCGCCTCACCCGCGCCTGGCGCGCGCGCCGAACAGACCGTTCGGCATGAAGAAGAGCACCAGCAGGAAAAGCACCATGCCGACCAGCTCCTGCAGCGCGGAACTCGCCAGCGTCACCGTCATCGCCTCGGTGACTCCGAGCAGCAGCGCGGCGCAGAAGACGCCGGGGATCGAGCCGACGCCGGCCAGCACCGTGACGATGAAGGCCTTGATGGTGAGCGCCGGCCCCAGCGCCGGCTGGACCACGCTCATGGTGAAGAGCGCGATGCCCGCCACGCTGGCGAGGATGCCGGCGACGATGAAGGCCGCGAGTTCGACCCGGCGCGGATCGATGCCCATCAGCATCGAGGCGTCGCGGTTGGACGAGACGGCGCGCACGGCGCGGCCATACCAGCTGTGCTTGAGCCACCACCACAGCACGGCCATGACCACGAGGCTGATGACAAAGGCGGTGATCTCGCCCTTCATCGCATAGACGGTGTGGAAGGAGACCGCATCCTGCAGAAAAGGCGAACCGGTCGAGCGGACGTCGCTGGCGAAGACGAGCAGGATCGCATTGGTCAGGATGACGCCGATGGCGAAGGTCAGGATCAGCGAATTCAGCTCGCGATGCTGCTTGATGCGGTCGATCAGCAGATAGACCGCGACGCTGACGACCCCGGTCGCGGCAAAGGCGAGCGGAATCGCGGCATAGGGGTTCCAGCCGGTCCGGCTTTCGATGAAATAGGCCATGTAGGCGGCCAGCAGCACGAGTTCGCCATGGGCGAGGTTGATGATCTTCATCGCCCCGAAGGTCAGCGCGATGCCGAGCGCCACCAGCGCATAGACCGAGCCGACGAGCAGGCCGGAGAACAGCGATTGCTGGAGGAGTTCGAACATCGGTGGCGAGTGGACCCTGATCTCAATTCGGTATGCGCATCGTCATTCCGGGCGTTGCGAAGCGCGGACCCGGAATCCACCCTGAAGGGCTCGCTGCCTTATGATGGATCCCGGATCAGCGCCGCTGACGCGGCTTGTCCGGAACGACGGTGCGGGTGGTATGAGCGAGGGCTCGCAATCACCACGGCACGGCCGGGTAGGACAACTTGCCGGTGGCGAACTCGGCCGGAGAGACCAGCGGGATCTTGCCGTCACGGTGCTGGCCCATGCTGAGCGCGAAATTCGGGTTGTCGCCGACATCGTTGAAGGTGATCTTGCCGAGCGGCGACGGGCGGTCGGTCTTCTTCATCTCGGCGAGCAGGCCCGCGCTCTTCAGTGTGCCCGCGTCGGCTGCGCGGCCGAGCGCCTCGCAGAGCACCATCGTCTCGACGAAGGCGAGCGTCGAGGCATACTCGATCTCCTTGCCGTACATCTCCTTGTAGACGGCGGCGAACTTCTTGCCCTCCTCGTCCTTCACCTCGACAGGGAAGGGCAGGAAGGTGGTGCCGATGACGTTGTTCATCAGGTCGGGGAAGTCGGAATACATCTTCGGCGTCGCCAGCGACCAGGCGCCGACCACGGCCTTGACGGCGGGCTTCAGAACCTTGGCGGCGCGGATGATGCCGACATAGTCGTTCTCATAGGCCGACATGAAGATGATCTCGGATTTGTCCTGCAGCTTCACCTTGTTGATGATCGGCTTGAAGTCGGTGATCGCCGGGTCGAACGGGTGCAGCGTGACCTTGAAGCCCTTCTTGACCAGGCTCTCCTCGAGGCCCTTGGCCAAAAGCGCGGGCGCTTCCTTGGTCGAGGCGATGATCGAGACGCCGTTGGGCTTCAGCTCTTCGATCAGGCCCTCGATGCCGCGCTGGTAGCCGGCATTGTTGTTGATGCGGAAGAAGTTCTTGTTGCCGCGCGCGACGAGCTCGTCGGAGACCGCGCCGCCGGTGATGTAGACCTTGCCGAGGCGGTTCGAGGTGTCGGACGCCGGGCCGACAATGTTGGAGCCGTAACCGCCGATGATGGCGGACGCGCCGTCGGACACCAGCTTTTCGACGGCGGTGACCGCCTTGGCCGGCTGGCTCTCGTCGTCGATCACGGCGATCTTGATCTTGTGCTTGCTCTGGCCCTCGTTGAAGACCTTGAGCGCGACCTGCATGCCTTCGTTGAAGGATTGGCCGGAGCGGGCGAGGGAGCCGGTCAGCGGCATATGCGCACCGACGGCGATGTCCTCGGCGCGCGCACTCGCGGCCATGGCGAGAGACATCGCGACGGATGCGGCCAGAGTGGTCGCGAGGAAGGACTTCGCGAGGAAGGTCCTACGGATCATGAATTCCTCCAGTGGCTTCTTCATCAGGCCTGCGCGGCTGCCGATGCGGCGTTGCACAAGGCATGGCATGGTGGTTCGCGGCGGGTCAAGCCGGCGACTTGAATTCTGCAGTGCAGCATTGCCACTGCCGCAGCGCCGCAAGAAGAGGCCGGCCGCTTGACAAAGCGGTGTCGAGGCACTTCCTAAGGTCGCAAGCGCAGGCGCTCGTTCTGCCATGCAGAATATGATTCAGGCTTGAGGAAGACGCCCATGGAGTTCGTCCGGCTCGCCCTTCGCGGCAGGATCGCTGTCGCGACGATCGACAATCCGCCGGTCAATGCGCTGGGCGCGGGCTTGCGCGCCGGGCTGTTCGAGGCAATCGCACAGGCCGCCGCCGACCCCGCCGTCGACGCAATCGTGATCGCGGCGGCCGGCCGCGCCTTCATCGCCGGCGCCGACATCAGCGAGTTCGGCAAGCCGCCGGCCAAGCCCCTTCTTCCCGATGTTCTGGACGCCATCGAGACCTGCGCCAAGCCGGTCGTGGCCGCGATCCAAGGCGTCGCGCTCGGCGGCGGGCTTGAGGTCGCGCTTGCCTGTCATGGCCGCGTCGCCGTGCCCACAGCCAAGCTCGGCCTGCCCGAGATCAAGCTCGGCATCATTCCCGGCGCGGGCGGCACGCAGCGCCTGCCGCGCCTGATCGGGGCGGCCAAGGCGTTCCCGATGATGCTGTCGGGCGATCCGGTTTCGGCCGAGAAGGCTTTTGCGCTCGGACTCGTGGATATCGTCTCTCTTGGCGACGTGGTCGAGGCCGCAGTCGCTCTGGCGCAGGACATGGCTGCCAGGGGTGCGCCTCCGAAGACCGGCGAGCGGACGGATATGCAGACCGAGGTCGATCGCAGCGCCTTCGAGGCGCTGGCCGCGGATGCGACGAAGAAGTCCGGCGACATGCCCAATGCGATGGCGCTGATCGAGGCGGTGCGTGGCGTCTTCACGCTGCCCTTTGCGGAGGGGCTTGCGGCCGAGCGGGCGCTGTTCCTGAAGCTCGTCGCCGACGAGCGCTCAAAGGCGCTCCGCTATGTCTTCTTCGCCGAGCGCGACGCCGCCAAGGTGCCGGGCATCGGGGCCAACGTGACACCGCGCCCGATCGCCAGGGCCGCCGTGATCGGGGCCGGCACGATGGGTGGCGGCATCGCGATGTGTTTCGCCAATGCCGGCATCCCGGTGACGCTGATCGAGACGCAGGCTGCGCAGATCGACAACGGCATGAACCGGGTCGCGGCGATCTACGAGATGTCGGTGACGCGCGGCTCGCTGACGCCCGAACTGCGCGACAAACGCCTGGCGCTGATCACCGGCAAGGTCGGGCTCGCGGCGGCGGCGGACGCCGATATCGTGATCGAGGCCGCCTTCGAGGAGATGGGCGTCAAGCAGCAGATTTTTGGCGAGCTGGACAAGATCGCCAAGCCGGGCGCGATCCTCGCCAGCAACACCTCCTATCTCGACATTCCCACGATCGCGGCGGCGACGAAGCGTCCGCAGGACGTGCTCGGCATGCATTTCTTCAGTCCGGCCAACGTCATGAAGCTGCTGGAGGTGGTCCGGCCGGCGGGTGTCGCCGACGATGTCGTGGCGACCGCCGTGGCATTGGGCCGGACGTTGGGCAAGGTGCCGGTCGTGGTCGGGAACGGGTTCGGCTTCGTCGGCAACCGCATGCTGGAGCAGCGCACCCGCGCCGCCGAGCGCCTGCTGATCGCCGGCGCCCTGCCCCATGAGGTCGACAACGCGCTGACCGGATTCGGCTTCAAGATGGGGCCGTTCGCGATGTCGGATCTTGCCGGGAACGACATCGGCTGGCGCACCCGTAAATCGCGCGGAAAGACGGCGGCGGTCGCCGACGCGATCTGCGAATGCGGCTGGTTCGGCCAGAAGACCGGCCGTGGCTACTATCTTTATCCGGAAGGCGCACGCGCCGGCCAGCGCGACCCGGAGGTCGAGGCGCTGATCGCTCGCATCTCGCAGGAGAAGGGCGTGACGCGGCGCGCGTTCACTGCTGATGAAATCCTGGCGCGGCTGCTCGATCCGATGGTCAACGAAGGCGCGCGCATTCTCGAAGAGGGCATCGCGGCGCGGCCGGGCGACATCGATATCATCTGGCTCAACGGCTATAATTGGCCAGCCTGGCGTGGCGGGCCGATGCATTGGGCCGATACGGTCGGGCTCGATGTCATCGTCAGGCGGCTGGAAGCCCAGGCTGCCGAGAGCGGCGACAAGGCGCTGGAGCCGTCGCCGTTGCTGCGCCGGCTCGCCGCCGAGGGCAAGGGCTTTTCGGAGCTGAAGGCGCAAGCGGCGTGAAGGCGGCTCCCCGCCCGATCTGGCAGCAGCGTTTTCCGCAGGCCTGCGACTGGGATGCGACGGTCGAGACCGGGATCGTGCCGGAGCTTCTGGCCGCGCCGGTGGCGTCGAGGCCCGAAGCGTCTGCCATCGAGTTCCGCGAGCGGACGATCTCCTACGGCGAACTCGACAGGATGGTGGCCCAACTTGCCGCCGGGCTGATCGCCGATGGTGTGCGGCCGGGAGATCGCGTCGCGCTGCTGCTGCCCAATACGGTCTGGCATCCGGTTGCGTTCTTCGCCGTCGCGCGCTGCGGCGCGAGTGTGGTGCATCTTTCGGCTCTGGATGCGCCGCGCGAACTCGAACACAAGCTCAAGCTGACGAAGCCGACGCGGCTCGTCACCACAAACCTGCCGGGCTTCCTGCCAAACGCCCTGAAGTTGATCGAGGCCGGCACCGTGGCGCGTCTGCTCGTCGGCGAGGATGGCCGCTGGGGGCAAGGAGACGCAGCGCCGCTCGGCATCCCCAATCAGGCGAATGTCGCCCGGCTCGACGACCTGATGGACGCGCTGCCGCCGGCGTCATGGCCCGTCGTCTCGCCCGACGACGTCATGTTGCTGCAGTTCACCGGCGGGACCACGGGCATGCCGAAAGCGGCAATGCTGACGCATGGCAATCTCGTCTCGGCAGTGAACATCTACCGGCTCTGGACAGATGGTGAGCCGCTCGAGCCCGGCGCGCAGAAGTCGATCGCCGTGCTGCCGATGTTCCATATCTATGCGCTGACGACGATCCTGCTGCGACATATCCGCGACGGCAACGAGATCCTGCTGCGTCAGCGTTTCGATGTGGAAACGCTGATCGCCGACATCGCGGTCAAGCGCGCGACGCTGTTCTCGGGCGTGCCGACGATGTGGTTTGCGCTGCTCAATCGGGACGGCGTCGAAAGCGTCGATTTCTCGTCGCTGCGCTCCTGCGTCTCGGGCGGCGCACCGCTGCCCTTCGATGTGCAGACCCGGCTCGAAGGGATTCTGGGCGTCAGGCTCAACAATGGCTGGGGCATGACCGAGACCGCGCCAGCGGGATCGCGTGTGCCCAGGGACGCAAAACCGCGGCCGGGCCTGATCGGTATTCCGCTGCCCGGTATCGCCATGCGGATCGTCTCGCTGGAACCCGAGCGCGACGAATTCCCGCCAGGCGAGATCGGCGAGATCGCGATCAGGGGACCAAACGTTTTCAAGGGCTATCTCGATGACGAGGCCGCCACGATCGAGGCGTTCCACGAAGGCTGGTTCCTGACCGGGGATCTTGGCCGTATGGACGAGGACGGGCTGTTCGAGATCGTCGACCGCCGCAAGAACATGATCATTTCGAGCGGCTACAACGTCTATCCCGTCGCTATCGAGAGCGCGATCTATGAGCACCCGGCGGTGCAGGAGGTCGTGGTGATCGGCATCGACGATGCCTATCGCGGCCAGGCAGCGAAGGCCTTCGTCAAGCTCAAGGCCGGGCATGCGCCCTTCACGCTCGACGAACTCACGATCTTTCTGAAGGATCGGCTCGGCCGACACGAGATGCCGCGCGCGCTCGAATTCCGCGAGACGCTGCCGCGCAGCGCGGCAGGCAAACTGCTCGCCAAGGTTCTGATCGCCGAAGAGCAAGAGAAACTGGCGGCTTCCGCCAAACCCACCCCGTCCGCCGCATAGGATCGATCTGTTCCATGACCGAAGCCGTCATCGTCTCCACTGCCCGCACACCGATCGGCAAGGCCTTTCGCGGGGCGTTCAACCAGACCAAGGGCGCCGACATGGCGGCCCATGCGATCCGGCATGCGCTGGGTCACGCCAGGATCGAACCCGAGGCGATCGAGGAGATCGTGCTGGGCTGCGGCTATCCGGAAGCGGCGACCGGCGGCAATGTCGCGCGTCATGCCGCGCTGATGGCTGGCATTCCCGTGCAGTCGGCCGGTGTCACGGTCAGCCGCTTCTGCGCCTCGGGACTGGAGGCGATCGCGCATGCGGCGCGGCGCGTGGTGATGGACGGCGTGCCGGTCGCGGTCGGCGGCGGGGTCGAGTCGATTTCGCTGGTGCAGCCGCAGGTCAAGCGCGAGCTGACGCAGAACGACTGGCTGATGGCCCACAAGCCCGAGATCTACACCTCGATGATCGAGACGGCCGACAATGTCGCGAGCCGCTACGGCATCTCGCGTGAGGCGCAGGACGCGTTCTCGCTGGAGAGCCAGCGCCGCACGGCATCAGCCCAGCAGCGCCGGCTCTTCGACGGCGAGATCGTGCCGATGACGGCGATGATGAGCGTCACCGACAAGGCGAGCGGCGAAACCCGGATGGAGGAGGTCACGCTCGCCAAGGACGAGGGCAACCGGCCGGAGACGACGCTGGAAGGTCTGCTCAAGCTCAAGCCGGTGCGCGGCGACGACCAGTTCATCACCGCCGGCAATGCCAGCCAGCTTTCGGACGGGGCTGCGGCCAGCGTGGTGATGTCGGCCGATGAGGCTGCGAGGCGGGGGCTGTCGCCGCTCGGGATTTTCCGTGGCTTTGCGTCGGCCGGCTGCGAGCCCGACGAGATGGGCATCGGTCCTGTGTTCGCCGTGCCGCGCCTTCTGGAGCGCAACGGGCTCAAGGTCTCCGACATCGATCTCTGGGAGCTGAACGAGGCCTTCGCCTCGCAATCGCTTTATTGCCGCGACACGCTTGGCATCGACCCCGACAAGGTCAACGTCAATGGCGGGGCGATCTCGGTTGGCCATCCCTTCGGCATGAGCGGCGCGCGCCTCGTAGGCCACGCGCTGCTGGAAGGCCGCCGTCGCAAGGCGCGCTATGCCGTGGTGACGATGTGCGTTGCCGGCGGCATGGGCTGCGCGGGTTTGTTCGAGATCAATCAGGGCTGATGAGTTCACACCCAAACCACGCCGTCATCCTGGGCGACCGAAGGTCGTCCCGGGATCCATCATAGAGCACCGACGCAGCCCGACGATGGATCCCGGAACTGCGCCGCTTCGCGGCTTGTCCAGGATGACGGCGAGTTTCGTTGCGAGACGATAGAGGAAACCACCATGGACCTGCGTTTCACACCTGAGGAGATCGCCTTCCGCGACGAGGTGCGGACGTTCTTCCGCAGCGAGATTCCGGCCGAAATCCGCAAGAAGGTTTCGGAAGGCCGCGGCATGACGCGCGAAGACTACATCACCTCGCAGCGCGTACTGAACGCCAAGGGCTGGGCTGTGCCGCATTGGCCCAGGGAATGGGGCGGGCAGGACTGGACCGCGATCCAGCGCTACATTTTCACCGAGGAGATGCTGTTGGCCGCCGTGCCGCTGCCGCTGCAGTTCAACTGCTACATGGTCGGGCCGGTGATCGCCGCCTTCGGCAATCAGGCGCAGAAGGAAAAGCATCTCGCCAAGATCGCCAATCTCGACGAGTGGTGGTGCCAGGGGTTTTCGGAGCCGGGTGCCGGCTCCGACCTTGCCTCGCTCAAGACCAAAGCGGTGCGCGAGGGCGACCACTACATCGTCAACGGCCAGAAGACCTGGACGACACTCGGGCAATATGCCGACTGGATCTTCTGCCTTGTGCGCACCGACCCCGCGGCAAAGAAGCAGGCCGGCATCTCCTTCATCCTGATCGATATGAAGACGCCGGGCATCACCGTGCGTCCGATCATCACGCTGGAGGGCAGGCACGAGGTCAACGAGGTCTTCTTCGATAATGTGAAGGTGCCGGTCGAGAACCTCGTCGGGCAGGAGAACAAGGGCTGGGACTACGCAAAATTCCTGCTCGCAAACGAACGCACAGGCATCGCCCGCATCGGGCTGTCGAAGGAGCGACTGGCGCGGATCAAGCGGCTCGCCCGGGAGATGCCGTCTGGCGAGGGCATGGTCTGGGACGACCGCGACTTCCGCGAACGGCTGGCGGATGTCGAGATCGAATTGAAGGCGCTGGAGATCACGCAGATGCGGGTCGTCGCGGCGCAAGGCAAGCGCGACCCCAACAAGCCTGATCCGGCGTCGTCGATTCTGAAGATCAAGGGTTCGCAATTGCAGCAGGCGACGACCGAGCTTTTGCTGGAGGTCGCTGGCCCGTTCGCGTTGGCGGCCCCGATACGCTCAGGCGACCTGACCAACGACTGGCCGTTCGACTACGACTGGGCCGATGCGGCTGCCGCGAGCTATTTCAACAATCGCAAGGTCTCGATCTATGGCGGCTCGAACGAGATTCAAAAGAACATCATCGCCAAGGCTGTTTTAGGACTGTGAATTTGAGCTCGACCCGGTCATTTCCCTCCGCCGTCATCCCGGATCTGCGCGGCTGCGCCGCTTGTCCGGGATGACGGGGAGGGTGGACCGGCGGCACTGCGAACTTGAAAGAGACGCATCATGGATTTCGACCTTTCTCCTGAACAGACGCAGCTCAAGGACGGCGTCGAACGCCTGATGGCCGCGACCTACGGCTCGCTTGAGCAGCGCAAGGCGCAAGGCGCAGGCGCGCTCGGGTTCTCCGAGAAGACATGGGCTCAGTTCGCCGAAATGGGGCTGCTGGGCGTGCCGTTTGCCGAGGACGAGGGCGGCTTCGGCGGAGGTCCTGTCGAAACGCTGGTCGTGATGGAAGCTCTGGGCAAGGGGCTGGCGCTCGAACCTTATCTCGCCACCGTCGTGCTCGGCGGCGGCGCGGTCCGGCTCGGAGGTTCGGCGGCGCTGAAGGAACGGGTCATTCCCGGCATCGTCGAGGGAACGGCACGGCTGGCACTCGCTTTTACCGAGAAGCAGTCGCGCTACGATCTCTTCGATGTCGCGACAACCGCGAAGAAGGCGGCCGGCGGCCATGTGCTGGAGGGCGCGAAAAGCGTCGTCATCCATGGCGACAGCGCGCAGCATCTCGTCGTCAGCGCCCGCACCTCCGGCAACCGGCGCGACAGGGACGGCATCAGCCTGTTCCTCGTGCCGGCAAGTGCGCCGGGCGTGAAGATCCACGGCTACGCGACGCAGGATGGCGGGCGCGCCGCCGAGATCGCGCTGTCGGGCGTCGCCGTCTCCGAGGCCGACCTGATCGGGCGGGAAGGGCAGGGCCTGCCCATCCTGGAGCGCGTCGCCGAATACGCCATCGCTGCGCTGGCGGCCGAAGCGGTCGGCATCATGGATGCGCTGCATGCGCTGACCGTCGACTACCTCAAGACGCGCCAGCAGTTCGGCGCCCCGATCGGCCAGTTTCAGGTGCTGCAGCATCGCGCCGTCGACATGCTGATCGCGCTGGAGCAGGCCCGTTCGATGGCGGCCTATGCGGCGATGATGGTCGAGCATGAGGATGCGCGCGAGCGCGGGGCGGCGCTTTCCGCGGTCAAGGTCCAGGTCAACCGCTCCTGCCGCATAGTCGGCCAGGAGGCGGTGCAGCTCCATGGCGGCATCGGCATGACGATGGAATATCTCGGCGCGCATTACTTCAAGCGCCTGACCATGATCGAAAGCCTGTTCGGCGACACCGCCCATCATCTGCGCCTTGTCGATCGGGCCGGCGGGCTCGCCGCATGAGCGAGATCGGCAAGCTGCCGGCGGCGACCGCCTTCCTACTCTCGCACTGGCGCGCCGGCACGAAATGCGCGGGCATGCCGGAGGGGCTCGTCCCAGCAGATCGGCGCGAGGCCTATGCGATGCAGGCGCTGCTGGAGCGCGCAAGCCCGTCGCCGCTGTTTGGCTGGAAGATCGCCGCGACCAGCAAGGCGGGCCAGGCCCATATCGGCGTCAGCGGACCTCTGGCGGGCCGCATCCTGGCCGAGCGCGTGCTGGAAGACGGCGCGACGAGTTCGCTTGCCGGCAACGCCATGCTGGTCGCGGAGATCGAGTTTGCCTTCCGCATGGGGCGCGACCTCCCGCCGCGTGAAAATGCGTATGAGCAGAGCGAAGTACTCGATGCGGTTGCGTCCTTACATCCGGCGATCGAGGTGCCCGATTCCCGGTTCACGGATTTCGTTGCGGCCGGTGGCGTGCAACTCGTCGCGGACAATGCCTGCGCGCATGAATTCGTGCTCGGCGAGACGACAGGAGCCGATTGGCGCGGGCTTGATCTCGCCGCGTTCAGGCCGGTCGGCCGGATGCCGGGGCGGGTGGATCTGCCCGGCCTTGGGGCGAACGTGCTTGGCGATCCGCGTATCGCGCTGACGTGGCTCGTCAATGAGCTTTCGGGGCTCGGCGTGATGTTGAAGGCCGGCGAGGTGGTGACGACCGGAACCTGCGTCGTGCCGATCGCAATCGGGCCGGGCGACCGGCTCGATGCCGATTTCGGAGTACTGGGCCGGGTTTCGGTCAGCTTCGCCTGAGGGTTCAGTCCAGCCAGGTCGTGAAAGCCTCGACCGGTTCGCGCTCGGGCACAAGTGCATTGGCGGGCGCGTCGGGGTCGGCCCTGCCGATGGCGACGCCGCAGACCACGACCTCGCTCTCGGGGATCGCGAGTTCGCGACGCACCGCCGGGTGGAAGCGCGCGAAGATCGCCTGCGGGCAGGAGTTCAGCCCGTGGCCCTGCGCGGCGATCAGGATGTTCTGCACGAACATGCCGAGATCGAGCCAGGAGCCGATCTGGAGGTCGCGGTCGATCGTCACCATCAATGCGACTGGCGCGTCGAAGAAGCGCAGGTTCGCGGCCGTCTGGCGCTTCATGCCGGCGGTGTCGCCTTTCTTGACGCCCAGAAGACCATACAAATCCCAGCCGACCTTGCGACGGCGCGAGAGATAGGGCTCGACGAAGCTCTCGGGGTAGTAGCGGTACTCCTCAGCCGGGGGCAGGTCGGGCGAATCGAGCGCGGCGATCAGCGCCGGCTCAAGTCTGGCGCGGGCCTGCGGGCCGATGATGCGGACCTTCCAGGGCTGCATGTTGGTGCCACTGGGCGCCTGCGCGGCAATGGCAAGGATATGACGCACGAGCGCAGGGTCGACCGGATCGGGCAGGAAGGCGCGCACCGCCCTGCGGGAGGCGATGGCGCGGTCGACGGCGTTGGCGTCAGTCATTTCGAGTCAGCCTGCCTTGCGCTGTTCCAGGAACGCCGCATGTTCGGTGACGAGCCTACCCGCAAGCGCCTCGGCGATCAGGGCACGGGTCTCCGGGATGCCGTAGATTGCCGCGAAGGAGCCGAAGCGCGGACCCTGATCCTCGCCGAACATCACCTGATAGATCGCCTTCCACCAGTCGCCGGAGACGCCCGGCCGCTCGGGCGTCGCGTTCTTGGCGGTGAGGTTCTGGTAGCGCGGGATCGCGCGCGCGACGTCGAGCGCAGTATCCTGGACCATTTCGGCGCTGGCGTCGGCCGGCAGCCGGTCGAGCGCGGCGTCGAGCGTCAGGAACGCGGCGCGCTCCGTTTCATCGGCAAGACGATAATGCTTCGCCGGCTTCACGAAATCGCGGAAATAGGCAATCGCGTAGCCGACGAGCGCATCGAGCCGTGGATGAGTCTCGGGCGAAATCGAAGGCGAATAGCGCTGCAGGAAACCCCAGAGCACTGCCTTATCTTCGGAGTTCGCCACCGCGACGAGGTTCATCAGCAGGCCGAAGCTGATCTGCGTCCGAACCGCGTTGTCGCCTTCGCCGGAAGAAACGACCTCCGGCTGCGGCGGTTCGCCGTCATGGATGTGCCAGACCGGATTGCCGAGGCGGTTCTTCCAGTCCTGGCGCTCATAACCGCCGAGGAACTGCAGATATTCGTCGACAGCGCGCGGGATCACGTCGAAGTGCAGCTTCTTGGCCTCGCGCGGACGCTGGAACATGTAGAGCGACAGGCTCTCGGGGCTGGCATAGGTCAGCCATTCGTCGATGGTCAGGCCGTTGCCCTTCGACTTCGAGATCTTCTGGCCCTGCTCGTCGAGGAAGAGCTCGTAGTTGAAGCCCTCGGGCGGTGTGGCGTCGAGGGCGCGCGCGATCGCCGAGGAGACCTTGACCGAGTCGATCAGGTCCTTGCCGGCCATCTCGTAATCGATGCCGAGCGCGACCCAGCGCATGGCCCAGTCGGGCTTCCATTGCAGCTTGACGTGGCCGCCGGTGACCGGGGTGACGAAGCGCTCGCCCGTCGCGGGATCGGCCCAGGCGATGGTGCCGGCCTCGACATCGACCTCGTCGATCGGCACCTGCATGACGACGCGGGTCGTCGGGTGGATCGGCAGGAAGGGCGAATAGGTCGCGGCCCGCTCCTCGCGCAGCGTCGCCAGCATGATCTTCATCACCGCGTCGTAGCGCGCGAGCACCTTGAGCAGCGTCGCGTCGAATTCGCCGGCCCGATAGGCGTCGGTCGAGGACTTGAACTCGTAGTCGAAGCCGAACTGGTCGAGGAAGGCGCGCAGGCGAGCATTGTTGTGCCGGCCAAACGAGTCATGCGTGCCGAAGGGATCGGGCACTTCGGTCAGCGGCTTGCCGAGATTGGCCGCGAGCAGCTCCTTGTTGGGGACGTTGTCGGGGACCTTGCGAAGGCCGTCCATGTCGTCCGAGAACGCGATCAGCCGGGTCGGCACGGCATCGCAGGTCAGCACGCGAAAAGCGTGGCGGACCATCGAGGTGCGCGCGACCTCCCCAAAAGTGCCGATATGGGGCAGGCCCGAGGGACCATAGCCGGTCTCGAACAGCACCTCCTTCTTGCCCGATTTCTCGATCCGCGCCACGAGCTTGCGTGCTTCCTCGAACGGCCAGGCGGCCGAACGCTGGGCGGCGTCCACAAGGGCGGGATCAAAAGCGGGCATGATGACGTCAGTCCTCTCCACGGAGCGCAAGAAAGCGGGTCAGGGGCTTTGGCAGATCGCGAAGGGCTGCGTCAATGCACGGGGAGGGCGCGGGCCATCCGCCGGGAGCGCTTGCCGAGGCTGGTCACGGGTATAGGCTGGCGCTGGAATGGCCTGCATAAGGATGACGATCTTGGACCGCGATCTGCACGAAACCCTGACACGCTGGCGTCGGCATCTCCACACGCATCCGGAGCTCGGACGCTTTGAGACGGCGACGAGCGCGTTCGTCCAGGAGAAGCTGACCGAGCTCGGCGTGCCCTTCGTCGCCGGCGTCGGCGGCCATGGCGTCGTAGCGACATTGACGCGCGGACGCTCCGAGCGTTCGGTCGGCCTGCGCGCCGACATGGACGCGCTGCCGATCGCGGAGGCCAACGACCTGCCCTACAAATCCGCCTCGCCCAATGTGATGCACGCCTGCGGTCATGACGGGCACACCGTCTCGCTGCTCGGCGCTGCCGCGCTGCTTGCCCGCGACGAGAGCTGGAGCGGCACCGTGCAACTCGTCTTCCAGCCGGCAGAGGAAGGGGCCGGCGGGGCGCAGGCGATGCTCGCCGATGGCGTGCTGGAGCGTTTCCCGATGGAGCGCGTCTTCGCGCTGCATAACTGGCCGGGACTGGAGGCAGGCACGATCGCGGTGCATCGCGGCCCGGTGATGTCCGAGCCCGGACGCTTCAAGATCACGCTCCAAGGTACCGCCGGCCACGCCGCCAAGCCCGACCTGACGCGCGATCCGATCGTCGCCATCGGCCACCTTATCGTCGCGCTCCAGACGGTGGTGGCGCGCAATGTCGATCCGATGGATTCCGCCGTGGTATCGATCGGGCAGGTTCATGGCGGGCTCGCCTCCAACCAGATTCCGACCAGCGTTTTCCTCGAAGGCACCTTCCGCACCTTCGTGCCCGCGATCCGCGACCGGGTGCTGGCACGGATCAACGGCATCGCGCAAAACATCGCCGCGACCTTCGAGATGCAGGCGCAAGTCGAGACGATGTATGGCGCCGCCACGGTCAACACTGCGGCGGAAGAAGACATCGCCGCAGCGGCAGGCGAGGCGGCAGGTCTTTCCGTCCGGCGCGATCTCAAGGCCAGCACCACCGGCGAGGACTTCGCCCATTTTCTGGAGCGTCGGCCCGGCTGCTACATCTGGATCGGCAACGGGCCGGTAATGGATGGCGGCGAGCTCCACAACGACCGCTACGATTTCAACGACGCCATCCTGCCAGCCGCCGCCGGATGGCTTGCTGCCGTCGCGAAACAGGCGCTGGTGACGAACGCGCCGGTCAGCCGAATTTGACGAGGTTGTGAAGAGGCAGCGGCTCGCCGAGCCCGCTTTGGCAGATGGCGTGGGGTATGCATGTTATGTCTCGCGGCGACAGGTCTGGATTTCTGCGATGGCGATGGATGGCGTTCCGCCCGATCAGGGACTGATCGATCGGCTGGACCTTGCGCGGACGACGGCGTCTGTCGGTCGCATCCTGTTTGAAGGGCTGACGCCTTACGGGGTTCGCGGGCTGTTTGCCGGATCGTTCCCGATCCTGCCGCCGGCGGCGCTCGGCGACATCGTCGCCGGGGCGGTGGTCTATGCGCAGATTTCGCCGCAGGGCTGGCAGAGCAGCTATTCGCGCCAGGGGCTCGACGAGGGGAATCCGGTGATCCTGGCTCTCGGGCGCACCATCAGCCCTTTTCGCTGGAGCGAAGGCGGCGTCGACGCGCTGAAGGGCTGGAAGGGTCTCGATCTCGCGCGGCAACTTGGCGTCGAGGACGGCCTGGCGGTGCCTTGCCGTGAGCCGGGCGGGCGTGAGGGCGTCGTCAGCATGGCGTTCGAGCGCTTCGCATTTTCATCGCGCGAACTCAGGGCGATCCAGTTCGCGGCGCTGGTCGCGCATGAGCGGATCGTGGTGCTGAGCGCCGGTCAGACGCGCCCGTCGCAGCCGCTGACCCCGCGTGAGCGCGATTGCCTCGCCTTCGTCGCCGACGGCAGGGCGGACGCCTATATCGCCGACAAGCTCGGCGTGTCCCCGACCACGATCCACAGCCACATTGAGAACGCCAAGCGCAAGCTCGGCGCCCGGACGCGTGCGCAAGCCGTGGCAAGGCTTTTTGCGCGCGGCCTGTTCTGAGAGCGACGCAGCAGAAGCCGACTCAGAACGGGCTGACCGGAAAGAAGCGCAGATAGAGCCGCGCATAGGAGCCGTCGTCCCAAAGCGATTGCAGGGCGTAGTCGAGGCCGCGCTTCAAGGCGAGATCGTCCTTGCGCATGAGGAAGCCGACCCCCTCGCCGAAATAGCTACTCTCCAGGAAGGGGCCGCCGGTAAAGGCGAGTTCGCCCGCGCCGCTGCTGCCGGCCAGGATCAATGACAACGCGACGCCGTCGGCAAAGATGAATTCGGCCTCGCCGCTACGCAAGGCCGAGATCGCGCCTGCGAGCGTTCCCGTCTCGCGGCGCTGGACAAAGGGCATCAGCCGCTCGAGGAACGCCTGATGCGCCGTGCCGCCGATGACGGCGACGCGCTTGCCCTGGAGCGTGCGCGGGTCGAGTTCGCTTTGGGCGTTGCCACGTGTCGTGGCGAAGCGCGCGGTGCTGCGGAAGTAGAGATGGCTCGCGGCGAAGCGGCCGCGCAGTTGCGGCGTCAGGTTGATCGCGGCGGCCAGCACGTCGCCGCGCCCCTCGGCCAGCGAGTCGAGCAGCGTATCGAAGCGGCGCGCCTGAATGGTGCATGTCCAGCCGAGCTTTTCGCAGGTCGCGCGGGCTAGCTCGACCGAGAAGCCGGTGAGGCCGCCGTCGGGGGAGGGGAAATGCAGCGGCGGATATTCGTCGTCGGTGAGGAATCGGACCACGCGCTGTGGCCCGGGCTCGGGCCGATCGACCCTGATCCGCGGGTCCCAGAAATTCGGCACCGCGACGCGCGACTGCGCCATGGCCTGACCGGCGATCAGGAGCAGGCCAAGGCAAAGGCAGGCAGGGATGGCGAACCGCTTCATGGCCGTATCTGGCGCGAGGTCGGACGCGGGATCAAGGGGATTGGCAAAACGCCATCGCGATCAACCGCGGCGATCGGGCATCCATCATCGGGCGCAGTCGGCCCTTTACGATGGATTCCGGGTCTCCGCTTCGCTGCGCCCGGAATGACGAAGTGGTTCCGCGCTATCGCGGCCTAGGACGTCAGACCTGCCGCCGTCGCCCTGGCGCCCTTGTCGAACAGTGTCGCCAGATGTCGCGTGACGGCTTGCGTGAAGTGCGCCTCGCGCGGCAGGTCGGTACCGAAAATGCTCTCGATCCCGAGCAAGGCGACGCTCAGCGCCCCGGCGTCACGGCCGGCTGTCGCAGCGCGTTTGGCGAATTCCGCCGCGAGCGGATCGCGCACGTCGATCGGAGCGCCCTTTTCATCCGTGCCGGCGACGTAGCGCATCCAGGCGGCGACGCCGAGCGCAAGATGGGCGACCGGCGCGCCGGCTTTCAACCGCTCGCGGATGGTGCCGAGCAGGCGCTGCGGCAGTTTTTGGGAACCGTCCATGGCGATCTGCCAGGTCCGATGGCGGATCGCCGGGTTCTGGAAGCGCGCCAGCAGGGCGCCCGCATAGTCCGGCAGCACGACGCCCTGTGGGGCGGGCACGGCAGGAATGATCTCGTTCCACATCCCCGCAAGGTAGCGAGCGAAGACCGGATCGTTGCTGGCGTCCGACACGGTTTCCTGGCCGGCGAGATAGCCGAGATAGGCCAAGCTGGAATGCGCGCCATTGAGCATGCGCAGCTTCATGAATTCGAACGGCGCGACCTCCGAGACCATCTGCGCGCCGACGTCTTCCCATCTCGGGCGGCCCATCGCAAAGACGTCCTCGACCGCCCATTGCCGGAACGGCTCGCCGATGACGGGGGCGGCGTCGTGGGCTCCGAGCAGCCCCTCGACCTCGGCGATGTCGGCGTCGGTCGTTGCGGGGACGATGCGGTCGACCATCGTCGCCGGGAAGGCGCCGTTGGCTTCGATCCAGCTTGCCAGACCGTCATCGCCGAGCGCCGCGAAGTCGCGCGCGAGGCCGGCAAGCACATGGCCGTTCGACGGGAGATTGTCGCAGCAGAGCGCGGTGAAGGGGCCCAGGCCCGCAGCCCTGCGGGCTCTCAGGCCGGCGACGAGGAGGCCGATGGCGGAACGCGGAGCCGAAGGGTTCGCCAGATCGTGGACGATGTCGGGATGGTCGGCCTTGAGCCTGCCGGTCGCGGGGTCGTGGCAATAGCCCTTCTCGGTGACGGTCAGGGAGACGACGCGGGTTTCGGGCGAGGCCAGTCTGGCGATCAGCGTGGCCGGGTTCTCGGGCGCGACCAGCACGTCGAGCACCGCGCCGACGACGCGCAGTTCCGGCCCGGCGGGGCTGCGCTTGAGGAAGGTATAGAGACTGTCCTGGGGCTTCAGCCTGTCGCGCTGGTCGGGCCGCTGCAGGCTTGCTCCGATGATGCCCCAGGCGCCGAATTCCTGCTCCAGGGCGTCGTCGGTGTATTCGCAGAGATGGGCGCGCGCAAAAGCGCCAAGCCCGAGATGGACGATGCCCGGCGTCAGCTTCGCGCGGTCATAGGCGGGGCGGCGGACAGCCGGCGCGAGGCCGGGCAGCGAGGCGGTCGTCAGTCGTGTCACCGGAAAACGCTCGGCAGCCAGAGGGAGAAGGCTGGAACATACGTTACCAGCATGAGCACGGTCAGGCTCGCGCCGTAGAACGGCCAGATCGAGCCCATCGCCTGCCAGATCGAGATCCGGCCAATGGCGCAGCCGACGAAGAGCACCGCGCCGACCGGCGGCGTGCACAGGCCGATGCCGAGGTTGAGGATCAGGATCGCGCCGAAATGCACCGGATCCATGCCGAAGGCGGTGACGACGGGCAGGAAGATCGGTGTGGTGATGATGATCAGCGGCGACATGTCCATGAAGGTGCCGAGGAACAGCAGCAGCAGGTTGATCATCAGGAAGATCACCAGCGGCTCGTTCGAGATCGAGCGCATGAAGGTGACCATGGCGGCGGGCACCTGGAAAAACGCCAGCAGCCAGCCGAAGGAAGCGGCGCAGCCGATCACCAGCAACACCATGGCGGTGGTGCGGACGGCAGCGAAGGTCGCCTCCTTGAATTCCTGCAGGTTCATGCCGCGATAGACGAGGATCGTGACGAGAAGGGCGTAGACGGAGGCGATGCAGGAGCTTTCGGTCGCCGTGAAGACGCCGGAGCGCACGCCGCCGAAGATGATGCCGATCAGGATGATGCCCGGAAAGGCGGCGAGCGCGTAGGTCGCGACCGTGGCCCAGCCGGGGAAGGGCTCGGCGGGGTAGCCGCGCTTGCGGGCGACGATCCAGGTGGTGGTCATCAGGGCCGCGGCCAACATCAGGCCAGGTATGATGCCGGCGGTGAAGAGGTCCGCGATCGAGATCGCCCCGCCCGCCGAGAGCGAATAGATGATCATGTTGTGCGAGGGCGGGATCAGCAGCGCGATGATCGCTGCCGAGACCGTGACGTTGACGGCAAAGGCGGTGTCGTAGCCGCGCTTCTGCATCTGCGGGATCATCAGGCCGCCAATGGCCGACGCGTCGGCGACGGCCGAACCCGAGATGCCGCCGAACAGCGTGGATGCGGCGATGTTGACCTGACCGAGGCCGCCGCGCATGTGGCCGACGAGCGAGCCGGCGAACCGCACCAGCCGCTCGGCGATGCCGCCGCGGATCATCAGGTCGCCGGCATAGATGAAGAATGGGATCGCCATCAGCGAGAAGACGCTGATTCCGGAGTTGAGCCGTTGGAACACGATCAGCGGCGGAATTCCCATGTAGACGACGGTCGCCAGCGAGGCCACTCCGAGGCAAAACGCAATCGGTGTGCCGATCAGAAGCAGCGCGACGAAGCTTCCAAAAAGGACGATCAGCTCGGAGCTCATGCGGTGGTCCCGTCTTCGCGGCCGGTGGCGAGATTATAGAGGTGTTCGAGGGTGAAGAAGGAAATCAGTGCGCCGCCGCCGAGCAACGGCATGAAATCGACGCCGCCGGGCCAGCCGAGGATCGGGATCGTCGCGCTCCAGGTGCCGACGACAAGATCCCAGCCGTACCAGACCATGGCGATGCCGAAGGCGAGCACGACGAGATGGCTGACAGCCGCCATCGTCTTGGCGGGAATGCCGGGAAAGGCGAGCCGCAGAATGTCGAAGCCGAGATGATAGCCCTCGCGGACGCCAACGGCAGCGCCAAGCAGAATGAACCAGCCCATAAGCTGGATCGAGAGGGCCTCGGTCCAGGTCGGCGTGCTGTTGAGAATGTATCGCCCGAAGACCTGCCACGACACGGCGAGCGTCATGGCGATGAGCCCGATCCCCGAGATCCAGAGGGCGAGCGACGCCAGAAAGTTCGAGAGCTTGTGCAAAGGCCCGGCCATGGCGACTCCAGGAGTTTGGGAGCGGAGGGAAAAGACGGGCCGGCAATCTGGCCGACCCGCCTTGTCCGACAGTGACGGCGCTTACTTGACCGCCTGAATCTTGGCGACGAGGTCCTTCAGCGCCGCGTCGGTGACGAACTTGTCGTAGACCGGCTTCATCGCGTCGATGAAGGGCTGCTTTTCGACCGCGTTGATGATGGCGCCGCCGGCCTTGACCTTGGCTTCCGACGCCTTCTCGCGGGCGTCCCAGAGTTCGCGCATTTTCAGGACCGACTCCTTGCCGGCGACCTTGACGATCTCCTGGTCTTCCTTGGACAGCTTGTCGAAGCTCTTCTTCGACATCACCAGCACCTCCGGCGAAAGCGAATGCTCGGTGACCGAATAGAACTTCGAGACCTCGTAGTGCTTGGTCGATTCATAGGACGGCCAGTTGTTTTCCGCGCCGTCGATGACGCCGGTCTGGAGCGCCGAATAGACCTCGCCGAAGGCCATCGGCGTGGCGTTGGCGCCGAGCGCCGAGACCAGGCTGACGAACAT
Organism: Allobosea sp. P2_A10; assembly: GCF_056405115.1. Taxonomy (NCBI): domain Bacteria; kingdom Pseudomonadati; phylum Pseudomonadota; class Alphaproteobacteria; order Hyphomicrobiales; family Alloboseaceae; genus Allobosea; species Allobosea sp. P2_A10. The sequence goes on along the minus strand of NZ_JBFUCS010000001.1, from coordinate 708,970 downwards.
GTCCGACTGCTGGACGCGGATCTTCATGCCCTTCATGTCGGCCGGCGTGTTGATCGGCCGCTTGCCGTTGTAGAAGGAGCGCGAGCCGGAATCGTAGAAGGCGAGCCCGATCAGATCGTGCTTCTCGAATTCCTTGAGGATGGAGTCGCCGATCGGCCCGTCCATGACCTTCCGCATATGGTCGACCGAGCGGAAGATGAAGGGTAGCGACGGCACGTTCGTCGCCGGGATCAGATTGTTGAACGGCGCCATATTGATGCGGTTGATGTCGATGACGCCGAAGCGGGTCTGTTCGATCGTGTCCTTCTCCTGGCCGAGCTGGGCCGAGTGGAAGACGTTGATCTTGAGGCGGCCCCTGGTGCGCTCCTCGAGCAGCTTGCCGAGATGGCGGACGGCCTCGACGGTCGGATAGTCGGTCGGGTGGATATCGGTCGAGCGCAGCACGGTCTGGGCGCTGGCGCCGGTTGCGACCGAAGCGAGGATGGCTACGCCCGCGAGCGCGCCGAACATGCGTCTGGTGATCGTCATAATGGTCTTCTCCCGTTATGTTCGCCGGCTTTGCCGGTCGTTCTTGCCCCTTGGTGGGTCCCGTCCGGCACCTGCCGGCAGGGCTGGTCTCAGAGAAATTCCGTTCGCATCGGCGTGAAGGAATCGATCAGCTGGCCGGCCTCGACGGCGACGACGCCATGGACGAGATCGGCCGGTACGAAGAAGGTGTCGCCCGCGACGAGGCGCTCCGTTTTGCCGTCGATGGTGACGTCGAAGACGCCGCTCTCGACGTAGGAACCCTGGCGATGGGGATGCTGATGGGCCTTGCCGACCGCGCCGGCCTCGAAAACGACGCGCACGATCATCAGATCGGGCCCATAGGCCATGATCTTGCGCTTGACGCCGGGCTCGGTCGCCTCCCAGGCGAAGTCGGCCTCGTGCTGGAAGAAGGAATTGAGACGGTCACTCATCGCGCCAGCCAGCCTCCGTCGACGGGAATGATCGCGCCGTGCATGTAGCTCGCCGCGTCGCTCGCCAGGAACACCGCCGCGCCGCCGATATCGGCCGATTTGCCCCAGTGGCCGGCGGGGATGCGGGCGAGGATCGCGGTGCTGCGGTCGGGGTCCTCGCGCAGCGCCTGCGTGTTGTTGGTCTCGATGTAACCCGGCGCGATCGCGTTCACATTGATGCCATGGACCGCCCATTCGCAGGCCAGCAATTTGGTGAGGCCGGCGACGCCGCTCTTGCTGGCGGTGTAGGAGGCGACCCGGATGCCGCCCTGAAATGACAGCATCGAGGCGATGTTGACGATTTTACCACCGCGCTTGCCGTCGAGGCAGCCGCGCGCGAAAGCCTGCGCCAGGAAGAAGCCGACCTTGAGGTTGACGTTAATCACGTCGTCCCAGTCGGCCTCGCCGAAATCGACCGCGTCGGCGCGCCGGATGATGCCGGCATTGTTGATCAGGATGTCGAGCGGACCGGCCAGATCCTGCGCTTGGCCGATCAGCTCAGGGGCGACGCCGCGCTTCTGCAGGTCGACCTTGAGCGGGAAACAGACGCCGCCAGCAGTTGCGACCAGCGCCACAGTCTCGTCCATGCCCGAGCGCCCGGCCGCCACCACCTTTGCGCCGGCCTGCGCCAGCGCCAGTGCAATGCCCTGGCCGATGCCGGTGTTGGCGCCGGTCACCAGCGCGGTGCGGCCGGTCAGGTCGAAGGGTGAGCGCGCCGCCATCAGCGCAGCGTATCCACGGGGGCTGCGTCCATGTCGGTGAACTCGACATTGTCGCCGGCCATGGCCCAGACGAAGGCGTAGTTCGAGGTGCCGCAGCCGCAATGGATCGACCAGTTCGGCGAGATAATCGCCTGCTCGTTGGCGACAAGCAGATGGCGCGTCTCCTGCGGCTCGCCCATGAAATGGAAGACGCGGTGGGCGGGATCGAGGTTGAAGTAGAGATAGGCCTCCATCCGCCGCGTATGGGTATGGCAGGGCATCGAATTCCAGACCGAGCCCGGCTCCAGCGCCGTCATACCCATGACCAGCTGGTTGGTGCCGGTGGTGTTGGGCATGATGTATTGCCGGATCGTGCGCTTGTTGGAGGTCTCAGGGCTTCCCAGATGCAGCGTGTTCGCCTCGTCCTTGCGGATGATCTGATGGGGCGCCTCGCGATGGGCCGGCGCGCTGGTTAGATAGAACTTGGCCGGGTTGGCCGCATCCGCGCTGGCGAAAGCGACCTCGCGCGCGCCCATGCCGACATAGAGTGCGTCGAGCGAGGGCAGCTCGAAAACCTTGCCGTCAACCGTGACCGAGCCCGCGCTGCCGAGATTGATGACGCCGAGTTCGCGGCGAGCGAGAAAGAAGGGCGTGCCGGTGGGGGCGTAAGGCTGGAGCGCCAGCGCCCCCGTCGTCGGCATCGCGCCGCCGACGACCATGCGGTCATAGTGGCTGTAGGTCAGCGCGATCTCGCCTGGGACGAAGATGCGCTCGATCAGGAAATCCTCGCGCAGGGCTTGCGTATCGTAGCCCTTGACGTCGCGGGGATGGGCGGCCTGACGTTCGTCGATCATGGGTTTGCCGGTCACAGGCGATAGGCCTCCTTGGCCAGGCGATAGGCGAGATCGTGAGCGACTTCAGCCGCCTCGTCCTCGTCGAGCCGGTGTTCGGCGACGAGCTTGGCGAGGTAGGTGCAGTCGCAGCGGCGGGCGACATCGTGGCGCGCCGGGATCGAGAGATAGGCGCGCGTGTCGTCGTTGAAGCCGACGGTGTTGTAGAAGCCGGCGGTCTCGGTGGTCAGTTCGCGGAAGCGCAGCATGGCTTCTGGCGCATCGAGGAACCACCATCCGGGTCCGAGCCGCAGCGCCGGGTAGTGGCCGGCCAGCGGGGCGAGTTCGCGCGAATAGCTGGTCTCGTCGAGTGTGAAGGCGATCACGGTCAGGCCCGGCTCGTTGCCGATGGCGTCGAGCAGCGGCTTCAGCGCGGTGACGTAGTCGGTCTGGCGCGGAATATCGGCCCCCATGTCGCGGCCGAAAGCTTCGAACAGACCCGCATTGTGATTGCGGAAGGAGCCGGGATGGATCTGCAGCACGAGCCCGTCATCAAGGCTCATCTTGCCCATTTCAGTGAGCATCTGGCCGCGAAACAAATCGGCTTCCTCGGCCGAGACCTTGCCCTTCACGACCTTGGCGAAGAGCTTCTCGCACTCGGCCCGGGACAGGTTGGCGGTGCGCGCCGTGGCGTGGCCGTGGTCCGACGAGGTCGCGCCGCGTTCGATGAAATAGGCCCGGCGCTGGCGATGGGCCGCGAGATAACCGGTCCAGGACACGACATCCTCGCCGGTCATCTCGCCGAATGTCCCGAGATTATCCGCGAAGCCCTCGAATTCCGGATCGACGACGCTGTCTGGGCGGTAGGCGGTGACGACCTTGCCGCCCCACCCCGATGCCTTGATCATGTCGTGCCATTTCAGCGGGTCGAGCGCACCTTCCGTGGTCGAAATCGCCTCGATGTTGAAGCGCTCGAACAAAGCGCGGGGCCGGTATTCCGGCTCGTCGAGCTTCTCGGCGATGCGATCGTAGATCGTGTCGGCATTGGCGGGCGTTAGCCGCTCCTCGATGCCGAAGATGCTGGAAGCGGCGTGCTCGAACCACAGCCGCGTCGGTGTGCCGCGAAAGAGGTGCCAGTGGCTGGCGAAGAGCTGCCAGATCTTGCGCGGATCGGCCTTGGCCTTGTCGGCTCCTTGGCCGCCGTCTTTCCGCGCGATGCCGAGGTCTTCCAGCCGGACGCCTTGCGAGTACAGCATGCGGAAGATGTAGTGGTCGGGTTTGACGAAGAGCGTCGCCGGATCGGGAAAAGCCTCGTTCTCGGCAAACCAGCGCGGGTCGGTGTGACCATGCGGGGAGATGATCGGGAGATCGCGAATCGTGGCGTAGAGCCGCCGCGCGATGCCGCGCGTCACAGGGTCGGAGGGAAACAGGCGGTCGTCGTGCAACAGCATGGAGCTTTGGTTCCGAGCCGTCGGCGGGACGGCAACGTCAGGTGGGGAGAGCTGAATATACTAATATACTAGCGTGTCAAAGCGCCCCCTGCTAAGCCTTTTGTCGACATCGTTTCGCCGCTGCGCAACTCTGTCGTGGCCAAGGCGCGAAACGGGATGAGGCTGACACGGCATGTCGGATGGGACAGGGACGCAGGCTGCAGCGCCCGATCAGCTTCGCCGTGAGCGGCGCCCCCAACGTCCCGTCGCGGCGAGCCCCGCGCGCTCGACGGCTGCGTCTCTGGTGCAGGACGCGGTGCGGCAGGCGATCCTGGCGATGCAGATTCCGCCCGGCGCAGCCCTGGTCGAAAAAGAATTGACCGCGCGCTTCGGCATCAGCCGCACGCCGGTGCGCGAGGCCCTGATCAAGCTGCGCGAGGAGGGGCTGGTCGAGGTCTTTCCGCAGGCCGGCACCTTCGTGGCGCGGATTCCGATCGAGGCCATCCCTGAGGCCGTGTTCATCCGGCAGGCGCTGGAATGCGCGACGATTGAACTCGTGACAGGCATCGCGACGCCCGAAATCGTCGCCAGGCTCGACGCCGTCATCGCGCGCCAGCATGAGGCTTTGGACGAGGGCGATCAGGAGCGCTTCCATCTCGCCGACGAAGCCTTCCACGAGACGATCGCGTTCTGCGCCGGCTATCCCGGCATCTGGAAGCTCGCCCAGGCGGCCAAGAGCCAGATCGACCGCTGCCGGCGCATGACGCTGCCGGTGCCCGGCCGCATGGCGATGGTGATCCGCGAGCATCTGTCGATCGTCGACGCCGTCCGCCGCTCGGATGGGCCGGCCGCGCAGGCCGCGATGCGCCGGCATCTCGGAACGCTGCTACCCGATCTCGTGCATCTGCGCGCCGAACATCCGGACTATTTCGTCTAGCTGCGGCATTCCGCAAGGCCGTCGAACCGCAAGGTTCGGTGTGACGCGACGATCAGGCGCCGCCGGCAAATTCCTTCAGAACGGCCCGCATGGCGTCGGTGACCGGCGTGGCGCACCGCCCGGCCCTGTCGACGAGAACGATGGTCGATTGCGCCAGCGCTGCGCAGGCCCCATCGCGAAACAGCGCCTGCGTCATCACGATCGACGATGTTCCGATCCTGGCGATGCGCAGCGCCGTTTCGATCGTGCCGGGCCAATGCAATTCGTCGAAGTAATCGATCTCGAAGCGGGCGAGCACGAAATAGGCGTCAGCGCCCGGCCTCAACCCCTCGCGCATGAGCAGCATGCTACGGCTGCTCTCCATCAACGACCCGAACGCGCCGTTGTTGACGTGGCCGAGCTTGTCCGTATCGGCGAAGCGGAGTTCCATCGGGATCACCCACGGAAATTCCGCGAGCGCCGGCTTGGGAGGCCGATTTTTCTGCATGGCCAAGTATCCACCTTCATAGGCGGGCATGCCCCGCATCATGATGCTTAGAGCGCTACGCCGTGAAGGCGGCAAGAGCCGAAGGACGCAAGGTCCGCCAGCCGGCGTCGGCATCGAGATGGGCGCGGCGCAACTCGCTGGTCATTCGGGCCAGTTGATCGCGATGGACGAGACGACAGGTCTCACCGCCCTGATCGCAGGGCTCGACGACATGAATTCCTTATCTCCCAAGACCTTGTCCAGTGCGCCTGGCCTGGCCTTGCGATCGGGATCGAATCGCAGCGAGATCGTGCAGCCGGCGCCCGGCTTCGCAAGACTGCCGCCCGACCAATCGCCAGCATAGCCACCATTGTCCCAGCCGAAGCCGAGGATGGTGAAAGGCCGACCGTTGATCGCCTCGACTTCGGAGATGGCGGCCCCGATGTAAATCCGCCGCTGATCGGGCGCGGGCGGCACGAACATCCAGTTCTGGCCCTGACGCATCGCGATGGTGCTGGGGCGGCGCCGCCTCGCACTGTCGTGCCAAAGCACTTCCAGACGGCGTCCGGGATCCTTCCCGAACACGACCGTTCCGAGTTCGGTGGAGCCTTCGCCGATGTCTATGTCCGCGCTCGCAACGTTGGCGGCTCCGAACGTTTCGATCAGTGTCGCCTGGCTGGCGTCTCTCGCAAATGGACCTGAGCAATTTAGCAGCGCCGCCGGAGGTCGAGCGAAGAGAGACGATGGAGCGGCGATGAGGAATAAGCTTGCGGACAGCAGAACCCGAACGCTAGACATGGATCATCCTCCAGGTGATTTGCAGTGTGCTTTGTCGTAATCTGGCGAGCCGGGTCAAATCTCCAGCCCCAAGAGAGCTTGCATGTCCGAGAACAACGAAGAGCGCCTTGGCCTGTCGGCGATGGTCGTGGCGGCTTATGTCGCGCACAACAACGTCACGCGCGGCAAACTGATCGGGCTGATCGAGAGCACCTATGCCGCCTTCGAGCGCCTCGACGGCGAACCCGTGGCAGCGCCTGCCGAGCCGCTGGTGCCGGCGGTCTCGATCCGGCGCTCGATCACGCCGGAGTTCCTGATCTGCCTGGAAGACGGCAAGAAGTTCAAATCGCTGAAGCGCCATCTCAACAGCAAATATGGCCTCAGCCCCGACCAGTACCGCGCCAAATGGGGCCTGCCGGCCGATTATCCGATGGTCGCGCCGGCCTATGCCGAGGCGCGCTCGGTGCTCGCAAAATCGATCGGGCTCGGCCGCAAGGCCGGAACGACGGTCAAGCCGACCGCCCGCGCAAAGGCCAAGGCCAAGGGTTAGGAGACGCTCGCGGCCCAGCGCTCTCCATCCTGCTCGACGCGACCCTCCGATTGCAGCTTGAGCAGATGGGCCGTGACGTTGCGCTCGGCGGCGCGACGCAGCCAGGGATCGGTCTTCGAGTAGAGCCGGTCGACCAGGTCCCACGTCCCCGCCGGGCCGTCTTCGAGGGCGGCCGCGATCGCGTTCTCGCGCTTCAGCCTGAAATCGATCAGTGCCTGAACGTAGGGCCGCGGTTCGGGCAAGGGTGGGCCGTGGCCAGGCAGATACAGCGCGTCGTCGCGCGCAAGCATGCGGCGCAGGCTCGCGACATAGTCTGTCATGTCGCCGCCTGGCGGCGAGACGATGCTGCTCGACCACGACATGACGTGGTCGGCGCTAAAAACGAGACCGTCTGGCCGCGCGAAGCAGAGATGGTCGCTGGCATGGCCCGGCGTATGGAGCGCGACCATTCCCGCGACGACGTCGCCATCCCTGAGCAGGACATCGGGCGTGAAGGACGGATCGCCGCTGAGATGGAAGGCATGTGTCCGCGCGCCGGTTTGCGCCTGCAGCGACGCCGTCGCGCCAAGATGGTCGGAGTGGGTGTGGCTGAGCAGGATCATGGTGATCGCGCCGCCGGTCGCCCGCATGATGTCCTCGATATGGCCGTGGTCGACCGGGCCGGGATCGAGCACGATGAAGCTGTCGCCGTCCTCGATCAGGTAGGTGTTCGTGCCGTGATAGGTCATCAGGCTCGGATTTCTGGCGACGATGCGGGAAATGCCGGGAACCACGGGCAGCGCGACGCCGCGCCGGGGTTCCGCTTCGGTCAGGAAGGCCAAGTCTTTCACCTGTCGGAATGTCTGAGGAAGTCACCGCCCATTCGGCGCAGGCAAGCGCGGCGAAGACAATGCCGTTCGACGCTCAACGGGTCAGGCAGAAACGCGGATCGCGCCGTCGCTGTGCTGTGAGGCGGCGCGGCGCTGCTGCGGCAGCAGGAAGGGTAGCCCCGGCCCCGGCGCACGGCTCAGGCTGAGGTCGATCCTGAAGACCTGGCGCAGCAGGGCCTGGTTGAGTGTCGCCGCCGGGGCGCCCTGCGCGACGATGCGGCCCTGATCCATGACCACCGGCTCGTCGGCACAGGTCACGGCGAGGTTGAGGCGATGTTCAAGGTCTTCGTCCGCCGCGACGAAAGCCGCGCCTTGATCGCGGAGCAGGCCGCGCGGTCCGAGGCGCTCAAGACCGGGTTCGCCTGAGCGCCAGCCGATCCGGATTGGCGCAGGCCCGGTTCTGGCGTCTTAGAGATTTTGCAGGGTTTTCCTGCGCGGTTGGGTGTGTGGACATGGTGGGAGTCCGGCCGGGCCGAGTCCCGGCAGAGAGGCCTGTTGCGTTGATGCGTTCGCCGTTGCTCATCGCGTTTCTGCTGCTTTGCCTGTGCGCGCCGGCGAACGCCTTCTGGCAGCGCTCGCAGTGGCTCGCCTGCTCGGAAGCGCCGACCGAAGCCGAGCGCATCCGGCTGAACTGCTTCGTCTTCGCCCCCGTCTACGAGTGGCCGGTGACGGGCTATCGCGGCGATTGGCCCCTGCCCCGCCAGCGGCGGCAACGGCCGGGAAGCTGGCGCGGCTGACGGTCGCGCGCCGCGATTTGTCATCACCCCGGCAGGCCCACGTTAAGCATGGCGGGCAAATACGACGCCGCCGGCAGGGTTTATCCACCTGCATTTAGGATTTGCCGCAGAAAAAGGCAGTGTCCGGCGCGATCACGCCGTGATTGTCGCGCCGGTGCTGCATGTCTTCGTGCCGCATGGTCAGGTTTCCGAGGCAGGAAGAGACGCTGGATATGTCGTGGACGGCAATGATCAGGGCGATGAGGCCGCATCATTGGCTCAAGAACGGGCTCGTCTTCATCCCGATTCTGCTCAACCACGACGTATTCGACCTCGAATCGCTTGGCCATGGCCTCGTCGCCTTCACTTCCTTCAGCCTGGTGGCGTCGTCGATCTACCTGCTCAACGACATCGTCGATGTCGAGGCCGACCGGCGCCATCCGACCAAGTGCAAGCGCCCGCTCGCCGCTGGCGAAATCACCCCACGACAGGCCTATGCGGCCGTACCCGTGCTGCTGGCGGCGGCCTTCGCCATGTCGCTGCTGCTGCCCAAGCCCGGTCATTATGTGCTGGCGCTGTCGGCCTATCTGGCTCTGGCGCTGGCCTATCTGTTCTTCCTCAAGCGCAAGCTCCTGGTCGATGTGCTCGGGCTGGCGGCGCTGCATACGCTGCGCATCCTCGCAGGCAACGCCGCTGCCGCGATCCCGCTCTCGTCCTGGCTGCTCGCCTTCTCGATGTTCCTGTTCCTGTCGCTGGCGCTGGTGAAGCGCTATGCGGAGCTCCGGATCACCCAGGACCAGTCGGGGCTCAAAAAGGCTGGGCGTGGCTATCATGCCGAGGACATCGAGGCGCTGTCGCAGCTCGGCATGGCGTCTGGCTGCACCTGCGCGCTGATCATGGCGCTCTATGTCGACAGCGCCGCCGTCAAGGAACTCTACCGCCACCCGGAAGTAATCTGGCTGGTCTGCCCGGTCATCCTTTACCAGATGGCGCGCGTCTGGTTTCTGGCGCGTCGCGGCCATATGCCCGACGATCCGCTGGTCTTCATGATCCGCGACTGGCGCAGCCAACTGATGGGCGTGGTCGTGGTGCTGATCATGGTGACGGCCTCGATCCTGCCATGACGACTTTGCCATGACGATTGCGCGATGAGCGGATCCGGCGCTGACTGCCGGTCATGGGGCGGCCTTGCGGCGCGCGGCAGCGAGATCGTCGCGCCGCAAGCATGGCTCGATGACCCGTTGCGCCATCGCAGACCGGCGCTTGCCTATGGCAATGGCCGTTCTTATGGCGATTCCTGCCTCAACGACGGCGGCGTACTGATCCTCGGGCAGGGTCTGAATCGGATCCTCGCCTTCGACCGCGAGACCGGCCTCGTCACCTGCGAGGCGGGCGTGCTGCTCGACGATCTGCTGAAGCTCGTCGTGCCCGCCGGCTGGTTCCCGCCGGTGACGCCGGGGACCTGTTTCGTCACCATCGGCGGCGCGCTCGCCAACGATGTCCATGGCAAGAACCATCACCGCGCCGGCGCCTTTGGGCGGCATGTCCGGGCCTTTGAGCTGGTCAGGTCGGACGGAAGTCGGCTGATCTGCGCGCCCGATCTCAACGCCGACCTCTTCGCTGCAACGATCGGCGGCTTTGGCCTGACCGGGCTCGTCACGCAGGTGACGCTGCAGCTGATGCCGGTCGCCTCCCCGCAGATGATGCAGGAGGCGTTGCATTTCGACGGGCTCGACCGCTTCTTCGAGATCGCGGCGGAATCGGACGCGACGCATGACTACACCGTCGCCTGGATCGACTCGCTCGCCAGCGGCGCGAATTTCGGTCGGGGCGTGTTCTTTCGCGCCAACCACGCGCCCGCTTCCGAGGCGGCCGAGTCGCCTCCTGGCCGGGCTCTGCCCTTCCCGCTCAAGCCGCCGTTTCCGCTGATCAACGGGCTGACGCTGCGCGTCTTCAATCTTCTCTATCGCGCCGCCCAGCCGAAGACGCCGGAGCCGCGACGGATCGCCTATCGCCCGTTCTTCTATCCCCTCGATCGCGTCTCGAACTGGAACCGCGCCTATGGCCCCAGAGGCCTGCGCCAGTTCCAGTGCGCCGTGCCGATGGCGGATGCGCGAGCGGCGGTCGAGGCGATGCTGCGGGCGACCCTTGCTGCCGGTGAGGCGTCGTTCCTGACGGTGCTGAAGCTTTTCGGCGATGGGCCGTCGCCCGGCCTGATGTCGTTCCCAATTCCGGGCGCAACGCTGACGCTCGACTTCCCCAATCGTGGCGCGCGCACCGAGCGGCTGCTGGCGGAACTCGACCGCATCGCGATCGAGGCCGGCGGGCGGGTCAATCCCTACAAGGATGCCCGGATGTCGCCTGCGACCTTCGAGGCCTCCTTCCCGCGCTGGCGCGATTTCGCCCGGCATGTCGATCCGGGTTTTTCATCGGGCTTCTGGCGACGGGTGACGGCGGGCTGAGCGCACTACCGGTTTCGGCGGTTCGGCCGTAGCTGCAGCCGGCTTCATACCGACCGCGTCATTCCGGACAAGCGGCGAAGCCGCGCCGATCCGGAATCCATCATAAAGTACTGTCGTGCCCTACGATGGATTCCGGGTCTCCGCTTCGCTGCGCCCGGAATGACGGCGAGGGTGGTCGTGGCGGCGGCGCAGCCTCGAAAAATAATTCACTCCCGCTTTGAACCTGTCCTGGGGCTGCCGCGACCAATGGTCATGGCGGGCGAATGGTTCGCCGCCGAACGAACCTCAGGAGTGCAGATCATGACCAGCTTCAGGAAGACCGGCTCTGCCGCGCTTGCCGCCCTCGTCCTTGCCACCACGCTTGCCGCCTCTGGCGCCGAAGCCCGCCCGCGCTTCCATCGCGGCCATGGCATCGGCCTCGGCATCGTCGGCGCGCTCGCGGTCGGCGGACTGCTCGCCGCATCCGCCGGCTCGGCTTACGCCGAACCCGCCTATGAGGAAGACGCCCCGGTGCGCCGCTGCGACATGGTCGAGCGCGTCAACCGCTTCGGCGAGGTCGTCGGTTACCGCAAGGTCTGCTCGCTCTACTGAGCACACGCCCACCGAACCCGGTTCGTTCCGATCCGGCTCCCCGCGCAAGCGAGGAGCCGGACGGCGTTCGGAAGCCTGTTCAGGCGGTCCCCTTGCAGACGGCTTCGAGATGCCAGCCTTCCGGGTCAGCGACGAAGGCGGCGTAGTAGTTCGGCCCGTAATGCAGCCTCAGGCCGGGCTTTCCGTCGTCGCTCCCGCCTTTCGCCAAAGCGGCACGGTGAAAGGCATCGACGGCCTTGCGCGACGGCGCGTCGAAAGCGAGATGGAAGCCCGGCCCGGGTGGGGAGGCTTGCAGCCGCTGCTTCAGCGCCAGCAGATCGCCCCCACCCGGCAGGCCATAGCCGGCGGCGTCTCCCGTGGTCCAGACGCGCGCCATCCCGAGCGGCGCGAGCGTCGCGTCGTAGAAGGCGATCGCTTTGGCGAGGTCGCGGACGCCGAAGGAGAGATGGCCAAGCATGAAGCGCTCCCTGATCAGGGCAACCCTGTCCTTGGTGTCCGCCAGCGCATGTCAGCAACTGCAGCGCAAAAGGAAAGGGCCGGCGAACCGGCCCCTTTTCGGAATCCAGAGCGTCCGGGCTCAGCCCTTGGCGACAGCGACCTTGCGCAGGTAGTCGGTGACGATGCGGGTGATGCCGCGGCCGAGCAGATCGTCGAAGGCGTCGATGAAGGTGTCGCAATCCTCGCGGGTCGCGATCAACGGCGGCTCCAAGCGGATGACGTTGCGGTTGTACTCGGTGAAGGCGACGAGCACGTCGTAATCCTTCAGCAGGAGCGCGCCGACGAAGCCGCAGAGCGAGCCTTTGAGCTTGTCGTCGAGCAGCGCGACCATGTGCTTGAGGCCGAACGGCATGGTCTCGCTGATGTCGTTGAACTCGATGCCGATCATCAGCCCGCGCCCGCGGATCTCCTTGAGCAGGCTCGGATATTTCTCGCGCAGGCCGTTGAGGCGCTCGATCAGATAGTCGCCCTGGCGCTTGGCATTGCCCATGAGGTCTTCCTCATAGAGCACGTTCAGCGCCTCGATGGCGGAGATGCAGGCCTCGCCCATGCCGCCGAAGGTCGCCTGCGCATGGATCAGCGCGGTCTTGGGCTTGCCATAGGCCTTCATGTAGAGCTCGCGGCGGGCGATCATCGCGCCCATCGCGGCCTTCGAGCCGCCCAGCGCCTTGGCGAGCGCGGTGACGTCGGGCACGACGCCATCGCGCTCGAAGGCGAAGAACTGGCCGGTGCGGCCGAGCCCGCACTGGACCTCGTCGGCAACCCAGAGCACGTCGTGCCTGTCGCAGAGCGCGCGCAGCTGCCGCCAGAAGCCCTCGGGCGCCTCGACGATGCCGCCGCCGCCCTGGATCGTTTCCATCACGACGATGCCGATCGACTTGTCGGCCTCAAGCGCGGCGCGAACCGCCTCGATATCGCCGAACGGCACCTTGACCCGGTTCTCGACCAGCTTGAACTGCGATTGGTAGAGGTGGGAGTCGGTGATCGACAGCACGCCCTTGGTCTTGCCGTGGAACGAGTTCGCGGCGTGCAGGATCTTGGAGCGCGCCGGCCCCTGCGCCTGTTCGGCGACCTTCAGCGCCGCTTCCATCGCCTCCGAGCCGGTCGAGCCGAGGAAGACCATGTCGAGATCGCCGGGCGCGATGGCCGCGAGGTTGGCGGCCAGCGCCGAGGCGTATTGCGACATGAACGCCATGCAGATCTCGTGGCGGTTCTCGTCCTGGAATTTCTGGCGGGCCGCGACGATGCGCGGGTGGTTGTGGCCGAAGGCGACCGAGCAGAAACCGCCGAAGAAATCGAGGATCTTGCGGCCGTCCCTGGTGATGTAGTGCATGCCCTGCGCGCGATCGATCAGTATCCTGTCGAAGCCGAGCAGCTTGAGGAAATGCACCTGGCCCGGGTTGATGTGGCTGGTGAAGAGCTCCTTCACCGTATGCACGTCGAGATTCTTGGCGTCCTCGACGCTGTAGAGCTTCGGGCGTGCGGGCAGATCGTTCACGAGGCTGGCGTCTTCGTTCCTGAAAGCGGGCATGCTCATGCTGCGAGGCTCCTCGGGACCTGTTTCCCGGCGTCTTTGTTGCGGCGATATTCGGTATAAGCGGCAAGGAGCATGTCCTCGTCGCGATGCAGCGGCCGCCAGCCGAGTTCGCGCTTGGCCTTGCTGGTGTCGAGGATGCAGATCTCGTCCGCGATCATATACTGCTCGGGGTCCATGATCGGCAGGTTGATCGCGTCGAGCGTGTTGAGCGTGAGCTTCACCAGCGCAGCCGGCGTCGGCAGCAGGATCGATTTCGAGCCGGCATGCGCGATCAGGTCACCGAGCAGTTTTTTCACCGGCGGCGGATCGTCGGAGCCGAGATTATAGGCGCTGTTGGGGAAGCCCGCCTTCCAGGCCGCGATGCAGGCGCTGGCGCAGTCGAACACCGAGATGAACTGGTAGGGGTTCCGGCCCGAGCCGATCATCGGCACCGGCAGGTTCATGTCGATCAGCGTGAACAGCTTGACGAGGATGCCGAGGCGACCCGGGCCGATGATCAGGCGCGGCCGGAAGATCGGAATCTGAAAGCCCTTTTCGCGGTAGGTCTGGGCCAGCGTCTCGGTCGCGAGCTTGCTCTCGCCATACTCGCCGAGCGGCTTGGCCGGGTGATCCTCGTCCTGCGGCACGGTGACGGAATGGCCGTAGATCATGTCGGTGGTGAAGTGGACGAGCTTGTTGGCACCTCGCTTCTCCATCCAGCTCAGGATGTTCTGAGTGCCGTGGTAGTTCACCGGCCAGAAGAAATCGTGGCGTTCCTTCCGCGTCACGATCGGCGACAGCATCTTGGCAGAGAGATTGTAGACGAGGTCGTCCTGCGCCAGCGGGATGCTGTCGACGCTCTCGGGGCTGGTCACGTCGATGCGCTGGAAAGGCACGCTTGGATAATGGGCGTGGCTGCTCTTGACGATGTCGGCGACCAGCACCTCCTCGCCCATGGCTGCAAGGTCGGCCGCCAGATGCGAGCCGACGAAGCCGTCGCCGCCGATGATGATGTGTTTCATGCTCTCAGATGCCGCTTCGTTCGATGATCGGGTCAGCGCGGAGCGCCGGGCATATGGGGCGGCCGGTTGCGCACCGGGACCGGGATCGGCCGAAGCTGCGGGACGGCGGGCTGCTCCAGGAGAGCGCCAAGGCGGAGAAAGAGCCTTACGAGCTTGTCCATGATGACCCTCAGCTTTGCGCGATGAAGATGGTGCCCAGCATGATCAGGCCGATGCCGGCGATGCGGGCGGGTGTCAGATCCTCGTGGAAGACGAAGTAGGCGTAGACCGCGACCACGACGTAAGCGAGGCTTAGAAAGGGATAGGCGTAGCTGATCTGCACCTTCGAGAGCACGACCAGATGCGAGGCCATGCTGATGACGAAAATGACCAGACCGGCGAAGACGAAGGGATTGAAGACGACGCGGAACACCGTCGAAACCAGCCCGTCGGCGGCGATGTCGAGATGGCCGACGCCGGTCATGCCCTGCTTCAACATGAGCTGGGCTGCAGCGTTCGTCAGCACGGTGAACAGGATCAGGGGAATATAGGCGTTCATCGGGCGTGAATGGGATCCGCGTTGCTGCTGGTCCTCTGGATGCGGCCGAAAATACTTCAAATGCCTTACGCGGCCGCCCCTACCTCGCCTTAGCGTTAAGAGGTTGCTGCCGCGATTTCCGGAAATCCGCGGCAGTTTGTGTCAGGCGCCCGGAAAGCCCGCCTGACGCCCGATCCGCAGCGTCCTGATCCGCGAGGCCAGCGTCGTCGGCCGCAGGCCGAGCAGCTCAGCTGCCCCGCCCGGGCCGCTGACCTTGCCGCCGGCTGCCGAGAGTGCGGCGAGGATGGTGGTGCGATCGCGCTCGCGGCGCTCGGCTTCCGTCAGGATTGCGCCGGAAGCCAGCGTGGGCATCGATTGCGGTGCAGGCGTCCGGCTGCTCTCGGGCAGATCGATGAAGAGCCGGCCGTTGCGGGCGAGGATGGCGGCGCGCTCGATGACGTTCTGCAGTTCGCGGACATTGCCTGGCCAGTCATAGGTGCAGAGCCGCTGCACGTCGCGCTGGCTCAACGTCAGCCCGTCGATCTTGAGCTTGCGGCCGGCGCCTTTCAGAAAATGCAGCGCGAGCAGGGGGATGTCCTCCGTCCTTTCGCGCAAGGGCACGGATGCGACCGGGAAGACATCGAGCCGGAAATACAGATCCTCGCGGAAGCGGCCCTCGCGGACCTCGCGGCGCAGGTCGCGGTTGGTGGCCGCGATGATGCGGACGTCGACCTGGCGGGTGCGTTCCTCGCCGACACGCTCGAACTGGCTTTCCTGCAGCACGCGCAGCAGCTTGCCCTGGAGTTCGAGGGGAATCTCGCCGATTTCGTCGAGGAAGAGCGTGCCGCCATGGGCGAGTTCGAAGCGGCCGATGCGGTCGCGCAGCGCTCCGGTGAAGGCGCCCTTGGCATGGCCGAAGAACTCGCTCTCGAAGAGTTCGCGCGGAATCGCGGCGCAATTGACCCGGATCAGCGGGCGGGCGTTGCGCTCGCTCGCCTCGTGGATGGCGCTGGCGATGAGCTCCTTGCCGGTGCCGGATTCGCCGGTGACGAGCACGGCGGCGTCGGTTTTCGCCACCAGCTCGACCTGGCTCAGGACCTTCTGGATCGCCGCCGAACGACCGACGACGCCGCGATGGTTGCGCTCGAAGCGCATCTCCTCCTGGAGATAGGCGTTTTCGAGCTGGAGCTTCTCGCGCAGGCTGTCGACCTCGGCCAGCGCGGCGCGCAGGCGCTCATCGGCCTCGTGGCGCTGGCTGACGTCGCGAAAGATGATGACCGCGCCGACGAGCCCGCCGCGATCGCGGATCGGGGTCGAGGTGTACTCGACCCAGAAGCCGGAGCCGTCCTTGCGGAAGAATTTCTCGTTCTCGACATGGTGGACCGCGCCATCGCGGAAGGCCGCGTAGATCGGGCATTGTTCATGGGGGTAATGGCTGCCATCGGGGCGGTGGTGATGCACCATGGCGTGCATGTCGCGGCCGACGAGTTCCCCGGTCTCCCAGCCGAGCATCGCTTCGGCGGCGGGATTGACGAAGGTCGTCCTGCCCTCGGCGTTGACGCCGAAAATGCCTTCGCCGGCGGCGCGCAGGATAAGCTGGTTGCCGCGCTCGATCTCCTGAAACAGACGCTCGCTGCGCCGCCATTCCGAAATGCCGCCGCGGACGTAGTCATCGGCCTGCGCATCGAGATCGCGGGCATGGCGGGCCTCGAGATCATAGAGGGTCAGGAGAAAGGAAGGATCGGGTTCGGTCAGAAGACGGGCGCCGACACATTCGACATGGGCCGATACACCGTCCCGGCGCACCGGCGTCAGCGCGCGCGTCCAGTAGCTGCCCTTGTGCAATACGGCCTCGGTGAACACGGTGAGAGCCGCCGCCTGCCCGGGAAATATCGACAGGATCGAATTGTCGATGAGGTCCTGCCCGGCCTTGCCGATGAGCCGGCGCGCCTGCTCGTTGGCGGCAAGGATTCGGCCAGACGCGACCTCGACGGCGAGCGTCGGATCGACCGTGCTCTCGAACAGCCAGGTGGTTTGCGGGCGAAGCTGTTGCATCCGGCGCGTGAAACCGATGGATTACGAAATTTCGTAACCAATCTGACGAGATTTCGTGATTCACGAGATTTCGTCAAGTGGCCATCGCTCACAAGCCTTTGATATCTCGCGCTTGCGAGATCGGGCGCGCTTGGCCCGCGCCTTGCTAACTCCCTGCCGACCCGAGTTGCAATCCTTCCGCAGGAGACGCGCATGGCCTTGTTCAAGAACGCCTTCGACGCCACCCGCCGCATCATGCGCGGCTGCGATTGCGGCCGGCACGAGAGCCAGTCTGAGCATGAGCGCGCGATCCGCGCCGAAGCGGTGGCTGCCTCGGCATCAGAAGAGGGTCGCTATGCCCGCGTCGTCGAGAACGCGATCATGCGCGCGATCTTCCCGCAGGACGAGCAACGTCGCCTGTTCCTCAAAACGGTGGGTGCCTCGACCGCGATGGCGGCGATATCGAGCCTGCTCCCGATCGGATTCGCGACCGAGGTCTTCGCCCAGGCGGTGCCGGAAAAGAAAGACCTCAAGGTCGGCTTCATCCCGATCACCTGCGCGACGCCGATCATCATGGCCTCGCCGCTGGGCTTCTATTCAAAGCACGGCCTCAACGTCGAAGTCATCAAGACGGCCGGCTGGGCCGTAGTGCGCGACAAGACGATCAACAAGGAATACGACGCCGCCCACATGTTGTCGCCGATGCCGCTGGCGATTTCGATGGGCGTCGGCTCGAACCCGATCCCCTATACGATGCCGGCGGTCGAGAACATCAACGGCCAGGCGATCACGCTCTCGGTCAAGCACAAGGACAAGCGCGATCCGAAGTCGTGGAAGGGCATGAAGTTCGCCGTGCCCTTCGACTATTCGATGCATAACTACCTGCTGCGCTACTATCTCGCCGAGAATGGCATCGACCCCGACACCGACGTCCAGATTCGCTCGGTGCCGCCGCCGGAAATGGTCGCCAACCTGCGCGCCGACAACATCGACGGCTTCCTCGCGCCCGATCCGGTGAACCAGCGCGCCGTCTTCGACGGCGTTGGCTTCATCCATATCCTGTCGAAGGAAATCTGGGACGGGCACCCCTGCTGCGCCTTCGCAGCCTCGAAAGAGTTCGTGACGCAGACGCCGAACACCTATGCGGCTCTGCTCAAGGCGATCATCGACGCGACCGCTTTCGCCAGCAAGGACGAGAACCGAAAGCAGATCGCGGAGGCGATCGCGCCGGCGAATTATCTCAACCAGCCGGTCACCGTGGTCGAGCAGGTGTTGACCGGGACTTATGCCGATGGCCTCGGCAACATCAAACGCGATCCCAAGCGCATCGATTTCGACCCGTTTCCGTGGGAGGGTTTCGCGATCTGGATCATGACCCAGATGAAGCGCTGGGGTCAGGTCAAGGGCGAGATCGACTACAAGAGCGTCGCCAACCAGGTCTTCCTCGAAACCGACACCGCCAGGCTCATGAAGGAGGTCGGGCTGACGCCGCCGACCGGAACCAAGACCATCGTGGTGATGGGCAAGACCTTCGATTCCTCGAAGCCCGAGGACTACATCAAGAGTTTCGCGATCAAGCGGACCTGACGGACATGCGCAGCTTCCCCGTGAGCCCTCATCCTGAGGAGCGCTCCGCAGGAGCGCGTCTCGAAGGATGCTCCAGTTCGTTCCGGAGACCCAGCGAGCATCCTTCGAGACGCCGCTTCGCGGCTCCTCAGGACGAGGGCTCGCGTGGGACGAAAGGCCTGTCATGACCGCGTCCCTCAACCTGCGCGCGCTCGTCCTGTCGCTGGCGATCCTGTTTATTTTCCTGGCGGGCTGGCACGTCGCCACGCAAAGCGGCGGCGGTCCGGCGGCGAACATCGATCCCGAATACGCCAAGCTGATGGGTCAGCAGGTCACGCAAGGCAAATCGGCCATGCCCGGCCCGCTCGATGTGGCCAGGACAATCTGGGGCCATCTCAAGGATCCGTTCTACGACAAGGGCCCCAACGACAAGGGCCTCGGAATCCAGCTTGCCTGGTCGCTTGGGCGGGTTCTGCTCGGCTATGCGCTGGCCGTGCTGCTGGCGGTGCCGCTCGGCTTCCTGATCGGCATGTCGCCACTGATCTCGAAGGCTCTCGATCCGTTCATTCAGGTTCTGAAACCGATCTCGCCCTTGGCGTGGATGCCGCTGGCGCTCTACACGATCAAGGATTCCGGCATCTCGGCGATCTTCGTGATCTTCATCTGCTCGGTCTGGCCGATGCTGCTGAACACCGCCTTCGGCGTCTCGGCGGTTCGCAAGGAGTGGCTCAACGTAGCGCGCACGCTGGAGGTGGGGCCGGTGAAGCGCGCCTTCACCATTATCCTGCCGGCGGCGGCGCCGACGATCCTGACCGGCATGCGGATCTCGATCGGCATCGCCTGGCTCGTCATCGTCGCGGCAGAGATGCTCGTGGGCGGCACCGGCATCGGCTACTTCGTCTGGAACGAGTGGAACAACCTCTCGATCACCAATGTGATCGTCGCGATCGTGGTCATCGGCGTGATGGGCATGCTGCTCGACCAGACGCTGGCGCGCCTCCAGCGCGCCGTGACCTATCCGGATTGAGCGCGATGGACACGATCACGCCCAATGAGAAATTCGTTTCGATCGAGGCGATCGCGCGCCGTTACCCCAAGGCCGGCGGCGGCACGACGACCGTGTTCGAGGATCTCTGGTTCTCGATGAAGAAGGGCGAATTCGCCTGCATCATCGGCCACTCCGGCTGCGGCAAGACGACCGTGCTGAACATCCTGAACGGGCTCGATGCGCCAGATTCGGGCGCTGCGATCGTCGATGGCAAGGCGATCGAGGGGCCGTCGCTCGACCGCGCGGTGATCTTCCAGGGCCATTCGCTGCTGCCCTGGCGCACGGTGCTGGGCAATGTCGCCTATGCGGTCGCCGCCAAGCACAAGGGCTGGAGTCGTGACAAGGTCAATGCTCATGCCATGGCCTTCATCGAGAAGGTCGGCCTGAAGGGTTCCGAGCTGAAGAAGCCTTCGGAGTTGTCGGGCGGCATGAAGCAGCGTGTCGGCATTGCGCGGGCGCTCTCGATCGAGCCCAAGATGATGCTGATGGACGAGCCTTTCTCGGCATTGGACGCGCTGACGCGCGGCACGCTGCAGGACGAAGTCCGCCGCATCTGCCTGGAGACCGGCCAGACCGCCTTCATGATCACCCATGACGTCGACGAGGCGATCTATCTCGCCGACCGCATCGTGCTGATGACCAACGGCCCCGATGCCATGATCGCCGAGATCGTCGAGAACCCGCTGCCGCGCGATCGCAAGCGCACCGAGGTGCATCACCACCCCGACTACTACGCCATCCGCAACCATCTGATCGATTTTCTGGTCGTCCGCTCCAAGACGTTCAAGGACGCGGTGCCAGAGGGCTATGACCGCCGCCGCCCGCCGGTCGTGCGGCCGACGGCCGAAACGACGCCGGGTCCGGCGGGGCTTGCGGCGGCCTGACGCCAAACTCATGGAATTTCACACAAAGACGCCTGCAAGGAGAACGCATCATGAAGCGCGAAGAACTCACCGAGAAGATCCTCGACATCAAGCGAGAGAACGGCTGGAGCTGGAAGCACATCACGACCGAGATCGGCGGGATGTCGGAGGTGCTGATCGTCGGCGCGCTGCTCGGCCAGATGAAGCTGGTCAAGTCGCTGGCCGAGAAGGCCGCGGCGCTGTTTGGCCTTTCCGAGAACGAGAAGCGGATGCTGAACGAGGTGCCCTATCGCGGCATGGGCACGCCGATGCCGCCGACAGACCCGCTGATCTATCGCTTCTACGAGATGGTGATGGTCAACGGCCCGGCCTGGAAGGCGCTGATCGAGGAGGAGTTCGGCGACGGCATCATGTCGGCGATCGACTTCAACATCGAGTTCGAGCGCGAGCCCAACCCCAAGGGCGACCGCGTCAAGATCGGGATGTCCGGCAAGTTCCTGCCCTACAAATATTATGGCAACGAGCAGGGCATCCCCGACTATGGTTTCAAGGAGGCCTGAGGCTGAACTTGCCGCGCTCGGAGGCGTAATCGTCCTGTCATAAAGGCTCCCTAACCGTCGCGCGTCCGTCAGATCGGGGGGCATCGAAGCGAGGTATGGTGATGCGCACGCAAGGTTGGCTGACACTGGTTTTGGGTCTCGGCCTGGCGGCGACACCCGCCGCCGCACAGACGATCTACCCGATCAACCGGGCCGAGATCCTCGAAGGCTCGCGCTTCGACTTCAAGGTCGAGTTCCCCAACGCGCCGACCTCGGCCGATGTGACGGTGACCATCAACGGCAAGCCGGTCGCGGACGCCTTCGGCAAGCCGACGACCTTCATGCAGAGCGAGGAAGGCCAGAAGCATTCGGCGATGTGGCTGCGCGGCGCGACGCTGCCGGCCGGCAGCTACGTCGTCGAAGCGACGCAGGGCTCCAGCAAGGCCACGGTGAAATGGGATGTGTTCGCGACCGCCACGCCGCGCCGCGCCAAGAACGTCATCCTGTTCATCGGCGACGGCATGTCGGTCGCGCACCGCACGGCGGCGCGCATCATGTCGAAGGGTTGGCAGGAAGGCCGCTACAACGGCGAACTCGCCATCGACGACATGCCAAACATGGCGCTGATCTCGACATCCGGCAGCGACTCGATCGTCACCGACAGCGCCAACAGCGCCCATGCCTACACCACCGGCCATAAATCCTGCGTCAACGCACTCGGCGTCTACTGCGCAAGGAACGCGCTGACCCTCGACCACCCCAAGGTCGAGACGATCTCCGAGCTGATCAAGCGCCGTAACAAGATGACCGTCGGCGTCGTCACCAATGCCGAGATCGAGGACGCGACCCCGGCCTCGATGGTCGCCCATACCCGCCGCCGCTCGGACTACAACGACATCGTCAAGATGTTCTTCGACGTCGGCCCCGACGTGATCATGGGCGGCGGCTCGCCCAACTTCCTGCCCAAGACGACGCCGGGCTCCAAGCGCACCGACGATCTCGACTTCATCGCCCAGTTCAAGGCGGCCGGCTACACCATCGCCACGACCAAGACCGAGATGAACGCGGCCGCCACCAGCGGCGCCAAGAAGCTGCTCGGCCTCTACAACACCTCCAATATCGACGGCGCCTTCGATCTGCGCCTCGCCAAAAAGGGTACGATCGCCAAGTTTCCCGACCAGCCCGATGTCGCCGAGCAGACCAGGGCGGCGATCGACATGCTGAAGACCAATGAAGACGGCTTCTTCCTGATGGTCGAGTCAGGCCGCATCGACAAATACAGCCACTCGCTCGACTGGGAGCGTGCGGTGTTCGACACGATCATGCTCGACAATGCCGTCAAGATCGCCAAGGACTTCGCCGGCGAGCGCAACGACACGCTGATCATCGTCGTTCCCGACCATACCCATGCCGTCTCGCTGGTCGGCACCTATGACGACGAGCGCCCCGGGCAGCTCCTGCGCGACAAGCTCGGCACCTATGCCGACTCCAAGCCGCCGAATTACGGCCCCCTCGACGCCGACGGCTATCCCACCGACGTCAACACCTCGCGTCGCCTCGCCGTCGTTTTCGGCACCTATCCCGACACCTGCGACACCGGCCGTCCGTTCATGAATGGTGAGCGGGTTCCGGCGGTGAAGGGACCCGACGGCAAGGGCAACATCGCCAACGAGGCCGACTGCACCGGCCCGCTGGCGACGCGCAAGGCCGGCAACCTGCCCTTCGACGCGAATTCGGGTGTGCATTCGGGCGATGATGGCATCCTGACCGCGATGGGCCCCGGCGCCGAGAAGTTCCGCGGCCACAAGCCCAACACCTACGTCTTCCGCGTCATGGCGGAAGCGCTGGCGCTGGGCGGCAAGTGAACCGATCATACGGGCATACGGACTAGCGATGCGCCGGCAGCCTAAAATCACCGTCACCAACCGCCGCGAAGCCCTGCTGGGCCTTGCGGCGGCAGCTTTGTGCGCCGGCCTGCCTGCCGGCGAAGCCTACGCCGCCGACCAGGCGGCGATCACCTTTGACGGCCTCTACAAATCCTTCGGCGTGCTCGGCTTCCAGTTCTCGGACCGCGCGACCAGCCTGCGCGGGCAGGATGTCCGCATCACCGGCTACATGGCGCCGCCGCTGAAGCCGGAAAGCCATTTCTTCGTGCTGACGCGAGAGCCGCTGGCGATCTGTCCGTTCTGCCAGTCGGACGCCGACTGGCCTGTCGACATCGTCGTCGTTTTCATGAAGGCGGTGACGCCGATGGTCAGCGCTGGCCAGAAGGTCGCCGTGTCCGGTCGGCTCGAGATCGGTTCCGCGATCGATCCGGATACCGGCTTCGTCAGCCAGGTCAGGCTTGTGGATGCCAGCTTCCATATCGCCTGACGGCTCCGCTGCCGTGCCATTGCGGCTGACCGGCATCAGGCTGGACCATCGCGGCGGCGACGGCCGGCCCTTCACCGTGCTCGACCTGCCCGACCTTGCGATCCGCCCGGGCGCGCTCGTCGGCCTGCGCGGAGCCTCGGGTTCGGGAAAGACCACTCTCCTGCACCTCATCGCCGGATTGGTTGCGCCCGATGTCGGCACCGTGAGCTGGGGCGACCGGATTGTCTCGACGCTGCCGGCGGGCGGGCGCGATCGCTGGCGACGCGAGACCGTCGGCTTCGTCTTCCAGGATTTCCACCTGATTCCGGAGCTCGATATCGCTGGCAACATCGCGCTGCCGCTGACGTTCTCACGCTGGCGGGCCGATGCGGCCGAGCACGAGCGTGTCGCGATGCTCGCCGCGCGGATGGGATTGACAGATCTCGGGCGCAAGGCCGGCGTGCTTTCGCGCGGCGAACAACAGCGTGTCGCCATCGCGCGCGCCGTGCTCAACCGGCCAGCGCTGATCCTCGCCGACGAGCCCACCGCCAGTCTCGACGCCGCCCATGCGGCGGCTGTGGGGACGCTGCTGGTGGAGGTCGCCAGACAGACCGGCGCGACGCTGGTCTGCGCGTCGCATGATCCGGCGCTGCTTGCCCTGATGGATGAGCGGATCGAGATCGGTGCTCGGGCTCCGGCGCCGTTGCGGGGCGCGGCATGAACCCGTTCCCGATGGTCCTGGCCGATCTGCGCTCCCTGCGCTGGACGGGGTTCGCGATCGTGCTGCTGGTGGCGCTGGCGGTCGGGGTCGGGGTCGCTATCGGGGCTCAGGAGCGGGCCCTGCGGCGAAGCTCGGCTGCGGCGGCGGGTGACTTCGATCTGTTGATCGGCGCGCCCGGTAGCCAGACGCAGTTGCTGATGTCGGCGATCTACCTCCAGCCCGACGCGGTTCCCCTGGCCGATGGCCGCCTGCTCCGCGTCCTCGCAGAAGACAAGCGCGTCGCCGAGGTCGCGCCGATCGCTTTCGGCGACATCGCCAAAGGCTATGTCATCGTTGGAACCACGGCGGCTTTCGCCAGCCGCTGGGGGCGGGTCGTCCCGAGCGAGGGTCGCATCTTCCAAAAGGAGGGCGAAGCGCTTCTGGGCGCCGATGTCCGCTATGATCTCGGCGCGACCATCACCCCGTCCCATGGCGCTCCCGGTGGCGCGGCGCGACCCGGAATCGCGCAGGAGGAGGAAGCGGGACGCCGCCATGCCGGCCACGATTACGTCGCCGTCGGCCGGCTGCCCGCGCTCGGCTCGCCCTGGGATCGGGCGATCCTTGTCCCGATCGAAAGCGTCTGGGAGATCCACGGACTGAGCAACGGCCACGCCGCCGGTGACGAGCGGATCGGCCCGCCCTTCGATGGAGTCCGCGTGCCCGGCGTGCCGGCGCTCGTAGTCAAGCCACGTAGCGTCGCCGACGCCTACGCGCTACGCGGGCAGTATCGTCAGGGCGGCACGATGGCGTTCTTTCCAGCCGAGGTGCTGGTAACGCTTTATCGCGCTCTGGGCGATGTCAGGACCGTGCTGGTCGCCGCCTCCTTCCTGAACGCGGTTCTCATCCTGGCGGCTGTGCTGTTGCTGCTGATCGCCGTCGCCGGCTTGCGGCGGCGGCGCTATGCGATCCTGCGGGCGCTGGGCGCGCCGCGGGCCTATGTCATGCTGGTCGTCTGGCTCGGTATGGCCGGGTTGATCGGGTTCGGCTGCCTGCTCGGCCTGCCGACAGGGGCGCTGTTTACGGCTCTGCTGTCGGATGCCGTCGGAGCGCAGACCGGCCTGAAGCTCGCCTTCGCCGTCGAGAGCCAGGAACTGATCTTCGTGGCGCTGCTGTTTTCGGTGGGCAGCGCGATCACGCTCGTCCCGGCGCTGTTGTCCTATCGTGCACCAATCGTGGCGGGCCTGCGCGACTGAGCGGCCGGCGCTGGCCCTGCCGCTGCATCTCTGCTGTCGCGATCTGGTTCCGACGGGCCTAAATTCCACCGCCTTCCTCCGAGCCTCGGTCGCGCCATGCCCCTGCCCAACCGCATCCGCCCCGACGGCGTCCTCTTCTCCGACCCGGCGCGCGGTCTCCTCTTCGGCAATCGGGGCGGGCGCTTTCACGACCCGGCGACGAAGGCCGTTCCGCGGCGGCTTTACGCCAGCCGGCAATGGATCTGCTGCGTGCTCTCATTCAAGGGACGTCGCCATGACGTCTGGGGTCGGGGCTATACCGACCTGTTCTTCTGCGACGAGATCACGGCCTTCGCCGCCGGGCACCGGCCGTGCGTGGAGTGCCGTCGCGTGGACGCGCATGCCTATCGCGCCGCGCTGGTCGCCGGGCTTGGCCTCAAGGAGACGCCGCTGTTTCCGGTGATCGACCGCATGCTCGACGACGAGCGCAGGACCGGTCAGCAAAAGCGCCTGCATCGCCTGCCTGCGGAGGAGCTGCCCGATGGCGCGATGCTCCGGTCCGGGTCGGGTGAGTGGCTCGCACTGCGCGGGGATGCGGCGCTGCTCTGGTCGCCTTCGGGTTATGTCTCGCGCCGCTCGAGGACGAGCGGCATGGCCGATGTGCTGACGCCGCCGGCGACGCTGGCTGCGCTGTCGAATGGCTATCGACCGCTCTGGCACCCAAGCGCGAACCTGTGCTCCTGAAGCCAGCGATCGCGATTGCCAGAGCCTTGCCGCAAGGGCATCGTGTGGCCCGAGCGAAATCCGGGTTGCTAGGCCCGGTCCTAGATCAAAGCCTGCCGCTTTCGCTCACGGCAAGGCAGGCCTCATCGCCAGGGCTTCCGGGGGGAACATCCATGCTGCCAAACATCATCCGCATCTGTGCGCTCGCTGCCGTGCTGGCGGCCACGCCCGCATTGGCGGGCAAGCTTGCACTCACATCGGCCGATCCTGTTGCGATCGTGACCATCCCCGACGCCTGGTCGGGCACGAAGATCGCGCGCGGGCTCGAAATCAAGACGCCCGACGACGAAGTCTATCTCTGGTTCGAGCTTGTCGCGCCGGCCGACATGCCGACGGTCCAGAAGGAGCACGACGTCTATTTCGACAAGCAGGGCGTCAAGATCACCGGGGCGTCGGAAACGACGAAAATCGAGGTCAAGGGCAGGCCCTGGTCGGTGACCGAGCTCAAGGCCACGAGCAAGGACGGTCCTTCGATCATCCGCTACGTCGCGATCAATCCAAACGTGCCCAGCGGCAAGATCATCCTGATGACCTATTGGGCTTCGCCCGGCGGCGACAAGATCCATGACGCCGCGATGCAGGCCCTGCTCGACGGCATCGACTTCAAATAGGCGGTGTCGCCGGCCGGAACCTTTGACGCCGCAGCGGCGTTGCCCCCGCATTCCATTGTCAAACCGGGGGTTGCTCCACATGCGTTCGATTGCTCTCTGGCTGCTCGGCGTGCCGATTCCGATCATCATCCTGCTCTGGTTCTTCATGCGCTGAGGCGCAGGCGGCATCGTGATTTGGCAATGGCCGGGTTTGCCCCGGCCATTTTGCGTTTCGCTGCTGACATGAGCCGGCAGGCGGGCAAGGTGTCTGCGCGCCGCGCATGACGGCCGTCATCGCATCGCCGCCCAAGACGCCCTATATCGCGTCCATGACCGACACTGCCGCCATGTCTCCGATCATTTCCGTCTCCAAACTGTCGAAGACCTACAAGTCCGGCTTCAGCGCGCTGAAGTCCGTCGATCTGGAGATCAGGCGCGGCGAGATTTTTGCGCTGCTGGGGCCCAACGGCGCAGGCAAGACGACGCTGATCAGCATCATCTGCGGGTTGGTGAATCCGAGTTCTGGAACGGTGCTCGCCGACGGCCACAATATCCTCACCGACTACCGCGCCGCCCGCGCCAAGATCGGGCTGGTGCCGCAGGAACTGACCACAGACGCATTCGAGACGGTGTGGGCGACGGTCTCGTTCAGTCGCGGCCTGTTCGGCAAGGCGAAGAATCCGGAGCTGATCGAGCAGATTCTCAAGGATCTTTCGCTCTGGGACAAGCGCGACACCATGATCCGCATGCTGTCTGGCGGCATGAAGCGGCGCGTGCTGATCGCCAAGGCGCTGGCTCACGAGCCGCAGATCCTGTTCCTCGACGAGCCGACAGCCGGCGTCGATGTCGAGCTTCGCCAGGATATGTGGAAGCTGGTCCGGCGGCTGCAGGAGGGCGGCGTCACCATCATCCTGACGACGCACTATATCGAGGAGGCCGAGGAGATGGCCGACCGGATCGGCGTCATCAGCAAGGGCGAGATCATCCTGGTCGAGGACAAGGCCGAACTGATGCGCAAGCTCGGCCAGAAGCAGCTCACGCTGTCGCTGCAGGAGCCGCTGGAAGCCGTGCCGCCCGCTTTGGCCGCGCATGGCCTCGTGCTGGCGGCGCAGGGGACCGAGCTCGTCTACACCTATGATACAAAGGCAGAGCGCACCGGCATCACCACGCTGCTGCAGGATCTCGGCCAGGCTGGCATCAGCTTCAGGGATTTGCGCACCGACCAGAGTTCGCTCGAGGACATCTTCGTCAGCCTGGTGAGGGACCGTCGATGAGCGGCTTTTCGATCAACTGGCACGCCATCCGCGCGATCTATCTGTTCGAGATGGCGCGCACCTGGCGCACGCCGCTGCAGAGCATCGTCTCGCCGGTGATCTCGACCTCGCTCTATTTCGTCGTCTTCGGCGCGGCGATCGGCTCGCGCATGCAGTCGATCGACGGCGTCGCCTATGGCGCCTTCATCGTGCCGGGCCTGATCATGCTGTCGCTGCTGACGCAGAGCATCGCCAATTCGTCCTTCGCGATCTATTTCCCGAAATTCACGGGCACGATCTACGAGCTGCTGTCGGCCCCGGTCGCGTGGTGGGAGGCCGTGCTCGCCTATGTCGGGGCGGCCGCGACGAAGTCGATCGTGCTTGGCCTCATCATTCTGGCAACGGCGGCGCTGTTCGTGCCGCTGCGGATCGAGCATCCGCTGTGGATGCTGCTTTTCCTGGTCCTGACGGCTGCGACCTTCAGCCTGTTTGGCTTCATCATCGGCATCTGGGCGGATGGGTTCGAGAAGCTGCAGGTCGTGCCGCTGCTGGTGGTGACGCCGCTGACGTTTCTGGGCGGTTCGTTCTACTCGATCGGCATGCTGCCGCCGTTCTGGCAGAACGTCGCGCTGTTCAACCCTGTGGTCTATCTGATCTCGGGCTTCCGCTGGAGTTTCTACGGTGTCGCCGATGTCGCGCTCGGCATCAGCCTGGCCATGACTCTGTTGTTCCTGGCCGCCTGCATCGCCGCCGTCGGCTGGATCTTCCGGACCGGGTATCGCCTGAAGAACTGACGGGCGAAAGGCCGCTCAGGCGGCCTGGACGTCCTCGAAGAAGGTCTTGACCGCGCCGCGCAGCATATGCGCCTCGCCGGCGAGCTTCTCGGCGGTGCGGTGAACATGGCCGGCCGAGGTCATCGCCGCTTCCGAAGCCGTGGTCACGGCCTCCATCTGGCTTGCGACATTGGCGGTGCCGGTCGCTGTCGCCTGGGCGCTGAAGGCGATCTCGGAGGTCGCGGCCATCTGCTGGGCGGTCGCGCCGGCGATGGCGACCGTATGCTGGGCAACCTCGCGCATGACGCCGGCAATCGTCTCGATCGCCGCCACCGCACCGCCTGTCTCGGCCTCGAAGGCGGAAATCTGCCCGGCGATCTCGTCGGTGGCCTGTGCGGTTCGGCTGGCGAGCGATTTGACCTCGCTGGCGACGACGCTGAAACCGCGCCCGGCTTCCCCGGCGCGCGCGGCTTCGATCGTGGCGTTGAGCGCGAGCAGGTTCGTTTGGGCGGCGATGTCGCGGATCAGCTCGACGACCTTGCCGATGCTGCTCGCGGCCTTGGCCAGGTTGGCGACGCTGACGGAGGCTGCGCCGGCGTCCCGTGCTGCGGTGGTGACGACACTGTTGGCCTTGCCGACCCGATCGGAAATCTCCGAGATCGAGGCCGAAAGCTCCTCGGACGCCGCGGCGACGGCGCGGACATTGTTCGATGCGTCGAGCGACGCCAGGCGCGCGCCGGAGGCCTGAGCCGTCGCATCTGTCGATGTCGCCGCGAGCTTGCGTGCGGTCGTTTCCATCTCGCTGCTGCTGGCGCGGACGGTGTCGAGGACAAGGTCGATTCGCGCGTCGAAATCGGCGATCAATTGCTCCAGCCGCGCCTGACGCTGCAGCGTCGCGGCATCGGTCGCGCGCGCACCGGCCTCGAGTGCCGTCCGTGCGATCGAATTGTCGCGAAACACCATGACGGAGCGCGCCATGTCGCCGATTTCGTCAGGCCGCGAGGCGGATGCGATGGCCTCGACGGACTCGGCCCGGGCGAGGCGCTGCATCGTACGGGCGAGCTCGCGCAGAGGCTTGGCCACGCGCCAGTGGACGATCGACAGCGCAAAGCCGAGCCCGAGCAGCATGACTGCCGCGCCGATGATGATCTGCGCGCGGACGCTGTCGTCCTGAAGCAGATCAAGCCTGGCGTCGATGGCCGAACTGTCGGCGTCGCTGATCTTGGCGATGCGCTTGAGCGCGACGTTCAACGCCTGGCGATTGCTCCGGTTGGTGTCGTTGTTGGTCAGTTCATCGACGGCGGCGGGCCCCCGTTCGCGTCCGCGTCGAGCGGCTTCCGTACGCAATTGCAGGAAGGCCTCGACCTGGAGCGCAACCTCGCCGAACAGCGTCCGATCCTCGGGCCGGATAATCTTGCTCCATTCCTCGAGCACGGTCCGGATTTCCGCGAGATCGTCCAGCATCGGCTTGATGAAGCGTTCCGCATCCTGGGCATCGCGGCTCATGATGATGCCACGCGTCTCCATGACGACGCCATTGACGAAGCCGTTCATGCGCTCGGCCATCAGCACCCGTCGGGAGGCGGCCTGCATCTCGTCGGTCATCGCGGCGTATCGGGTCAGCGTCTGCACGCCGATGATGATCGTGAGCACAGCCGCAAGCGCCAGCAACGCCACGGCCGCGAAAATCTGGCTCGAAATCTTGCGCAGGACGGCCATCGGCGGGAGCGGTCTTTCGGTCGTCAAAACGGCATGGGAAGACGGATTCAAAGGCTGATTATGGGCGATGAATGATTAATCCAACGTAATCGCCTGACCAGCCCGCCCGCCGGCCGATTGACTTCGCCGGTCTCATCCTGTTCTCAAACGGCTATGACCGACATCTCGATCCTCGACGCAGCCATCGCGACCGCTGCCCCCCATGAGCGCCGGCGCACCTTCGCCATCATCTCGCACCCCGACGCCGGCAAGACGACGCTGACCGAGAAGCTTTTGTATTTCGGCGGCGCGATCCAGCTTGCCGGCGAGGTCCGCGCCAAGGCCGGCCGCCGCCAGACCTCGTCGGACTGGATGAAGATCGAACGCCAGCGCGGCATTTCCGTCGTCACCTCGGTGATGACCTTCGAATATGGCGGGCACGTCTTCAATCTGCTGGACACGCCGGGCCATGAGGACTTCTCCGAGGACACCTACCGCACCCTGACGGCGGTCGACTCCGCCGTGATGGTGATCGATGCAGCCAAGGGCATCGAGGCGCGGACCAAGAAGCTGTTCGAGGTCTGCCGGCTCCGCGACATCCCGATAGTCACCTTCATCAACAAGGTCGACCGCGAGACGCGTGATCTGTTCGACCTGATCGCCGAGATCGAGAACACGCTGGCGCTCGATGTCGCGCCGATGACCTGGCCGGTCGGGCGCGGGCGCGAATTCGTCGGCACCTACGATCTCAAGGCCAACACTTTCCGCCGCAACCAGAAGGGCGACGAGAGCGCCCAGGATTTGGCGGTCTCTGGCCCCGACGACAAGCTCTTCGACGAGCTCCTGCCCCATGGCGCAGCCGATGTCTGGCGCGAGGAGGTCTTTCTCGCCGCAGAGGGATTGAAGCCCTTCGATCTGCAATCCTTCCGCGAGGGCCACCTTACTCCGGTCTATTTCGGCGCGGCGCTGCGCGACTATGGCGTGCGCGACCTGATCGATGCGCTGGGCGCCTACGCGCCAAGCCCGCGCGCGCAGATCGCCGACAAAAGGCCGATCGAGGCGGATGAGCCGAAGATGACCGGCTTCGTCTTCAAGATCCAGGCGAACATGGACCCCAACCACCGCGACCGCATCGCCTTCATGCGCGTCTGCTCGGGCAAGCTTTCGCGGGGCATGAAGGCAAAGCTCGTGCGCACCGCCAAGCCGATGCCGCTGAATGCGCCGCAATTCTTCTTCGCCCGCGACCGCTCGATCGCCGAGGAGGCCTATGCCGGCGACATCGTTGGCCTGCCCAACCACGGCACCTTGCGGATCGGTGACACGCTGACCGAGGGCGAGGACATCGTGTTCAAGGGCGTGCCGAGCTTTGCCCCGGAAATCCTGCGCCGGGTGAAGTTGAAGGACGCAATGAAGGCCAAGAAGCTGCGCGAGGCGTTGCAGCAGATGGCGGAGGAGGGCGTCGTCCAGCTCTTCCTGCCCCATGACGGCGCGCCGGCCATCGTCGGTGTCGTCGGGGCGCTTCAGCTCGACGTGCTGAAGGAACGGATGGAGGCGGAGTATTCGCTGCCCGTGGATTTCGAACCCTGCCAGTTCTCGATCGCGCGCTGGGTCTCAAGCGACGACAAGGTCGCGCTGCAGAAATTCGTCGGCCTGAAGCCGTCCTCGATGGCCGACGATCTCGATGGCGACCCGGTCTTCATGGCGTCCAGCCAGTTCACGCTGAAATACGACGCCGAGCGCGCACCGGAGGTGAGCTTCTCCGATGTGAAGGACTATCAGAAGGTGGCGAAGGGCTGAGATCAGCCCTCCGTCATGCTCGGGCTTGACCCGAGCATCTGGCCAAACCAGCGGCCTCTGGTCTTGAGATTCCCGGGTCTGCGCTTCGCTTCGCCTGAGAATGACGAAGCGTCATCCGGCCCGGTTGCCCGAGACCACGGCCAGCGCCGCGACGAACTTGTCGAAATCGGCTTCCATCAGATAGGGCGCCGGCGAGATCCGGATGGTGTTGCCCTTGGCGACGCCGCCGCGCCGCACGGTCATCACCTTGTGCTGGTCGCGCAGGTTGGCAACGATCGCGTTGGTCTCGGCCGGCGAGCGCTTGCCGGTCAGGGCAAACGAGGTGATGCCGGCGACCATCGTCGGATCGTCCGGCGTCTGGACCTCGACGCCCTTGAGCTCGCGCGCCCTGGCGACCCAGTAGTTGCGCAGATGGCGGTAGCGCGCCTCCTTGGCCTGCGGCCCGATCTCCCGATGCAGCGCGAGGGCGATGGGCACGGTGAGCTGCGCGGCGAAATTCGGCGTGCCGGTGTGCAGGCGCGAGCGGATATCGTCAGCCTTGAAGTCTTCGTCGGCCATGTAGGGGTCGATATCGGCGAGGCGCTCCCTGGCGACGTAGATCATGCCGACGCCGAGCGGCGCGCCGATCCATTTGTGCAGATTGAAGCCGATGAAATCGATGCCGAGATCCCTGGCCTGGAAGTCGATCTGGCCCCAGCTATGGGCGGCGTCGAGGATGACGTCGACACCGCGCGCCTTGGCCATCGCGGCGATTTCCCTGACCGGCATCATCAGCCCGGTGCGGTGGCTGATATGGGTGAGCAGCAGCAGCCTGGTCTTCGGGTTCGCCTTGAGCGCTGCGTCATAGGCGTCAAGCACGGCCTGGCGCGTCGCCGGTTCGGGAATGTCGAACTTCGCGACATCGACGCCGCGCCGGTCCTTCAGCCAATTCATGGCGTACTGCATCGAATCATAGTCGAGATCGGCATAGAGCACCGTGTCGCCGGCCTTGAGCTTGTTGTAGCCGGAGATCAGCGCCTGCAGCGCCTCGGTCGCACCGCGCGACAGCGCGATTTCCTCGCGAGCGACGCCGAGAAATTCCGCAAGCGGCGTGCGGACGGCGTCGAGGTCCGCGCCGATCTTGGTGCGGGCATAGACGGTGTTCTCGAAATTCACGAAATCGGTCAGGCGCTTGTATTCGGCCTTCACCGGCTCGGCCATGATGCCCCAATAGCCGTTCTCTAGGTTCACCATGTCCGGCGTGACGCTGTAGAGATTGCGCACGGCCCCCCAATAGGTCGCGTCGGTGGCGATCGCGCTCGTCGGCAGCGCCGGCAGCGAGCGGGCGAGCGCGGTCGAGGCCTGCGCGGCGAGCGTCACGGCGCCGAGACCCAGCAGGAGGTTGCGACGGCTGGTCTGGGCAAGCTCACTCGACATGATCGTCATCTCCACGGGTCTGGCCCGTCGAGTTAGTCAGACGCCATCTCAGTCCTGTGACGTTTGCGCGGCGTTCTCGTCACAATCCCTGCGCCGCGAAACCCAGCGGGATCGCCGTCGTCGATTTCAGCTCCTCCATCGCAAACATCGAGGTCACGTCGTTGAGGTCGATGCGCGAGATCAGCTTCTTGTAGAGCGCGTCATAGGCGGCGATGTCGGACACGCAGGCCTTGAGCAGATAGTCGATCTCGCCGCTCATCCGGTAGAAATCGACGATCTCGGGCAGGTCGTGTACCGCCGTATGGAAGCGCTCCAGCCATTCCATGGAATGGCGCGCCGTTTTGACCGCGATGAAGACGGTGACCCCGGCCTGAAGGAGTTCGCGGTCGAGCAGCGCGACCCGTTTTTTGATGTAGCCGGCGCTTTCGAGTTTCTGGACCCGCCGCCAGCATGGCGTCGCCGACAGGCCGACCGCTTCCGCGAGCTCCGCCAGCGGCAGGCTCGCATCCTGCTGCAAGCGCGCGAGGATTTTGAGATCGAAGGCGTCGAGCCTGGCCATGACATTCCCCACGATTCGGAAAGCGCTTCTCGTCGGCTGGACGCTACCAGCAAAATTTTTCTCACTTTAGGCATATATCTGGCAATGGCTTTCTAGTTTGAGCTCAATTCGCGCAAGATTGAAAACCGCTTTCAGCCATGTCCGCTATCATGATGGCGTTGGATGATCGGGCGGAGCGGCGGGAATGCAGGGTTTTCTGAGCGAAGAGCGGCGCGGGACGGTTTTGCGCAACCTTCGGACCCATGAGGGCACGCTGTCGCGTGACTATCTCGCGGCCGCGCGCGGGGTGCTGCGTGAACTCGTCGCCATGCCCGAATTGATCCAGCGGCTGCCTCTGATCCGCAAGCCCGGCTGCTACACGCGCAACCTGCTCGTCGGCAACGACGCCGTCAGCGTCTGGGCGATCGTCTGGGGCGAAGGCTCGGCCACCTCGATCCACGACCACCACTGTTCGTGCTGCTTCGGCGTCGTCGCGGGCACGGTCACCGAGACCTGGTATCGGGCGATCGACGCGACCCGTGCGGTGGCGACCGAGGAACAGGAGCGTAAGGCCAGCTATGTCGGCTGCATGCTTCCCTCAGGCCCAAACATCCATCGCATGCGCAATCTCGGCACGGGCGACGCGATCTCGATCCACATCTACGGCTTCGACCATGAGGCCCATGCCTCGTCGATCGAGGCCGAGTATATCGCCGTGAGCGGCTGAGAAGCGTCGGGTACGGCTCGCTGCAAGTGGCAAGCTCCGCCTGAGAGAGCCAGCGCGCTCCTTATCCCCGGCTACTGCGCCAGCGCCGATGATGGCTCCCTTCGCAAGGGGAGCAAACCATGTCGATGCAAGCAACCGGTGCAGCCGCGCCGGTGGGAGCGCCACCGTCCGCTGCGCTCGCCGTCACCGAAAGTCGGCTGCGCAGGCTCGCGCCGTCCGGAAAGCCGTCGATCATCACGGGTATCGCAGCTGGCTTCGATCGCCTTGCCGCCGATCATGGCGTCGTCTCGCGTCTGCGAATTTGCCATTTCATGGCACAGGCGACCCAGGAGACCGACCGTTTCCGGACGCTGCGGGAATATGGCGGAGCGGCCTATTTCGCCCGCTATGAGGGCCGGCGCGATCTCGGCAACACGCAGGCAGGAGATGGCGCGCGTTTCCACGGCAGGGGCGTATTCCAGCTGACGGGCCGGGCCAATTATCGCCGCTACGGCAAGCTTGTCGGCGTCGATCTCGAACAGAATCCGGATCTCGCCATGCAGCCCGACATCTCGCTTGCCATCGCCTTCGCCTATTGGCGCGAGCGTGGCATCAACGCGGCGGCCGATGCCGATGACGTCGCAGGCGTGACGAAGCTGATAAACGGCGGCCGCAACGGGCTGGCCGAGCGGACGAAGCTGCTGGCGGCGGCGAAGGGGATATGGGTTTGAGCCCTGTCGTTTGTGATCGAACCACAGCGTCATCCTGGACAAGCCGCAACGCGGTGCAGCTCCGGGATCCATCGTAAAGCGTCGCCGTGTTCTATGATGGATCCCGGGACGAAGCTGCGCTTCGCCCAGGATGACGGCGGCGTTTTACGAAAGGTGGCGCGACATTCAGCCGTGCCCGGCCTTCAGCGCCGCGTCGAGGTCGTCGTAGAGATCGCCGACATCCTCGATGCCGGTCGAGAGGCGCAGCAGGTCGGTCGGGCAGGGCGAGCCCGCGCCCTCGATCGAGGCGCGATGCTCGATCAGGCTTTCGACACCGCCCAGCGAGGTCGCGCGCTTGTAGAGCTCGACATGGGCGGCGGTTCCGATCGCGGCCTTCTCGCCTCCGGTCACCTGGACCGAGAGCATGAAGCCGAAGCCCCCCTCCATCTGGCGGGCGGCGATGTCATGGCCGGGATGCTGCGGCAGGCCGGGATAGAGCACGCGCGCCACCAGCGGATGGGCCGAGAGCTTTTGCGCCAGCATCATCGCCGAGGCGCTCTGGCGCTCCTGCCGGACATGGAGCGTGCGCAAGCCCCGCATCAGCAGATAGGCCTCGAACGGTCCGAGGATGCCGCCCTGCATCTTGCGCACGGTCTTCACGCGGCCCCAGAATTCATCGTCCTCGCGGGCGCAGAGCACGCCGGCGACGACGTCGGAATGGCCGTTCAGGACCTTGGTCGCAGCATGCATGACGATGTCCGCGCCCAGAACCAGCGGTTTCGTATGCACCGGCGAGGCGCAGGTCGAATCGATGGCGAGCTTCGCCCCGGCGGCATGGGCGATCTCGGCTGCGCCGGTAATATCGGTGATGGTCCAGAGCGGGTTGGAGGGCGTCTCGGCCCAGACCAGCTTCGTTACGCCGGGCGTTACGGCGGCTTTGAGCGCGACGAGGTCGTCGGTCTCTACGAAATCGATCTTCAACCCCCAGCGCGTCGCCTCCGTCAGCAGCCAGGAGCGCAGCGCCCAGTACATCACCTTCGAGGCGACGACATGGTCGCCCGGCGAAAGCGCCTGGAAGACCGCCGTCGCCGCAGCCATGCCGGAGCCAAAGAGCAGCGCGCCGGCCTTGGCCTCCTCCAGCATGGCGAGCACGCTCTCGGCCTCGCGGATGGTCTCGTTGTCGGGCCGGCCATAGACGAAGCCGGAGGAATAGGCGTTGTCCTCGTCGCGGATATAGGTGGTGGCGATGTGGATCGGCGTCACCACCGCCCTGGTCGTCGGGTCGATCTTGCCCATGGCCTGCGCGGCGAGTGAGCGGGGGTGGAGCGGGCGCTTTGGCATGGGAGATCCGAGCGGGTTCCATGGGAACGGGAATGGCCATCTGGCGCAGGCACGGGGGCTGGCGCAAGAGCGAGAGCTTGCCGGGAACGCAGTCGCGCCCCATGTCGCAAGCATGAGCCAGATATCGCAGCAAGCCCAAACAGCGCCAAGACCGTTCTGGGTCGACGCCCTGATCGCGATCGTGCCGGTCATAGCCGTGTCGTTGCTGGGCAACGCCGTCACGCTTCCGCAGGTCGCGAGCTGGTATCCGACGATCGCCAAGCCGCCCTTCAATCCGCCGAACTGGGTCTTCGGGCCGGTCTGGACGACGCTTTTTGCGCTAATGGCCTACAGCCTTTATCGCATTTTGCGATTGCCGGCGGGAATGCCGGGCAAGGCGAAGGCGCTCCTCGCTTATCACGCCCAACTGGCGCTGAACCTAGCCTGGTCCTGCGTCTTCTTCGGGTTGAACAGTCCGCTTGGCGGGATTTTCGTGATCGTCCCGTTTCTGGCGGCGATCCTGGCGACCGTCGCCCTGTTCAGGCCGCTCGACCGTCTCGCCGCCAATCTGCAATGGCCCTATGTCGGCTGGGTTTCCTTCGCGACGGTGCTGAACGTCTCGATCTGGTGGCTCAACCGGTAGCTGCCGTCACTATCGTTATTTGAAAACCGCGCCGTCATCCCGGGCGACCGAAGGGAGACCCGGGATCCATTCCGGAACGCTTCAGGAATGGATCCCGGGTCTCCGCTGCGCTGCGCCCGGGACGACAGTCGTGTTTCCGAACGCGAATTTTGAACCGCCCGGCCCGCCTCAGCCGACGGCCGTGTCGTAGAGCAGCTTGATGTTGAGCGCGATGATGATCACCGCGATCACGGCCGCCGAGATCGTCAGCCAGCGCGGCGCGACCAGTTCGCCCATCTTGGCGCGCGAGCCGGTGAACATCACCAGCGGCACGATCGCGAAGGGCAACTGGAAGCTCAGCACCACCTGCGAGAGGATCAGCAGCTTGGCAGTGGCGCTCTCGCCATAGATCAGCGTGACGACGATGGCGGGCACGATCGCGACGAGCCGCGTCACCAGCCGGCGCATCCAGGCCGGCAGCTTCAGGTCGATGAAGCCCTCCATCACGATCTGCCCGGCCATGGTGGCGGTCACCGTGGAGTTCAGGCCGCAGCAGAGCAAAGCGATGGCGAAGAGCGAGGGTGCGATCGAGGCGCCCAGCAACGGGGCGAGCAGTTCATGCGCGCGGCCGAGCTCGGAGACCTCGGTCTGGCCGGTCTTGTGGAAGGTCGCCGCCGCCAGGATCAGGATCGCGGCGTTGATGGTGAGGGCAAACATCAGTGCGACGGTCGAGTCGATCGTGGCGTATTTCAGCGCCTCGCGCTTTTCGGGAACGCTGTCTCCGTAGGCCCTCGTCTGGACGATGCCGGAATGCAGATAGAGATTATGCGGCATCACCGTCGCGCCGATGATGCCGAGCGCGATGAACAGCATGTTGGGATTGGTGATGATGTCGGTCGTCGGCGCGAAGCCGCGGATGACCTGACCCCAGTCGGGGCTTGCGAGCGCGATCTGGATGGCGAAGCAGAGCGCGATCACGCCGGTCAGCACGATGATGAAGGCCTCGATCTTGCGGAAGCCCTTGGTCTGCAGCCACAGGATGATGAACACGTCGAGCGCGGTGATGAGCACGCCGATCTCGAGCGGGATGCCGAACAGCAGGTTGAGACCGATCGCGGTGCCGATGACCTCGGCGAGGTCGGTGGCGCAGATCGCCAGTTCCGCCAGCAGCCAGAGCGGCCATGACGCCCAGCGCGGATAGGCGTCGCGGCAGGCCTGGGCGAGGTCGCGGCCGGTCGCGATGGCGAGCCTGGCGCAAAGCGACTGCAGGATGATCGCCATGATGTTGGAGACGAGAGCGACGACGAGCAGCGTGTAGCCGAACTGCGCGCCGCCAGCGAGCGAGGTCGCCCAGTTGCCGGGGTCCATATAGCCGACGGCGACGAGATAGCCCGGTCCGAGGAAGGTCAGGAACTTGCGCCAGGGCGTCTGGCCGGCCGCGACCGGAATCGACCTGAACACGTCGAGCAGGGACGGTTCGCCGCGCTGGCGCGTCCAGCTGGCCTGCTTTGGTTCGGTTGCCGACTCGATGCTCATGCCGTCGTCCTAGCTGCAATTCATTTGCAAGAGCAGAATTGCAAATCGAATGGGCTGCGTCAACGCTTTTGCAAATCGGTTGCAATAAAAATCCGGCCGCGCGCAAACAGCGCGGTTCCGCCGTCGAATCGACGGCTTGCGGGCAGTCCGGAGTGGCTTTCGGTAGCTCAGCCGATCGAGCGTTCGATCACTTTCAGCACCGTCGCGCGCAGATCGGCGATGGTGAAAGGCTTGATCATCACCTCGGAGACGATCGCCTCCAGACTCTTGGCCCGCTCGCGCTGCTCGGCATAGCCGGTCATCAGCATGATCGTGAGATCGGGGAATTCCTGCTTGGCGGCGAGCGCCAGCGCGATTCCGTCCATCAGAGGCATGCGGATATCGGTCAAAAGCAGGTCGAAACGGCCCTGCTCCGCGATCAGCACGTCCAGCGCCTCGGCGCCGTCGGCCGCCATCATGCAGTCGTGCCCGTCCATGGTCAGGCCGCGCGCGACCAGCGCCCGCAGGCTCTCCTCGTCATCGACGACCAGAATGCGCGACATGGTTCAGATCCCGGGCAGGCCGGCCTGATCGGCCGTCTCGACGACACCGACATAGGGCAGTTGCCGGTAGGCATGGGCGACGTCCATGCCATAGCCGACGACGAAATAGTCCGGACAGTCGAAGCCCACATGATCGGCCTTGATGTTGACGGCGCGCTTGCCGGGCTTTTCCAGCAGCACGGCGGTCGAAACCTTCGATGCGCCGCGCGCCGCCAGCAAATCCTTGGCGAAGGCGAGCGTCCGGCCGGATTCGAGAATGTCGTCGACGAGCAGCACCTGGCGTCCGCGGACATCGCTCTGAACATCGCGCAGAATCTCGACCTGACCCGAGGAGACAGTGGCGTTGCGGTAGCTCGACAGGTGTACGAACTCGACCTGCGGGGTCATGCCGGCGCGGTGCATCGCCCGGATCAGGTCGGCGACGAACATGAAACTGCCCTTCAGCACGGCGACGACGAGGAGATCGGGCGGCGCGCTCGCGGCGATCGCCTGCGCCATCTCCTCATTGCGGCGCGCGATGGTCGCCTCGTCGTAGAGCACCCTGATGCGCCGGGCTTCAGACATCGTCTCGTCGTCCTTTCGCGGCCGACGCGCGGCCGGTCCATTCTCGCGCAGAAGGCTGCGCCTCGTCCATGACAGGCAGGTTTACAGCATCCCGGCGGATCGGCCAGAGCCGGATGGCATGATTGGCTGCGGGAAA
The DNA here is from genome assembly GCF_056405115.1 of Allobosea sp. P2_A10. NCBI lineage: Bacteria > Pseudomonadati > Pseudomonadota > Alphaproteobacteria > Hyphomicrobiales > Alloboseaceae > Allobosea > Allobosea sp. P2_A10. The sequence continues at coordinate 668,772 of NZ_JBFUCS010000001.1, read as the reverse complement.
GGCTTCAGTGTGCCGCCGCAAGGCCGGTGGGTTTGGCGGAAACGAAGCGCACCTGCACCGATTTGCCGGCTTCGGGCGGCGCGGCGAGCCGGGCCCGGAAGCGCACGAGTTCCGCCGGCTCCAGATTCGGGCGGGGCGGATCGGTCGTCCAGGTGTAGAGCGTCTGGCCGCCCGCATCCTTCACCGCGACCTCGATCGGCGGCATCGGGGCGACGCCTTTGGTGATGTTGGTGATATCGCCCTCGACGACGAGGAAGCGACTTTGTCCTTCCTCGACGAGCCCGCTCTCGATCGAGGTCAGGCTGAGGCCGCGGACATTGACTGGCATCCCCAGCGTCTCGAAGACGGCGGCAAGCTGCGGCGCGGCGCGCACGACAAGATTGCGCTGCCAGGCGAGCAGTCCGATCAGGGCGACGCCGCCGAGCGCCAACGCAATGGGAACGGCGCTTCCGCGCAAACGGTGCACATCAGCTTTCGGCGCGGATTTTCGGCTTTTTGCGGAACCACCGCGCTTGCGCGGCGGGGGCTGGACGGGTTCGGCGACTTCCTCGGGCTCATGCTCATGCTCGTGCTCGAGCGCCTCGTGTTCGGCCGTCACCGCGGTCACCTGCTCGTCGATCTCGGCTGCGCGCGCCAGTTCCTCGTTCAGGAGCGCCTGTGTCTCCTCGGGGCTGGGCGCTTCCGGGAATTCGAGCGTCGGCTCGACATGCCACTGCGTCTGGCACGAGGCGCAACGCACCTTGCGCCCGGCGGGGCCGAGCTTGGCCGCGTCGAGTTCGTAGCGGCTGGAGCAGGATGGACAGACGATCTGCATGGGCTCGCCGGGTCGGACTCCTTCATTGCCGTGGCTTCGGGCGTACGCTAGCCGCCGCATCAGAGCTTTTGCCGCCGATATGTCGCACTTCAAGCCCTGCCGCGCGCAGTCGCGTGCATGCCGCTCCATTGGCGCGATTTATGGTTAACGCTTCGTGAAGACCCTGTGCGGCATCGTCGGCTTCGGGCGTGCTGGCTTTCGGCCAACGGACGCAAACGGGTGTAGGATCGTCTGCATCGAGATTCGCGCGGTGACGCGGGAGGGATGAGCGGTTTGGTTCGGTTCGAGAATGTCGGCCTGCGATACGGCATGGGCCCGGAGGTGCTGAAGGACATCAACTTCAGTATCGAGCCGCGCTCGTTCCAGTATCTGACCGGCCCGTCGGGAGCCGGCAAGACCACTTTGATCCGGCTCGTGCTGATGGCGCTGAAACCGACGCGCGGCCTGGTCAACCTGTTCGGGCAGGATGTCGCGCGGCTGGATGCTGACACACTCACAGCCTTTCGCCGGCGCATGGGCGTGGTCTTCCAGGATTTCCGGCTGCTCGACCATCTGACCCTCTACGAGAACGTGGCGCTGCCGTTGCGCGTGCTCGGCAAGGAGGAGGCGAGCTATCGCGCCGAAGTCGTCGAACTGCTGCGCTGGGTCGGGCTTGGAGAGCGCATGCATGCGGTTCCACCAGTGTTGTCGGGTGGAGAAAAGCAGCGCGCCGCGATCGCACGCGCCTTGATCGCGAGGCCGGAACTGCTGCTCGCCGACGAGCCGACCGGCAATGTCGATCCCGGCCTCGGCCGCCGCCTGCTCAGGCTGTTCATGGAATTGCAGTCGCTGGGCACGGCGGTGGTGATCGCGACGCATGATCTGGCGCTGATGGAACAGTACGACGCACCGCGCCTCGTGCTGGCCGACGGGCATCTGCATGTCGATGCGTGATCCCGACAGTCATGATGCCGGCTACGCCGAGGCCGATTATGCCGATGAGGGCGCGCATGAAGAGCCAGCGCTGCCGCCCAATATCCGCCGCGACCAGCCGCTGGTGCCGGTCGATTCGGTCGCCGGGCGGGCGCTGATGGCGGTGATCGCGATCCTGACCTTTCTGGCTGCGCTCAGCGCCGGCGCCGCCGTGCTGGCCGCGCGCGCTTCCGAGCAATGGCGCGGCGCGGTCGCCAACGAGATGACGATCCAGATCAGGCCCGATTCACGCCGCGATATCGAGGCGGACCTGACACAGGCCGTCGGGCTGGCCGCCGGTGTCGCCTCGATCGAGAGCGTGCGCGTCGTGCCGAAGGCCGAATCGGACAAGCTGCTCGAGCCCTGGCTCGGGACCGGGCTTGATCTTGTCGAACTGCCGGTGCCGCGCCTGATCGTACTCAAGCTGAAATCGAGCGTCGGCGCGGACTTGCCGGCGTTCAGCGCTGCGCTGCGGCGTGAGGTGCCCAGCGCCATCCTCGACGATCATCGCCTCTGGCTGCGCCGGCTTTCGACCATGGCCAACACCATCATCCTGTCGGGCGCCGCCGTGGTCATGCTCGTGCTGGCGGCGGCGGCGCTGGCGGTGGCGTTTGCAACGCGCGGCGCCATGGCCGGCAGCCGCGACAGCGTCGAAGTGCTGCATCTGGTCGGCGCCGACGACGCCTTCATCGCGCGCGAGTTCCAGAGCAGGTTCGTCAGGCTGGGCCTGCGCGGCGGGGCGGTCGGCGGATTTGCCGCGATCTGCGTCATCGCACTGCTCGGCTTCATGGCGTCACGCTGGAGTGCGGCTCCCGAGGCCGAACAATTGCAGGCGCTGTTTGGGGCGTTCGAGATCGGCTGGGCTGGCTATGCTGCCGTCATTCTGGTGGCGATGGTCGTGGCGGCGATTGCCGGCCTCGTCTCCCGCTTCACAGTGCGCCATTACCTGCGCATTCTGGCTTAACGACGCTTAACCAATGCGGCAAAGCTTGACCGGAACTGCCCCCTTAATGCCCGATTGGCGATATAGCCTGCAAAGGTCATGGTTATGATCGGAAGCAGTCACGAGCATCTGCCGGCAGGACGAAACGGGCGGCAGGTTCTGCCGCGGTCGCCGGTTGTGCGGCCAGCGGAAAAGAGCTGGCTGCGTCGCATCGGGGTCGTTCTGGCCTGCGCGGCGGGGACTGCGATGCTGGCGCTCGGTGTCGGCTATGGCAGCTTTGCATCCGGGCTTGAGCCGCATGAGCCGCTGGCGGTGCCGCGCACCGACGCGATCGTCGTGGTCACCGGCGGATCGCAGCGCATCGGCGACGCGATCGGACTGCTCGGCGCGGAGCGGGGCTCGCGGCTGCTGATCAGCGGCGTCAACGAGAAGACCGGGCGCGAGGAACTGGCCAAGCTCAATCCGTCCGCGCGCGAGCTGCTCGGCTGCTGCGTCGATCTCGACTATCGCGCCCGCAACACCATCGGCAACGCCATCGAGGCCAGGCGCTGGCTGCGCCAACATGATTTCCGGTCGCTGCTTGTGGTGACGTCGAACTATCACATGCCGCGCGTCCTGGCCGAATTCGCCCATGCGATGCCCGGTGTGACGCTCGTGTCGCATCCTGTGGTGACCGATCAGGTCGACGTCACCGCCTGGTGGAGGCGCTGGAGTGCGGTCAGGCTGCTGGGCCCGGAGTATGCGAAATATCTGGTCGCAAGGCTGCGCAGCAATTTCGAGAGCGACCCTGAGACCTCGCGCCTTTCGGTTATCATCGGCGGCCGCAAACCGCTCTCGCCTAAGCCTGCGGGGCTGATCGGGCCTGAATATGAGAAGCGCACGCGTCTGAATGGTCATCGCCACCAGGCCTGATCCCGACATTGCCGTCTTGACGGCGGCGGGCCGGCAGGTTCTTTGCGCGCCATGCTGATCCTGCGCTCCCTCGTCGCCAATGTGGTGTTCTACATCAACCTGTCGCTCTGGCTGGTCTTCGCCGCCTTCCCGGCGCTGCTGCTGCCGCGACGGGTCATGTTCAAGGTCGCGACCGGCTGGGCCCGCAGCGCGCTCTTCCTGATGCGCGTCACCGCCGGTCTGCGCCACGAGGTCATCGGCATGGAGAACATTCCCAGCGGCGGGATGATGGTCGCGGCCAAGCACCAGTCCTTCTGGGAGACCTTCGTGCTGGTCGCGATGTTCCCCGAGCCGGTCTTCATCCTCAAGCGCGAGTTGACCTGGATCCCGTTCTTCGGCTGGTGCCTGATGAAGATGCGGATGATCCCGGTCGATCGCGGCGGTCGGGCGCGCGCTCTCGCGCAGGTGACGCGGCGCGCCAGGATCGAACTCGGCGAGAACGGCCGGCAGTTGCTGATTTTCCCGGAGGGCACGAGACGGGCCGCCGGCGCGCCGCCGGATTACAAGTTCGGCGTCGCCCATCTCTACGCCGATCTTGGGGTGCCCTGCCTGCCGGTCGCGCTCAATTCGGGGCTGTACTGGCCGCGCCGCAAGTTCCTGCGCCTGCCGGGCACGATCCGCATGGAAATCCTGCCGCCGATCGCGCCTGGGATGAGAAAGGCCCAGTTCCAGGCGCTGCTGCAGGATACGATCGAGACCGCTAGCGACCGGCTCCTGGCGCAAGGCCGCGCCGAGCTTGCCGCGATCGGGCTCGCCCCGCAGATAGATGCTGCTGACAAATCCTGACAGGAGCGGAGCAGCCGCAGCCTGAATCACCTTGACAGACGTTACGTCCGTTCTCATTTTGTTCTGAACAAAGGAGGAACGGCATGGCCGCTCTCGCTTATTCGCACGCTGATCTTTTCGCCGACGAGCCCGTCGTTTCCGCCCGCGAGATGCCGCTGCGCAGCACGGCTGCTCTCGGCGAGCGCCGCTTCACGGCCTGGCGCGGGTGCTCGGGGCGGCGTTATGTCGCCTCGGTGTTCGCCGGCGCCGACGACCACGCTCTCGGCTTCACGGACGCGGTCCTGCTTGCGGTCTCGGCCGAGCGTCAGGTGCTGGCGGCGCGCGACAGCGGGCCGTTCGGCTTGGAAGCGGCGCTGACCCGCTGGCGGCAGGCTGTGCTGGCGGCCGGCGCCTGCGAAATCCATGTCCATCTGCTGGCCGAGGACGGCATCAGCCGGCGCGCGGCGCTGCTCGACCTGATGCCCGAGGTCTGAACTGCTTCAGGCATTAGGCCGCTTGCCGCCAGGCGCAGATGCGAGTTTTTGCGCGAGATCGGCGAGGACCGGGTCGAACACGCCCATCCTGCGCAGATGCTCATGGGTCTGGAGCACATAGTCGGGGTTCTCGCCCGAGCTGCCGCGGCCATGGCGGACCAGTTCGAGCAGCTTTTCGGGTGGCAGGCGTCCGGCATATTGCAGGTGCTTGCGGTCGGCGACATAGACCAGCGCCCTGACACTGCGCCCATCCTCCAGGCGCACCGGCATGTGGCGCTCGAGATAGACCGCAGTCGCCTGTTCACGGGCGCGCAGATAGGCGACGGTCTCGATTGCGTTGCAGGCCGCCACCCTGAAGGCGAGGCCCCGGCAGATGCCGCCGCGATCGAGGCCAAGCACGAGGCCTGGCCGCTCGGGCGTGCCGCGATGGACATGCGAGAACACGCAAAGCGAACGGTGATAGCCGTGCAGCCGGGCGCCGATGCTCTCCGCGAACGGAAAGCCGGGCTTCCAGATCAGCGAGCCATAGCCGAAGACCCAAAGGTCTTCCGCGCCGAAATCGATCGTCATCACCGCCCCATAATTCGGCCGCGCCGTCCTGATTGAACGCGCACTGGCGCTCGCCTGTCGCGGGAGCTAACAATCCGCCCGCTTTCGCGCAATGGATCAAGCCTGCATGACCGATATCGCCGCCACGCGCCGCCGCAGTCGCTTCTGGCTCTATGCGCCCTTCGTGCTGGTCGCAGGCCTGGCTGCCGCATGGGTCGGCTTCTGGTTCGTCGTACGCGGACGGGTCGCCGAGGCGGTCGATGCGGCGCTGATGCGCGAGGCGGGCCTCGGCCGCAGCTGGACCTGCACGGACCGTTCGATCTCGGGCTTTCCCTTCCGCGTCGAACTGCGCTGCGCCACGCTTTCGCTGACCTCGACGCGCTGGAGCGAGGCGGTCAGGGTCCAGACGGGGCCAGCGCTGGCCATCGGGCAGATCTATACGCCGGGCCTCGTCATCGCGCAGGTGACGGGCCCCCTGCAGGCGACTTTGCCCGAAGGCCGCAGGCTTGATCTCGGCTGGAGCCTGTTCGAGGCCAGCCTGAGCCACAATGCCGGCGATCCCGAGCGGCTTTCGCTGGTCATGACCGAGCCCAATGCCACGCTGAGCGCGGCTGGCCAGGCCAATGAGAGCTGGCGCGCCACGCGGCTGGAGACGCATCTGCGTCGCAATCCCACGCGTCCGGCGGCCGACCATGCCGTCGATCTGGCGATCAACGCCAAGGGCTCGGTGCTGCCGGCGCTGGATCAACTGCTCGGGATCAGCGACGCGGGCGATGTCGATATCGAGGCGACGCTGACGCAGACGGAGGCCTTCAGGCTCGGCCTCAATCCCGATGCGCTGGAAGGCTGGCGCAATGCAGGCGGGCAGATCGAGCTGACGAAGCTGGTTTCGGTCAAGGGCACGGCCCGCGTCGAGGCCAGCGGCCTATTTCTGCTCGATCAGACGCATCGCCTTTCGGGCCGGATTCAGGCGTCGCTGGCCGGCATCAAACAGATCGCCGGCATCCCCGTCGGCGGGATCGCATCGGGTCTGGGCGCGCTGCTTGGCGGCCGCCTCAGCGCGCAACTGCCCGGCGTCGCGCCCGGCCTGACCGCGCTACCGCCGGTGGTGCTACGCGAGGGGCGGGTCTATCTCGGGCCGATCCGCCTGCCGCTTCAGCCACTCATGCCGCTGTATTGAGGCCAACGAAGCAGCAACCACAGTCGTCATTCCAGACAAGCGGCGCGGCAGCGTCGATCCCGAATCCGTCATAGAGTGCGGCGCTCCACGATGGATTCCAGGCCTGCGCTTCGCTGCGCCCGGAATGACGGCGTAGCTGTTCGATTGTGGATGGTCTGGCGAACGAGCACAAAAAAGGGGCGCATTGCGCCCCTTTCATTCTGGTTATCGCGAGACGAATCTCACGCTGCCGGCAGCGCCGCCCTTGGCGCCTCGATGCGGGTCAGTGCTTTCTTGACAGCGTCCTGGACCTTCTCGAAGGCGCGGACCTCGATCTGGCGGACGCGCTCGCGCGAGACGCTGAACTCTTCCGAAAGCTGCTCCAGCGTGATCGGGTCGTCGACCAGCCGGCGCGCCTCGAAGATGCGGCGCTCGCGCGGGTTCAGCACGCTCAAGGCCTCGCGCAGAGCCGAGTGCCGGTTGTCGCTTTCTTGCGAATCCGCAAAGCGGCGCTCCTGGCTCTCGCTGTCGTCGACCAGCCAGTCCTGCCATTCGCCGTCGCCATCCTCGCGCAGCGGCGTGTTCAGCGAGGCGTCGCCGCCCAGCCGGCGATTCATGTCGATGACGTCCTGCTCGTTGACGCCGAGCTTGGTCGCGATCGTCTTGACCTGTTCGGGCCGCAGATCGCCCTCGCCCAGCGCCGAGATCTTGCTCTTGGCCTTGCGCAGGTTGAAGAACAGCTTCTTCTGGTTGGCGGTGGTGCCCATCTTCACCAGCGACCAGGAACGCAGGATGTACTCCTGGATCGAGGCCTTGATCCACCACATCGCATAGGTCGCGAGCCTGAAACCCTTGTCGGGCTCGAAACGCTTGACCGCCTGCATCAGGCCGACATTGCCTTCCGACACGACTTCGCCGATCGGCAGGCCGTAGCCGCGATAGCCCATGGCGATCTTGGCGACGAGCCGCAGATGGGAGGTGACGAGCCGGTGCGCCGCATCGCGGTCGCCATGCTCGCGCCAGCTCTTGGCCAGCATGAATTCCTCGTTCGGCTCCAGCATCGGGAACCGGCGAATTTCATCCAGATAGCGTGAAAGTCCGCCCTCCGCGGACATGACGGGCAGCGACGCAATCGCCATATGCTCGTTCTCCTTCTCTGGCCCCCGCTTCGCGGCAGGCCAACCGCGCGATCAACCTTCGCGCAGGCTTCGGATTCTGCAACCTACCATAACGCGGCAGCCGGATTCCGGTTCAGCGTCTGGTCGGCCACATGCGGCGCCCCCTTGGCCATCCGCATCCGATGGGCATTATATTGCAGGACAGCATGTCCGAAAATAGGCAAGAACGCCAGTGTCTCTCACAGGCTCGCGAGTGAATCTTGCAATTTTGCAAAATCATCGGGCGGCTCGGATTCAAACAGCATCTCCTCGCCGGTAACAGGGTGTTCGAAGCCGAGGATCGCCGCATGCAGCGCCTGGCGGTCGAGTGAGGCCAGTGCATTGCGGGCGCTTTCGGGAAGCCGCGCGGCCTTGGTCGCGAAACCCGAGCCATAGAGCCCGTCGCCGAGCAAGGGATGGCCCAGATGGCTCATATGAACGCGGATCTGGTGCGTGCGGCCGGTCTCCAGCCGGCACTCGACCAGGCTCGCCAGCGGCTCGGTCTCCTGTGTGCCCTTGAGCAGAGCGGGATAGCGCTCCAGCACGGTGAAATGGGTGATCGCCTCGCGGCCGCGCTCCTCGCCGACGACGGCCATCTTCTCGCGGTTCTTGTTGGAGCGCTCGATATTGGCCGCAATCGTGCCGTGCGGCCGGCGCGGAAAGCCCCAGACAATGGCGAGATAGGCGCGCTGCAGCGGGCCGGTGCGGCCGTGATCGGCGAACTGCTTCGCCAGCCGCTGATGGGCCCGGTCGTTCTTGGCGACGACGAGCAACCCGCTGGTGTCCTTGTCGAGCCGGTGGACGATGCCCGGACGCCTGACGCCGCCGATGCCGGACAAGCTGTCGCCGCAATGGGCAATCAGCGCATTGACCAGCGTGCCGTCCTCATGGCCGCCGGCGGGGTGGACGACGAGGCCGGGCTGCTTGTCGATGACGATGAGGTGCTCGTCCTCATAGATGACGTTCAGCGGAATGTCCTGACCGATCGGGTCGGCGGGCTTGGCCGCCGGCATGACCAGCGCCAGTTCGTCGCCCTCGACGACCCTGCGGCTGCCATCGGTGAAAACCGCGCCGTTCAGGCTGACGCCGCCATCCTTGATGACCTGCTGGAGGCGCGCCCGCGAGATTTCGACGGCGAGCAGCGTCAGGGCCTTGTCGAGGCGCTGGCCGGCCTGCTCGGCCGTCACCAGCAAGGTGACGCCGGCCAGAGGCGCGGCGTCTTGATCGTTTGATGTCATGGTCATCAGGGACGCTATAAGGGGCGCGGGCGAAACCCGCACCCCTTTTCGGCGCTGTGCGACGGCTCAGGCGCGAGCCTCGCGCCATATGGCGGTTGCGAGGACGACGAACCAGATCAGCGCGAGCGGCACGGCCGCGCTCTGGATCAGGGCTGCGTCCGGCCAGACGACGCGCAGGCCCGTCAGCAGGAACAGCGCGCCGCAGACGAAGCCGAAGAGGCCGAGCCAGACCTTGCCGATCGCAAACAGAGCCTGGCCGATCGCGGCGAGCCAGAGGCCGCTCAGGATCTGCACGCCGAGGAGTTCGCCGACCGCGCCGGCGTAGCTGTTGATGGCGCTGTAGGTCAGGGCGATCATTTTCAGGGCGACAGGGTCGGTCGTCTTCTCGAACTCAGCGGCGAGCACCGGCATCACCGAAAGCCAGCGCACGATGCCGAGCGTCTTGAACAGGCCGGCTCCGGCCCCGATGAAGGCCACAGCGTCAGGCCACCAGCCGGTGACGCCGCGCGTCGCAAGCCAGCCCCGAAGCGCAAAGGCGAGCGGGATCAGCGCGAGCGAAACCAGGAGATAGGCGCCGTAGCCGAGCAGGACCGCGTCGGCCTCCGCCGCGATCAGCGGCAGCGCTTTTTCGGCGGGCAATCTGAGTGAGGCCGGCCAGCCGATGGCGCGGCCGAGCACGATGATGGGCACTGCAAACAGCACGGTCTGCAGAAGCGCGAGACCGGCGACACGGCGCGCGAGGCCGCGGGTTCCGGTTCGGCGCGGAGCTGGTTCGGCTGCGACGGCGGGGTAGAACATGGCGAGAGCGGACATGAGGGCGGTCTTTCCTGTACGAGGGCTTGCGAGACGGGTTTGGCGATGGGTCAGGCGTTGACGGCGGCGTAACGCGCGGGGCGCGCCTGGCTGGTCGGCAGCGGCGCGAGCGAGGCGGCGATGGCCGCGTCGAGCGGGGTGTGTGGCTCGGGACCGATCAGCGCCTCGAGCTTGTCGTTGGCGAGCCGGAGCGGCTCGCTCCAGACCCAGCGCATCTCGATCAGTTCGCGCAGAAACCCGACGAAGGGCGCCGCAAGATAGATCGAAGGCCAGAAGAAGCGCCGGATCGGAACCTGCCGGCCGATCGCGCGCTGAACGGCGGCGGCCATGCCATGGCCGTCGGGTATCCAGTGGCCCTGGAAATGGAAGACGTCGTGGCGTCCGAGGTCCTGCTCATGGTCGAGCAGGCGCATGAAGGTCTCGGCGAGATCGGGCGCATAGGCCCAGCTATGGCCGATGCCGGGCGCGCCGAGGTCCTGGATCACGCTGGCGCCGCGGCCGCCCTTGGCGACCGCCTGGGTGAACCAGGAACTGGGCACATCGGGGCCGAAGAAATCGCCGGCGCGGACGATCAGCGAGCGCACGCCGTCTTGCGCGGCATGGCGCAGCATCGCCTCCATATCGACCCGGACCGCGCCCTTGTTCGAGGTCGGGTTTTGTGGGGAGGTCTCATGGACGAGCGTTCCTGCATCGGGGCCGAAGACATAGATGTTGCCGGGGAACAGGATGCGCGCGCCGGTGTTCTGGGCGGCGACGATGGTGTTGGCGAGCATCGGCACGGCGCGCTCGCGCCATTTGGCGTAGGCAGGCGGGTTGACGGCGTGGGCGATGACCGCCGTCTCCCGGGCCGCCTGCAGGACGTCGCGGCGCTGGAACGCATCGCCCTTGAACCATTCGACGGCGAAGGGCAGAGCCGAGGCGGCGGCGGCCTTTTCGGGATCGCGCGCAAGGGCGCGGATGGCATAGCCGCGACCATGGAGAGCGACGGCAAACGCGCGGCCGATGCCGCCGCTGATGCCGAGAACGAGTGCGATGCGAGGGATGTGAACGGTGGAGGCGGTGTGGGACATGACGATCTCCTTTGCGATGAGCCAAGGATGCCCGCCCACTCAGTAAAACTAAATTGCCTTATCTTGTGGGTCATCTATACGTTTTCGTATGGCTTTCGATGTTTCATGGGATCTCTACCGCTCCTTCCTCGCCGTGGTCCGGCTGGGCAGCCTGTCGGGCGCGGCGAGGCAACTTGGGGCGACGCAGCCGACGCTCGGGCGGCATATCGAGGCGCTGGAGGACGTGCTCGGCCTGCCGCTGTTCACACGCTCGCAGGGCGGGCTGAAACCCACCGTCGCCGCGCTGGCGCTCGTCCCCCAGGTCGAGGCGATGGAGGCGGCGGCAGCTGCGCTGCGCCGCAGCGCCGACAGTACGCGCGACGATGATGGCGGCACGGTGCGGATTACCGCCAGCGAGATCATGGGGGCGGAAGTGCTGCCGCCGATCCTGGCGGGCTTGCAGGAGGCGCATCCCCGGCTCGTGATCGAACTCGTCTTGAGCAACCGTACCGATGATCTGTTGCGGCGTGACGCCGACATCGCGGTGCGCATGCTCAGACCGACGCAAGGCGCGCTGACGGCGCAGAAGATCGGTGAGGTCAGGCTTGGCCTGTTCGCCCATGAACGCTACATCGCCCGCCACGGCGTGCCCGAGACGATCGAGGCGCTGCCGCGTTTCCACGTCATCGGCTTCGACCGCGAGGACCGTTCGGCCCGGGCGCTGGCTCAAGGCGTGATAGCGCTGACCCGGGAGATATTCAGCGTCCGCTCGGACAACGACCTGGCGCAATTCGCCGCCATTCGCGCCGGTCTGGGCATCGGCGCCTGCCAGCATGGCCTCGCTGCTCGCCATCCGGAACTCAAGCCGGTACTGGCCGGGCAGCTCAATTTCAAGCTGGAGACATGGCTCGTCATGCATGAAGACCAGCGCGCCAGCCGCCCCGTGCGGCTGGCGTTCGACGCGCTCGCCGAAGGGCTGAGGCGTTGGACCGCGAACTGAGCTTCTTCAGCCGAAGATGCGGAACTTGGCTTTTTTGTCCTCGACCGGCGGTGTCTCCTCCGGACCGGGATCGTCGGGCGCATGCGAGACCGGGAAGATCACCGGCCGCGCCTCGCGGGGCGCGGCGTCGCCGTTGAGCGTCTTCATCTCGGGCTTCGGTTCGGGTTTGACTGGTGCTGGCGGGGCTGCCGGCGGTTCCGCTGGCTTTGCCGGCTCGGGTGGAGGCTCGATGATGATCGCGGCGGGCTTTTCGGCAGGCTTGGCGGGAACGACGACCGGCGCCCTTGCAGGCTCCGGCGGCTCGGGCTCGGCGCGCGCCTCGATCAGCGGCGTGGAATCGTCGAGATCGGCGAGGACGTCGTCGAGTGCAGGAGCGCGGCTGCCGAGCGTCGCGGGCGGCACAGTCCAGACGAAGGCGTCGAGACGGCCGGAGATCGGCGAGACGGGCATCCACTGGTCGGAGACGAGCCCATCGGCGACCCAGGCGGCGTCGCGCGGCGCGCGCGTCGCCCGCGAGAGCCATTCCCTGACGCGCCCGGCCGAACCGTGCTCGGCCTCTTCAAGTTCCGCCATCAGCAGACAGGCGCGCACGGAGGCGCCGCCGGCGAGGATCGGCTTCAGCGTCGTGCGGGCAAGGGCGAAATCACGGGCGTGGATCGCAGCACCCGCGAGCGCCAGCACGCCTTCGGGGTCGGCCGGGCGCAGCCGCGCCAGCGTCGTCGCCCGGGCGAGCCGGTCCTGGGCGCTGTCGCCGGGGCGGACATCGAGATAAGCGGCGGCGATGTCGGGATGCGAGACCTCCTTCCATGCGGTCTCGAGGATCTTCGCTGCCTTGCGCACATCGCCGCGCTCCGAGAGCATGCGGCCGGCGAGAACGGCGGCGGGCGTCAGGCTGGGGGCGAGCTTGACGGCTTCGAGCGCGGCTGCGAGCGCCTTTTCCGGTTCGTTGCCGCGCGCCTGCAGTGCTTCGGCGGCGAGCAGGACCGCGCGCTGGCGGCGCGCTTCGGTCTTCTCGGCCAGCCGCAGGGCAGCGCGGCGCTCGACGGCGGTGCGGGCCGCCTGCCAGTCGCCGGCGCTGGTGTGGAAATCGAGCAGGGCGTCGTTGGCCCAGGCGAGCGAGGGCGAGCGGCGCACGGCGTCATCGGCGAAGGCGCGCGCGGCGGTCATGTCGCCGCGACGCTTGGCCTCGACGAAGAGGCCGCGCAGGCCGAGCACGCGGGTCTCCGGTTTGTCGAGCATCGCCTTGAAGGCGGCCTCGGCCCGGCCGCGATCGCCCGAGAGCTGAGCGGCCTGCGCCTCCAGCAGCAGAGTCAGCGGCTCGTTCCCGGCGAAACGGCGCGCATCGAGTGCGTGGCGGCCGGCCGCTATGGGGTCGCCCGCGCCGATCGCGACCATGCCGCGCGAGACGGCCTCGAAGCCGCGCGCACGGCGTCGTGCCCGCGAGGCGAAACTGAATGCTGTCGGCAGGCCCAGAACGAAGCGCGCCAACCCCCAGAGCAGCATCGCCACCATCGCCAGCACGACGACGCCGATCGCGGCGATCGCGACACTCGTCTCGATGCGGTAGCCCTGCCAGAGGACGGAGACTTCGCCTGGTCGATCGGCGAGCCAGACCGCGCCGACCGCGAGACAGGCGAAGACGAAGAGGTAGAGCAGAACGCGAACCATAGACCTCTGTCCTTAAGTCAGCCTGCCGCGCCGAGCGCGGCGACGGCATCCTGCGCGATTTTTGCGATGGCTGCATCTGCCGCCGCGCGCTTCTGCAGGCTTGTCCCGAAATCGGCGCTGGTGCGGCGCGCGGGCTCGGGCAACTGCCCCCACAAACCGGCCGCCGCGCCGATGCTTCCGGTCGAAATCGCATTCTCGAACCGGATCAGCAATGTCGCCGGGTCGTTGGCGCCGGTGTCGCCGACCGGACGGATCGTCACGATGCGGCTGGCGAGCCCCAGCACCTTGTCCTGCCAGCTTGCGGTCGCGGGCGTCAGTTCGCGCGCAAACATCGCGCGCTGGCCGCGAAACTGCGCCAGCAGCGCGTCGCGTGTCGGCGCGCCGGTGGCGGCAACCGCGTTCAGCGCGGCGAGTTGCTCCGGCGCTGCGCCGCCCTTCGAAAGCGCAGCGACATCGCCGGCGAAAGGCTGGCCCGAGGCTATCGCGCTCTGGATCCGCTCTGACAGCACGATGCGGGCCGCGGCGAGCGACTGGGCGCTCGGGCTGGCGGCGGTCTTCGCCAGGGTCTCGACGCTGCCGATACGCGCGGTTGTCTGGTCGAGGCGCTGGCCGATGGCGGTGGCGGCAGCCTCCGCGCGCTGGACCTGCGTGCTCAGGCCGGCGAGCGCGGCGGAATCGGGCGCCTGCGCGCGCTGGGCGCTGGCCAGTTCCGTCGCGCGGGCTCCGGCAGCCTGTGCGTCGGCGCTCGCCTTGGCTGCTGCTGCCGCGGCGGCCGTGGTCTTGCCGTCGAGTGCGGTCGCCGCGCCCTGCAGCCCGTCGATCCGGCTGCGCAGTTCGGCGATCTCGGTCGAGCTGACAGCCGGCGTCGCCCGGCTCAGCGCGAGCATGACGAGTCCCGCGCCGATCACGCCGCCGACGATGCCGGCCAGCGCCAGCGCTGGCCAGTGCAGCCGAGGCTTTGTCTCTTGGGCGGCGATGGCGGCCATTGCAGGCTCGGATGGAGAGGTGTCTGGCGCGGCCGAGCTGGACATGATGGGGGGAGGGGCCTCCGGCGCGGCAAATTCCTGCGGCAGCGCTTCGGTCGGCAGAACGGTTTCGGAGGCGGATTCAGTCGCTGTTGTCGCCTGCGCCGGTTCGGTCGTTGCCGTCTCGATCTGACCGTCTATGGTTGGCGGCGTGCGGTGGGAACCGCGCTGGCCTGCCGCGCGCCGTTTCCCCTGCGCCGGCGACTCGCTTGCAGCATCTCCATCGACCGCGACAGAGATCTCGGCGGCTGGCGCATCTGCGATCTCGCCAGTCGGTGGCAGCGGTGTCGCGATCCGGTTTCGTGCGGAAATCTCGTCGAGGGCGGCGAGCATGCCCGCTTCCTCGGGGAATTCGGCCACCAGCACGGTGTCGGCGCCAGCCGCGATCAGGGGCGCGGCGACGTCTGCCGAGAGCGCGACATGGGTCAGCGCCAGCGCCTCGTCGGTGAGATGCACGGCGCGGGTCAAAGCCACGAAGGTTTCCGCCCCGCGCCGCGAATAGTGCAGGACGGCATCGGCGCCGCCGGCACTGAGCGCGATCGCGGCTTCCTTCGGCAGGATGGCGACGGCCTGCGCGGCATAGGCCTCCCAGAGCACGACCTCGTAGCCGGCCTCGCGCAGCCGTTGCGGCACGTCCTCGTGCCGGTCCTTGCCAACGATCAGGAGCAGCTTCGCCGGCGGCGGCAGATTGCGCCCGATCAGGTCGATCAGGTCGTTGCGGTCGCCATCGGCGCTGCGAGCATCCCCGAAGCCGGCGTCGCGGGCCTTGGTGGCGGTGCGTGCGCCCACTGTGAACACCGGCAGATCGCGCCATTCGGCGGGTGCGCCCGAGAGCGCTGGAACTGCATTGCCGCTGGTCAGGACCACGGCCGAGAACGGTCCGGCTGGCGCGGTCTCTGCCGAGGGCACGATCTCGAACAGCGGCGCGACGACGGGCTCGTTGCCACGGGCCGCGACGGCGCGCGCGCTGCGCTGCGCATCGGCCAGGGGTCGGAGCAGCAGAATGCGCATACGGTTTCCTCTCGCCTCGATCACGCTCATGCATAAATCCCGTGCGGAGCACGAACGCGCAAGCGCCGTCCAAGTTCAGCGCCAAGCGCGGCGGCGTCGCCGACCGGGCCCGACATATCGTCTTCCGCGACAGCGCTGCCATCGGGAGAGAGCAGCAGGCCACGCAGCCGGAACTTGCCGTCGGCCACAGTGGCGTGGCCTGCGATCGGCGTCCGGCAGGAGCCGTCGAGCTCGGTCAGGAGGGCGCGTTCGGCGGCCAGAGCGATGCCGGTGTCGCGGCACAGGATCGGCGCCAGCGCCTCCGTCGCCGCCTCGTCGCGCTCGCGGACCACCACTGCGATCGCGCCCTGGCCAACCGCGGGCAGGAAATCCTCGATCGACAGCACGCCGCTGACCTTGTCGGCGAGGCCGAGTCGCTTCAGCCCGGCAAAGGCGAGCAGGGTTGCGTCGAGATCGCCGCGCGCAATCTTGTCGAGGCGGGTGCCGACATTGCCGCGCAGCAGCACGATCTCCAGATCGGGTCGCAGACGTCGCAGCATCGCCTGCCGGCGCAGCGACGCCGAGCCGACGACGGCGTTCTTCGGCAGATCGAGAATGGTCGCTGCGTCGCGTGCGATCAGCGCGTCGCGAACATCCTCGCGCGGCAGGTAGCCGGCGATGACGAGGCCGTCGGGCAGGGCGGTCGGCAGGTCCTTGGCCGAATGGATCGCGTAGTCGATGCGCTGCCCGAGCTGGGCTGCATCGATTTCCTTGGTAAAGAGGCCTTTTCCGCCGGCCTCCGACAAGGGCCGGTCCTGGATTGCGTCGCCGGTGGTCTTGATGATGTCGAGCGGCAGCTCTCCGGCGTCCCAGCCATGGGCGGTCGCCATCCGGCCGGCGAATTCATGCGCCTGGGCGCGCGCCAGCGGGCTGCCGCGCGTGCCGATAACGAAGCGCCCGGCGGCGCGGTGAACATGCGAAGCTGAAGTCCCGCTCATAGGTCTGCGATCTTTCCCCCAAAACGGCCTTTCGGCCGGCGTTCTGGCCCGGTTGCCGGGGCGGTGCGCCTGCCCCTTGGCCTTATGCTTGCTCGCGCACTATACGAAGGAATTGCCGGTGGGAAACCGTCGGCGCGTTTTCCTGTCGTCCCAGCACCCGTTCATCCCCTCGCGAGACCTGACCGACCGATCATGCGTGTTCTGGGCATAGAGACGACTTGTGACGAGACCGCGGCCGCAATCGTCGGTGTCGCGCACTCCGGCGAGGCGACGATCCTGTCCAACGAGGTGCTGAGTCAGATCGCCGCACATGCGGCCTACGGCGGCGTCGTGCCGGAGATCGCGGCGCGCGCCCATGTCGAGGCGATCGACCGGATCGTGGCGCGCGCCTTCGCCAATGCAGGGCTCAGGCCGGCCGAGATCGACGCGGTCGCGGCGGCCGCCGGGCCGGGGCTGGTCGGCGGCGTCATGGTCGGGCTGACTACGGGCAAGGCGATCGCTCTGGTCACGGGCAAGCCCTTCATCGCGGTCAATCATCTTGAGGCGCATGCGTTGACGGCGCGGCTGACCGACAGTCTGGCTTTTCCTTACCTGCTGCTGCTGGTCTCGGGCGGGCATACGCAGTTGCTCGCCGTGCGCGGCGTCGGCGACTATCTCAAGCTCGGCGGCACGATCGACGACGCGGTCGGCGAGGCCTTCGACAAGATCGCCAAAATGTTCGGGCTGCCCTATCCCGGCGGTCCCTCGGTCGAGCGCGAGGCGGAAAAGGGTGATCCCGAGCGCTTCGATTTCCCGCGCCCGATGAACGGGCGGCCCAATCCCGATTTCTCGCTCTCGGGCCTCAAGACGGCTGTCAGGTTGGTGGCCGAGCGTATCGCGCCTCTGTCGGACCGCGATGTCGCCGATCTCTGCGCTTCGTTCCAGGCTGCCGTCGTCGATGTCATGGTCGACCGGACGCGGGCGGGTCTGCGTGCCTGTCGGGCAGCCGGCATCACGCCGTCCGCGCTGGTCGTGGCCGGGGGCGTTGCGGCCAATCAGCCGATCCGGCGCGGCCTGACCCGGCTTGCGACCGAGGCCGGGCTGCCGATGGTCGCGCCGCCATTGGCGCTATGCGGAGACAATGGCGCGATGATCGCATGGGCCGGGCTGGAGCGGCTGCGCCTCGGGCTGATCGACGACATGAGCGCAGTGGCGCGGCCGCGCTGGCCGCTCGATGAGATCAGGGCGCAGGCCGTCAAAGGCGACGATCGCGGCCCCCAGAACGGTGAGACCCAAGAGATCAAGGCCGAAGGATGAGCGGGGCTGCGGATTTCGCGACCATCGGCATCGTCGGCGGCGGTTCCTATGGTGCGGCGCTGGCGCTGGCGGCGGCAAGGGCGGGGCGGGAGGTGCTGTTCTGGGCGCGCGATCCCGCCACGGTCGCGGCGATCAGGACGACGCGCGAGACGCCGCATCTGCCGGGCGTGACGATGCCGGAGATGATCATGCCGACAACGTCGATCGCCGATCTCGCATCGGTCTCGGCGCTCGTCGTTGCGGTGCCGACCCAGTCGCTGCGAAGCGTTTGCGGGCTGCTGGCGCAGGCGCTACCCGTGGGCCGTCCGCTCGTGTCCGCCGCCAAGGGCATCGAGCAGGCGACCGGGCTGTTTGCAACGCAGGTGATCGGCGAGGCCTGGCCTGGCTCGCCGGCGGCGATCCTCTCGGGTCCGAGCTTTGCGACCGATATCGGGCGTGGGCTACCGACCGCCGTGACGTTGGCGGCGCAGGACGCCGGTCTGGCCGAAGGGCTGGCGCAGGCGCTGACCTCCTCGGCCTTTCGAATCTACCACAGCGGCGATCCGCGCGGCGTCGAGATCGGCGGCGCAGCCAAGAACGTGCTCGCGATCGCTGCGGGAATCGTAATCGGACTTGGGTTCGGCGAGAGCGCGCGCGCGGCGCTGGTGGCGCGCGGCTTTGCCGAGTTGCGGCGTTTCGGCGAGGCCCATGGCGCTACGCCCGAGACGCTGATGGGGCTATCGGGGCTGGGCGATGTCGTGCTCAGTTGCGCCTCCGTGCAGTCGCGCAATTTTTCGTTCGGACTGGCGCTGGGACAAGGCCGCCCTGTCGCGGAGGCGTCGGGCGGGAAGCTCGCCGAGGGAGCGTTCACCGCGCCGGCGCTGGTGCGGATGGCGCTGGCGCAGGGCCTGGAGATGCCGATCGCCGGAGCGGTCGCAGAGATCATCGCTGGGCGCAGCGGCGTGCGTGAAGCGGTGGCGGGGCTGCTGGCGCGGCCGATCCGCGCGGAACTGTGAGGAGAGACCGAAATGTCCGGCGACTGGTCCGATCTGACGAAGCGCGTGGCGCGCGGCATTGCCGAGGTTCGCAAGACCACCGGCTCGGAGCTCGTGGCCGAGAGCCTGCCGGTGGCGCTGGCGGGCCGTGTTCCGGCCGGCCCGGTGATCCAGCATCGTCGCAGGCGGGCCGAGGACACGCATCGCTTCGTGCTGATCCTGCCTTTCGGCGAGGGCGAGGTCAGGGTCGAGCTCGACCCGCAGGATTACGCGGCGCTGACGCGCGAGATGGTGCGGTTCTGGAACGAACAGGGGCAGGCGGCGTCGAAACCGCCGCAGCCGCTCCCGGCCGACGACGACAAAGAGGACTGAGAGAGCGACCATGGCGCATTGGCTGATCAAATCCGAACCGTCGAAATGGTCCTGGGACCAGCAGGTCGCCGCAGGCCCTGAGGGCACGCATTGGGACGGGGTGAAGAACCACACCGCCAAGCTCAACCTGATCGCGATGAAGCCGGGCGATCAGGTCTTCTTCTATCACTCCAACGAGGGCCTCGAGGTCGTCGGCATCGTCGAAGTCATCAAGGAGGCCTATAACTGGATTCCGGGCGAGCCCTGGGTGCTGGTCGATTTCAAGGCGGTGAAGCCGCTGCCCAAGCCGGTGACGCTGGCTCAGGTCAAGGCCGAGCCAAGGCTCGCCAAGATGGCGCTGGTCACATCCTTCCGGCTCTCTGTGCAGCCGGTCACGGATGCGGAGTGGAAGCTCGTCTGCGAGATGGGCGGGCTCTAGCTGCCGCTCGAACCTCGCCGTCACTCCGGACAAGCGGCGAAGCCGCGCCGATCCGGAATCCATCATCGAGCGATGCCGCCTTACGATGGACTCCGGGTCTACGCTTCGCTTCGCCCGGAATGACGGGTTGCCGCTTATCCATCCGTATCCGGAAACGGCCCCGGAGGCGGGTTCTGCCCAGCGCCGAGTTGTTGGAGCGCTGTTCGATAGTCGGGATGCGGGCTCAGGCTTTCGGGCCCGTAGGCTGCGTCCGTGCCATGCCAGCACACGAGCCGGTCGAGCCAGCTGTGGTCGAGCCGGCCCGGCCCGATGCTGTCGGTGATCTCCTTGCGATCGGGCTCCTGATGGCCTCTGACGACCTGCCGGGGCTGGCGCGGATAAAGGAACTTCGTCTTCCAGTCCGGCCTTGAATCGTGGACCTCGCCCTCGGGCGTCGAGGTCGGCAGGTCGCCTGCCGGATCAGCGTCGTAGGGCGGCTTGAACAGGAGCCCGGCTCCAGCCGCGCGCTCGATCATCCAGCGCAGCGTGACATTGGCGAGGTCGCGCTCGGGATAGCCGCCACCGACATCCGAATGCACGCCGGGAAACCAGACCTGCTCGAAATGCTGCGGGTTGGGCCGTCCGGCCTTAAATGCGGCCTTTTCGGCTTCGGTCGGTTCGTTCCAGATCGTCGGCAGGAATTGCTGGCGCTCCTCGTCGATGGCGAGCGCGTGATAGGCGTGCGCGACATGCGGGTTGAGGTCGTGGTCGTGGAAGCGATTCGGCCAGAGCGCCAGTTCATAGTCGCGCAAGCCCAGCGGAATGCCGAGCGAACGCACGGTATCCCAGACGCCGATCAGGTAAGGGGCGCGGGCGGCGTCTTCCCTGTGCTCGGGATAGGCGTATGTATCGCGGAATTCGGCCGCCTGACGCAGGCGTTCTTCCTTGTCCGCGATCTTGTAGATGTCATAGGCCCGGTCGACCAGGTCCGCGCGAGCCTTGTCATCACTGCGCAGATCCGACCCGTCCTTCTGCACGCGCGCCGGCAGCCCGACCCGGCCGAGCATCCCGCCGATGCTGCGGGCGGTGTAGGCGCCCCGGCTGAAGCCGAACAGGAAGATGCGATCGCCGGGGTCATAGTGTTTTGCGATGAAGTCGTAGCCGTCCTTGATGTTCCGGGAGATGCCCTGCCCGAAGGCCTTGCCGATCAGGTCGCCGAACTCGATGCCGACGCCATCTTCATAGGCTGCGACCTGGCGGGAGTTCGGGCCGTCCTCGCTCAGCGTGCGGTTGAACAGCAACTCGACATTGGTGTCCGGGCCGTAATCCTTGACGTTGCCGGTGCCGTTGCAAAAGAAGACGATGTTCTTGCCCATCTCAGCCTCCCGTCGATGGCGCATCGTAGCATAATGACGTTGCAACCGGGGATTGGCTCCGGCTCGGGTTTTACCGCGTCGGCTCTACCTCGAAAGTGCGAGGCGCTTTGCCTTGCCGCGTCGCGCCCGGACCTTATGATGCGCGCAATTCGCAAGACGCGGAGGAGCGGGCCGTTTGCAGGGCCTCGCGCCGAACCGCGGCAGGTTTGGGCCGACCGAGACGGTCGATGTCCGGGGAGACGCCTTCGATGTCCGAGACGATTTATGACGTGCCGGCCGCATGGGCCAAGAAGGCCTGGTTGAACGACGCCAAGTACAAGAAGATGTATGCGGCCTCGATCAAGGATCCCGACAAATTCTGGGGCGAGCAGGGCCTGCGGATCGACTGGTTCAAGCCCTACACGAAGGTTCGCAACGCCAGCTACAAGCCCGGCAAGGTCTCGATCAAATGGTATGAGGACGGCACCACCAACGTCTCGTACAACTGCGTCGATCGGCATCTGGCGACGCGGGCCAAGCAGACCGCCATCATCTGGGAAGGCGACGACCCGTCCGAGTCGAAGAAGATCACTTACGGGCAGCTCTACACGGAGGTCTGCAAGTTCGCCAACGTGCTGAAGGCCAAGGGCGTCAAGAAGGGCGACCGGGTCACGATCTACATGCCGATGATCCCCGAGGCCGCCTATGCGATGCTGGCCTGCGCGCGCATCGGGGCGGTGCATTCGATCGTGTTCGGCGGCTTCTCGCCGGATTCGCTGTCGGGCCGCATCGCGGGCGCGACCTCGGACGTCGTCATCACCGCCGATGAGGGCCTGCGCGGCGGGCGCAAGGTTCCGCTCAAGGTCAATGTCGATGCGGCGGCCGAAAAGGCGCCGGTCAAGACCGTCATCGTGATCAGGCGCACCGGCGGCGAGGTGACCATGAAAGAGGGTCGCGACGTCTGGTATCACGAGGAAGCGGCGAAGGTTTCGGGCCATTGCCCGCCCGTCGAGATGAAGGCGGAGGATCCGCTCTTCATCCTCTACACCTCGGGCTCGACCGGCCAGCCCAAGGGCGTGCTGCACACCACTGGCGGCTACCTCGTCTACGCCTCGATGACGCATCAATACGTCTTCGACTACCATGACGGCGAGATCTACTGGTGCACCGCCGATGTCGGCTGGGTCACCGGCCACAGCTATATCGTCTACGGGCCACTCGCCAACGGCGCGACCACGCTGATGTTCGAGGGCATCCCGACCTATCCGACGATCTCGCGTTTCTGGGACGTCGTCGACAAGCACAAGGTCAATACCTTCTACACCGCCCCGACCGCGATCCGCTCGCTGATGGGCGCGGGCGAGGCCCCGGTGAAGAAGACCAAGCGCAAGTCGCTGCGGCTGCTCGGCTCGGTCGGCGAGCCGATCAATCCGGAGGCCTGGGAGTGGTATCACCGCGTCGTTGGCGACAGGCGCTGCCCAATCGTCGACACCTGGTGGCAGACCGAGACCGGCGGCATCCTGATCACGCCGCTGCCGGGCGCGACCAGGCTGAAGCCCGGCTCGGCGACGCGGCCCTTCTTCGGCGTCAAGCCCGAACTGGTCGATGCCGAAGGCAAGGTTCTGCTCGGCGCGGCGGAGGGCAATCTCGTCATCGCCGAGAGCTGGCCCGGCCAGATGCGCACGGTCTACGGCGACCACAAGCGCTTCGAGGAGACCTATTTCGCGACCTATCCGAACAAGTATTTCACGGGCGACGGCTGCCGGCGCGATGCCGACGGCTATTACTGGATCACCGGCCGGGTCGACGACGTGATCAACGTCTCGGGCCACCGCATGGGCACGGCCGAGGTCGAGTCGGCGCTGGTCGCGCATCCAAAAGTCTCGGAGGCTGCCGTCGTCGGCTACCCCCACGACATCAAGGGGCAGGGCATCTACGCCTATGTCACGCTGATGACTGGCGAGAAGCCGAGCGAGGCGCTGCGCAAGGAGCTTGTCGCCCATGTCCGCAAGGAGATCGGGCCGATCGCCTCGCCGGACCTGATCCAGTTCTCGCCCGGCCTGCCCAAGACGCGCTCGGGCAAGATCATGCGCCGCATCCTGCGCAAGATCGCCGAAGACGAGTTCGGAGCGCTGGGCGACACCTCGACGCTGGCCGACCCGGCCGTGGTCGACGATCTCATCGCCAATCGGCAGAACAAGCGGGCGGGGTAAGTGGGTTGCGGAGCTATCCGCGGCTTCTTGGCTGACGAGTCAACTCGCCTTTTTCATTGGCTCGATCCGCAGAAGACTTTCCCCGATAAAGTCGATTGCACGCTCCAGGGCGTAGCGGCTCTGGATCGCCATCCAGAACTCCGCGCTCGTTCCAAAAAAACGCGCCAGACGAACGGCTGTGTCCGGGGTCAGGTCGACTTGCTCCTGTGCGAGCCTTTCGATCCGCGTTCGCGGGACCCCGATCGCGCGCGCGACCGCTCCGGACGATAGATCGAGAGGCACGAGAAACTCCTCGCGCAGGATTTCGCCGGGATGGACAGGGGCTATCTTGGTCATGATCATCGCCTCAATGGTAGTTGACGAATTCAACGCCGGTAGGCGCGTCTCCGACCCAACGAAAGCAAATTCGGAACTGGTCATTCACGCGGATAGAATGTTGACCGGATCGATTGCCCTTTAGAGCTTCAAGCCGGTTGGCCGGCGGCAACCTCAGATCGGTTAGTGTCAGTGCACTGTCCAGCATGACGAGCTTTCGTCGCGTTACGGATATCAAGTCGGCCGGAAAGCCCTTGGGAACTCGACGTTCGAGGATCGCCTCGAGTCTCGCATCCCTGAAGCTCTTTATCGCCATGCTCTTCGCCCAAATCCTAGCATGCCATGTATCGCGGTGTGATACATTTTGCAATGATAGCTCGGCACGGCCTCTCCCGAGATTCTCTTGATTGCACGAGAGCGGCAACCCGCCTGCGCCACCGGCTGATGGCTAAGCTTAGCTGCTACCGCTTGCCCAGCTCGATATCCGGCATCGTCGGCGGCTTGGCGCCGCCCTCGGCCTCGATGATCGCGGGCGAGGGCTTTTGCTTGATCCGCAGCGCCAGATAGGCGGCGACCCCCAGCGACAGCAGCATGAGATAGGAAAGCAGCCCCTGTGGCCCGAGGACCTGCATGAACAGGGTCGCGGCGACGGGGCCGATGGCCGAGCCGACGCCCCATAAAAACAGAAGCCTGGCCGAGAGCCCGACAGCATGCTCGCGCCCGAGCCGGAAGAAGGCATGGGTGACCGCGACCGTGTAGAGCGAGACGCTGCAGCCGCCGATCACGGCAAACAGGGCAAACAGCGTCAGCAGGTCCTGGGTCTGGCCGAAATTGACGAGCGCAGTCAGCACGCCGGCGGTCACGGTGACGATGCTGATCGAGGCCAGCATGATGATGCGACTGGCGACCCGGTCGGCCAGGAGGCTCATCGGCCATTGCGTCAGCAGCGCGCCAATCTGGATACCCGCCGTCAGCAGGATGGCCGAGCGCTGATCGAGGCCGATCAGGATACCATAGGCTGGCGCGACATTGGTCAGGGTTCCGCCCATCAGGCCGACATAGAGGCAGCCCACGACCGCAGCCGGAGCCTGACGCCAGACCGTGGCGAGGCCGACCGAAATCACCGCGCTTGATTCCGGCCCGCGCGCCCGCGTCAACCCGACCGGAATCAACGCGATCGAGAACGCCATGCTGGCGAACAGGAAGATGTCCTGCGCCTGAAGCGCGACGTAGCCCATGCCGAGCTGCGAGCCGATCAGCGCGCCGCGGTTGAGGATCTGGTAGAGGCCGAAGATGCGGCCGCGATTGCTGCCCGTCGCCTGACCGCTGATCCAGCTTTCGATGCAGATCGCGTGGCCTGCCGCCGACAGGCCCATGAGCAGCCTCGTGAC
This sequence comes from Allobosea sp. P2_A10, assembly GCF_056405115.1. Lineage (NCBI taxonomy): Bacteria > Pseudomonadati > Pseudomonadota > Alphaproteobacteria > Hyphomicrobiales > Alloboseaceae > Allobosea > Allobosea sp. P2_A10. The sequence goes on along the minus strand of NZ_JBFUCS010000001.1, from coordinate 643,895 downwards.
GCCCCACCAGGCTTCCGGGATCATCGGGAAGCTCAGCGTCGCCGCAGCCTGCAGGGCTGCAAAGACGGCAAAGCCGCGAATATGCCCGATGCGCCGGATCAGGGCTGGAATCCAGAAGCAGCCGGCGAGGAAGCCGACGGAATAGGCCGAGCCGACGAGGCCGATCAGGATCGGCGGCTGACCCGCCAGCGCCATGCGCAACGGCACGACCGTGTTCACGATCGTGCCGGCGATCTGCAGGATCAGCGCGCCGGCGACGATGGCGCCAAGCGCCGCCACCGATCCGCCGGGAGCTGACTTCGGCGCTGCGTCGGCGTCGGGCAACTCGTCCTCCTCGCGCAGGGCCTAGCCCATGCTCACGCCCATTCGCCCTTGCGGAATACGGGCAGCCGGCTGCCGTCCTCGCGGACGCCGTCGATGTCGATCTCGTGCGAGCCGATCATCCAGTCGATATGAATCAGGCTGCTGTTACCGCCCTGGGTCGCGATCTGCTCAGGCGTCAGCTTCGTGCCGTCGAGGAAGCATTTGGCGTAGCACTGGCCGAGCGCGATGTGGCAGGCGGCGTTCTCGTCGAACAGCGTGTTGAAGAACAGGAGGCCGCTCTTCGAGATCGGCGAGGAGTGGGGCACCAGCGCGACCTCGCCGAGCCGGCGCGCGCCCTCGTCGGTGTCGAGCACCTTGCCGAGCACCGCCGCGCCGCGCGTGGCGTTGGCCTCGACGATGCGGCCGGCCTCGAACCGCACCGCGATCTCCGTGATCAGCGTGCCCTGATACGAGAGCGGCTTGGTGGAGCGGACATGGCCCTCGACGCGCAAAGCGTGAGGCGTGGTGAAGACCTCTTCGGTCGGGATATTGGCGTTGCAGGTCACGCCGTTCTTCGCCGTCGAAGCCCCGCCCTGCCATTCATGGCCGTCAGCAAGCCCGATCGTCAGGTCCGTGCCGGGCCCGGTATAGTGCAGGCTCGAGAAACGCTGGCCGTTGAGCCATTGCGTCCGGCTGCGCAGCGTTTCGTTATGCGCGGCCCAGGCGGCGACGGGGTCGTCGCGATCGACGCGGGAGGCGGCGAAGATGGCGTCGGCGAGCTTGCCGACCGCGATCTCCTCGGAATCGTCGGGAAAGACCAGCCGCGCCCATGATGGCGTCGGGTAGGCCAGGATGTTCCAGTTGATGTCGAAGCCGACGATCTTCTCCAGAGCCGGCCTGTAGCCCAGCGAATTCGCCTTGCTGGCGCGGCCGACCTTCTGCGGATCCTGCTCCGACAACAGCATCGGGTCGTCGCCGACGATGGCGAGACGCGCGGTGTTGCCGGCGAAGGCCTTCGCCACGCCCTCATAGAGCCAGCCCGCGGCGCGGTCGAAGCTCGCGTCATGGCCAAACCTGTAGCGGGCCAGCGTCGTCTCCTCGTCGGAGAACATCGGCGTCACCAGCCCGGCGCCAGCCCTGTAGGCGTGCTCGGCGACGCGCCGGACCAGCGGCAGGGCAGCGACCGGAGCCGTCAGGAAAAGGTCCTGGCCCGGCTGGAGATTGAGGCCGACCTTGATGGCGACTTCGGCGAGACGGTCGAGCCTGGCTGAATCGATCGGAGAGGTCTTGTGCAGGGTCATGGTCAGCAAGCCGGTTGGGATTCGTCGGAAGGGACGCATTGCTCGCCGAAATCCCGGCGGGGTCAACCCGGTCGGGCAGGATCAGCGCCGTCCACGCCGCTTGCCCGGCGCAATCTTGCGGCCATAGAGTTCAAGCCGGTGGCGCACGAGCTCATAGCCGAGCTCGGCGGCGATCCGGCGCTGCAGTTCCTCGATCGCATCGGAGGCGAATTCGATGACCTGCCCGGTCTCGATATCGATCAGATGGTCGTGATGCTCCTGATCGGCATGCTCATAGCGCGAGATGCCGTCCTCGAAGGCATGGCGTTCGATCGCCCCTTGCGATTCCAGCAGCTTCATCGTGCGGTAGACCGTCGACAGCGACAGCGTCGGGTCGTGCTGGAAGGCGCGGGTGAAAATGCCCTTGGCGTCGGGGTGGTCGTCGGCCTCGGCCAGCACGCGCAGGATCAGCCGGCGCTGCTGCGTCATGCGCAGCCCCGCATCCCTGATCTGGCCTTCGAAAACGGCCACGCGCTGATCGATTCCCGTCATCACCTGCAGATAGCAAGGCTGCGCGGCATTTGCAAAAATGATCTTATCGCAACTCATTTGCAGTCGAAAGCGTTATGCAAATGCGTCTTATTCTCGATAAGAGGCAAGCGTCGGCCTCGCCTCCTATTGCCGGGCCCGGCCGGCGTCAGGCCGCTTGCCGCGCGGCGCCGTCATCGCCTTCCGCGTCGTCCTGCGCCCGCGTCACGGTGATCAGCTGGTTCAGGCACTGACAATTATATTCGCTGGTCAGGAAGGCGATGTCGGCGGCGTCGCGGCCGCTTGCGATGCGGACCATGCCCTCGACGGGGGCGAGTCGCGTCGGGTCGACCAACCACCAGCGCCCGTCGAGATAGACCTCGTAGACGGCGTGAAAATCCGGCGGATCGAGATCGAGCGCATAGGCGCTGACGGCGCGGGCCGGGATGTTCAGCGCGCGCGTCAGGGCGATGCCGAGATGGCTGAAGTCGCGGCACACGCCGGCGCGGTCGATGAAGGTCTGCTCGGCCGTGGTCGTCGGCTGGCTGACGCCATGGACGTAGTCGACATGCTCATGGAGCCATTCGAGCACGGCGAGCGCCCGCCCGCCACCACCTCTGACATGGCGGAATTCGCGCTGGGCGAACCGCATGAACTCGTCGGAGGGACAGAACCGGCTCGGCAGCAGGTAGGGCAACACGTCCTGCGGCAGTTGTGACCAGTCATGCTGCCGGGCTTGCGGCTGCAGCAACGTGCGCACGCCGTTGTCGACCACGGCGCGGTAACTGATCTCGACCTGGCCGGACAAAGCGGTGCGGAAGCGCCGTTCCCCGGTCGCGCCGTCCTCGTCGCGCAGCAGGCTTGCGTCGTGCGAGACCACCAGTTCCTCCGACAGGATGGTCTGGTCGGGCGAGCGCGCGGCCTCGATTGCGGCGATGACCTGCGTGGCGCTGCCGAAGCCATAGGTGAGCGTCGCCGCGATGTTGAGCTTCATGATGTCCCCCGGGAAAGGCGTTCGAGAACGCGACGGCCCAACGCCGTCCCGGGACCGAAGTTCCGTGGCGGCGTCAGGCGGCGGAACGAACCCGTCCGATCGCCGGGGCTATCCCCGCCAGAATCTCGTAGGAGCGTTTGCGCGCCGCCTGATCGTGAATCGGCGCGGTCACCATGATCTCATCGGCAGATGTCGCCGCGATGAAGGCGTCGAGCTGCCGGCTGATCGTCTCGGGCGAGCCGATGAAGGCATAACGCAGCATCTGCTGGACATGCGCCTTTTCACCGGGCGACCAGTAGCGCTCGATATCGTCGATCGGCGCTTTCAATTTGCCGCGCGCGCCGCGGATCATGTCGGTGAAACGCATCTGCAACGAGGTCGCGATATGCTTTGCTTCCTCATCGGTGTCCGCTGCGATGACGTTGATGCCCGGCATGGCGTGGGGCTTGGCCGCCTGGCGCGAGGGCTTGAAGCGTTCGCGATAGATCGCCAGCGCGCGCATCAGCTCGTCGGGCGCGAAATGCGAGGCGAAGGCGTAGGGCAGGCCGAGTTCGGCGGCGAGCTGAGCGCCAAACAGGCTCGATCCGAGAATCCAGAGCGGCACGCGAAGCCCTGCGCCCGGCACCGCCTGGATCGACTGGTTCGGTTCCGCCGGCTCGAAATAGGCCTGAACCTCCAGCACGTCCTGCGGGAAGTCGTTGGCATCCATCGGGTTGCGCCTGAGAGCCCGCATGGTGAGCTGGTCGGTGCCCGGCGCACGGCCGAGTCCGAGGTCGATGCGGCCGGGAAACAGCGCCTCCAGCGTGCCGAATTGCTCGGCGATGACCAACGGTGCGTGGTTGGGCAGCATCACGCCGCCGGCTCCCACCCGGATCGTCTTGGTCGCGGCGGCGAGATGGCCGATCACGACGGAGGTCGCCGCGCTGGCGATGCCGGTCATGTTGTGGTGCTCGGCCACCCAGTAGCGGGTATAGCCGAGCGCCTCGGCATGACGGACGAGCTCGACCGAATTTCTCAACGCGTCGCCGGGCTGCTGTCCCTCGATCACGGGTACGAGGTCGAGGACGGAGATCGCGACCATGGCTGGCCCCTGCTTTGCTGACATGGAGCGGGCCGACATTGCCGGCTCGCCCTGACGATGCAGATAGGGACCGTCGCGGCGCAATCCAACCCGCAGGAGCACCGTGTCATGGCGTGTCTGCGCCGGCGTTATGGCGCGGCGGAGCGGGACCCGGCGAGCGTGGCGCACAGGTTCGTGGCAATGCCTCGATAGGCGGACGCGTAATCGTCGAAATGCAGGCCATCGCGCTGGCGTAGCCCGGCCGGGAAGGCGTCCGCGACGATGCAGCCATGAGAGGCCCGGCACGCATCGACTGACGCCGCTCCGATGCGCGATGCCACCTCCGTCGAAAAGCCCTCGACGCGACGGGGATCAAATGGCGGCATGGGCGTGATGACGACGAGACCCGCTGTCCGCGTCAGATTGGCGAGCAATGGCTGGAATCCGGCATCGAAGCGGGAGACGGCGTCCTGCGGATCTCGAAAGCGCTTGCTGTTGGCGTCGTTGGTCCCGAGCGTCACGATCACCGCACGGGGATGGCGAGGCAGCGGGATGTCGGCGAGAAAATCGGCGAATTGTCCTGCCGTCGCGCCGGAGACGCCGGCATTGACCACCGGCAGGCCGCACAGCCGGCGCGCCGGCCAGCGCTCGATATGGGAATCGCCCGCCGCCAGCAGATAATCGCCCTCGATCCTGCCGAGATCGGCGATGACGGCCTGAAGCCGCATCGTCCTGTAGGGTATGGCAGGCGTGCCGGCGCGGCCGACCGCAAATCCGGCGAGCGAGCCGAGCATCAGCGCCAGAGGAAGCACGATCACCGTCAGGACCAGGGGATGCCGCAACACCATCCAGCCCATCGCCCGAAGCGCGCGCGGCAAGCGTGGCCTCTCATGGTTGCCGACACGGCTCATTTGCGGACTCCCTGGAACGTCGGAAGGCAGGACTCGATGCCAAGCGCCGCGCCGGCAATCCTGACCTGCGTCAACAGCACCGGCCGGCCGGTGACCGGATCGCGATAGGCGCCGTACCGACAGCCACCGTCAGGCGCGAGCAGACCGTCCCGACGCAGCAGGCCGGGCAGGGCCATCAGCCAGAGGATCAAGACGACGGCACCAAGCACGGCTGCGCCCGCCCGGCGCATGCGTGGCTTGCTCCTTATCGGAATGAGTGCGAATTTCTGTCGTCGGGGCTGGTCGAGGGTCATCATGTCCAGCGCATCCTGCTGCCCCGGTTTTGCTGGATGACGACCGCGACAAGGGGAGTTGGTCTCCTTCCATTTCCCGATGCGGTGTTGGAAACATCTGGAAACAAATCAGGCCGCGACCGCGCCCCAAGCGGGGATTAAGGCCAAGCGATGAACCGAACCCCGCATATCCTCATCGTCGAGGACGACCGCGAGATCGCTGCGCTGGTCTCGCGCTTCCTGCGCAACAACGACTTTCGCGTGAAGGCCGTCGCCAACGGACGCGAGATGGACGTCGCGCTGCGCGACGGGCGCTTCGACCTGATCGTGCTCGATCTGATGCTGCCCGGCGAGGACGGCCTGAGCCTGTGCCGCCGCCTGCGCTCGGACGGCACGATTCCGATCATCATGCTGACCGCCAAGGCCGAGGAGATCGACCGTATCCTCGGGCTGGAGATGGGGGCCGACGATTATCTGGTGAAGCCGTTCAATCCGCGCGAACTGCTCGCCCGCATCCGCGCCGTGCTGCGCCGCGCCTCCGTTCAGGCCCAGCCGGAAATCGGCGAGGGCGCGATGCTGGGCTTCGCCGGCTGGAAGCTCGACAAGGCGGTGCGGCGGCTGTTCAACCCGGCTGGCGAGCGCGTCGCGCTGACCGGAGCCGAGCTCGACCTGCTGCTCGCCTTCTGCGAGCGGCCGCGCCGCGTTCTCTCGCGCGACCAGCTGCTCGACCTCACGCAGGGGCGCGCAGCGGCCCCGTTCGAGCGCTCGATCGATGTCCTCGTCAGTCGCCTGCGCCAGAAAATGGAAAGCAATCCGCGCGAGCCGGAACTGATCCAGACGATCCGCTCCGGCGGCTACATGTTCTCGCCGGAGATCGAGGCGGCATGAAACGTCTCCTGCTGCGATTGCTGCCCGAACGGGCTGCGACGCAGATCGCGGTGATCGTGGTCGGCTCGCTGATCCTCGCCAATCTGGTGACAGCCGCCGTGCTGCTCGCCGTGCTGCCAGGCGAACTCAGGCGCGTGCCGCAACTGCCTTATGTCACCAATCTGATCGCGCTTGCGCGACAGATCGAGGCCGCGCAGACGCCTGACGCACGGCAAATCGTCATCGATACGGCGCTCGCCTCCCAGCCACGGCTGTCGCGGCTGCCCGTCGATGCGCGCGGTTACGACGACGCCGGCCATTGGCCACACCGCATGATGATGGAGGCCTTGCGCCGCGAACTTGGCGACAAGATCGAGGTGTTGGCTCTGGCGGAGCCGGTACTCGGTCCGCCGCCACTGGGCTTGCGCTTCGCGGACGGGACGGGGCTTGCGATGACGCCGCCGCCGCGATCGCAGCCTCCGCGCGGAACGGCCTTCATCTTCTATCTGATCGTCATGCTGTCGCTTTTGGCGATGTTGATCGGCTTGCTCTCGCTTTGGGCTGCGCGCGCGATGGCATCGCCGTTATCGCAGCTTGCCGCCGCCGCCGACCGATTCGATCCCGATCGCGGCGACCCGGTTTCGCTCGATCACGGGCCTGTCGAGGTCAAGCGGCTCGCCGCCGCCTTCAATGCGATGGCGGACCGCATCCGGCGTCTGGTCGAGGAGCGCACGCGCATGCTGGCGGCCGTCAGCCATGATCTGCGCACGCCGATCACGCGGCTGCGGCTCCGCACCGAGGAGATTCCAGACGAGGACAAGCGCCGCGCCATTCTCTCCGACCTCGCCTTGATGGAGCGTATGGTCGGGGGAGCGCTGTCATATCTGCGCGAGGGCAGGGCGTCGGGCAGCATGGAGGCGACCGACGTTCCGGCGCTGCTGCAGACGATCTGCGACGATTTCGCCGATCTCGGTCATATCGTCGTCTATGAGGGCTCGATCCGGGCATCGGCGCTCTGCGATGCCGACCAGATGACGCGCGCCGTGACGAATCTGGTCGACAACGCGATCAAGTTCGGCGGCAAGGTGGTCGTCCGGCTGGACGACGCCGATCCCGGGCGCATCGCGATCATCGTCGAGGATGACGGGCCGGGGATCGCGCCGGAACACCGCGAGAAGGTGTTCGAGCCGTTTTATCGCGCCGATCTCGCGCGCACCTTGCGCGACGATAGCGGCTTTGGCCTTGGGCTCGCCATCGTCCGCGCCATCGCCGAGGCCCATCGCGGCGACCTGACGCTCTCCGACCGCGAGGGCGGCGGGCTGATGGCGCGGATCGCCTGGCCGAGGCGCTGGTAGCTCGCTCCTCTGCGAGCGTGGAACGCGGTTCGGGCCTTGCGCGTTGAGACTCCGACGACGGCGCGCATCGCGCCGTCGAGCGAAGGGGACCCGGTCATGGCGACCAGCAGCAATCCGGCCAAGGAAAGCCTGAAACAGGAACAGCAGGCGCAGCGGCGCGCCGCGAAGGGCAAGAGCAGCGATGCCGAGCTGAACGACGCGCTCAAGGGCACGTTTCCGGCCAGCGATCCTGTCGCCGCCCAGAGCGCGACAAAGGCCGGCAAAAAGAAGCGCGCCGCGCACTGATATCCGGTTCAGGCGCTTCTCAGCCTGATCGTCGCGATCGCGATCGGGCCGCTCTCGGCCGTGAAGGAAACCGGCGTCGAGGCCTCCATCCGTAACGCATGACCGCTTTCGAGCGCGATCGTCCCGCTGTCATACGAGCCCGCAACCGCGCTCGAAGGGGCGTAGAAAATGTGCGTGCCCGCCGTCAGCGCGACCGTGTCGCCGGCATGCGCGACGACAAGGTCGATGGCGCACAGCGCGCGGTCGGCGATCAGGTTGACGACCTCGACGGGTCCGTTCTCCAGCCGGCTGACGATCGGCGTGCCGCCATCGTAGCGCACCGGGCTGAACGGGACGCGCAAATCGACTTCTCCGGTCGGCGTCTCCAGCACGAGGCCGGAGCCGACGACGACGATCTGCATGCGGTCGCAGCCGGTCAGGTCGGAAAAGGGCGCCGGCACGGTGATCGAGGTTCGCCCGAAGCGCCAGATCATGCCCTGCCAGCTCCCGACCGGAACGCCCGGMAGGTAGGCGTCGGCGATGTCGATCGTGATGCCGCCACCGTTCTTCCAGGGCGTGCGCCGGAAATCCTCAGGCGGCAGGGGCGTCAGTATCGTCGTCATGCGCGGCTTGCTTTCGTGAAGGCGGGTTTAGCTGGCGTCACTCAGCGGGTGCAGGTCGCGAACCATGCTCTTCAGCCGCTCATCGAGGACGTGGGTGTAGATTTGGGTCGTGGCGATGTCGGCATGGCCAAGCAGTTCCTGCACCACGCGCAGATCGGCGCCGTTCTGGAGCAGGTGGCTTGCGAAGGCGTGACGCAGAACATGCGGGCTGAGCGCAGCCGGCGGCAGGCCCGCCGCAGCCGCAAGCGTCTTGAGATCGCGCCCAAAGGCCTGTCGTGTCAGGTGCCCGCTTTCGCCATCCGACGGGAACAGCCATCGGCCGTTGGCTTCGTTCGCATCACGCAGGGCTGCGAGATAAGCCAGCCCGGCCTCGCGCGCGGCCTCGTTCAACGGCACGAGGCGGTCCTTGTCGCCCTTGCCGCGCACCACCAGAAAGCGCTCCCGCGTCGTCGCGGCCGAGAGCGGCAATGCGATCAGCTCGGAGACGCGCAGGCCCGTCGCATAGAGCATCTCGATCAGACAACGCATGCGCAGGGCCTTCAGCCGCGCCGTCCGGCTCAATCCCGCCTGCTCGCTTGCGCGCCTTGCGGCCTCGATCAACGCATCGACGTCGGCGATGGAGATCACCTTCGGCAGCGGCCGCCCTTGCCGTGGCCCTTCGATCGCGGCTGAAGGGTCGGTCGGCGAAAGCCCTTCGGTGTAGAGGAAACGGTGGAACTGCCGTAGGGCCGAGAGCCGGCGCGCCGCCGACGACGCCTTCAGGCCGCGTGCGGACAAGTCGCCGAGCCAGTCGCGGATGTTGTCGGCCGTGACGCTGTTCAAGGCCCGCCCGCCGAGGAACTCCAGATAATCGTCGATGTCGCGCTCATAGGCGTCGAGCGTGTTGCGCGCCGCACCGCGTTCGGCCGCGAGCATGTCGAGGAAGGCCTTCAGCCAGCTTCGCGCCTGCCGGCTCATCGCGGCTGCAGCTTGGCCGGCGGCAGAATCTCGGTGATTTCGCGCGGCTCCGGCTGGACGAAGGTGACGAGCGCGAGCATGCCGCCGAAGACGAGCCCGCCAAGTATGGCGAGAATGACGATGAAGCGGATCAGCGTCGGCACGTTCCAGGCGACCTTTGTGAACCTCACGCCCGTGCGAGTCGGGCTCCTTGCGGTTATTCCCGAAGCGGCCGGGCGGACGCAAGGGCAGCCGTGTCACAGCCTCGCGAAAGCGCCGAGGTCGGCATCACCGGGGAGGGCATGACGGCGCGCGATCCCTCATGCTAAACGGGCGGTGAGGAAATGCCAGAATGACGACCGCCGAGACACTCGAAAGCCGCGACCGCGAAAGCCGCGACCGGTCGGAATTGCGCGCCGCGCTCGGCCAGCGCGCCGTCGTGCTCGTCGGCATGATGGGTTCGGGCAAGAGCTCGGTCGGGCGGCGTCTGGCCGCCCGTCTCGGCCTGCCCTTCGTCGATGCCGATGTCGAGATCGAGACGGCCGCGGGCATGACGATCCCCGAAATCTTCGCCCAGCGCGGCGAGAGCGAGTTCCGCGACGGCGAGCGCCGCGTGATCAGCCGCATCCTGACGACGCGCAGCCCCCTCGTGCTGGCGACAGGCGGCGGCGCCTTCATGAACGCCGAGACCCGCGACCGTATCAGCCAGCTCGGCATCTCGATCTGGCTCAAGGCCGATCCCGACGTGTTGATGCGGCGGGTGCGCAAGCGCTCCAACCGGCCGCTGCTGCAGACCGCCGACCCCGAGGCAACGCTGAAGCGCATGCTGGCGGAGCGCGAGCCGGTCTATGCGCTGGCGGAGCTGACGCTGATCTCGCGCGACGACCCCCACGACATCGTGGTCGAGGACGCGATCATGGCGCTCGACCGGCATCTCCGCCAGCCGCCGGCAGGGAACACTCAGCCATGACCATTCCCGCTCAGGAGAAGGCCGGCAGCCGCGTCGTCGTTTCCGTCGCGCTCGAAGGCCGCCCCTACGACATCCATATCGGACGCCATCAGCTCTGCGAGGCGGCCACCCTGATCGCCGCGCTCGCGCCGGGCGGCAAGGCCGCTGTGGTCACCGACGAGCGCGTCGCCGCGCTGCACGCGCCGGCTTTCGAGGCCTGCCTGCAGCAGGAGGGTATCGCCGCGACGCGGATCACGATCCCGCCGGGCGAGGCGTCGAAATCCTATGGCCAGTTCATCGCGCTCTGCGACGCGCTGCTAGAGGCTAAAATCGAACGCAACGACTTGGTCATCGCGCTTGGCGGCGGCGTGGTCGGCGATCTCGCGGGCTTCGCCTCGGCCGTGCTGCGGCGCGGCGTGCGCTTCGTGCAGGTGCCGACCAGCCTGCTGGCGCAGGTCGATTCGTCGGTCGGCGGCAAGACCGGGATCAACTCGCCCCATGGCAAGAACCTGATCGGCGCATTCCACCAGCCGGCGCTGGTCATCGCCGACACGGCGCTGCTGGACACGCTGAGCGAGCGCGAGTTCAAGGCCGGCTATGCCGAGGTTGTGAAATACGGGCTGATCGACGATCCCGGTTTCTTCGACTGGTGCGAGGCCAACTGGAGCCGCATTATCGCGGGTGGCCCCGAACGAGACCATGCGGTTGCCGTCGCCTGCCGGGCGAAGGCTGCCATCGTCGCCCGCGACGAGCGCGAGGAAGGCGACCGGGCGCTGCTCAATCTCGGACACACCTTCGCCCACGCTCTGGAACGGCTGACGAAATACGATTCGGCCCGGCTGGTGCATGGCGAGGCCGTGGCGATCGGGCTTGCGCTCGCCTTCCGCTTCTCGCAGCGGCTCGGCCTGTGCCCCGGTCAGGACGCCGTCCGCGTCGCGCGCCATCTCGATGCCGTGGGGCTCCCCAGTACGCTCCAGCAGGTGCCGGGCGGGGCCGGCAGCGCCGACGAGATCGTTGCGGCTATGGCGCAGGACAAGAAGGTCAAGCGCGGCGTCCTGACCTTCATCCTGGCGCGCGGAATCGGCCGGAGCTTCATCGCGCATGGCGTCGCGGCCGATGACGTGAGGGATTTCATAGCGACGGAGCTCGCCGTCAACGGCAAGGCGGCCTGACTTCAGGTTGTCGTAAGCCTGGCCTCTACGTTCGTTGCCTTGTGGTTGTCCTGGCGACCATCGCGAGGCCGTGCGACTTCAAAAACGTGATCGCGTGGTCAAGGAGCAGTTAACCATTGCGGCCGCCAATGGATCGTCACACGACCCCGCGTCATGACGAGTGCCGGCACCATGCGTTCAATCCTGCGACGGCGATCGATCGTATTCGACATGATCGTCGCCTTCGGCCTGATCATCGGCCTGATCGCCTCGGCCGGCTACCTGGTTCGCAATCTCAGCCAGTCTCTGGTCTCGGATGCGCGGGATGCGGTCTGGGAGGCTTCGGTCCCGGCCTCTTTCGTCTATGCGACCGTCAACGCACGCTGGGCGCGCCATCACGAGACGCTGTCGAGCCTTAAGCAGAAGCAGGCCCGGCAAGATCGCGGCGACGACGACGCGAAGCGCTGGCGCGAGCTCATGGATCTCTCCGTATATTTTCCAGCGGACATCAAGGCCGAGATCGGCATCGTGGATGGCCGACTGAAGGCGTTCGACGACGCTCTGGAACAGACGAACGGGCTCGTAGCGGCGGGTCGCTATGGCGACGCCGAGATACAGGCGCGCGGCCTGCAGGCCGAGGCCCTCGACGCCCTCTCGAAGCAGGCCGCGGTTCTGCTGAAGACGATGGCGGCGCGCATCAGCGAGGTCAACGCGCGGATGGAACGCACCGCTGAAGCGACCATCGTTGAGCTTGCCGCCCTGGCTGGCGCGACGGGGGTTCTTCTCATGGCGATCATGGCGCTCGTCCATCTCAGGATCATCAGCCCGATCCGTGCGCTCAACGGCGTCATGCAGACGCTCGCGGCCGGTCGATACGATGTCGCGATGGCGCCCTCGCAACGCCGCGACGAGATAGGCCGGATGAGCGAGACCATAGCGATTTTCCGGCAGAGCCTGATCGAGGCCGAGGCCCTGCGTGGCGAACAGGAAGCCAGGCGGACCCGAGCCGAGAGCGARAGGCGGGATTTCCTCGGCGGCCTCGCGCTGACCTTCGAATCACGCGTCGGCAAGGTCGTGCAATCCGTCAGCAATGCCGCCAGCAGCCTGGAGCGCGCCGCCGAGATCATGTCGCGCGAGAGCGGCGCGGCGGCCGATCAGGCCACGGCGGTCGCGACGGCCTCGATCGGCGCGACAGCCCATGTCGGTCGCGCCGCCGAGGCGGCCGGGGAGCTGTCGGTGTCGATGAACGATGTCGGCTCCCAGATCCGGGTCAGCGGCGAGCGCATCCGCCAGACCGTCGCGCAGGCGGCGAAGGCCGATAGCGACATCAAGGCGCTGGACGAAGCCGCGCTGGCGATCGGCAACGTGGCGGAAATCATCGGTGATTTCGCAGCCCAGACCAATCTGCTCGCTCTCAACGCCACGATCGAGGCCGCCCGAGCCGGCGAGGCGGGCAGGGGCTTTGCCGTGGTCGCGCAGGAGGTCAAGGAACTCGCGGCGAAGACGGCCGGCGCGACCAACCAGATCACCCAGCAGATCAGCGCCATTCAGCAGGCGAGCATCGCCGCCATCGCAACGATAAACGCAATCCGGTTCGCAATTGGCGAGGTTGACGACATCTCAAGCGCCGTGGGCGAGGCCATCGGGCGGCAGGTCGGCACGACGGCGCTGATCGCGTCGACGACGAGCGAGGCAGCGCAGGGAACCGAGCGCGTGACGCTGTCGATCTCCGAGGCCAGCACCGCGATCCAGAATTCGGGAAACCTGGTGGTCGAGGTCCTCGCGGCGGCGCGCGATCTCAATCGTGACGGCGTTGCGCTCGCCCGGGAAGTGCAGCAGTTCACGGATCTGATCCGCGCTGCCTGAGCGCGGTATCCGCCTTCAGTCGGCCGCGATCTTCGCCGCCAGCGGGCTCGGAGCACCCTCGGGCAGCGCGACCGCCGGCTTGTCCGTCACCAGATATTGCGCCCGCGCCAGCGCCTCGAAGCGGCCGCCCTTGGCGACGAGTTCGTCGAAGGTGCCCATCTCGATGACCTCGCCCTGCTCGAACACCAGGATGCGGCTGGCGTTGCGGATGGTGGCGAGCCGGTGGGCGATGACGAAGGTGGTGCGGTCCTTCATCACCTCGTCGAGCGCCTTCTGCAGCTTGACTTCGGTCGAGGCGTCCAATGCCGAGGTCGCTTCGTCGAGGATCAGGATCGGCGGGTTCTTCAGCAGGGCGCGCGCGATCGAAAGGCGCTGGCGCTCGCCGCCCGACAGCGTGCGGCCGCGCTCGCCGACCAGCGTATCCAGCCCTTCGGGCTGGCGCGCCATCACCTCGGTCGCCTGCGCCCGGTCGAGCGCTTCCATCATTTCGGCGTCGGTGGCGTCGGGCTTGCCGACGGTCAGGTTCTCGCGGATCGAGCGGGCAAACAGCATCGGCTCCTGGAACACGACGCCGATATTTCGCCGCAGCGACAGCAATGAAATCTCGCGGATGTCGGTTCCGTCGACGGTGATGGCACCCGATTGCGGGTCGAAGGCCCGATGCAGCAGGCCAAGCGTGGTCGATTTGCCCGAGCCGGTCGAGCCGACGATGGCGATCGTCTCGCCCGGCATGACGGCGAAGGAGACATCCTGAACGGCTGGCCGCTTGCCGTCATAGGAGAACGAGACGTTCTCAAAGGCGACGGCGCCGGTAAGATGGCCGGCGTCGGCGGCGCTGGGCAGGTCGCGCACGGCCGGCAGCGTGTCGAGCACCTCGAAGAACTCGCGCATCTTCGGGGCCTGCATGAAGATGAAGTTGACAAAGGCGACGATCTGCTCGAGCCGCCCGACCAGCATGGTCGCAAAGCCCATGAAGGTCACGATCTCGCCGACGGTCGTCAGTCCCTGCATCAGGAGCCAGGCGCCGACGACGAAGATGGCGAGCACCGTCAGCGTGGCGGAGGCGCGTGTCGCGACAGTGGCGATCGCCCACCAGGACAGCACCGGGAGCTGCGCTTCCAGCAGGCTGGCGATGGTCGAGCGCAGGCCGCGCACCTCCGCCTCGATGCGGGTAAAGCTCTGGATCACCGGGACGTTGCCGAGCGCGTCGGAAGCGCGTTCGGCGAGGCTCGAATGATAGGCCTCGACATTGCTCTGGAGCCTGTCGGTCTTGCGCAGGACATAGGCCGTCAGAGTGCCGAAGAGCACCACGAGAGAGATCAGCAGCAAGCCGAGCTGCCAGTTCTTCCAGAGCGTGAAGGGCAGCAGGATGAAGAGCGCGACGAGGCTCGCGCAATGCTCGCGGAAGAAGGACAGCCAAAGCGCCCACATGCCGCTGGTGCCTTCCAGCATGACCTTGAGCACGCGGCCGGAATGGGTCTGGGTGTGGTAGGCGAGCGGCAGGGTCAGCGCGTGCTCGAAATAATTCGCCATCACCGCGAGCCGGCGGCGATGCGCCAGCCGGTCGGAATGCAGCGCCACGAAGACCGAGGCCGCGATGGTGAACAGCCCAAAGCCGATCCAGGCCGCGATCAGGCCGTTGAGTTCGCCCCAGCCGGGACGCTGGCCCGAGCCCGGAAAGCTCGAGAGCTTGTCGATCAGCGCGCCAAACAGCATCGGCTCGGCGAAGGCCGCCGCCGCGAGCAGGATATTGGCGAGCGCCAGGATCAGGCCGAGCCGCTTTTCGGGGCCGAGTTCGCCGAGGACCCGGGTGTAGATTGCAAATAATGACATGCGCGCAAGCTTTAGCTGACACCGACGCATGAGCAAGGCCTGAACCTCGACGCTTCCCTCAACACCGGGCGGCTAGCGCTGAAGGCCGATGCGCGGCCGCTGCCAGCCAACGTCAAGCCTTAGGGCTCGCGCGATGACCCTGCGCCGGTCATGATCGCGCGATGATGGCAATCCGTCCGACGGTCCTGATCCTAGTCCGCCTGGCTCTCGTCGCCTTCTCTCCGTTGCCAGCGACGGCGCTCGAGAATCCGCCTCCCGGCTTCGTGCGGCTGCGCGAGATCGCGCCGGGCATCGCACAGGACATCCGCTACGCCACGCCCTTCAACTTTACCGCCGCGCCGGTTGCGGGCTATGGCCGGGCCGAATGCGTGCTGACGCGCGCGGCTGGCGAGGCATTGGCGCGGGTCGAGGCCCGGCTGCGCCCGCGCGGCTATGGCCTGAAACTGTTCGACTGTTATCGGCCGGCCCGCGCCGTCGCCGCGTTTATGATCTGGGGCAAGGACAGGGCGGCGGCCGATCTCAGGGGAATCTTCCATCCCGATGTCGCCAAGGCCGATCTGGTGGCGCGCGGCTTCATCGCGGCGATGTCGAGTCATTCGCGCGGCTCGACCGTCGATGTCGGGTTGATCGGCCTCGGCGCGCCGGCCTTGCCGACGCCGGCAAAGGGCGGGCGCTGCGATGGACCGTTCTCACAGCGCCCGGCCGAGTCGGACCTCGATCTCGGCACCAGCTTCGACTGCTTTTCCGAGAGGAGCGCGGGCGCTTATCGCGGCGTCGGAGCCGACGCCCTCAGTCATCGCGAGATCCTGCGCGACGCGATGAAAGCCGAGGGCTTTGCCGGCTACAGCAAGGAATGGTGGCATTTCACGCTGGCCGGGGAGCCTTTCCCCAGGACGATCTTCGATTTTCCGATCGAGTGATACTCGTCAGGGCGCGACCACCAGCGCCCAGTAGACCTGGTATTTCGAGCCCGGCGCATAGGCCGTGGCGATGCCCATGCGGGTCGCGCCCGGCGTCTTCATGACGCGGTCGTGCTGGGGCGAATCACGCCAGCCCGAAAACGCCTCCGCCATGCGGCGGTAGCCCGCCGAGAGATTGACCTCCGCGCCGCGCTGGCCCTGGCTTTCGAGTCGGCTTTTCACTGCGTCCGCCGATCCCGGCCTGTCGATGGCGGCCATGGCGGCCGCCTCCGCTTCGGCCGCCTGCATCAATCCGGAATCGAGCCTGAGCGCCGCCAGCCCGTGATTGAGACGATAGGCCGAGATGGTGGCGCGCGCAGCCTCGGCGTCGACCCGTGCGGACGCAGAGCCGAGGTCGCGATAGAAGGCGGGCTGGCCCGCGCGCGGGGCCTCCGTGCAGCCGGCGAGGTTGAAGACGGCGAGCGCGCCGGCGATCACGGCTGGGCAGGTCATGGAGTGCGCCCTGGCTTCGCCGAACTTGTAGAGAGACATCGCTTCATTCCTTGCTGTCATCCTTGAGCGGATTCTTCTCGATCTCCGGCTCGGGCGCTGTTTTTTCGGGAGCCGGATCGGGCTGGACCTCTTCGGTGGGCTCGGCCGAACGACGGGCTGTGATCTTTGACTTCGCCGGCCTGGCGCGCGTCTGGAAACCATGCGCCACGGAATCAGACAGGCTGGAGAGCGAGTGCTCGATGCCCTCCAGCCCCTTGACGGTCAGTTCGGCCCCGGCCGCAGCGGGCTCCATCTCGGCGAGGCGCTTGTGGATGACGTAGTTGAGGTCGCTGGTGACGCGGCCGACGATATCGACGTCGCCGACGACGCAGACGAGGTCGAAATCCATCGTCGTGGTGCCGATCTTCTTGAACAGCACCGACGGTGGCGGCTTCGGCATCGCGTCGCCATGCGCGGCGGCGGTCTCGGCGAGCATGGCGCGGACGGCGGTGGGGTCGAGCGTGCGCGGCACCGAGATCGAGATCAGCACGCGGCCGGTGCGGTCGGTACGGACACGGTTGCGCACGACGCCGGAGACGAGGTTGGAGTTCGGCACGATCACCGAGGAGCGATCGAAGGTCTCGATCTCGGTCGAGCGGACATTGATCTTCTTGACGATGCCCTCCGCGTCGCCGACCACGACCTGGTCGCCGACGCGGATCGGCCGCTCCCAGAGCAGGATCAGCCCGGAGACGAAGTTCGACACCACCGATTGCAGGCCAAAACCGATACCGACCGAAAGAGCGCTGGCGACCAGCGTCAGCCTCTCCAGGCTGAGGCCGAGCGAGGAGAAGCCGATCGCCACGGCCGCGACATAGCCGAGATAGCCCGCCGCCGTGGTGATTGAGTTCCGCAGGCCCCGGTCGAGCTGCGTCGTCGGCAGGAACTTGTCGTCGAGCCAGCCCTGAAAATAGCGCGTCGCGGTGAGCCCGAGCCCGAAGAGCAGGCCGGCCAGAATGATCGAGGACAGCGAGACCGTGACGCCGCCAACCTGGAAGCCGAAGAAGGCCGCCCGCAGCGAGGACAGGAAATCGGCCGATTCGAGCCCCCATGGCGCGAGCGCCAACATGATCGCGACGATGATCAGGATGAGCTTCAGCAGCCCGGTCCCAACTACGGCGATCTTGTGCAGCGTCGCGGCGCGAATGCCGATGCCGGCCTTCATGGTCAGCGCGAAGCGGCCCTTGCCGGTCAGCGCCTGGGTGATGCCGAGCTCGATCAGCTGGTAGACCAGCACGAACATGCTGGCGAGGATGCCGATCCAGAGCACCTGCTCGGTCAGGAAAGTGGCGAAGACGACGTAGCCGGAAAGCGCCGCAAGGGCGATGACGAGTGCGACGACCCAGCCGAGAATGCGGACGGGTGCGAGACTTGCGCCGTCGACCGGGACATAGGGGCCAAGGCAGGCCTCCTCCTCGACCTCGTCGTCGTCGCGCAGCTGGTAGAGGCCGGCGATCAGCGTCAGCGCGAAGATGATGGCGAGGATGCCGCGCACGATGATCGAGACGGCCAGCCCCGCCGCGATCGCCTGCAGCCAGGCCTCCATGACCTTGCCGACCGACATCACCAGCGCGAGCGAACTGGCGATCCAGACGACGATGCGCGCCGTCGAGTCGAGCACGCTGACGAGCCGACGCTGCGGCTTTCCTGGCGCAAACAGCGCGTCCGCCAGCGCCTGGATGAAGGCGAAGATCGCAAGCCCGACCACGGCGGCCCAGACCACGGGCTGGATACGCGGCGGCAGCAGGCCTGCGGTGTTGAGGGCGGAGTAGATCAGCCAGCTCGCCAGCGCCGGCGGGGCTGCGCCGGCGACGACATGGGCGAGCGCGACGTAAAGACAGCGCAGGCTGCCGGCGTCCTCGGTCGCGCCGACGCGCTCGCGGAAGCGCGGCATGTAACGGGCACGAATGACGTAAAGCAGGATCGCGCCAATGAAGGCCAGCGCCACCAGAATGCCGCGCGCACCCGAGAGCGCATCACCGACGACGGAAAGCCAGCCGCCGAAGATATAGCCGGAGGCGCGCAGATCTTCCCGCAGCGTCGTCAGGGCGTTGGCCCAGAGATCGGGGCTCAGGATCGTCGGGCCCGGCGCGAAGAGCGCCTTGGCGAAGAGATCGCGACGTCTGTCGCTGATGCCGGTCTGCAATTGCTCGGCCTGAAGCAGTCCGGCGCGGGCGATCTTCATCGTCTCGTCGGCTTCGGCGAAGGCCTTGGTCCGCGCGTCGCGCTCTCGTGCGACGTCGGCGCTTTCGGGCGTGGCCTTGGCGTCCGGAGCAGGGCCGAGCTGGTCGAGCCTCAGTTTCGCCTGTTCGAGGCGCGGGCCTTGCTCGTCGACGAGATCGCGGAGTTGTCCGAGCAGAGGCTGTATGCGTTGCCGCTGCCGCTGCAGATCGCTGTCGCTCGGGTTCGGGCTGGCGAGGGTCGTCTCGATCTGGGTCAGTTCGAGACGCAAGCCGTCGAGCTTTGCTCGCGCCGGAGTCGGCGTCTGTGCCAGAGCCTGCGTCCAGCCCAACAGCGTCAACAGCAGCGCGACCACCAGCCCCGCCCAACCGAGACCGGGCGAGCGGCACTTTCGTGACCTGGATTCTGCCGCGGCAATGGAATGAGAGCGCTGCCCGCCCGTGCTCGCAACCATTCCTGTCGGGCCTCGCTGGGGGTGATTCGCCGGGAATTCGACCCTCGCCCCATGGGCGGCTTCAAGGCAAGGCGACGAGGAAAAATGCGCTGCGGACGGCAATGGCTGGACCTTGTGCGGGAAAGAGCGCGACCGGAGCGCCGGCTATCACATTGCCGTGATGGCCGGGGCCGGTTTGGCCGGCTCGTGGGGGGCTTTTCAACGACAAACGGGACGCGATCATGGCGTCGAGGCGGCAAATTCGGTGTTTAGGGGTTCCGCTAGTCTCTGCCTGGCCGGCGGCTTACTTTTGGCGGCGAAGCGATCCGAGTGCGTTCATGGACACGTAAGCGCTGGCGGGCCGGCGCTTTTCGAGTTTCAATCTCGTCCAATCCAAAATTGGGCGCCCGTCGGTTGGATAGGCGCGTGATTCCGGCGAGGCGCGTCCGCACTCTCGCTGTCCTTCTCATAGCGACCCGGGAGGTTTGCGGTGGCGAAGCTTAACGTGAACGGCAAGATGATCGACGTGGCGGTGTCAGACGACACGCCGCTGCTCTGGGTGATCCGCGAACAGATCGGCCTCACCGGAACGAAGTATGGCTGCGGCGTCGCCCAGTGCGGAGCCTGCACCGTCCATATCGACGGCGTCGCGACCCGCACCTGCGTGTTGCCGGTGAATGCGGTGACGGCCGAGCAGAAGATCGTGACGATCGAGGGTCTGTCGCCGGACGGCAACCATCCCGTCCAGCAGGCCTGGATCAAGCACGACGTGCCGCAATGCGGTTTTTGCCAGAGCGGCATGATCATGGCGACCGCCGCGCTGCTGCAGGCCAATCCCAAGGCGACGGAAGCCGACATCGCCAACGAGATCACGAATATCTGCCGCTGCGGCACCTATGCCCGCGTCAAGACCGCGATCCTCGACGTCGTCGCCAGCGGCACGCTCGGCCGCGGCTGAGCTTAGCCCGTTTCGCCTCTTCTCCCGCGAGGTCGAGCGCGCAGGTCCCAAACGGTCCTTCGCCTCCCACGCGTCCACAGCAAGATCCGGAGGACGACATGACATCCGCCTCGACAGCCCAATCCGCCACGACCCTGTCCCGACGCAGCCTGCTGGCGGGTTCCGCCGCAGCGGCCGGCGCCTTCAGCTTCGGTTTCGCCATTCCGTTTTCGGGCGAGGCCCTGGCGCAGGCCCAGACCGCCGTGCCCGAGATCAACGCCTGGGTCGTGGTCCATCCCGACGACAAGGTGGTGGTCCGCATCGTCCGCTCCGAGATGGGGCAGGGCACGCTGACCGGCCTAGCCCAGCTCGTCGCGGAGGAGCTGAACTGCGACTGGTCGAAGGTCACGACCGAATATCCGACGCCGGGCCAGAGCGTGGCGCGCAACCGGGTCTGGGGCAATTTCTCCACCGGCGGCAGCCGCGGCATCCGCGAATCGAACGACTATGTCCGCAAGGGCGGCGCGGCGGCCCGGATGATGCTGATCCAGGCGGCGGCGAATGAGTGGAAGGTGCCGGCCGCCGAGTGCTCGGCCGAGAAGAGCGTGATCACACACAAGGCCTCCGGCCGCTCGCTGCGCTATGGCGAGGTCGCCGCCGCCGCGGCGAAGATCGAAGCGCCCAAGGACATCGTGCTGAAGGACCCGAAGGACTGGACGATCGCCGGCAAGCCGCTGCCCCGGCTCGACACCGCCGACAAGACCAACGGCAAGAAGATCTACGGCATGGATCTGAAGATGCCGGGCATGCTGCTGGCCGCGATCAAGGACTGCCCGGTCTTCGGCGGCAAGGTGAAAAGCTTCGACGCCGCCAAGATCAAGGATATGCCCGGCGTCAAGCATGTGCTTGCTGTCGGCGACAGCGGCGTCGCCGTCGTCGGTGAAACCTGGTGGCAGGCCAAGACTGCGCTGGAGGCGCTGCCGATCGTCTGGGACGAGGGCGAGAACGCCAAGGTCTCCAGCGCAAGCCTCGCGGCCTGGCTGAAGGAGGGGCTCGACGCCCCGACCGCCGTGGTTGGCAACCAGAACGGCGACGTCAAGGCTGCGATCGCCGGAGCGGCCAAGACCGTCGAGGCGGTCTATTCCTACCCGTTCCAGAACCACGCCACGATGGAGACCATGAACGCCACGGCGCTCTGGACGCCGGAGAAATGCGAGGTCTGGACGCCGACGCAGAACGGCGAGGCGGCGCTCGCCGCCACCTCCGAGGCTGCCGGCCTGCCCCTGGCGAAATGCGAAGCCTACAAGATCGATCTCGGCGGCGGCTTCGGCCGGCGCGGTGCGACGCAGGACTGGGTCCGGCAGGTCGTGGCGATCGCCAAGCAGATCCCCGGCACACCGGTCAAGCTGATCTGGTCGCGCGAAGAGGACATGACCCATGGCCGCTATCACCCGCTGACGCAGTGCAAGATGGTCGGCGCCTTCGACAAGGACAACAATCTGACCGGGCTGCACATGCGCATCTCCGGCCAGTCGATCGTGGCCGGCCTGTTCCCGCAGACGATCCAGAACGGGCGTGATCCGGCGGTGTTCCAGGGGCTGAACGCACCCGGCCCGGAGGCCTCGATCGGCTATGGCGTCCCAAACCTGCTGATCGATCATGCGATGCGCAACCCGCATGTGCCGCCGGGTTTCTGGCGTGGCGTGAACCTCAACCAGAACACGATCTATCTCGAATCCTTCATGGACGAGCTGGCGCATGCGGTGGGCAAGGATCCGCTCGAATTCCGCCGGGCGCTGATGAAAAATCACCCCAAGCATCTCGCGGTGCTGAACGCGGTGGCCGAGAAGGCCGGCTGGGGCAGCAAGCTGCCCGATGGCGTCTATCGCGGCATCTGCCAGACCATGGGCTTCGGCTCCTATGTCGCGGCGGTCGCCGAGGTTTCCGTGAGTGCGGACGGCAAGCTCAAGATTCACCGCATCGTCGCTGCGACCGATCCCGGTCATGCGGTCAACCCGGCGCAGATCGCGCGGCAGGTCGAAGGGTCCTTCGTCTACGGGCTGTCGGCTTCGCTTTATGGCGAGATCACCATCAAGGACGGCCGTGTCGAGCAGGAGAACTTCGACACCTACGAGGTGATGAAGCTCGAGGCGATGCCGGCCGTCGAGACCGTGATCGTACCTTCGGGCGGGTTCTGGGGCGGCGTCGGCGAGCCGACGATCGCGGTCGCGGCGCCTGCCGTGCTGAACGCGATCTTCGCCGCGACCGGCAAGCGCATCCGCAACCTGCCGCTGAAGAATGCCGATCTTCGCAAGGCGTAAGCGGGATACGGCGAGGGAGGTGTCGCGTCTTGTCATTGCCGGCGCGCTGCTCGGCGCTTTTTGGCCTGGCGGTGGCGCGGCGCTGGCGCTCGAACGCTATGAAGTCGTCGGCGATGCGATCCCTCGTCCGCTCGGCGACCTCTCCGGGCAAACGCAGCGCGGCGAGGCCGTGGTGCGGGATCGCGAGCGCGGCAATTGCCTGATCTGCCATCAGGGCGCCGATCCGTCGGAGCCCTTCCAGGGGTCGATCGGCCCGCCGCTCAAGGGGGTGGGGCTTCGTCTCGATGCAGGCCAGATCCGCCTGAGATTGGTCGATTCCGCGATACTGAACCCGCAAACCGTGATGCCGCCCTATTTCCGCACGGAAAACCTGCATGATGTCGCCCCGCAATACCGGGGGAAGCCGGGCCTGTCGGCCCAGGAGATCGAGGATGTCGTCAGCTATCTCGCCTCGCTCAAAACATTCTGAGCTGCGTGGCCCCAGCCGACGCGATGCGATCGCAGGCGCCGCGGCGACGCTCGGTCTGGCTGCGATGCCTGCAGCCGCGCATGCCGCCGCGCCGCCTGCCCTGTCGGAATTCGTCGCGCGCCTGACCGAGGGCGCAATCCCCGAGCGCGGCAGGATAACCTTCGAGATTCCCGCGCTGGTCGAGAACGGCAATTCGGTCGATGTGCGGATCCTCATCGAGAGCCCAATGACCCAGGCCGACCATGTCGCCTGGATTCACCTGATCGCCGAAAAGAACCCGTTTCCCGACGTGGCGCGGTTTCATCTTGGCCCGCGCGCCGGCCGCGCCGAGGTCGCCACCACGATCCGGCTTGGAGCCTCGCAGACCGTGACGGCGGTCGCGGGCCTGAGCGGCGGCGGCTTCGTGATGGCCGAGGCCGATGTCGTGGTGACGCTGAGCGCCTGCATCGACGGCGGTTGAGGAGGCAAGCCATGTTCAACGCCCGCATCACCATGCCGTCGGAGGCGCGCGCCGGCGACATCGTCATGATCAAGGTGCTGACGCGCCATCCGATGGATCGCGGCGGCCAGTCCGACGGCAAGGGCGGCACCGTGCCGCGCCAGATCCTGAACCGCCTGACGGCGACCTATGCCGGCGAACAGGTTTTCCGGCTGGACATGCATACCGGCATCGCCGCCAACCCGTTTGTCTCCTTCACCACCCGCGCTGTAGCGACCGGCGACATCGTCTTCGAATGGCGTGAGGATGGCGGTGCGACCTTCACCCGCACCGCAAGACTGACCGTGACGTGAGCGCGTCGCGCCTGTCTTCCCGTGTTGCGATCGGGCTGGCGCTGCTGGTGCTGGCGACATGGCCGGCGCTGGCCGAGATCAAGTCCGGCAGTGAATTCCTCTCGCCCGAGATGCGCCGGCAGCAGGCCGACGAGACGCGCAATCCGGCCTGGTTCTGGGTCGAGCAGGGCGAGGAGCTGTTCAGCCGCAAACCCGAGGGCAGCGCGGCGTGCGTCTCCTGCCATGCCCAGCCGCAGCAGAGCCTGCGCGGCGCGGCGACGCGCTATCCGCAGGTCGATGCCGCCAGCGGCAAGCTTCTCAATCTCGAAGGACGGATCGAGCAATGCCGCGTCGAGCGGCAAAAGCAGCCGGCTTTCGGCTATGAGAGCGCCGAGCTTCTCGGCATGACCGCCTATATCGCTTCGCTCTCGCGCGGCATGCCGGTCGATGTCGCGACAGGCGGTCCGGCCCAGCCCTTCTACGAGGCCGGCAAGGCTTTCTTCGAGCGGCGGCAGGGTCAGATCAACCTGTCCTGCCAGCAATGCCATGACGGGCTCGTCGGCCAGAAGCTGCGCGGCGACACCGTCAGCCATGGCGCCGGTACGGGCTATCCGGCCTATCGGCTGGAGTGGAACACCGTCGGCTCGCTGCACCGGCGTCTGCGCGCCTGCTCTCTCGGCGTCCGGGCGACACAGTTCGACTACGGTTCGCCGGAATATCTGGCGCTGGAACTCTATCTGGCCGGCCGGGCAAAGGGGCTGCCGGTCGAGACGCCGGGGATCAGGCGATGACGGAACTCAGGGCTTGCCCTTCTTCGGCTTAGCCCTGTTCTCGTAGCTCGCATTGCCGAGGCCGGTGCCGATCGTCAGCACGGCCCAATGCGCGACGTCCTGCATGTCGGGCATTGCACTCAGGCCCTGGATCACGGCGTCGTTGTGCATCACGACCTGTGTCTCGTGCTTGCCGATCTGCGGCACCATCTCGCGAATGCTCTCGACGAGGTTGAAGCGGCTGCTCTCCCAATTGCCGGGCAGGTTCTGCGCGCCGCGGTCGATCGAGCCGTCGGGTTCAATCAGGCCGGGGCAACCGACGCCGATGAAGGGGGCGACGCGCAGGCCCGCCTTTTCGGCGTTTTTGATCTGCTCCTTCAGCATCTTCCCCAACCGCTTGATCGCCTCGTCGCGGCCGGGTTCGTCGTCGGCGTGCCGCCAGAGCTCGGATTCCCAGATTCGGGCCCTGGCGAGGTCCGGCGCCTTGTCCTGGCGCAGTTCGACGATGCCGGCGCGGATATTCGAGCCGCCGATATCGACCGCGACGAGGCTGTCATAGGCCTCGAAGATCCATTTCGGCGCGAGATGGGCCGAGCCGACGAGCCCGGCCTCGTCTGGGTGGTGCCGCACCGGTCGGAGGTCGATTTCATGGCCATCGGTGCTGAGGATGATGCCGGCGCGGCCGATCGCAAGTTCGCCGATGCGGCTGTCGCGAAAGCCGCCGCCGACGACGATGCGCTCGACCGGGGCCCAGGACTTCAGCTTGACGAAGCGGCGGATCACGAAGGCGAGCGACTGGGCAAAGCCCTCGATGGCGCTGAGTACGAGCGCCGCCTCGTGGGGATCGCCATCCATGAGCAGCGCGTCGAGTGATTTCTTGCTGATCGAGGCGGTGTCGCCCTCGAGCGGGTCACTGCCGCTCCTGCGCAGATGCTGACGCAACGCGTCGAGATGGTCGATGAAGGCGCCTCGGCTCGCCTTGTCTCCAACGAAGCCGTCCTGATCGCGAATTTCGAGATTGTAGCTGGTGACGGTCACCGACGGGAGTTCGGCCGCGCCATGAACACCTTGTGTCCGGATTTTCTCAGCGGTCGCCGCGCCCATGTCCAGTGCTCTCCTCCATGCCGATAGTGCAGGAACCCCGCGACGGCAGGTCGGGTTCCGGCCGCTCCGGAACGTGATCGCGCGAGCTCATGCGCATTGCGTTGGCGGACTGCGCGCAGGCATGGCTTGACCGTGGCTCGGGAAGCCCGCCCCATGAGGTGTGCGCTGGGAGCGCCGGGGAGTGGGTGGCCGCGCCAACGTGCTAGGGCTGCCGCAAGGGGCGGGATGCTGGAATTTCTGATCCGCGCGGCCGTGATCGGCATCGGCGCGACATTGCTGCTCGATATCTGGGCGCAGCTTCTCAAGCGCATTGTCGCGTGGCCTGCGCCGAACTGGGCGATGCCCGGGCGGTGGGTCGCGCATCTGCCGCGCGGGGTCTTCGTCCATGACGATATCGGCAAGGCCGAACCGGTCGCCAACGAACTCGCGATCGGCTGGGTCTTCCACTACGCCGTCGGCATCCTGTTCGCAGCCGCATTGCTGGCGATCTGGGGGCTGGGCTGGGCCTATAACCCCACATTCATGCCGGCGCTGATCGTCGGTCTCGTCACGGTCGGCTGCGGCTGGTTCATCCTGCAGCCGGGCACCGGGGCTGGCATCGCCGCGTCCAAGAAAGCCAACGCCTGGCAGATCCGGGCGATGAACATCGTCGGGCACATCGTCTTCGCCATCGGCCTCTACTGCACGGCGCTGCTGACGAAATGAGGCCGCTCAGTCGAGAACGCGCGTCTCGTAGGCATACAGCCTGCGATAGCCGAGACTTTCGTAGAGCCTGATCGCGACCGCATTGGTCTGGTCGACCTGGAGATAGGCGTGGGCGCAGTCCTGGACCTTGGCCCAGGACATCAGCCCCGCGACCAGGCGACGGCCGAGCCCATGGCCGCGATGGCCTTCGTCGACGATGATCGAGCCGATCTCGGCCATGCCGCGCTCGGCGACGCTCATGCCATAGGCGACAGGCTCTCCGGCGATCAGCATCGTCGCGAAGGCCGCCGGCAGGCGCACCTTCTCGACGATCGCCGCAAGGTGGTCGACATTGGTCTTGTTGCCGCTCTGGCGCGCGGCGACCCCGGCGATCCAGTCCTGGCTCGGTCCAGCCTCGATCTGGAACTCGGCCTCGAAATCCGGCTCGACCGCGTCGAGGCTGCCGAGCATGCCGAAGGAGGCGTCCTTGACGCGATAGCCGCGCGCCAGCACGGCGGCCCTCGTCGCCTCGGCGACGAGCGGCGTCAGGCGGATGCAGGGCGGCAGCCCGTCGGCGCGATAGAGTTCCTCGATCAGGGCGAGCATCGTCTCGTCGAGTTCCGCACCGTGCCTGAGCGGTGTGGCGGCGTTGGCGCGGCCGGAATAGCCGTTGGCGAAGCGCAGCATCCAGTCGCCCATCAGCAGCGTCGAGACCGCCGGCCAGGCGTTGACGATGCGCCGCTCGCATTCGAGCGCGAGGCGCAGGTCTTCAGCGTCGATGGCGGCCATCATGCGCCCTCCGGCTTGCGCGGCGTCGGGCGCCAGCCCGGCTGCGCCATCTCAAAACCCGCAAAGGCAAAGCCCGGCGCGACCGTGCAGCCGACCAGCGTCCAGGCGCCGAGCGAGGTCGCGCTCTGCCACCAGCCGGCGGGCACCATGATCTGCGGACGCTGGCCGGTTCGCAGGTCGGTGCCGAGATGGTGGGCCGACGCGTCATGGCCGTTGGGCGAGAGGCTGATCACCATGGGCGCGCCCGCATAATGGTGCCAGATCTCGGCGGCGTCGACGCGATGCCATTCCGAGGTCTCGCCGACATCGAGCAGATAATAGATCGCCGTCGAGAAGCCGCGCCCCTCGGGGCCGGCCTCGTCGCGGAAGGTCTCGCGATAATGCCCGCCTTCGGGATGAGGCTTCAGGTCGAGCAGGCGGATCACCTCCGCCGCGCTCAGGCCGGTCAACGATGCGCTCATGCGTCCGGCTCACACACAAATGGTTGGAGCATGATGTCGCCCGAAAACCGGTTCCCACTTTTCGGCATCATGCCCTAGAACCTGTTCTTGGCTTCGCGCAGCGCTGCAAAAACCTCGCCGGCCGGTTTGCCGTTGAGGCCGACGGCGGCGGCGAGCGCACCTTCTCCGGCCCGGAAGAATGGATTTGTCGCCTTCTCCTCGCCGACCGTCGTCAGCGCCCAGAACAGTCCTTCCGCCTTCGCGGCCTCGGCTTTTGCGAAACGGGTCTGAAGCGCCGGGTTGGCGGGATCCATCGCGATGGCGAAGCGCGCATTGGACAGAGTGTAGTCATGGCCGCCGACGAGGCGGACATCGTCGGGCAAAGCCATGATGCGCGAGAGCGAGGTCCACATCGCCGCCATCTGGCCGGGCTGGACGCGGCCGCAACCCATGACGAAGACGACGTCGCCGACGAGCGCGATCTTGGAATCCTTGCCGGCGAAGGTCAGGTGGCCGGCGGAATGGCCCGGCGTGTGCCAGATCTCGAAGCTCGACCCGCCAAGCGCGACAGTGTCGCCTTCGCCCACGACACGATCGAGCGGGGCGGAGCCTTCCGCATCGGCGGGGCCGCAGACAAAGGCGCCTGTCGCCTCCTTCAACTCGGCGACGCCCTGGGTATGGTCGGAATGGGCGTGGGTGATGAAGATGTCGCTGATCGACCAGCCCCTGGCCTTCGCCGCCGTCATGACCTCGCCGGCGTCGGGCACATCGACCGCCGCGCAGGCTTTCGTCTCGGGGTCGAAGAGCAGCGCGCCGGCATTGTCGCTGAGCGTGCGGAAGACGTGCAGGTCGAGGGGCATGGCTGGCTCCGGAGCGCGAATGGCGAGTGGCGAATAACGAATGGCGGGCTGCGACGCCAGCCCGGTCAGGCTGAAGGGATTGCACAGAGACGTCCACTCGCCATTCGCACCCTTGCGCCACGGCCCGTCGCATCACATCTTCGCGGCCCATGCCCATCGACGTCGTTGACCTGCGCGCCTTCTATGCCAGCCCGCTCGGCCATGTCGCGCGACGCTTCATTGGACAGGCCATGCTGCGCTTCTGGCCCGATTGCGGCCGCCAGCGCGTGCTCGGCCTCGGGTTCGCGACGCCCTATCTTTCCGTACTGGGCGTCGGCTCCGAGCGCGTGCTCGCTTTCATGCCGGCGGCCCAGGGCGTGGTGAACTGGCCCTCCGACGGTCCCTCGGCCTCGGCGCTGGTCGAGCCGACGCTGCTGCCCTTGTCGACCGCTTCGATCGACCGAGTCGTGCTGGTTCATGCGCTGGAGGAGACGGAAAGCCCCGACGATCTGCTGGAGGAGGTGTCGCGCGTGCTGTCGCCCGGCGGGCGCATGCTCGTCGTTGTGCCCAATCGCCGCGGACTCTGGGCGAGGATGGACGGCACGCCGTTCGGCCATGGCCGGCCCTTCAGCCGCTCGCAATTGGAATCGCTGATGCGGGCTGCGGAATTCTCGCCCGAGAACTGGGCAGAGGCGCTTTATGTGCCGCCTGTGAAGCGTCGCCTGTTGATGCGCTCGGCTGCCGCCTGGGAACGGGCCGGCGCGGGGTTGTCGCTGCCTTTTGCCGGCGTGCACATCATCGACGCGACCAAGCAGTTCTACCGGCGCGCGCCGTTGCGCGCGACACGGCGCAGCTTCGCGTTCCGGCCGATCCTGCTGCCACAACCGACGCCGACGCCCCGGATCGCAGAGTCTGTGAGAGATGGCGCCTCGGGTTGACAACTGTCTCGGCGCGCGGCCAAGGTCCGCCGCTTTTCGCGGCCTCGGTTCCCTCTCAAACGCATATGCGCGGGCCCAATGGGCGGCACTGAACTGGATGATGATGCGAAGCTATCTGGATTTCGAGAAGCCGGTCGCCGAATTCGAGGCGAAGGCGGACGAGTTGCGCGCGCTTGAGGCGAAGGGCGAGGGCTATGCGCTGGGCGACGAGATCGGCAAGCTCGACGCCAAGGCGAGCCAGGCGCTGAAGGACCTCTACGCCGCGCTGACGCCGTGGCAGAAAACGCTGGTCGCGCGCCATCCGCAGCGTCCCCATTTCAAGGACTACTGCGCTGCGCTCGTGACCGAGTTCACGCCGCTCGCCGGCGACCGCGCCTTCGGCGAGGACGAGGCGATCGTCGGCGGCTTTGCCCGCTTTCGCGGCGAGGCCGTCTGCGTCATCGGTCAGGAAAAGGGCGATTCGACCGAGACCCGCATCCGGCACAATTTCGGCATGCCCAAGCCCGAGGGCTATCGCAAGGCGGTGCGCCTGATGGAACTGGCCGACCGTTTCGGGCTGCCCGTGCTGAGCTTCATCGACACGGCTGGCGCCTATCCCGGCATCGAGGCCGAGGAGCGCGGCCAGGCGGAGGCGATCGCGCGGTCGACGGAGGCCTGTCTCGGCCTGCGCACGCCCAGCGTCGCGCTCGTCATCGGGGAGGGCGGCTCAGGTGGAGCGATCGCGATCGCGGCGGCCAGCCGTGTCATGATGCTGGAGCATGCGATCTATTCGGTGATCTCGCCGGAAGGCGCGGCCTCGATCCTCTGGCGCGACACCGCCCGGGCGCAGGACGCCGCGACCGGCATGAAGATCACCGCGCAGGACCTGCTGAAATTCGGCGTGATCGACCGGATCGTGACCGAGCCGACGGGCGGGGCGCATCGCGATCCGCAGGCCGCGATCATGCGCGCAGGCGACGCCATCGCCTCGGCCCTGTCGGATTTCGCCGGCGTCGGAGCCGACGACATCGTGAAGCGCCGCGCCGAGAAGTTTCTCGCGATCGGCCGGAATCTCTGAGAAATCTGGGATCGAACGCTTTGTCTTGCGGGCGCTGGGTGACTGTTGCGCCAGCACGCATCTCGGCGGTGAAAGACTTCGTTGACCATATGGCCAACGCAAATGGCCCTGTGGTAAGGAACCCTCAAGGCTAATGCTTCTACAACCGTGCAGGCGGCACAATTTGGCCGTGTTGCAAAGTCAGAACGTCGCGCTTGCGCCGACCGACGATGGGATTGACGACGTGGCATTCAAGCAACTCGCGCTCGTGGCATTTGTTGCATTGTCCCTGGGCGCCTGTGAGGAGGACCGTTATCGCGGCTCCGCCCGGCACAACATCCCGATCCCCTCGGCGACCTATACGCTGATGGCCGAGAAGGGCATGAGCAAGGATCAGCCGATCCTGATCCGGTCCTACAAGAAGGAATCGGAGCTCGAGATCTGGAAGCGCAAGCCCAACGGGCAGTATGCGCTGCTGAAGACTTATCCCATGTGCCGCTGGTCGGGCCAGCTCGGGCCGAAGGTCCGCGAGGGTGACCGGATGGCGCCGGAAGGTTTCTACGCCATCACGCCGGCGCAGATGAACCCGAACTCGGCCTATTACGTCTCGTTCAACATGGGCTATCCCAACGCCTATGACCGCTCCTATGGCCGCACCGGCGCGCATCTGATGGTGCATGGCGCCTGCTCCTCGGCCGGCTGCTATTCGATGACAGACGACCAGATCGGCGAGATCTACGCGCTGATGCGCGAGGCGCAGAATGCCGGGCAGAAATCCGTGCAGATGCAGGCTCTTCCCTTCCGCATGAACGCCGAAAACCTCGCCAGGCATCGGCTCGATTCCAACATCGCCTTCTGGAAGAACCTGAAGGAAGGCACGGATTATTTCGAGGTCACGGGCGATGAGCCGCCGGTTTCGGTCTCGGGTGGGCGCTATGTCTTCAGCACGCCCGGCTCGGATTCGTCCGTGGCCCAGGCCGTGCAGCACAAGCGTCAGCAGGATGATATCCAGGTCGCCGCGCTCGTCGCCAAGGGCACGCCTGCGATCAAGCTTCTCTATGACGATGGCGACAGCCACAGCTCGTTCAAACGTGCGCTCGCCGCCAATGGGTCGGATTCGCTGAACCGCACGGCGACCTGGGCCTCGCGGGATGTCGGCGTGAGCCGGCCCGATGCGATCTCCAGCGGGCCGCGCGTCGTCGTGCTCGACAATTCGGGCAAGCCGAAGACGACGGTTCGGGCCGAATCGTCCGACCATGACGCCGTGCTTGCCGCGATCGCGGCTGCGCCGGCGCAGAACGAGGCAGAGACCACCACGGCGAGCCTTGCCGCCAAGCCGTCGGCGCCAGGCAAGCCCAGCGCTGCGACGCAGGTCGCCAAGGTCGTTCCCGGTGCGGCCTCGCCTGCGCCGATCGTCGCGAGTGTGGCGCCGACGCCTGCCACCGAACAGCCGGCCGGCGCACCGTTCTACCAGCGCGCGTTCAGCTTCGTGCCGTTGATCGGTGGTTCGTCATCCCCGCCGAGCACGACCGAGGGTTCGACTGCGGTCGCCTCCAGCGTGCCATCCTCGCCGACCAGCATCCTTGCGCCGCTGCCGCCGCGGCGCGCCAGCGGCCTGCGCACGACGCAGCTCGAACAGCCCGCCGCCGCCTATGCGAGCCAGTCGCTGACGCGCTGATGGGTTGTGCCGGGCGTCATGTGCCCGGCATGCGTGACGTAAATATCACATCGCCTCGGTTTGTCGGCTACGCCTGTTTCGAAGGCGTCGAAACCAGGCGGCTATAAGCTTTTTGCCTGCGCAGCAGGCAAGTTGCTGAAAAGCTCGTCTTGCCGATCTGGGCGAACCACTGGCTTCATCATGTCGAAAGCGCGGCAGCTTGCGCGCAGATTCGAACGCATGACGGAGCTGATGATGGTGCTCGATTTCTCCCGTTATTCCCTGGCCGGCGCGGCGGTTTCACTGGCTGTGCTTTGCGGCTCCGCCCAAGCGGCCGACCTGCCGAGCAAGAAGGGCGCTCCGGTCGCCCCGATCCCGCCCGCGATCACCTGGTTTGACGTCGCCGTCACCATCAAGGCGACGACGGACTATAACTTCCGTGGCATTTCGCAGAGCGACCGCAAGCCCGCCATCCAGGGCGGCGCCGAGCTGCAGTTTTACGACAACCTGTTCTACGCTGGCGTCTGGGCCTCGAGCGTCGATCTCGCCACCAACCCCCCGGCGGAAATCGACTTCACCGCCGGTATCCGGCCGAAGTTCGGCCCGGTCACCTTCGATCTCGGCGTGATCCAGTACTATTATCCCACGGAGCGCCGGTTCATCGACAATCTCGGCGCAATCTGGACGCCGAAGAACACCGACTTCCTCGAACTCGCCGGCAAGGTCTCCTACAACTGGGAGGACAAGCTGACGGTCGGCGCCAATGCGTTCTATTCGTGGAACTGGCTGGGCACAGGCGCGGACGCGACCTACATCTCCGCCACCGCCAAGTACAACCTGCCCTTCCTCGAAGGCCTGGCGGTTTCGGGCGAGTTTGGCCGCTACTGGCTCGGGACGACCAACACCAACATCGCCTTCCCCGTCGCGATCCGGCTGCCCGACTACAACTACTGGAATGTCGGTCTGTCCTACACCTACAAGAACCTGACGGCGGATGTGCGCTATCACGACACCAACCTGTCGAAGTCGAACTGCTTCCTTCTGACCTCGGACCCGTCGGGCATCGCCCGTGGCAATGCCGGCGGCGGCTTCACCTCGAAGTGGTGCAACCCGACCGTGGTCGGCTCGCTCTCCTTCGACATCACCGCCAGCAGCCTCGGCATCTTCGCGCCGAAGTAAGCATCGCCTGATCGGATACGAATGCGAAAGGCCGCTCTCGCGAGCGGCCTTTTTCGTTGTGCGAGCCACGCGAAAGGTGGCGGGCTCAGTCTTCGAGCGATTTGGCGACGCGGCGCATCATCTCGCCGACGGCGTTGCACTCCTCGTCGCTGAGCACCGTCATCATCGCCTCGATGCGCACGACATGGATCGCCATGGCCTGCCGCGTGACCGCCTCGCCGGCCGGCGTCAGC
This sequence comes from Allobosea sp. P2_A10, assembly GCF_056405115.1. NCBI lineage: Bacteria > Pseudomonadati > Pseudomonadota > Alphaproteobacteria > Hyphomicrobiales > Alloboseaceae > Allobosea > Allobosea sp. P2_A10. The sequence continues at coordinate 610,471 of NZ_JBFUCS010000001.1, read as the reverse complement.
CAGAGCCGGCGCACGCGGCGGTCGGCCTCGTCGTTGCGGCGTTCGACCAGATCGCGCCGTTCGAGCTCCGGCAACAGCATGCTCATGGCGCTGCGCCCGACGAGGAGCTTCTCGGCGAGCGCCTGCTGCGTCAGCCCGGGCGCATGGAAGATGTTGGCCAGCACGTCGTAATGGGCGAGCTGGATGCCGAGCGGGACGAGCGCCTCGCCGAAGACCTTCTTCCAGAGCTGATGCACGCGCGCGACCGCGATCCAGTTGTGGAAGCGCGGCAGATCCCAGGGCAGCACCTGCCGCTCGGGTTTCGTCGCGTCGGAACCCGGCAATTCAGCCTCTTGCTTTTTGTTCATGGTTGAACATAATTGTTCAGCGATGAACAGAATCGAGGTCGCGCCATGGCTGTCACCGCACTCCGTCTGCTCCGGCCGCTTGTCGCGGTCTCCAGTTTCGTGGCGCCTGCCATCACCGGCCGGCTCGCCTTCAAGGCTTTCTGTACCCCGCCCCGTCGCAAGCAGGGAGCCAATCGCGGCGACGCGGTCAAGTCCGTCGTGGCGCGGCTGGCTCAGGCGCAGACAATTTCGGTGCCATTTCCCTGCGGCTCGGTCGCGGCTTATCTGTTCGAGCCTCCGGGCGAGGCGGAGACCGAAGCGCCGCGACGGACGGTCATCCTGCTGCATGGCTGGACCGGCGAAGCCGCCTTTATGACCGCCTTCGTCGCGCCGCTGCTGATGGCGGGCTTTCGCGTCGTGGCCTATGACCTGCCGGCCCATGGCGGTTCGACCGGCAGCGAACTCAACATTCCGATCGGAGTTGCGAGCCTGACGTCGGTCGCTCGCGCCTTCGCGCCGGTGCATGCGATCGTGACGCATTCCTTCGGCGGCTCGATCGCGATGGCTGCGCTCGCGCGCACGGTGCCGGGCCAGCCCGCCGTCCGGGCGGCACGGCTGGCGATGATTTCGGCTCCGGCCTCGATGCAGATGGTCTCGCGGCATTTCGGCGCGACGATCGGGCTCGGTGCGCGTGGTCAGGCGGCGATGGAGCGACGCATCCACGTGGTCGCTGGCGCGCCGGTGACGGCGTTCGAAGGCGCAAGCCAGCTTGCCGTGATCGCCCGACCAACGCTGGTAGTGCATTGCCGCAACGACAAGGAGGTCGGCTTCGAGCATGCGCAGGCGCTGGCGGCCGCCGGTCCTTTCGTCACGCTCGCGGCCATGAGCGGGCTCGGCCACCGGCGCATCCTGCAGGCGCGCAGTGTTGTCGAGACTGTGACGCGCTTCGTCGTCGACTAGCGGCGTTCAGATCCAGCCCATCAGCTCGCGCTGGACCACCTCGGTGATGACCCGCATGCCTTCGTCGGAATCGTTCAGGCAGGGCAGATAGGCGAAACGCTCGCCGCCATTGTGCATGAAAATCTCGCGGTTCTCGACATCGAGTTCCTCAAGCGTCTCCAGACAATCGGCCGAGAAGCCGGGCGCGACGATGGCGAGCGATTTCGTGCCGGCCTTGGCCAGCGCCTCGACCGTCTGGTCGGTATAGGGCTGAAGCCATTCGGCCGGACCGAAGCGGGACTGGAAGGTCAGGCGGAAGCGCTCCTTGGAAAGGCCGAGCTCGTCGCGCAGCAGCCGGTACGTCTTGGCGCATTGGCAGTGATAGGGATCGCCCTTGAGCAGATATTCCCTCGGCATGCCGTGGAACGAGCACAGGATGATGTCGGGCTCGAAATCGAGTTTGGCGAGTTCGCCGCGCATCGAATCCGCCAGCGCCCGGATATAGACGGGGTCGTCGTGATAGGGTGGCGCGACGCGCACCGCGGGCTGCCAGCGCATCTCCATCAGGGCGCGAAAGGCGTGGTCGCAGGCCGTCGCCGAGGTCGGCGCGGCATATTGCGGATAGAGCGGCACCAGCAGGATACGGTCGCAGCCCTGGTCGAGTAGCGCCTGGATGCGGCTCTTCACGTCTGGGAAGCCGTAGCGCATCGCCCAGTCGAAGACGACGCGCTCGCCGGTCAGGGGCCCCAGGCGCTGCGCCAGTTGTTCGGTCTGCGAGCGCGTGATCGTCTTGAGCGGCCCCTCATTGCGCTCATTGTTCCAGATGGAGGCGTAGTCCTTGCCCTTGCGGCCGGGCCGCGTCGTCAGGATCACCAGATTCAGCAGCGGCCACCAGATCCAGCGCGTGGTCTCGATGACACGACGGTCGGAGAGAAATTCTTTCAGATAGGCCCGCATCGGCCAGTAGTCGGTGCCTTCGGGCGTGCCGAGATTCATCAGCAGCACGCCGATGCGCCCGGCGCGGATGCGCGGATGGTCGCCCGGCAACTTGACGGCGCGCATGTCGGTCGCGGCGGAACTGGTCTCGACTGTCATGGTCGCGCGCTTTCCTTTACTCGTGATTTAGACAAGTTCCGGCTTTCGTCCAGTGATTAGGGCTGGCGGAGATCGGGGTGCGACAATGGCGAACACGCGCGTGCGCGCCCCGGTCCTGCGTTGTGCTGGCCAGTGGGGTGCGGGCCTTGCTAGTCTGTCATCGTTTTAGAAAAGCGGAGGCGTCGCCCCATGACCAAGCTCACACGCCGCAATGCGCTTGGCGTTCTCGCCGCTCCTGCGGCGCTCGCGGCGACCGCGCCTGCCGCCATGGCGCAGGTGCCCGCGCCGGCCTTCACGCTGCTGCTGGTCAACGACATCTACAAGATGGGCGACGACAAGGGTAAAGGTGGCTTCGCAAGGGCTGCAGGCATCGCCAAGGCCGAGCGCGCCAAGGGCGTGCCGCTGCTCTTCTGCCATGCCGGCGACTGCTACTCGCCTTCGCTGATGTCGGGCTTCGACCAGGGCGCTCATATCGTCGCGATGCAGAACAGGATGGGCATCGACATCTTCGTGCCCGGCAACCACGAGTTCGATTTCGGCAAGGAGAATTATCTCAAGCTCACGGCGGCCCAGACCTATCCGACTTTCGCGGCGAACCTGCGCGATGCTGCGGGCAAGCCGCTGCCGGGCCACAAGGACTCGCAGCTGTTCGAACTCGGCGGCGTCAAGGTCGGTGTCATCGGCACGACCTATGACCCAACGCCGCAGCTCTCCAGCCCCGGCGACCTGCAATTCTCCTCGACGATGGATGCGCTGCGCCGCGAGGCGCGCACGCTGAAATCACAAGGGGCCGAGATTCTTGTCGCGGTCGTTCACGCCGATCGCAGGATGGACCTTGAGATCGTGCGCTCGCGCGTCGTCGACATCGTCCTGACCGGCCATGACCACGACCTCGCCATCGCCTATGACGGCAAGGTGGTGATGGTGGAGTCCAATGAGGAGGGCAATTACGTCACCGCGATCGATATCGCCGTGACAGTGACCGGCGAGGGCGCGGCCCGGCAGGTCGCGTGGACGCCTACCTTCCGCGTCAATGACAGCCGGGCCGCCACGCCCGAGCCGGAAGTCGCGGCAATCGTAAAAGGCTACGAGACCGAGCTGTCGAAGGAACTCGACGTCGAGATCGCCACGCTCGCCAGCCCGCTCGATTCACGCACCGGCGTCATCCGCACGCAGGAAACCGCGATCGGCAACCTGATCGCCGATGCCTTGCGCGCCTCGACCGGCGCGCAACTCGCCATCACCAATGCGGGCGGCATCCGCGCCAACAAGCAATATGCGGCCGGCCACAAGCTGACGCGGCGCGACGTCCTGAGCGAACTGCCCTTCGGCAACGCCTCGATCATGGTCCAGATCACCGGCAAGGACGTGAAGGACGCGATCGAGAACGGCTTGCGCGACGCGCCGCAGGGAGCCGGCCGCTTTCCGGAAGTCTCCGGCCTGACCTTCGAGGCCGATCTCAAGCGCTCGACCGGGCAGCGCGTGGTCTCGGTCATGGTCGACGGCAAGCCGATCGACGAAGCGGCGAATTACACCGTGGCCTCGAACAACTTCATGCTGGCTGGCGGCGACGGCTATACGGCGCTCGGCCGGGGCAAGACCCTGATCGGCCTGACCGACGGCAAGCTGATGGCCAACGAGGTCATGGTCTATCTGCGCCGCATGGGCACGGTCGACGCCAAAATCGAGGGCAGGGCGGTGCTGAAGTGAAGAATGGCCTGAAGTGAGCGGGTACCGGGCGGCGCTTGCCGCCTTTCTGGCTTCGCCGGGCTCCGCCGGCTGGCGGGAACTGAGCGTCTTCGCCGAAGGCGCGGCGGAGCGCGCCTGCGCGGCCGTCGACGCTGAAATCGCGACCGGTCATGTCGTCGCGCCAGCGCCCGGGCGGGTCTTCGCGGCGCTGGCCGCGACGCCATTTTCCGCGGTTCGCGTCGTCATTCTCGGGCAGGATCCCTATCCGACGCCGGGTCACGCCAACGGGCTCGCTTTCTCCTATGCCGGTCCGCCGCCTTTGCCGCGTTCGCTGGTCAACATCTATCGCGAGCTTGGTGACGATCTCGGCGTGGGTGCGCCCGTCACAGGCGACCTGACGCGCTGGGCGGCGGAGGGCGTGCTCCTTCTCAACACGGCGCTGAGCGTGCGCGAGGGCGCAAGCAAGGCGGGTTCGCATCTGGCGCTCGGCTGGGGCGCGGTGACCGACGCGATCATCGCCGCAGTCTCGGCGAAGCGGCCGCATGTTGTCTTCATGCTCTGGGGCAATCCCGCGCAGGCCAGGCGCGGGCTGATCGACGAGCAGAGGCATCTGGTGATCGCCAGCGTGCATCCCTCGCCCTTGTCGGCGCGGCGCGGGTTCTTCGGGTCGAAGCCGTTTTCGCGGGCGAATGAATGGCTGGTGGAGCGAGGTGAGCCGCCAATCAGGTGGTGAGGCGCTCCGTCAGCCCACCGGGCGCTCGTCGGCAATCACCTTGCCGTCATTGGGCAGCGCGCCGAGCGGCAGGATTTCGACTGCGCCCTTGAGCTTGGTGATCTGCTGCAGGCTGAGCGACACGGCGTCGACCAGTCCCGCCGGCTCGGCATAGATTTCGGCCTTCAACGTCATCGTATCGACCTCGTTGGCCCGACCGACGACGAGGCGCAGCTTGGCGATCTCGGCATGGCGTTTGGCGATCTCGGCAACCTGTTCGGGACGTACGAACATGCCCTTGATCTTGGCGGTCTGGTCGGCGCGGCCCATCCAGCCCCTGATGCGGGCGTTGGTGCGGCCGCAGGCGCTGAGACCGGGGATCACGGCTGTCAGATCACCAACCGCAAGCCTGATCTGGGGATGATGCGGATCGAGATTGGTGACGACGATCTCGCCGACCTCTCCTTCCGCGACCGGGTCGCCGGTGCCGGGCCGGACGATCTCGACGATCAGGTTCTCGTTCAGGACCATGCCTTCGCGCGCGCCGGTCTCATAGGCGATCACGCCGACATCGGCGGTGGCGTAGAGCTGGTAGGCGTCGATGCCGCGCTCCCTGACCCAGGCCTGAAGCGAAGGCGGGAAGGCTGCGCCCGAGACCACCGCGCGTTTGATGCAGGAGATGTCGACGCCGCGGATTTCCGCCGCCTCGATCAGGATCTTGAGGAAATCTGGCGTGCCGGCATAGCAGCCGGGCCGGTAGGCGGTGATCACCTCCATCTGCTGCTCGGTGTTGCCGGGGCCAGCGGGAATGACCGCGCAACCCAAGGCGCGCGCGGCGGAATCCATGATGAAGCCGCCCGGCGTCAGGTGATAGCCGAAGGTGTTCAGCACGACATCGCCGGCCCGGAAGCCCGCGGCATAAAGCCCGCGCGCCGCACCCCAGGCATCACCATGGGCGCCCTCCGGCTCGAAGATCGGGCCCGGCGAGGTGAAGAGCCGGCCAAACGAGCCGAGCGGCGCGGAGACGAAGCCGCCGAAGGGCAGGTTCTGCTTCTGCAGGGCCGGCAAATCGGCCTTGCGCAGGATCGGCAGCGTCGAGAGCGCGTTACGGTCGGTAATCGCGGCAGCGTCGATGGCTCCCAGATGAGCGGCGTAGGCTGGGGCTTGCATTGCGGCGGCGAGCACGCCCGGCAGGCGCGCGAACAGATCGGCCTCGCGGCTTTCCGGCGAGCGGGTCTCGGCGCTGTCGTGATGCTCGCTCATCGGTCTCGTTCCTGGCCCGCCACAGCTTTGGTCTTCAATCTCGCCGTCATTCCGGACAAGTCGCGAAGCGGCGCCGATCCGGAATCCATCGTAGAGCGCTGTCTAGCCTTATGATGGATTCCGGGTCTCCGCTGCGCTCCGCCCGGAATGACGGAGAACAAACTGGAAGCCGGCACATCACGACAGCCATCTCTTCCGGCGCTTGTAGCTCTTGACGTCACGAAAGGACTTCTTGTCGCCTTCGGAAACGCCGAGATAGAACTCCTTCACATCCTCGTTCTCGCGCAGCATCGCGGCCTGCCCGTCCATGACGATGCGGCCGTTTTCCATGATGTAGCCATAGGTCGCATAGCGCAGCGCCATGTTGGTGTTCTGCTCGGCGACGAGGAAGGAGACACCCTCATCGGCGTTGAGCCGGCGGACGATCTCGAAAATCTCCTCGACGATCTGCGGAGCCAGTCCCATCGAGGGTTCGTCGAGCAGGATCATCTTGGGCTTCGACATCATGGCGCGACCGACCGCGCACATCTGCTGCTCGCCGCCCGAGGTGTAGCCGGCCTGCGAATTGCGGCGCTGTTTCAGGCGCGGAAACAGCTCGTAGATCTTCTCGAGGTCGCGCTTGATCGCGGCGTTGCCGTCGCGGCGGGTGAAGGCGCCGGTCAGCAGATTTTCCTCGATCGAGAGATGGCCGAAGCAGTGCCGGCCTTCCATCACCTGGATGCAGCCGCGCCGCACCAGTTCGTTGGGCGACATCCTGTCGACGCGCTCGCCTTCGAACACGATCGAGCCCTTGGTGACCTCGCCGCGCTCGGCCTTGAGCAGGTTCGAGATCGCCTTCAGCGTCGTCGTCTTGCCGGCCCCGTTGGCGCCGAGGATCGCGACGATGCCCTGGCGCGGGACGTTGAGCGATACGCCCTTCAGCACGAGGATGACGTGATCGTAGATCACCTCGATGTTGTTCAGCGACAGGATGTTGTCCGTCGCGGGGGCGACTGCGGTCTGCTGGTCTAGGATCAAGGTGGACATTCGCGCTCCTTCCCTTCCCCCCTTGCGGGAGAAGGTGGCTCGGCGAAGCCGAGACGGATGAGGGGTTGCGTCGACCTTTCCAAAAGGAAAGGACGACATTGAAAGCGCAGCCCGACCCCTTGTCCGGCGCTGCGCGCCACCTTCTCCCGCAAGGGGAGAAGAGGAGCGTTGGCTGGCGGCGCGGCTAGCCGCGCCGCCGTTTCAACTCAGGACGACTTCTCGCAGGGCTCGGCGCGCTTGGGCCAGTTGCCGGCCTTTTCGACATAGTCCTTGGCGTTGGTCTCGATCAGCGGCCGGACCTCGTCCTTCAGGGGCTCGAGCCAGTCGCCGCTCTTGGTCCATTTCGTGCCGTCCCACTCCGCGACATAGGCCTTGCTGTGGCCGGAATGGTCGGTGCAGGAGATCGTGGTCGGCGTGGCGAAGCCTTCCATGCCGATCTCCTTCAGCCGCGCTTCGGTGACGTTGAGGCTCTCCAGGCCGCGCCGCATGTCCTCCGCCGTCACGACCTTCTTGCCGCTGAGCTTCTGGGCGTTGCGCATCGCCTCGACGACGAGCATCGAGTTGTAGACGCCGCGATTGTAGAGGTTCTCGCCGACCTTCTCCTTGGGCGACAGGCTCTTGCCCTTCTCCACGACGAACTTCTGGATGTCCTGGATCACCGGGAAGTTGGTGCCGGCCGCGTTGAAGTTCAGCGACTTGTAGCCCTTGGCCTCCGGCCCGCCGGCGCGCGCATCGTCGTCGCCGCCGGCCCACCAGACGCCGACCAGCTTGTTGATCGGGAAGTTGTTCTTGATCGCCTCCTTGACCGCGGTCGGGTTCATCGCGCCCCAGCCCTGGTTGAAGAGATAGTCGGGCCGGTCACGGCGGATCGAGAGCCAGAGCGAGCCCTGGTTCTGCATGTCGGCGGCCGCGACCGGATAGAGCTTGACCTCGAAGCCGTATTTCTTGGCGAGGTTTTCGAGCACCGGGATCGGCTCCTTGCCGAAGGGTGCGTCGAGATGGATCAGGCCGAGCTTCTTGCCCTTGAGCTTGTCCATGCCGCCGAGTTCGGCGGCCATGTGCTTGACCATCAGCGAGGCGCCGTCCCAATAGGTCATCGGCGGGATGAAGACCCAGGGGAAGTTGGTGCCGTCAGCCGAGGCCGAGAGGCCATAGGCCATCGAGAGGATCGGGATCTTGTCGATATGGGCGCGCGGGATCGCGGCCAGCGTCGCGCCGGTCGACCAGGGCGAGTACAGGATCGTGTTCTTCGACTTGGCCTGCTCGTAGCACTCGATCGACTTCTTGGTGTCGTAGCCGGTCTCGCATTCCTCGTAGACGATCTTGACGCCGTTCACGCCGCCATCGCGCTCGTTGATCATGGTGATGTAGTCGCGCATGCCGTCGCCGATCGGGATGCCGGAGCCGGCGAAGGGACCCGTGCGATAGGCGTTGTTGGCGAAATACACCGAGTCCTGCGCGCTTGCCGGGGCAATGGCCGCGGCGGATGCGAGCAGGGCGCCGAGCGCCGCCCCCTTCATCAGTTGAGTCTTGGTCATTGGACGTCCTCCGTTGTTGTTGCCGGTTCCCGGCGGTTGGCCGGGTCCGTCTGCTTTGCCCGCCGCTTGATATGCGCGACGGGTCGTTTTTCTGGGCCGCCTCAATAGGGGAACGGCCAGGTTCTCAGTTTCTGCTTGCCGATCTGCCAGAGCCTGGCGAGGCCATGGGGCTCCACGATCAGGAAGACGACGATCAGTGCGCCGACCAGCATGAAGGTGACATGCTCGGCGGTTGCGCCCGAGAGCGGGATGCCGATCGCCGGCAGCCCGAACTTCATGATCGTCGGCAGCCCGGCAATGAACATCGCGCCGAAGAACGAGCCGATCAGCGAGCCCAGCCCCCCGATGATCACCATGAACAGGATGTTGAAGGAGAGGCGGATGTTGAACACGTCGGCCGCTTCGCCGCCGCCATACCAGAAGAAGATCATCATCGCGCCGGCGACGCCGGCATAGAAGGACGAGACCGCGAAGGCGAGCAGCTTGGCGTTGAGCAGCTTGATGCCCATCAGTTCGGCGGCGATGTCCATGTCGCGCACGGCCATCCAGGAGCGTCCGAGCTTGCCGTGGACGAGGTTGGAAGCAAACCAGGTCAGGCCGACGACGAGGACGAGGCAGACATAATAGCGCGTCAGCGGCAGCGCCGAGGCGCCGGTGACGGGGATGCCGAAGAACAGGCGCTGCGGCACCTCGATTGCGCCCGAGGCGTTGTAGTTGAACAGCCAGGGCACGCGGATGAAGGCCCATTGCAGAAAGAACTGCGCGGCCAGCGTCGCCACCGCGAGGTAAAAGCCCTTGATGCGCAGCGAGGGCAGGCCGAAGAGCACGCCGATCGCGGCCGAGAACAGGCCGGAGACCAGCACCAGCACGAAGATGTTCGCCCCCGGGAAGAGGGTCGTCATCTTGTAGCAGGCATAAGCGCCAACGCCCATGAAGCCCGCCGTGCCCAGCGAAATCAGCCCGGTGTAGCCGGTCAGGATGTTGAGCCCGATCGCCGCCAGCGAGAACACCAGGAACGGGATCATCACCGAGGTCGTGAAGAAGTCGTTGCCGATCAGCGGCACGCCGATGAAGGCGATGGCGAGGATGACGGCGATGCCGACCCGGTCCTGCAGGATCGGGAACACCGCCATATCGGCGGAATAGGTCGATTTGTACTGGCCGGCTTCGCGGTAGAACACGGTGTCAGCCTCTCAGATGCGTTCGATGATCTTGTCGCCGAACAGTCCTTGCGGACGGAACAGCAGGAAGCCGAGCGCGATGAAGTAGGCGAGCCAGCTCTCGATGCCGCCGCCGACCAGCGGCCCCCAGTAGAACTCGCCCATCTTCTCGCCGATGCCGATGATCAGTCCGCCGATGATCGCGCCGGGGATCGAGGTGAAGCCGCCGAGGATCAGTACCGGCAGGGCCTTCAGCGCGATGATTTCCAGCGCGAAGGAGACGTCGGAGCGCGCGCCCCACATGATGCCGGTGATCAGCGCGACGATGCCGGCGGTAAACCAGACGATGACCCAGATCTGGTTCAGCGAGATGCCGACCGAGAGCGCGGCCTTGTGGCTGTCGGCGACCGCACGCAGGGCGCGGCCGATCCGGGTGTACTGGAAGAAGACGGCAAGCGCCGCGATCATGATCGAAGCGATGATCGCGGCGGCGATGTCGATTTTCTGCAGCGAGACGAGGCCGCCGAAGAGCTTCAGGTCGATCGCGCCCTTGGGCAGCCAGAGCTGCTCGGTGATCATCTGCTTGGGGTTTCCGCCAAACAGCGCCTCGCCGAAGCCGATCAGGAAATAGGTGATGCCGAAGGTCGCCATGAACAGGATGATGTCGGGCTGGTTGACCAGCGGGCGCAGCACGACGCGCTCGATCGTCACGGCGAGCGCAAACATCACGCCGAGCGTCAGGATGACGGCGAGCCAGGCCGGAACGCCCTTCTCATGCAGGCCGACCAGCGTCAGCGCCGCGAAGACCACCATGATGCCCTGCGCGAAATTGAACACGCCCGACGCCTTGAAGATCAGTACGAAGCCGAGCGCGATCAGCGCGTAGAGCACGCCGGAGACGAGCCCCTCCCAAATCGTCTGGACCAGAAGATCGGGTGCGGACACCATCTGCTGGAACGGGTCGATGACGATCTTGTAGAGCGTGCCTGAGCTGTCGAGCCGAGCGCCGATGATCGCGGCGACCACGACGGCTGCGAGGATCAGACCAGTCTTGATCCAGGGGTTGGTAAGGAGGTTCGGGGCGGGCCGTGCGGCGACGTCGCTCATGTCGTGGTGTCCTGACGACCATTCGAACCCGCACCGTCATTCCGGACAAGCGGCGCAGCCGCGCCGATCCGGAATCCATCGTCGAGCGCCGGCGCTTTACGATGGATTCCGGGTCTCCGCTTCGCTGCGCCCGGAATGACGGCGCGCATTTCCAGGGAAAAAGGCAATGAGAGAGGCGCGTTCATCAGTGCCCCACTCCCAGATAGGCGTCGATCACGGCCTGGTTCGACTTGACCTCTTCGGGCGTGCCGTCGGCGATCTTGCGACCGTATTCGAGCACGACGACGCGGTCGGAGAGGTCCATCACCACGCCCATATCGTGCTCGATCAGGGCGATGGTGGTGCCGAACTCGTTGTTCACGTCGAGGATGAAGCGGCACATGTCCTCCTTCTCCTCGAGGTTCATGCCCGCCATCGGCTCGTCGAGCAGGAGCAGCTCCGGCTCCATCGCGAGCGCGCGGCCGAGTTCGACGCGCTTCTGCAGGCCATAGGGCAGCTTGCCCACGGGCAGCTTGCGGATGTGCTGGATCTGCAGGAAGTCGATGATGTCCTCGACGACCTTGCGATGCTCGATCTCCTCGGCCATCGCCGGGCCATGGCGCAGCGCCTGCCAGAAGAAGTTGCGGTTCATCTTGAGGGTGCGGCCGGTCATGATGTTGTCGAGCGTCGACATGCCCTTGAACAGCGCGACGTTCTGGAAGGTCCGGGCGATGCCGGCGGCGGCCGCGCGATGCGGCTTCATCTTGTCGCGGCGCTGGCCCTTATAGGTGATCTGGCCTTCCTGCGGGTGGTAGAACCCGTTGATGCAGTTCAGCATCGAGGTCTTGCCGGCGCCGTTGGGGCCGATGATCGCGCGGACCTCGCCCTTGCGGATGTCGAAGGAGACATCCGAAATCGCCTTCACGCCGCCAAAGCGCAGCGAGATGTTCTCGACGGCGAGCAGCACCTCGCCCTTCTTGCGGGCGATCGGCTCGCCGGTCACGTTCATCGCTTCCGCGTTCATGCCGCCCTCGCCGTGGTCGGAGCCGGAGCGGAGGTAGCCGGATAGATCTTTGCGTCGCGAACCTTGACGCGGGCCGAGATCACGCCCTTGCGACCGTCCTCGAACGTCACCTCGGTGGAGATGTCGGCGGCGTCGGTGCCGTTGTAGAGCGCATCGACCAGCGGCGCGTAGCGCTCGGCGATGAAGCCGCGCCGGACCTTCTGGGTGCGGGTGAGTTCGCCATCGTCGGCGTCGAGTTCCTTGTGCAGGATCAGGAAGCGCCTGATCTGCGCGCCGCCCATCAGCGGCTCGGCGGCGAGCGAGCGGTTCACCTCGTCAATGTGTTTTGCGATCATGTCGTAGACGAGATCGTGACCGGCGAGTTCCTGATAGGAGGCGTAGACGACGTTGTTGCGCTCGGCCCAGTTGCCCACCGCCGTCAGGTCGATGTTGAGCGCCACCGTGGCGTAGTCGCGGCCCTGGCCGAAGGCGACGACCTCCTTGATGTTGGGATAGAATTTTAGCTTGTTCTCGATGTATTTCGGCGGGAACAGCTCGCCGTTCGAGAGTTTGCCGACATCCTTGGCGCGGTCGATGATCTTGAGATGGCCGCTTTCGTCGAAGAAGCCGGCGTCTCCCGAGCGGACATAGCCGTCGGCGGTCATGGTCTCGGCGGTCTTCTCGGGGTCCTTGAAATAGCCGCCGAAGATCGAGGGCGAGCGGTAGAGCACCTCGCCATTGTCGTCGATCCGGATCTCGACCAGCGGCGCGGGCCGCCCGACGGTGTCGGCCTTGATCTCGCCATTGGGCTGCATGGTGATGTAGACGCCGGCCTCGGTCTGCCCGTAGAGCTGCTTCAGGTTGACGCCGATCGAGCGGTAGAACCTGAACAGCTCCGGGCCGATGGCCTCGCCGGCAGTGTAGCCGACCTTGATGTTGCTGAGGCCGAAGCGGTTGCGCAGCGGCGCATAGACCAGGATGTCGCCGAGCCTGTAGAGCAGCCTTGCGCCCACTGGGACTCTCTCGCCATTCAGGATCTTCTCGCCGTGCTTCTTCGCGACGCCGAGGAAATAGTGGAACATCCTGCGCATCAGCGGGCCGGCATCCTCCATCCGCACCATCGTGACCGTCAGCATCGTCTCGAAGACGCGCGGCGGGGCGAAGGCATAGGTGGTGCCGACCTCGCGCCGGTCGTCGATCACGGTCTCAGGCCCTTCCGGGCAGTTGACGCAGAAGCCGGCGATGATCGCCTGCGCGTAGGAGAAGACATGGTCGCCGACCCAGGCGATCGGCAGATAGGCGATGATCTCGTCGTCCTGAGTCAGCCCGTCGAACTGGCAGCCGATCTCGGCCGCCGTGATCACGTTGAAATGGCTGAGCATGACGCCCTTGGGACGCCCGGTGGTGCCGGAGGTGTAGAGGATGATGCCGAGATCGGCGCCGGAGCCGGCCTCCTTCTCGGCCTCGATCGCAGCCATGGCGGTCGGGTCGCTTTTCAGCGAGGCTGCGCCGGCCGAGATCACCTTGTCGATCTGGTGCAGCTTGCCATGGTCGTAGTCGCGCAATCCGCGCGGCTCGTCATAGAGCATCTGGCGCAGATGCGGCAGGCGGTCGGCGATGGAGAGGATCTTGTCGACCTGCTCCTGGTCCTGCACGCAGGCGAACACCGCCTCGGCATGATCCAGCACATAGGCCATCTCGTCGGCGACGCTGTCGGCATAGACCGGCACCGGCACGGCGCCGAGCCATTGCGCGGCCGCCATCGACCAGTAAAGCCGCGGCCGGTTGTAGCCGATGATCGCGACCTTATCGCCGCGCTTCAGGCCGAGCTCGCGCAAGCCCTGGGCATAGGCGCGCACCTGGTCGGCGACCTCGGCCCAGTTCCAGGACTGCCAGATGCCGAGGTCCTTGTGGCGGAACGCGACGCGCGAGCCCCGCTCGCGCGCATTGCGCAGCAGCAATTTCGGAAAGGTATCCGCCTGGCCGGCGCTTGCGCTTGCCACGATGCCGTTCTCCACCCTGAGCGGCCGGCGTACATTGCACCGGCCATCGTTCGGACCGTTTTCGACCCGTCTTCGTTATGCAAACCTCGCAGCCGCCCCTCACCTTTGCAAGGGAGGGCTTGACAGACAAGCCAGCATTTGGTCGCTATTGTCTTGCAGAAGTCTATTTGGGCGTTTTTGCACGCGATCGTGACTGCGTTTGAAAACTGCCCCGGCGGGGACTGCGCGCGCAGCGACAATCTACTTTCGCTTTGACCGCGTCCGACGATCTAATTCGCTTTTCTGACGTCTATCTCGATTGTCGAATGAAGTTCGAGAGCCATCTCATGGCCCGGCCCAATCCGAATGCCGCCAGTCCGTAGGCGACCATGGACGCCAGAGTGGGCAGTGCCCACATAAGCGCGAATCCATCAAACGACACACTGAACAATAGCAATGCGGTGGCGATAATCGCGCCGATGACCGCTGGGCCAAACGCACTTTTGACGGGTTGCCGCTGCCATCCCATCACGAACAGCAGAATCAAAAAGGTCGCGAGGGCAGCTTGAAGGAAAATAGCTTGGGTCATGAGATCATCGTGCCCAACGGGCAAAAACAAGTCACAAATGCTTCTCCTGCAGCAAAACTAATGCTCCCTTAAGCTCTTAACCCTCGTAGCGCGCCAGCCGGTCGAGATCCCTGATTGTGACGCTGCCATGGCCGACCTCGAGCAGGCCGAGGCTCTCGAGCTTCGCCAACCCCTGATTGGCGATCTGTCTGGACATGCCGGCGAGCAGGCCGAGTTCCTCCTGGCTGATCGCCAGCGTCCGGTCCTGGCCGGGATAGAGCGTCGGGTTGAACAGCCAGGCGAGGTTGCGCGCCAGCCTGCCGGTCGAATCGAGCGTGCGCTCAGTTTCGGCCAGCGCGATGAACTGGGCGAGGCGCTCGTTGAACTGGTGGACGAGGAAGCGGTTGAACGCGGCCGAATGCTCGAACAGCCAGAGGAAGGTCGGGCGGCGCATCAAGGCGAGCCTCGTCTCGCGCAGCGCCACCAGTTCGTAGCGGCGCAACTCGCCCTTGATCACGGTGCCTTCGCCGAACCAGGCCCCGGCGCGCATGCCCGCCAGCGTCGCCGATTTGCCGGTCTTCGAGGTGGTGGACATCTTGACCAGGCCGTCGGCGACGCCGGTCCAGGCCTCCATCCTGTCGCCGACATGGCAGATATTGGCGCCCTTGCCATAGGCCTTGAACGTCACACCGCGCCGCGCCTCCTCGAACTCGGCGTCCGTCAGGTCGCGCGACCAGGCGGCGATGTGTCGGAGCTCTTCGGCGGAGATCAAGGCGGGGCGTGTCCTGGGAGGGGCATCCATCAGTATGAGGCGGGCAGCGTGAAACTCAAGCCGACAGGACGCGCACGTCTTCCCTTCTCCCCTTGCGGGAGAAGGGAAGAGGCCCCTATTCGGCCGCCCTCGGCATCGCCAGCGCTGCCGCCGAACCGTCGCGCAGTTTCGCCAGCAATTCGGCCTCCTCGGCTTTGGCGGCCTTGAGGTGGCGCTCCTTGACATGGCCGAAGCCGCGGATCTTTTCGGGGATCGCGGCCAGCGCGACACCGAGCGCGTGGTTGCCGGCTGAAAGCTTGCCGAGGATTTCTCCGATCAGCGCCTCGTAATCCGTGATCAGCGCCCGCTCGGTCTTGCGCTCATGGCTGTAGCCGAAGACGTCGAACGCCGTGCCGCGCAGGCCCTTCAGCTTCGCCAGCAGGCCGAAGGCCGACATCATCCAGGGGCCGAACGTCATCTTGCGCGGCACGCCCGTCGCGGGATCGACCTTTGCCAGCAGCGGCGGGGCGAGGTTGAACTCGTAGCGCAGTTTCTCGCCCGACGCGCTGGTCGCCTCGAAGGTCGCCTCGACCTGCTTCTGGAACGAGCCGTCGGCATAGAGCCGGGCGACTTCGTATTCGTCCTTGTAGGCCATCAGCTTGAAGAGATAGCGCGCGACCGTTTCGGTCAGCGCGTGCTGGCCGGGCAGGATGCTCGCCTCCTTCGCCTGCACCTTTGCGACGAGGTCGCGGTAGCGGGCGGCGTATCCCGCGTTCTGGTAGGCCGTGAGGAAGCTGACACGGCGGGCGATGATCTCGTCCAGCGTCTCCGAGATGTGGCGCGCCTGCGTCGGGGCTTTTGCCTCCGACAATGCCGCAACCAGAGCAGCAGGATCATGCGCGGCGCGGCGGCCGAGCTCGAAGGCCTGCTTGTTCATCGGCACTGCCTCGCCATTGAGCTCGATGGCGCGCAGCAGCGCCTCGCGAGACAAGGGCACGCCGCCGAACTGCCAGGCGTAGCCGAGCATGAACATGTTGGCGGCGATGGCGTTGCCCATGAAGGCGACGGCGGCCGCGGTCGCATCGACGAAATGGGTCTGGTCGCGCCCGCCGGCAGACAGGATCGAGCGCTTCAGGCGCTCGACCGGCAGCGACAGGTCGGCGTTGCGGGTGAAATCGCCGCCGAGGCTCTCGGCCGTGTTGACCACCACGCAGGAGCCCGCCGGCTTGATCGAGCCGAGCACCTTCTTCGAGCCGGTGACGGTGAGGTCGCAGCCGAGCACGAGATCGGCCTGGCCGGCCGAAACGCGGATGGCGTGGATCTCGTCTGGCGTCGGGGCGAGCTTGACGTGGCTGAAGACCGCGCCGCCCTTCTGGGCGAGGCCGGCCATGTCGATCATGCCGCAGCCCTTGCCTTCGAGATGCGCGGCCATGCCGAGGATGGCGCCGATGGTGACGACGCCGGTGCCGCCGACGCCGGTGACGACGACGGCATAGCTGCGGGTCAGCGCGGGTACGATCGGCTCCGGGATCGGGCTTTCACCCATCGCGCCGGCGTCGAGCTTGCGCGGGGCAGCCTTCTTCGGCCGCGCGCCATGCACGGTGACGAAGGAGGGGCAGAAGCCCTTCACACAGGAAAAGTCCTTGTTGCAGTTCGACTGGTCGATCTGGCGCTTGCGGCCGAATTCGGTCTCCAGCGGCTGCACCGAGACGCAGTTCGACTTGACGCCGCAATCGCCGCAGCCCTCGCAGACCAGTTCGTTGACGATGACGCGCTTGTCGGGGTCGGGATAGGTGCCGCGCTTGCGGCGACGGCGTTTTTCGGTGGCGCAGGTCTGGTCGTAGAGCAGCAGCGAGACGCCCGGCACTTCGCGCAATTCGCGCTGCACGGCGTCGAGGTCGTCACGGTGGTTGAAGGTCGTGCCCGGCGGCCAGATCGTGCCGGCCGGGTATTTGTCGGGCTCGTCGCTGACGACCGCGATGCGCTTGACGCCCTCGCCGGCGATCTGGCGGGCCATCTGGTCGGGCGAGAGATGCCCCTCCGCCTGCTGCCCGCCGGTCATCGCGACAGCGTCGTTGTAGAGCAGCTTGTAGGTGATGTTGACGCCGGCCGCGACAGCCCAGCGGATCGCGAGCGAGCCGGAATGGGTGTAGGTGCCGTCGCCGAGATTCTGGAAGACGTGCTTTCGGGTCGAGAAGGGCGCTTCGCCGATCCAGTTCGCACCCTCGCCGCCCATCTGGGTGAAGCCGACGGTGTCGCGGTCCATCCACTGCACCATGTAGTGGCAGCCGATGCCGGCATAGGCGCGCGAGCCCTTGGGCACCACGGTCGAGGTGTTGTGCGGGCAGCCCGAGCAGTAATAGGGCGTGCGCTTGGCGACTTCCTGCGCCTCGGCGAGCCGCCCCTGCGCCTTGGCGATCTCCTCGAGACGGCTCCGCAGGCCTGCGTCCTCCTGATATTGGAGCAGGCGCGCGCCAAGCGCGATCGCGACATCGTTGGGGTCGAGCGCGCCATGGACCGGGAACAGCCATTCGCCGTTCTCGTCCTTCTTGCCGATCACCATCGGCTGCTGCTCGGCTCCGTAGAGTTCCTCGCGGACCTGCACCTCGATCAGAGAGCGCTTCTCCTCGACGACCATGACGAGGTCGAGCCCGGAGACGAAGCTCTTCAATTCGGAGGGGTCGATCGGCCAGGGGCAGGCGACCTTGAACAGGCGGATGCCGAGATCGTTGGCGCGGACCTCGTCGATGCCGAGCTCCTCGAAAGCCTGGCGCACGTCGAGATAGGATTTTCCGACGGTGATGATGCCGATGCGGGGCGTCTTGCCGCCATGGGTGATGGTCTGGTTGAGCTTGTTGGCGCGCAGGTAAGCCAGCATCGCCGCGCGCTTGTGGATGTGGAGGCGCTTTTCCTGATCGAGGAAATCGAGCTCGCGGCGAATGCTGAGGCCGCCCGGCGGCATCTCGAAATCATCCGGGATGACGATCTTCACCCGCTCGACGTCGCCATCGACCGAAGCCGTCGATTCGATGTTGTCCTTGACGCACTTGATCCCGACCCAGACGCTCGCGAAGCGGGACAAGGCCAGGCCATGAAGCGAATAATCCATGATCTCCTGCACGCCGGCCGGGTTCAGGATCGGCATCATCCGGTCGACGAAGACGAATTCGGTCTGGTGGGCGTTGGTCGATGATTCGGCCGTATGGTCGTCGCCCATCAGGCAGATCACGCCGCCATGGGGCGAGGTGCCGGCCATATTGCCGTGGCGGAAGACGTCGCCGGTGCGGTCGACGCCCGGGCCCTTGCCGTACCAGAGCGCGAAGACGCCGTCATATTTGCCTTCGCCCTGCAACTCGGCCTGCTGCGTGCCCCAGACGGCGGTCGCCGCGAGGTCTTCGTTCAGGCCGGGCGTAAAGACGACGTTGGCTGCGGTGAGGTGCTTGGTCGCGCGCGCAAGCTGCTGGTCGAGCCCGCCCAACGGGGAGCCGCGATAGCCCGAGACGAAGCCGGCGGTGTTGAGGCCGGCGCGCCGGTCGCGTTCGCGCTGGACCATCAGCATGCGCGCGATGGCCTGCGTGCCGTTCAGGAAGATGCGTTGCTTGGCGAGGTCGTATTTGTCGTCGAGCGCGACTTCGCGCAGGGCGTTGGAACGGGGTTTGCCGTCCGACGTCGCGGCGTTCTGAATCTCGGCCATGGCCGACCTCCCTCGATCGTCCCGTTGCGGAAATATGGGGCCGGTTGATCCGACCTCCAAGCTGCGAATGATATCCGTCGATTTATGTCAGTAATGCTGACATATCTTGCGAGGCCGGTCAATCTTCCTGTCATCGTTCCAAACTAGGTTTTACCAAAGCTCCGCGCCGCGATTTGGCCCTGTTTCCCGGCGATGGCTTTCTGTATCGAACCTGTCAGCCGAGCACGGTATTAGCACCTTGTTGACCATGTTTCCCGCAGGCTTTGCCTGAAGCGAAGGAAGCCGCCCTTGATGCGAAGCGTCCGTGTCTGCGCCCTGTTCGCCTGGCTGGGGTTGGGATTGTGCCTGGCTGCTCCGGCACAGGCGCATCCGCACGTCTTTGTGAGCGCCCGCGCCGAAATTCTCTATGGGCCGGACGGCAAGGTCACCGGGCTGAAGCACATCTGGAGCTTCGACGAGGCCTATTCGTCCTATATCACCCAGGGCCTCGACAAGAACGGCGACGGCAAGCTGTCACCGGACGAGTTGGTGGATCTCGCCAAGGTCAACATGGAATCCCTGCCGGAGGTCGGCTTCTTCACCACCGCCAAAGCCAATGGCAAACTGCAGGAATTCGGGTCGCCTGTGGATGCCGGGCTGGTTTTCGACAATGACAGCAAGATCTTGACCCTGACCTACACCCTGCCGCTGAAGACGCCGGCGGCGTCGAACCGCTCCTTCGGACTGGAGATCGGAGACCCCAGCTATTTCGTCGCCTTCGACATCGTCGATGCGCCCGATGCGGTGATCACGCGCGATGCGCCCAAGGGCTGCGTCGTGCGCGTCGCCCGCCCGCCCAAGCTCGACAACGCGACCCAGCTCAAGCTGTCACAGGAGGACGTCACCGCGACGCCCGACATGAGCGCCTATACGGTGACGACGCGCGCGCTGGTCGCATGTCCCTGAGTTCGCCCCGCCCCGCCATGCTCGCCTGGCCGGCGCTGTCGCGCCGGCTGATCGTCGCCCTGGCGGCGCTGGCCCTCGTCGCCGGTGTGCTTGCGCTTGCCGCCTATTTCGCAGGCGCGTTCGGTCCCGTGCGCCCGCCGCCACGCAACCCCTTCGGCACGTCGCTGCCGCGCGAGGCGCTGCCGTCGACAACCGGCATCGGCGGCGTGCTGCTTGCCTGGCAATCATCCTTCTACCGCGAGCTGACGGCGACGCTGAAAGCGATCGCGCAGACGCCCGCCGCGCTCTGGGGCCTGCTCGGCCTGTCCTTCGGCTACGGCGTCTTCCATGCCGCCGGGCCGGGCCACGGCAAGGCGGTGATCTCCGGCTATATCGTCGCCGACAACCGCAGCCTGCGGCGCGGCCTCGCCTTGAGCTTTGCCGCCGCGATCCTGCAGGCGCTCGTCGCGATTGGCCTCGTCGCTACGCTGACCCTGCTGCTGAAAGCGACGGCCGCGCAGATGAGTGCCACGACATTCGTGATCGAGCAGGCGAGTTTCGCGCTGGTCGGCCTCGTCGGTCTCTACGTGCTCTGGCGCAAGGCCGGCGCTTTGCTGGCGCTCGGCCATGGCGCGCAGGCGCATGACCCGACCTGCGACCATGTCCACATGCCCGGTCCCGACGAGGTCGCGCGGCTGCGCGGCTTTCGCGAGATGGCCGGCGTCGTCTTCGCCGCGGGTCTGCGGCCTTGCGCGGGCGCTCTGATCATCCTGGTCTTTTCGGCCTCGCAGGGCCTTCTCTGGGCCGGCATCGCCGCGACCTTCGCGATGGCGCTGGGGACCGCGCTGACGACCGGCGCGCTTGCGGCGCTGGCGGTCTTCTTCAAGTTCGCGGCGCTCCGATTTGCCGGTGGCGGGTCGCTTGGCGGCGCGAGGTTGATCGCCGGACTGGAGTTACTGGCGGCGGCCTTCGTGGCGGTATTGGGGACGGCGCTGCTCTTCGGGATGTGGGCAGCGGGCGTCGGGAGTTAGGCGTCAAAGCTGCGGGGCGTTGGCACGCCTTTACGAGCGCTATGTGCGGATCAGCGCATGTCGATCGGATGGGTTCCGAGATAGAGCAGGAACCCGTAAGCGGCGATCGTCGGCAAGGCCGCGACCGCCAACAGAACGACAGCGGACCTGGTCTTGCCGCGACGCTTGAGCGCGAAGGCGCCAGCCGTGATCATGGCAACGATCACGATCAGAACTGCGCAGATACCATGCTCTACGACCATGATGCCGTCGGAAACGAGCATCGCCGCCGCAAACCATGCCAGGCCAAGGACGCCGGCGAGATTTGTCGAGGCCAGCCCGGCAACGGCGATCTCCATCGCTTTGCCTGTCCCGGGGGAGGTCCGGCCCGCTCGCGCGCGCGCTCCGGCAATCAGGAGGATGGCGAATACCACGCCGCCAACGCCGAAGATGATGAGGAACGGCAATATGTCCAAGCGTATTACCCTCGCGCGAATGCCTGCTTCGAGACATGAAACTCAGGCGGTGCAACCTTCATCATCTGATCGCGAACTGCCGAATGGTTTCGTGAGAGGCAGACCTAGCGCGCCTGATCCGGATCGTTCTCCAGCCTGATCGGCTGGCCATGCGGCGTCGCCTGCGCCGCGCGCGCCCATGACGCCGCAAGCGCGTCGACGCCGTCATGCGAGGTCAGCCCCTTGTCGATCAGCAGGTGCTCCAGCGCCTCGCACCAGCGCTCGTAATAATCCGAGCCGTCGCGGCAGCCGCCTTCAGCCACCGCCTCCGCAATTTCAGCGCCGAGCGCCTGCGCCCATTCGTCGGCCGTGAAGACACCCTTGTCCTGCAGGACGACAACGAGCGCGAAGGCTTGCGCCTGCCAGGGCTCGGCAAAGACCGGGCCGTCGGCGTCGCGCGGGATCGGCGTGCCGGCTGCGAGGCTTGCGGCGAGATCGCCTTCAGGCCGGTTCAAGATAGCTCTCCCAGGCCTCGATGCTGACGCTGGAGTTCGGATCAGCGTCGCGGCCCCAAAGCTCGGGGGCGGCGAAGACGACGGTGTATAGCCACTGCGCCGTCTCCGGCGCGCCATGCGCGCCGGTGTCGGGGAAGACATGGCAGCCGCTGATGCGCTCGATCACCCCCAGCTTGCCCCGCGCATAGCGTGGCAGGCGGGTGTGATGCGACGGATGCATCACGATGGTGCGGACCTTGTCGCCCACGCTGAATTTCGCCGGAGCCTGCGCCTCGCGTTCGAAGGGAAAGCCGCGCCGCAGAACGGCCGGCACATCCTCACCCTTCAGAACGCGCTTGGGCGGGCGCGGTGGGGTCGATGCCTCGCCCTGCGCCAGTTCCGCCGGCGTGGCGAAACCATGAGCTATCAGCAGATTGCTCAGCCCGGCGAGCCAGATCTGGTAATAGGAGAAGGAGAGATAGTCGGCCGGCGGGATGCTTTCGCGGGCATGCCGGCTCTCGTCGATCGTCCAGTGGCCCATTGCGCCGGCGGCGACGTTAAGCGCCAGCACGCGCTTTTCCCAATCGCCGTGGAAGATCGGCTCGTTCGGTTCCGGCCTGACCGGGCCAAAGCCCATCTGGCCGCCGAGGTCCTGTCCGCCGTTCATCGCGCGTCCTCCGCTGTGGGAAGGCCGGTTCCGATCATGCTGTCGCGGCTGACGATCGCGGCGAGCCTTGCCTCCGACCAGCCATCGGTTCCGGCGGGCCGCATCGGGATCACGATGAAACGCGTCTCGGCGGTCGAATCCCAGACCCGGATGCGCTGGCCCTCCGGCAGGGTGACGCCGAAATCGGCGAGCGTGCCGCGCGGATCGAGCACCGCCTTGGAGCGGTAGGGTGGGGATTTGTACCAGACCGGCGGCAGGCCGAGCACCGGCCACGGATAGCAGGAGCACAGCGTGCAGACGATCAGGTTGTGTTCTTCGGGCGTATTGAAGCAGGCGACGATGTGCTCGCCGCCGCGCCCGCCATAGTCGAGTTCGGCGACGGCAGCCGTTCCGTCGGCCTTGAGCCGCGCGGCGTATGCCGGGTCTGCCCAGGCCCTGGCGACGACGCGGGCCCCGTTGCGCGGCCCGACCTTGGTCTCGTAAGTCTCTACGATGGCGTCGAGCGCTGCCGGGTCGACATAGCCCTTCGCCACCATCAGCGTTTCCAGCGCCTTCACCCGCGCCTCGATCGGCGTGAAGTGATTGTCGTGATCGTGATCGTGGTGATGACCGCTCATCGGTTTCCTCCCGTCCAACTCTAAAGCCCTCATCCTGAGGAGCAGGCAAAGCCTGCGTCTCGAAGGATGGTCCAGTTGTCTCCGCAGCCCTCTGGAACATCCTTCGAGACGCCGCTTTCGCGGCTCCTCAGGATGAGGGCTGAGGGTATCACGCGATCCGCAGCCTTGCCGCCCGCTCGAACTTCACCGCGAAGGCGACGAGCGATTTGTCGGAGCCCTTGGGGCCGATCAGCGACAGCCCGAGCGGAGCGCCCTCGCGCTGCGCCACCGGCATCGTCACCTGCGGCAAGCCCGACAGGCCGGCGAGGCAGAGCAGGCGCAGAGCGCGGTTGCGGAAATCGTCGAGCTCCGGCTCCTGCGCGCTGACCAGCGGGGYGATGTCGGGCACTGTCGGCAGCAGCAGGACGCCATCGGAGCCGAGCAGCCGGGTGAGCTTGGCACGGAAGCTCTTGCGCACCGTTTCCCCCTTGGCGTGCTCGGCGTCGCTCACCGATTTCGAGAAGGCGAAGCGCTCGGCGACGCCGGGGCCCAGCGGGGGGCTGAAGCGCTCGATCATGGCGCCGTCCGATTCCCAGGCCTCGCGGCCCTGGATCCAGCGGAAGGCCCAGTAGAGCGCATCGAGATCGCGCGCGACCTTGACCGTCTCGGGCTGGCCGAGCGCCGGGATGGCGCGCTGCACCACGTTGCGCAGGATGTTCTCGGCCTCCGGCACGGCCTGGGCGAACATGTCGTCGGCCAGCAGCATGCGCGGGATTCCGGGCAGGGCGATGCGGTCCTTGCCGAAGACGGTCTCAGCGACACGCGCGAAGGTCTCGCCGTCGCGGGAAAACCAGCCGGGCGTGTCGAGGCTCTCCGAGAGCGGCCAGACGCGCTTCAGCGAAAGCCGGCCATGGCTCGGCCTGATGCCGAAGAGTCCGCCATAGCTCGCCGGCGCGCGCACCGAGCCGCCGGTGTCGGAGCCGAGCCCGATATCGGCGAGCCGGCCGGCGACCGCCGCCATCGAGCCCGAGGACGAGCCGCCGGTGATCCGGTCGGGCGCGGAGGGATTGATCGGCGAGCCGAAATGGGCGTTCTTGCCGTTGAGCGAGAAGGCGAGTTCGTCGGTATGGGTCTTGCCGACGAAGCGCGCGCCGGCGTCGAGCAGCGTCTTCACGATCGGCGCGGTCTTGGCCTTGATGCCCGATTGCGCCAGCACGATCGGCGAGCCCGCTCCTGTCGGATAACCCTTGACGTCGAACAGGTCCTTGACCGCCAGCGTCAGGCCGGCGAGCGGCCCCGACGAGGCGTGTTTCACCGCGACCTCGGGATAAGGCACGAAACAGCGGAAGGGGTCGTCGATAGGCATAGGCGTCAAAGTCCCCTGGCGTCGCCGTCGGAACGCGGGTCATGCGTGGCTTCGACATGACCCCTGGCGTGTTTGACCAGCATGCCGGCATGGCCGAACTGGTCGGAATAGGCTTCGCTGTATTCCTCGACCGCGTGGCCGGCCGCGGTCAACCGCGCCAGCAGCATCGGGTCGAAGCGGCTTTCCAGCTTCAGCGAGACCGAGCCCTCGCCCCAGGTCTTGCCGAGCAGCCAGCGGGGCGCATCGACGGCGGTGGCCGGGTTCTGGCCAAGCCGGTAGCGCGACAGTATCTGCGCCTGGAACTGCGGCTGGCCGTCTCCACCCATCGCGCCATAGGACATGATTCGTCCGTCGGCGAAGCGGGCCAGCGCCGGGTTCAGGGTGTGGAACGGCTTGCGGCCGGGCATCAGCGGGTTCAGCGCCTTCTTGTCGAGCGAGAAGGAGACGCCGCGGTTTTGCCAGTTCACGCCGGTCCTGGGCAGGATGCAGCCCGAGCCGTATTCCCAGTAGAGCGACTGGATATAGGACACCGCCATGCCCGAGGCGTCGATCGCGCCCATCCAGATGGTGTCGCCGTCGCCGGGTTTCGGCGGCCAGGGGGCGGCGCGCTTCCTGTCGATGGCTGCGGCCTCGCGGGCGAAGACGGCCTCGGTCAGGAAGCTCGCGGGATCGACCGTCATGTGGGCGGGGTCGGTGATAAAGCGGTCGCGGACCAGGAAGGCGCGCTTCACCGCCTCGACCAGCCCGTGATGATGGTCGAAGCCCTCGGCCCGGGAGACGCCGAGCTTCTCGAAGATGCCGAGGATCATCAGGGACGCCAGCCCCTGCGTGGGCGGCGGAAAATTATAGGCGGTCAGCCCGGGCAGCTGGACCGAAAGCGGCTGGACGAGGCGCGCCCTGAAGGCGGCCATATCTTCGCGGGTCACGGGCGCACCCATCGCGGCCAGATCGGCCCCGATCTCGCGGCCGATATCGCCACGATAGAAATCGTCGAGCCCGGCATCGGCGAGATGTTTCAGCGTCGCGCCGAGCGCGTCGGGCTTGCGGCGCGCGCCGGCCTTGGGCTGCTCGCCATCGGGCCAGAAGAAGCTCGAAAAGCCCGGCGCGAGCTTGGCGGCCTCGACCTGCTGCGGCCAGGTCCGCAGTTCCGAAGCCGAGATCGCATATCCTGCGTCGCAATGGCCGATCGCGTCTGCCAGAAGGTCCTTCAGCGGCATCCTGCCGCCGAGGCTCTTCGAGAGCTCGAGCGCGACCTGCCAGCCACCGATCGCGCCCGCGACGGTGAGGGCGGCGTCGGGCCCGCGCGCGGGAATCGTATCGTGGCCCATCTCGCGATAACGCTCGATCGTGGCGAGCGAGCCCGCCGGGCCGCAGGCCTCGATCGCGTGGACGCGGCCCTTGCCTCCGGGCTCGTGCACCAGCCAGAAGCCGTCGCCGCCGATCGCGTTCATATGCGGGTAGACCACCGCGATCGTGGCCGCCATGGCGACCATCGCCTCGATGGCGTTGCCGCCCTCGGCCAGGATGGCGCGTCCGGCCTCGGAGGCGAGATGGTGGGGCGCGGCGGTCGCGCCGGAGCCGAAGACAGGCGTCTCGATCATCAGGGTCTTTTCAAGCTGGATGGGACCACCCATCTCGCCTGGAGCGAGACGGCGCGTTTTGCCGCGAGGCTGCGATTTTGTTGCATGCCGCCGCCGCCTCCGCTAGGTCGTCGGGCGCATAAGTGTTTGAGGATCGAGAGCATGGCCGAAAAGCGCGGCAACGGGCGGACCCTGATCATGGTGGTTTCGCTAGGCATCCTGATCGCGGTCGAACTGTTCGGCGTCGCGCTCGCCTCCGGTTGGGCGCTGGCCGGGCTGTTCGATCTCGGCCATGTCTTCGGCTATGTGCTGATGGCGATCTTCTCGGTTATCGCCGGCTATGCGATGCTCAACCTGATGCGCCGCGTGCTCAAGGTCGAGCATCTGACCGATCACTGAGCCGTCGCTTCAGCCGCAGCGCCGGAGCACGACCGGGTCGGCGTCCTCAGGCAGATAATCGCCCATCGCCTTGCAAGCTCCCGCGATGCAGATCTGCCAGTCGGCGGTTGCACCCGAGCGGCGCATGACGACCTCCGGCAGCGCCGGCAGATCAGGCGTCCAGCGCCAGAAGCCGTCGATCAGCTTCGCGCCATCGGGCGGGTCCATACCGGCGCCGGAGCCCTCGATGCGGGCCTCGACCAGCCGCAGGCCCTCGGGCGTGTCGCGCCAGACCTCCTGCCACAGCGTCTTCTGCACGGAATGACGCCAGCCCAGCGTGATCTCGCCCGAGCCGAGCGCGACGACCAGCGCGCCGGCGGCGAGGCACAGGCTCATGCCGGAGCCAGCGCCGCCTGCTTGGCGCGCCAGAGATGCTGGCCGATCACGATAGCCGCCAGCACGAAGCCGACCTCGTCCGTCACCGGCAGGGCCAGTACCAGCGCCAGCGCGGCGGCGGCCGCGAGCAGGCGCTCCCAGACCAGCATGTCGCGTTTTAGAAAGCCGATTGTCGCCGCGCCCCACAGACAGATCGCCAGCAGCGTCTTGACGATGATGTAGGCGGCGGCGAGCGCGTAGGCGAAGCCGGTCTTGCCGTCGACGGGCTGCAGCATGAGCGCGGGGTCATAGACCGCCATGAACGGAATGACGAAGCCGGCCATGGCGATCTTCACCGCCTGAAAACCGATCTTGAAGCCCGATTCCTTGGCGATCGGCGCGGCTGCGAAGGCCGCCAGCGCCACCGGCGGGGTCAGATCCGCCATGATGCCGAAATAGAACACGAACATGTGGCTGACGATCAGCGGCACGCCGAGCTTGAGCAGGATCGGCGCGGCCAGCGACGAGGTGATGATGTAGTTCGGGATGGTCGGGATACCCATGCCGAGGATCAGGCTGACGATCATCGAGAGGACGAGCGCCAGGAACAGTGAATCGCGTCCGACCGCGACGACGGCGTTGCCAAAGATCGTGCCGATGCCGGTCAGCGTCATCGTGCCGATGACGATCCCGACGACGGCGCAGGCGATGCCCACGGGGATCGCCTGGCGCGCGCCGTCTGCAAGCGCCTCGCGGCAAGCGGTCACCGTCTCGGCGCCGCCTTTGGTGAAGAGATTTGCAAGAACCAGCAGCACCACCAGCCCGACGATCACGAGGATGCCGTACCAGAAGAAGAAACTGCAGAGCAGGCCGAGCGCGACCCAGAACAGCACGCGCACCGCAATCGCGCCGATGCCGAGCGCAAGCGAGCCGCCGAGGATCAGGACGACGGTGAGCGCGAGGCCGACGGAGCCCGAGAACAGTGGCGTGTAGCCTGCAAAGAGCAGGTAGACGAGCACGGCCAAAGGCAGGATCAGGAACCATTTCTGCGCCAGCGCCTTGCCGGCGCTGGGCAGTTCCGAGCGGGGCAGGCCGACCAGCCCTCGCTTGCCGGCTTCCAGATGCACAGCCAGGAAGGCCGCGGCGTAATAGAGGATCGCGGGCACGATCGCCGCCTGCACGACCGCGGCATAGGGCACGTCGATGGTCTCGGCCATGATAAAGGCGACGGCGCCCATGACCGGCGGCATCAACTGGCCGCCCATCGAGGCCGTGGCCTCGACGCCGCCGGCGAAGGCTGCCTTGTAGCCGAAGCGCTTCATCAGCGGAATCGTGAACTGGCCGGTCGAGACGACATTGGCGACGCCCGACCCCGAGATCGTGCCCATCAGCGCCGATGAGAAGACCGCGACCTTGGCCGGACCGCCGCGCGCTCCGCCGAACAGGCCCATGGCGATGTCGGTGAAGAGCTGGATCATGCCGGCCCGCTCGAGGAACGAGCCGAACAGGATGAAGAGGAAGATGAAGGTCGCGGAGACGCCGGTCGGAGTCGAATAAATGCCCTCCGTGCCGAATGACATGTGCTCGATGACCTGGTCGAGCGAATAGCCGCGATGATTCAGGGGCGAGGGCAGGTAGTTGCCGAACAGGCAATAGGACAGGAACAGGCCGGACACGATCGGCAGCGCCGGCCCCATGAAGCGCCAGCAGATCACGAACAGGACCGCGATCGCTGCGATGCCGACGACCAGGTCGGCGTGGGTCACCTCGCCGGCGCGCGCGATCAGGTCCTCGTAGAACATCCAGTGGTAGACGCCGATGCCGAAGCCGGCCACGGCGAGGACCCAGGCGGCTGCCGCGGCGATGCGGGTGCCGCTCTTGTGCTGCGCGAGCAGGCCGCCCGCGACGAGACAGAGAAAGCCGACATGCAGCGTGCGCAGAATCTGGTTGGGGATCGAGCCGCCGAAGCGGGCGAGCAGTTCGACGATGACGACGAGCGGAATCCAGGCGAGCAGCATGCCGGCATAGCCGCGCCCGCGCACCGCCTGAACCAGGATCGCGACGAGCCAGAGCATCATCGTTCCGCGCAGCAGGTCGATGATGCTGATGCCGGCGAAGCGATGGTCGAGCGGAACGTTGAAGGCCGTCGCGATCTGGAACAGAGAAAAACCGACCGCGATCCAGAACAGCAATTGCCCCGGCCAGCCGGGGCCGAAGCCCGGCGGCAGACCGTGCTCGGGATCGAGCAGGATTTCCGGCTTGTCGGCTGTCACGCCGCCGATGTCGGGAACGGCAAGCGGCTTGATCTCGTCCTGGCTCATTGTCGTTCCCCGATATCCCGCCGCCTTCGACAGGCAGTCTTGCAGTCCCGTTACAGACAAAAGGCGGGGCCGGTCAAACCGGCCCCGCCTTGACGATGCTTCAGGTCGTGACGCGTCAGGAGCCGACCTTCATGCCCTTCTCCTTGAAATAGCGCGCCGCGCCGGGATGCAGCGGTATGGGCATGCCTTCGAGCGCGCTTTCGAGTTTGATCGAGCGTGCAGCCGAGTGGGCGGCGACGAGATCGCCGAGGTTGTCGTAGATCGTCTTGGTCATCTGGTAGACGGTCTCTTCCTTCATGCCCTCATGGGTCACGAGGTAGTTGACCACCGCGGCTGCCGGCACGGCTGCCGTCTGGCCGGTATAGGTGTTGGCCGGGATCGACACTTTGATGAAGGGCGCGCCGGCCTTGTCGACGACCGCGGCTGGAACCTCGACAACGGTGATCTCGACCGAGGTCGAGAGATCGCGCAGCGAGGCGACGCCGAGACCCGCCGATTGCAGCGTGGCGTCGAGCTGGCGGTTCTTCATCAGCTCGACCGATTCCGCGAAGGGCAGATATTCGATCTTGCCGAGGTCCTTATAGCTCATGCCGGCGGCGGCGAGGATCGCGCGGGCGTTGAGCTCGGTCCCCGATTTCGGAGCGCCGACCGAAAGGCGCTTGCCCTTGAGATCGGCCAGCGTCTTGATGCCGCTGTCCTTGGAGGCGACGATCTGGATGTAGTTGGGGTAGATCGCGGTGATGCCGCGCAGCTTCTTCAGCGGCGTCTTGAAACCCGCATCCTCATCGCCCTTCCAGGCCGCATCGAGCGAGTCGCCGAGCGTGAAGGCGATCTCGCCCTTGCCCTGCTGTAGCAGCACGAGGTTCTCGACCGAGGCCTTGGTCGCCTGCACGGTGGGACGAACGTTTGCGATCTTCTCGCCGTAGATCTTCGAGAGCGCCACGCCCATCGGATAGTAGACGCCCGAAGTGCCGCCGGTCAGCACATTGATGAAATCCTCGGCGCGGGCCGACATGGGAGCCGCAACAAGCAGAGCCGCAGCGGCGATGCCCGCCAGGCGGCGGCCAAATACGAACGTGGTCATGAAACCTCCCGATCCAGATCTTCCGGCACGGACGGCCGAACTGAGCCTGTTGTAGAGCAGGCGAGCCGTCGAGGGAAAGCCGAAGAAAGTCGCATGGGCATCGCCCCTCCTCACGTCGAGGCGATGTTTTTGCCATGTTCCTGCGGCAAGCGGCTGGTTGCGTCATTCCGGAGGCTGCCTATCTTTTGCCTGCCGCCGCCGTCGCCCTTGCGCATTGTTGCTCTTGCCCGGTGTTGTGCATGCACGGTGTTGTACTTGCCCAAGCGACAGGTTAGCCCCGACAGTCACCCGTCCGCGCCCGAGCCCGAGAGTCCAAGCCCCGATGCCCTCCCGTACCGCAAAGCCCGCCCTCGACCGCCGCACGCTGCTTGCGAGCGCCGGCGCAACCGCGACGCTCGCCGCGCTCGGGTTCTCGCCGGCGGCGCTGGCGCAGCAGGGGCTGAAGCTCGGCGCGGCCGAGGCGTTCAGTTTCGAGGGCCTGAAGCAGCGGGCGCGCGATCTCGCGGGCAAGCCCTATGAGCCGCCCCCGCCGCCGCGCGCCGACGTGCTGGAGCGGATCGACTATGACGCCCATGGCAAGATCAGGTTCAAGCCGGAGATGGCTTTGTGGGCCGACGGCCCGTCGCCCTGGCCGGTGACGTTCTTCCATCTCGGCCGCTATTTCCAGAAGCCGGTTCGGATTCATGTCGTCGACGCCGGGCAGGCGCGCGAGATCGTCTATGACGAGAGCTATTTCGAGATGCCGGCGGATTCGCCGGCCAAGGAGCTGCCGCCCGGCGCGGGCTTTGCCGGCTTCCGCTTCCAGGAAAGCCGCTCGGAACATCCCGGCCGCAAGGGCGAAAAGCTCGACTGGAAGAAGAACGACTGGGTCGCGTTTCTCGGTGCGTCCTATTTCCGGGCCATCGGCGAACTCTACCAGTACGGTCTCTCGGCGCGTGGGCTGGCGATCGACCCCGCCGTTGGCGGAAAGCCCGAGGAATTCCCCGACTTCACCCATGTCTGGCTGGAGACGCCGCAGGAGGCGTCCGAATATGTCGTCGTCAACGCGTTGCTCTCAGGCGCCAGCGTGGCCGGCGCCTACCGCTTCCGGATGCACCGCGCCAAGGGCGTGACGATGGAGATCGAGACCGCGCTCTATCTGCGCCGGGACATCGCGCGGCTGGGCATCGCGCCGCTGACCTCGATGTACTGGTACTCCGAGACGGCGAAATCGACCGCCGTCGACTGGCGTCCCGAGGTGCATGATTCCGACGGGCTCGCGCTCTGGACCGGAACGGGCGAGCGCGCCTTCAGGCCGCTCAACAATCCCGGCCGCACGATGGCCTCGGCCTTCATGGATGCGGGTCCGAAAGGCTTCGGGCTGGTGCAGCGCGACCGCGAGGTCGGGCATTATCTCGACGGCGTGTTCTACGAGCGCCGGCCGAGCCTGTGGGTCGAGACGCAAGGCGACTGGGGCAAGGGCGCGGTCCAGCTCATCGAAATCCCGACCGACGACGAGATCCACGACAACATCGTCGCGATGTGGGTGCCCGATGGTCCAGCCCGGGCCGGCGCGTCCTATGCCTTCCGCTACAAGCTGCACTGGCTCGCCGACGAACCTTTCGTGCCCGCGCTCGGCCGGGTCGTGGCGACGCGGCTCGGCAATGGCGGCCAGCCCGGCACGGTCCGCCCGAAGGGCGTGCGAAAATTCATGGTCGAGTTCAAGGGCCCGGCGCTGGAAAGCGTGCCGTTCGGCGTGAAGCCGGAGGTCGTGCTCTCGGCCTCGCGCGGAACCTTCTCCTACGTCTTCGCCGAGGCCGTGCCCAATGACGTACCCGGTCACTGGCGGGCGCAGTTCGACCTCACGGTCGACGGCAACGACCCCGTCGAGATGCGATGCTTCCTGCGCGGTGGAGATGCGGTGCTGACCGAGACCTGGCTGTATCAGTACCTGCCGTTTTGATCAGACGGCCGTTCTGATCAAACGGACTTGCCGATCAAATGGACTTGCCGATCAAACGGCCTTGCGCAGCGCCATATTGATCCGACCCTGCCAGCCCGGGCCGGTGGCACGAAAACGTTCGATGATGTCGACGTCGAGACGCAAAGTTATCTGCTGCTTGGGCCTGTCCGCCTTGGGTCGACCGCGCCCACGCCGCAGTAGGACGCCGGCATGATGGACATCTGCGCCGTCGAACCAGGCGTCCGTGAGTTCGGGCGCGTCATCGGGATCAACCCATTCGGCTTCCGTAGCGCTCTTGTTCCCTGTCATTGGCTTTTCTCATGCTGATGTTGCGGCGCGCATCATCCCGTTACGTCCAGACGATCACAACCATACGCCCGTCGAGAGTACCGACCGTGATGAAGCGCGCCTCGCCATAATCGATGCGATCATCTTCCCGGGTGAAAGTCAGGCTGACGAAAACCTCAGCAACTCGCGCAAAATCCAGCCCGCGATGAGCTAGGGTCTGGGCGCGTTTGGCCTCGTCGTAAACCAGCTTCGCGATTTAATGTAACTCCAGATAATCGAAATGCCATGGCTGTTCTTTTCCGACTGCGACTTCAAGCCGAATGCGCGGCCCTGCTTGCCGGATGCTTCGCGTAACATTATATCATCCCATATGAGCCATTCGTACGTCCACATCCATCGCGCCGTCTCGGACGATCCGGGCTGGTCGCTTTTGCGTCTCTCGGTCTGGCAGCGGCTCGGCATCGCACTTGTCGTGATCGCCGTGGTCTGGGCGACGACGCTCGCCGTGATTTTGTGACGAGAGTAACCGTGCCCGCCATCCGCCTCGACGACCTGACGCTCGGCTATGACCGCCATCCGGCGGTGCATCATCTCAGCGGCGAGATCGCCACGGGCAGCCTGACCGCGATCGTCGGTCCCAATGGCGCGGGCAAGTCGACCCTGCTGAAGGGCATCGCCGGTGCGCTCTCGCCGCTCGATGGCGGGCTGACGCTGGCGCGCGGCAAGCGGCTCGCCTATCTGCCGCAATCGGCCGATCTCGACCGCTCCTTCCCGATTCACGTCTACGATCTCGTTGCCATGGGGCTATGGGGCTCTGCCGGGATTTTCGGCCGCATCGGGCTTGGTGCGAAGGCCAAGGTCGAGCAGGCGATCGCCGCTGTCGGGCTGACCGGCTTCGAGCGCCGGCCGATCGGCAATCTGTCGGGCGGCCAGATGCAGCGCGTGCTGTTCGCCCGCCTGCTGCTGCAGGACGCCGATATCATCCTGCTCGACGAACCCTTCACTGCGATCGACGCCCGCACCACCGCCGACCTGCTGGCGCTGGTCCAGCGCTGGCATGGCGAGGCGCGAACGGTCGTCGCCGTGCTGCACGACATCGAGACGGTGCGTCGCGCCTTCCCGCAGACGCTGCTGCTGGCGCGCGAGACCGTGGCGTGGGGCGCGACCGCCGAGGTGCTCACCCCCGCCAACCTGCTCAAGGCGCGCCAGATGGTCGAGGCCTTCGACAGCCACGCGCCGGTGTGTGAGAGCGCGGCGGCGTGAGGGCCTCTGGCCAGGGTTTCTGACCTGCATTGAAAGCGCCGGGTCGTCCCGGGCGACCGCAGGGAGACCCGGGACCCATTCCTGAACGCTGTTCGGAGAGGTTCCGGAATGGGTCCCGGGTCTTCGCTTCGCTGCGCCCGGGACGACCCGGYGAGTTCTAAGCTGAATTGAGAAGACCGGATGTTATACGACCTCTTCATCGGCCCTTTCGCCGAATTCGACTTCATGCGCCGGGCGCTGGTCGGAATCCTCGCTCTGTCGGTTTCGGGAGCGCCGATCGGCGTGTTCCTGATGCTGCGACGGATGAGCCTGACCGGGGATGCGATGGCGCATGCGATCCTGCCCGGTGCTGCGATCGGCTATCTCGTCGCCGGCTTCTCCCTGCCGGCCATGACGATCGGCGGGCTGGCGGCGGGCTTTGCCGTGGCGCTGGCGGCGGGCGCGGTTGCGCGGCTCACAGTGATGAAGGAGGACGCCTCGCTGGCGGCGTTCTACCTGATCTCGCTGGCGCTGGGCGTCACCATCGTTTCGCTGCGCGGTTCGGCGATCGACCTGTTCCATGTCCTGTTCGGCAATGTGCTGGCGCTCGACGACGACGTGCTCGTGCTGCTGGCGAGCGTGGCAACCCTGACGCTGGCGGCGCTGGCGGCGCTTTACCGGCCGCTCGTGCTGGAATGCGTCGATCCCGGCTTCCTGCGCTCGGTCAGCCGCTCGGGCGGCGTCGTGCATCTGGCTTTCCTTGGGCTCGTGGTCCTGAACCTCGTCGCGGGCTTCCATGCGCTGGGGACGCTTCTGGCGGTCGGGCTGATGATGCTCCCGGCCGCTGCCGCCCGGTTCTGGACCGCCGACATAACGCGCCTGATCCTGCTCGCATCGGGCTTCGGCATGGTCTCCGGCTA
Source organism: Allobosea sp. P2_A10 (assembly GCF_056405115.1). NCBI lineage: Bacteria > Pseudomonadati > Pseudomonadota > Alphaproteobacteria > Hyphomicrobiales > Alloboseaceae > Allobosea > Allobosea sp. P2_A10. Next base: position 575,997 of record NZ_JBFUCS010000001.1, on the reverse strand, counting down.
TGCCGGCCTCGTGGTGTCCTATGCCGCCGGCAGCAATCTCCCGGCCGGCCCGGCGATCATTCTGGCCGCCGGCGCGCTCTATCTCGGCTCGCTCCTGACCGGCTCGCAGGGCGGCCTTGCAAGACGGTTGGCAAGACGGCTCTTGCCTGCACCCCATCTCCAGCGCTAGTAATGTTATAGTGTTTCATTATTTGCTGGAGAGACCCATGCCGAACCGTCGCGCGCTGCTGGCCGGCCTTGCCGCCGGACTGATCCTGTCCACCGCTCCGCTGATGGCGCGGGCGCAGGAAAAACTGCCGGTCGTGGCGAGTTTTTCGATCCTCGGCGATTTCGTCAGGGAGATCGGAGCCGAGCGCGTGTCCGTGACGACGCTGGTCGGCCCCAACGGCGACGCGCATGTCTATTCGCCGACGCCCGCCGACGCCAAGAGCATGGCGGGCGCGAAGCTGATCGTCGTCAACGGGCTCAGCTTCGAGGGCTGGATGACCCGGCTGATCAAATCCTCGGGCGCAAAGGGGTCAGTCGCCACCGCGACGAAGGGCGTCTCGCCGCAGAAGCTGCCCGATGGGGACGAGCCCGGCAAGAAGGACGCGCATGGTCACGATCACGCCGGCAAGGACGACCCCCATGCCTGGCAGAGCGTCGCCAACGCCAAAATCTACATCGCCAATATCCGCGACGCACTGAGCGCGGCCGACCCTGCCGGAAAGGCGGACTTCGAGGCCAATGCGAGCGCCTATATGGCGAAGCTCGACGCAGTCGACGGCGAGATCAGGGCGGCTGTGGCGCGCATTCCCGCCGACCGGCGCAAGGCGATCACCTCGCATGACGCCTTCGGCTACTTCATCAAGGCCTATGGCATCGCCTTCATCGCGCCACAGGGCGTCTCGACCGAGGCCGAGGCCTCGGCCAAGGACGTAGGCCGCATCATCCGGCAGATCAAAGCCGAGAAAATCCCCGCCGTCTTCCTCGAAAACGTCACCAATCCCCGGCTGGTCGAGCAGATTGCCAAGGAGAGCGGCGCCAAGATCGGCGGCCGGATCTACTCCGACGCGCTTTCGGAGGCGTCCGGCCCGGCCGGGACTTACATCGCGATGATGAAACACAATATAAGCCAGATCGAGAAGGCGCTCGGCGCCGGCCCGGTCTAATCGCCGGCTCTACCTCCAGCCCTCATCCTGAGGAGCCGCGTCGGCGGCGTCTCGAAGGATGATCCAGAAGGCGCTGGAGCATCCTTCGAGACGCGGGCTTGCGCCCGCTCCTCAGGATGAGGGCTGTAAGTTTGGAGCGGCCCGTTTGAAGCGTTTGAAGCCAAGGTCAAACCAATGTCCGAGAAAATCCCCGTCACGGTGCTCACAGGCTATCTGGGCGCCGGCAAGACCACGCTCCTCAACCGCATCCTGACCGAGGACCACGGCAAGAAATTCGCCGTCATCGTCAACGAGTTCGGCGAGGCCGGCATCGATGGCGACCTCGTCGTCGGCGCCGATGAGGAAATCTTCGAGATGAACAACGGTTGCATCTGCTGCACCGTGCGCGGCGACCTGATCCGCATCCTCGACGGGCTGATGAAGCGCAAGGGCAAGTTTGACGCGATCATCGTCGAGACCACGGGCCTCGCCGACCCCGCCCCGGTCGCGCAGACCTTCTTCGTCGACCAGGATGTCGGCGACGCCACCCGGCTCGACGCCGTCATCACCGTCACCGACGCGAAATGGCTGACCGAACGGCTGAAGGACGCGCCGGAAGCCAAGAACCAGATCGCCTTCGCCGACGTCATCATCCTCAACAAGGTCGATCTCGTCTCGGCTGAGGAACTGGCCGAGGTCGAGGCGCGCATCCGCGCCATCAACCCCTACGCCAAGCTGCACAAGACGACGCGCTGCGATATCGGCATCGACAAGCTGCTCGACCGCAACGCCTTCGATCTCGACCGCATCCTCGACATCGAACCTGATTTCCTCGAATCGGGCCACCATCATCACCATTCCGACGAGGTTCGCTCGATGTCGTTCACGCTGCCCGGCGATGTCGACCCCGAGAAGTTCATGCCGTGGATTAACGATGTCAGCCAGGCGCAGGGCCCCAACATCCTGCGCTCCAAGGGCATCCTCGCCTTCAAGGACGAGCCGCGCCGCTTCGTCTTCCAGGGCGTGCACATGATCCTCGACGGCGATCTCCAGCGCGACTGGAAGACCGACGAGGCGCGCACCTCGCGCCTCGTCTTCATCGGGCGCGATCTCGACGAGGCGGCCCTGCGCAAGGGGTTTTTGGCCTGCGCGGCGTGAGGCGTTCGTCATGGTCGGGCTTGACCCGACCATCTCGGAAACCAGTGCCTTCTTGTCCTGAGATTCTCGGTTCGGCGCGATGCGCCGCCCGAGAATGACGCGTCGCACCACTCGAAATAGTTTGCTAGACCGGCCCCATGAACACCACAGTCAACCCCGTCTCGCTGCGCGAGCATGTCGTCCCCGTCGAGGCCGGGGCGCATGTCGTTGCGGCGCATTGGCTGAAATCGACGCTTGCGCTGGCGCTCGCAGACGGGCGCGTGCTGCGCTGGCGGGATGGCGCGGCCGACGCGGTCGAGGCCCATGCCGGCGGCATTCTCTCCGCCTGCGCCGATGGCGAGCGTATCATCACCGGTGGCGATGACGGGCGCGTCGTCGCGCTGACAGGCGATGGCGGGCCGCAGGAACTGGCGCGTGACGAGAAGCGCCGCTGGATCGATGCGGTGACGCTGTCGGCTTCGGGCAGCCTTGCCTGGAACACGGGCCGCACCGTCCATGCCCGCGACGACAAGGGCAAGGTCCGCTCGCTCGACGTCGCCTCGACGCCGCAGGGTCTGGTCTTCGCCCCGAAAGGCTACCGGCTCGGCATCGCGCAGATGAACGGCGTCTCGCTGTGGTATCCCAACACCGAGGCCAAGCCCGAATTCCTCGAATGGAAGGGCTCGCATCTCGACCTCGTCTGGTCGTCGGATGGACGCTTCGTCGTCTCCTCCATGCAGGAGAACGCATTGCATGGCTGGCGGCTCGGCGAAAAGCCGAGCCATATGCGCATGACCGGCTACCCGTCCAAGCCGCGCTCGCTGTCCTGGTCGCATGATGGCCTATGGCTCGCCTCGAGCGGGGCGGATGCCGCCATCATCTGGCCGTTCCAGGGTGAGGGGCCGACCGGCAAGGCCCCACGTGAATGCGGCGCACGCCACGCCAAGGTTTCGCAGGTCGCGTTTCACCCCAAGGCGCTGGTGCTGGCCGTGGGCTATGACGATGGCTGCATCCTGATGATCCGGCTCACCGACGCCTCGGAATTGCTGGTCTGGCCGGCGCAAAAAGGCAGCGGCGTCACCGCCTTCGCCTGGGACAAGCTCGGCAAGCGCCTCGCCTTCGGCACGGAAGACGGCATGGCCGGCGTGCTGACGCTGCCGGCGGCCTGAGCGCGGCGATGCGGCTCGGCCTGTTCGGCAAGGGCGGGGCAGACAAGGCACAGGCGCAAGCCCTGTCGATGCGGATCAAGAGCGAGGTTCGCGAGATGCTCGGCCTGAAGGACGCGGCGGCGATTGCGGTCAACGAAATCCTCTGCGCCGATCCAGCCTGTCCGGGCACCGAGACGGTGATCCTGGTGATGAACCCCGGCGAGAAGACCAAAGCCTTCAAGGCGCAGATGGCGATGGCGGAACTGACGCGCGAGGCGCTTGCGGCCGTCCTCGCCGGATCATCCGCGACGCCTTAGCAAGGCTGCTGATTTTTCGCGGAACTATGGCGTCATTCCGGGCACAGCGAAGCGGAGACCCGGAATCCATCGTAAGGCGCAGTTCCTTTCGATGGATTCCGGATCGGCGCCGCTTCGCGGCTTGTCCGGAATGACGGTGTGGGTTCGTCAATAGGCAACACGCGCAAGCCGACGGCATAGCCCATGCCCGCGAAGGAAGGTCGCTTCCTTGCCGTGTCAGGTCTGCCTCCGGCCCTCCTCATTCCGACCTGTGGTCACGGTCTGGGATCCATCCTGACGTCATTCGTGACGTATCTTTTTGCGACTATAATACAACCTGAGAGGGAATTTTAGTATCGCATTAAGCAATGCAACTTATAGTTGCTGCAACCTGAATCCTCTCTTGCGGACCGATGGTTGCTTCAAAGGAGTTGCAGATGAAACGCCTGTCCGCTGCCGCGCTTTGCGCCCTGCCGTTCGCAGCCATGTCACCTCATGCGGCCCGCGCCCAATCAACAGCCGTCGTCGATGTTTGCAGTGGGCTCAGCGTGAATCTCCCGGTGCTGCAGCCGATCGCCGGCGCGGCCTCGGGCCTGCTCGCGGGGCTGCTCGACCCCGTGCTGAACAGCATCGTCGGCAATGTGAACCTGAACCTGCGCGATGCGCTCAGCGGCAAGTCGATCGGTCTCAGCGCGATCGACCAGAACGGCAATCTGATCACCGCGCCCGGCCAGTGCGGGCTCAAGACCAACAACGTCACGGTCGATACCGCCGGCGGCATCGCGATCGGCGGCGGCCAGATCACCGGGCTYGGCAGCACCACGAGTCCGACGGCGAGCGCGGCCGACCAGAACGCCATCGCGTTCGGCCATGGCACGGTCACCACCACGGCCGCGACCGGCGCGGTCGCGATCGGCCTGCGCGGCGGGGTGTCGGCGGCCGACGGCGTGGCGCTCGGTCGCGATACGGCCGTCTCGGCCGCGGGCGGGGTGGCGCTCGGCGCGGGCTCGGTCGCGTTGCGCGCCGGGCTCGGGGGAGCCAGGGAGGCTTTCAGCGGCGTTGGGGTGGCGTCGACGCAAGGGGCGCTGTCGGTCGGGGCGGTGGGCGCCGAGCGGCAGATCACCAATGTCGCGGGCGGAACGCAGGATACGGACGCGGTCAATCTGCGGCAGCTGCGGGCGGTCGGCGGCAATGTCACGACCGTGCTGGGCGGCGGCGCGACCTACAACATCGATGGCAGCTTCACCGGGCCGCGCTATGTCCTGCGTGGCGGCATCTACACCGATGTCGGCTCGGCGCTGACCGCGCTCGATCGCGCCGGCGGGGTCATCTCCGGCAACAACACCAGCAATTATGCAGCAGCTGCGGCCTCGGGCCAGGATGCGGTGGCGGCCGGCTTCGGCTCCAGCGCCGAGGGCGCGCGATCGGCCKCGCTCGGCACGCAGGCCCGCGCAGTGGGCGCCAGCAGCGTCGCGCTCGGCGCGGGAGCCGAGGCGCGGGCGGAGGGTTCCACCGCGCTTGGCGCGGGCGCCGTCGCCAGCAGGCCCCGGCAGGTCGCCATCGGCACGGCGGCGAGCACCTACACGCTGCCCGGCATCACCTCGGCCGCCAGCCGCGCGGCGCAGTCGGGCCCGACGCAGGTCGTCACGACGGACGCCGCCGGCAATCTCGCATCGGCGTCGATCGACGTTGGTGCGATCAACCAGCGCATGACCGATCTGAACGATCGCGTCAGCGGGCTGGCCGCCTATGCCAGGGAGGGCCGGCGCGAGGCGCGCCAGGGCACGGCGGCCGCGATGGCGATGACATCGGCCTCGATGCCATCGGCGCCGGGGCGCACGAGCTGGACCGGCAACACGGCGGTCTACAAGGGCGAATGGGCGACGGGATTTGGCGTCGCGCACCGGCTGAACCTCGCGATGCCGATCGCCATCAATGCCGGGGTCAGCCTGACCGGCGGCAATTTCGGCGGCGCGCGGATGGGCCTCAACGGCGAGTTCTGAACGTGGGCCGCAGGGAGAAGTATTGCCCGCCACTGACGGCGCGGCAGATGCAGGGACAGTCGAATCCCGGCCCCGGTCCCATCACGACCGGTCCCGACCTCCGGCGCTGGCTCGCCACCCTGAACGTGACCGGGCGGGAGACGCGGAAGCGGACCAGCTTGCGAGGCTGAGGCTGCCGCTCGCCGATCCTGACATCGCTGTCGCCGATGCCGATGCCGAAGGTCGGACCGAGCGGACGCCCGTTCAGGGTAGAGCGGGCAAGCGCGGTTCCGGCCCCGATCAGCAGGATCAGCATGGTGATGAGGGTTTTGCGGAACATCGTCCTGGCTCCAGGCTTGCGGCGAAAACGCTGCGCCGATGCAGGCAAGCCTAGGGGTGAGGGGGTTGGCCGCGCTGTTCCCCCGGGAACATCGGCCGGGCTGGTGACAGATGCCGGCCGGCGCTGCTCTATGCTGGCGTGAGGCTGCCGCTTTCGCGTCGGCTTCGAGATCCGCATACCGCCTTCGAGGTTCTGGAATGGCTCCCCGCGCGAAGAAAGTCCTGACGCTGCCGAGAGCGCAGGCGCGCGGCATCTGGCTGCGGGCGCAGCGGCTCGACACCGCCGAACCCTTCGGCGCGGGGGCGGAGGCGACGAAGGCCGCGGTGGCCCATCTCGGCTATGTCCAGATCGACACGATCAACGTGATCGAGCGCTGCCACCATCATATCCTCTATGCCCGCATACCCGGCTATGCGCGGGCCGATCTCGTCCAGGCGCAATCGGTCGAGAAGAGCGTGCTGGAATACTGGACGCATGCGCTGTCCTATGTGCCCTCAGCCGATATCCGCTATTTCCTGCCGGCGATGAAGGCCCATCGCGAGGAACCCCGGCGCTGGTCGGCGGTCGGCGGGCGCGAGGAGACGCGCAAGCTTCTGCGCCGTATCGCCAAGGACGGTGCACTGACGATCCGCGACATCGACGACGATGTCCTGACCGAGAAGGCGCATCTCTGGGCGAGCAAGAAGCCGTCCAAGGGCCTGCTCGAACGCGCCTTCTACGATGGCGAACTGGTCGTCTCCGCGCGCGCCGGCATGCTCAAGACTTATGAGCTGATGGACCGGCATTTCGGCTGGGAGAAGCGCCCGACGCCGGCCCCGGAGCGGCAGGTCACAGCCTATCTGCTCGACCGGGCGCTGCGGGCGCAGGGGCTGGTCAGCCTCGATTCGATCTGCCATCTCGACGCCCCCAGCAAGAAGGCCGTCGCCGAGTTGATCGAGGCCCGCGTCAAGCGCCGCGATCTCGTGCCCGTGCTGCTCGAAGGCGCGGAAAAATCGCCGCACTGGATGCCGCGCGCGCTTCTGGAGCCGGCAGAGCCCGCCGACGACACGCTCGTCCATATCCTCTCGCCCTTCGACCCGCTGATCATCCAGCGCAAGCGGCTGAAGCTGTTCTTCGGCTACCAGCATCTGTTCGAGGCCTATCTGCCGAAGGAGAAGCGCGTCTTCGGCTATTTCGGCCTGCCGGTGCTGGTCGGAGACCGGATCGTCGCGGTGCTCGACCTCAAGACCTACCGCGCGGCGGGCAAGCTGCTGATCCAGCAATGGACCTGGCTCGACGGTCACGAGAGCGCGGAGACGAAGGCGCGGATCGAAGTGGAGTTGCAGCGCTTCGAGCGGTTTCAGCTCGCGCGCGAGGAGAGCCTGCCGGTCACACCCCCAGCAGATCGACCAGATGCGGGATCAGCGGTTCGTCCGCCGGCGGCATCGCCAGATCCCTGAGCTTGCCCGGCCGGACCCATTTCAGTGCCTGCCCTTCGCGGGCGGTGACCATGCCCTCCCAGCGCCGGCAGATATAGAGCGGCATCAGCAGGTGGAAATCGGGATAGGCGTAGCTCGCGAAGGTCAGCGGTGCGAGGCAGTCCTCCTTCACGGTGATGCCGAGTTCCTCGGCCAGTTCGCGGATCAGCGCCGGCTCGGGCCGTTCGCCGGCCTCGAGCTTGCCGCCGGGGAATTCCCACAGGCCCGCCAGCGCCTTGCCTTCGGGGCGCCGCGCGACAAGGACGCGGTTGTCGGCATCGACAAGGGCGCAGGCGACGACGAAGAGGAGCTTCAAGGTCGGTTCAATTCCCGGAGAGGATGACGCTGACGGGGTCTTTTTCCTTCCCCGTCACGGTGACCGTGTCATAGACGACGCCGCCCTCGCGGAACAGCGCGTCCTCATCGCCCCAGATCACCTGCGTCGTGACGAAATACTCGCCGGGCGCGACGTTCTCGAAAGCGAAGCGGCCATTGGCTTCGGCCTTGGTGGTGCGTGAGTATTCGGCGTAGCGCGGGTCGGGATTGTCGTCGCGTGGGTAGCCGGTATGGGGGATGTATTTGCGGTTGCCGAAAAGTAGCCGGAAACGCTCGCGCGAGAAGCCCGTCGCTGGAATGAGGCGGACGACCTGGCCCGACGCGTTGACCACGACGGCGCTGGCCTTGGTGCGGAAGGCATGGCCGGCGACGACGGTCGTGCCGGGCTTCTTTATGAAGGCGGCTTCCTCGACCGAGAAGGCGACGGTTCCGGGCTTGCGATCGACGCAGGCGGTCAGCAGTGCCGCGACGAGACCCAGAGCCAGAACGAGCCGCATTCAGTCCCCCGTGACGCGCCGCGCTCCCGATACCAGAAAGACGCCTGCCAGTATGATGCAACCTCCGATCGCCCGCCGCAACTCCAGCGTCTCGTTCAGAACGACGACGCCTATGATCGTCGCGACCGTCGGCACGAGATAGCCGGTCATCGCCGCCCGCGTCGGTCCGGCCGCGCGGATCAGGCGCATGAAGATCGCCATCGGAATGGCGGTCGCGAGCAGGCCGAGCGCCAGCATGGCGGGGATGTGGTCGCGGATCGGACCGAAGGCCGCCGTGCCCGAGAACGCCAGCGTCAGAATGAGCGCGACGATGCCGGAGACGGTCTGCTGGCCGAGCGCAAGCCGCGCCGGATCGCCCGAGACCGCCGGCACGGCCCGGGCGTAGAGATTGCCGATGGTGTAGCCCAACATGACGCCGACCATGGCGAGCACGCCCAGTGCCGTGCCGCCGCCCTCGACGAGGCGCGGCCCGATCAGCAGCGCGACGCCGGTCATGCCGAGAACGATGCCAATAAGACGACGCCCGCTCAGGCGCTCTTCGGCGAACAGGCAATGCGCGAAGATCGCCGTCGCCAGCGGGCCTGCGGCCTGGATCATCGCGGCTGGGCCGCTGGCGAGCTGGATCAGGGCGTAGGCGACGAGAATATTGGGCACCCAGCCATTGGTGGTGCCGAGCACGAGCCAGTGCCTGAGTTCGTGGCGGCGCGGGATCGGGCTCTGGCCACGCCAGGCGACCCAGAGCGCCAGCGCCGTCATGGCGAGCAGCCCGCGCCCGGCGGCGATCGCGAGCGGCGAGATCTCGCCGCGCATCAGCTTGATGAACAGGAAGCTGCAGCCCCAGAAGGCCGAGCAGGCGATCAGGTTCCCGACGACGAAGGCGCGGCTGGGGCCGGACCCGGGTGCGCCCTCAGGAGCGATAATCGCCATTGATCTCGACATAGGCCTTGGTCAGGTCGCAGGTCCAGACGACTGACTTGCCCCGGCCCAATCCGAGATCGGCTGTGATGACGATGTGCTCGCCCTTCATGTAGTCGGAGACCGCCTGCTCGTCATAAGACGGGGCCCGCGCGCCCTGCTCGGCAACCATGATGTCGCCGAAGGAGATGTCGAGCCGGTCGCGGTCGGCGGGCTCGCCTGCCTTGCCGACGGCCATGACGATACGGCCCCAATTGGCGTCCTCGCCGGCCACCGCCGTCTTGACCAGCGGCGAATTGGCGATCGAGAGCGCGACGCGCTTGGCCGAACGCGACGAGGTCGCGCCGGCCACGCGGACCTCGACGAATTTGCGCGCGCCCTCGCCATCCTTGCAGACGAGATGGGCGAGTTCGAGCAGCAGCGAATTCAGCGCCCGCTTGAAGCCCGAGAGGCGGGGATCGCCGATCTCGGTTATGGCTGGCACGCCGCGCGCCTTCGCCTTGCCGGTGGCAAACAGCATCAGCGTGTCGGAGGTCGAGGTGTCGCTGTCGATCGTGACGGCGTTGAACGAGCCCTTCACGCCCTTGGAGAGCAGCGCCTGCAGCACCGGCGCGGCGATTGGGGCATCGGTGAAGACGAAGGAGAGCATCGTCGCCATGTCCGGCGCGATCATGCCCGCGCCCTTGGCGATGCCGGCGAGCACAACCTCGTGCCCGTCGATCTTCGCCTTGCGGGAGAGCGCCTTGGGGAAGGTGTCGGTGGTCATGATCGCCTTGGCCGCATCGATCCACGGCCCATCGGCGACGCGTTTGGCGCAATCCTGCAGCACGCCCTCGAACTTGGTCGCGTCGAGCGGCTCGCCGATCACGCCGGTCGAGGCGATGAAGACCTCATGGGGTTTGCAGCCTGCGGCCTTGGCCGCGACTTTCGCGGTCAGGGCGACGGAATCGCGGCCTTTCAGTCCGGTGAACGCGTTGGCATTGCCGGAATTTACGACGACCGCGCGCGCCGAACCCTGCTTCAGGTTCTCGCGGCACCAGTCGACCGGGGCGGAGGGGCATTTCGAGCGGGTGAAGACGCCCGCGACCTGCGTGCCCTCATCGAGCAGGGCGAACCAGACATCGGTGCGGCCCTTGTACTTGATGCCGGCCTCGGCGGTGGCGAAGCGCACGCCTGGAATCGGCGGCACCCTGGGCTGGCGCTTGGGCGCGAGCGGAGAAACGGGAACATCCTTGCCGGCCATCGAAGCGCCTCCTGTGGGGAGGCTGATGTGCCGCAGGGCGAGCGGGAAGACAAGGTCGGGATGATGCAGAGGGGCCTGCGAAGGCAGAACGCAATGTGATTTGCCAAAGGCGATGCAGAGGGGCCTGCGAAGGCAGAACGCAATGTGATTTGCCAAAGGGCAAATCGTAGTTACATTGCTTCATGGATGTCGAGTTCGACCCGGCGAAGGACGAGTTGAACGTGGCCAAGCACGGAATATCCCTCGCTCGGGCGAGGGATATCGAAGTTGTGGCGTTCCAGGAAGATGTCCGGTTCGGTTATGGCGAGAGTCGCTATCGCGCTTGGGGGCTGATCGACGGCGCGACCTATTGCCTGGCTTTCGTCAGCAGAGATGGCCGGTTGCGAGCCATCAGTTTGCGACGCGCTCGCAACAAGGAGATGAGACGACATGTCCCGTAGAGTGGTCTTCGACGATGAGAACCCAGAATGGACCGTAGAGGATTTCCGGACGGCCAGGCCCGGCTGGGAACTGCCGGCGGAAATTCTCGCTGCCTTCCCCAACACCAAGCAGCGCGGCCCGCAGGTCGCGCCGACGAAAATTCAGGTCACGCTCAGGCTCGACCGCGACGTGGTCGAGCGCTTTCGTGCGACGGGCAGCGGCTGGCAGACGCGCATCAACGAGGCGCTGAAGAAGGCTGTGTGAAACGCCGCATCGTGCGGCGTCAGGGCTTCTTCGGCTCGGCGGGAGCCGCCGGCTGGTCCAGCCGCTCGATCTTCACCTTGTCGCGCAGGGCGACGACGATGTCCTGCTGGGCCTTGCGCTCGAGATACTGGTCGATCTGCGGCTTGACGGCGGCGAAGTCCGGGGAGGGCTTGTTGCGCCTGTCTTCCAGCTTGATGACGTGCCAGCCGAACTGGCTCTTCACCGGCTCGGAAACCTCGCCCTTCTGGAGCTTGAACGCGGCCTCGGCGAATTCGGGCACCATGCGCTCCTTCGAGAACCAGCCGAGCGAGCCGCCTTCCTTGCCGGAACCCGGATCCTTGGAGATTTCGGCCGCGATCTTGGCGAAGTCCTCGCCCTTCTTGACGCGCTCGACCACGGTCTTGGCCTGCGCCTCCTCCTCGACGAGGATGTGGCGGGCGTTGATCTCCTCCTCGGGCGGAAGCGATTTCACCGTGTCGTCGAAAAGCTTGCGGGCGGCCTCGGGCGTGGCGGCCTTCTTGGCCTCGCGCGACAGGTATTCATCGAGCAGAACCTTGTCGCGGTTATAGGCGAGGCGCGCCGCGAATTCTGGACCGTCGGCGATCTTTGCGTCGGTCGCGGCCTTGGCGCCGAGCTTGAGGTCGGCGAGGTAGTTGATCACCTCGTCGCGCTTGCGGTCCTCTGGCAACTGGGCCAGCCGCTCGCCGAGGTCTTCCGTCGCCAGCGCCAGTTCGCGCTCGGTGATGGCCATGCCGTTGACCTTGGCCACGATCTTGTCGGCCTCCGCCTTGGCGGTCTGGGCGAAGGCGGCCGGCGTCGCGACGAGCACGAAACCGAGAGACAGCATGGCGATGCGGGACGGCGTCATCGGGCTTGGCCTTTCGCGGAGGGCGTCAATCATGGATTTCGGCTGCACTGCCAGTTGAACGCGGCGAAGGCAAGGCGGTTCAGTAGGTTGGGCGCTGCGATCACGAAGCTTTGCGGCCTTGCGGGCGCGCCTGGACGCCTCGCGCCGCCTGCTCCCTTGGAAGAAGCGCGACAAAGCCCCACATCTCCCCCGAATTCGGTCGCAAGCGCGGGGCCGCACCCGATGCAAAGCGCGCTGGACCGCGCACCCGCACGCGTCTAAACACGCGGTCGAATTGAGAATTATCGGGCTGATCGCTCGCGCGCGGGTTTCCGCCGACGCAGGCGAAGGCTCCAGTATCGAAAGGCCAGACATGCTTGGCGCGCTCGCAAAGAAACTCTTCGGATCGTCCAACGACCGGCGGGTGAAGGGTTACGCCCCCCGCGTGGCGGCGATCAATGCGCTCGAAAAAGAGGTCGCAGCCCTCAGCGACGAGGCGCTGCAGGCCCGCACCGTCGAGTTCCGGCAGCAGATCGCCGATGGCGCCAAGCTCGACGATCTGCTGGTGCCGGCCTTTGCGACAGTGCGCGAAGCCGCCAAACGCGTGCTCGGCCAGCGACCCTACGACGTCCAGCTCGTCGGCGGCATGGTTTTGCATGAGGGCGCCATCGCCGAGATGAAGACCGGCGAAGGCAAGACGCTCGTTGCGACGCTGCCATGCTACCTCAACGCTCTCGAAGGCAAGGGCGTCCACGTCGTCACGGTGAACGACTACCTCGCCCGGCGCGACGCCGAATGGATGGCGAAGCTCTACAACTTCCTGGGCTTGAGCGTCGGCATCATCGTCCACGGCATCGATGACGAGGAGCGCCAGCGCGCCTACGCCTCCGACATCACCTACGGCACCAACAACGAGTTCGGCTTCGACTATCTGCGCGACAACATGAAATACGACGTCGCGCAGATGTCCCAGCGCGGCCACCATTTCGCGATCGTCGACGAGGTCGATTCGATCCTGGTCGACGAAGCCCGCACGCCGCTGATCATCTCCGGCCCGCTCGACGACAAATCCGAGCTCTACGTCCAGATCGACAAGGTTCTGCCGGGCCTGCTCAAGACCGATTACGAGGTCGATGAGAAGCAGCGCGCGGTGTCGCTGACCGAGGCCGGCAACGACCATATCGAGGAGCTGCTGCGCGAGGCCGGGCTGCTCAAGGAGGGCGACCTCTACGACGCGCAGAACGTAACGCTGGTCCACCACGTCAACCAGGCGCTGCGGGCGCATTCGCTGTTCCAGCGCGACAAGGACTACATCGTCCGCAATGACGAGGTCGTCATCATCGACGAGTTCACCGGCCGCATGATGCCGGGCCGGCGCTATTCGGAAGGACTGCATCAGGCGCTCGAAGCCAAGGAGCACGTCACCGTCCAGCCCGAGAACGCGACGCTGGCCTCGATCACCTTCCAGAACTATTTCCGGCTGTATTCCAAGCTGGCGGGCATGACCGGAACGGCCGCGACCGAAGCCGACGAGTTCTTCCAGATCTACAAGCTCGAAGTCGTCGAGATCCCCACCAACGTACCCGTGTCGCGCAAGGACGAGGACGACGAGGTCTACCGGACCTTCGAGGAGAAGGTCCGGGGCGTCATCCGCGAGATCAAGGACGCCCAGCAGATCGGCCAGCCCATGCTGGTCGGCACCACCTCGATCGAGCGCTCGGAACTCGTCGCCGAGATGCTGGTCAAGGAAGGCTTCCAGCAGATCGACTTCACGTCGCCCGACGCGCTGGAGCCGGTCTATGCCGCCGCGCGCCAGGGCAAGCCGTCGAACTATTTCGCCGTGCTGAACGCCCGCTTCCACGAGCAGGAAGCCTATATCGTCGCCCAGGCCGGCGCGCCCGGCGTCATCACCATCGCCACCAACATGGCCGGCCGCGGCACCGACATCCAGCTCGGCGGCAATGCCGATATGCGCATCCGCCACGATCTCGGCGATATGCCGGAGGGACCGAACCGTCTGGCCGAAGAGCAGCGCATCCGCGCAGAAGTCGCCGATTTCAAGCAGCGCGTGCTGAAAGCCGGCGGACTTTACATCGTCGGCACCGAGCGCCATGAGAGCCGCCGCATCGACAACCAGTTGCGCGGCCGCGCCGGCCGCCAGGGCGACCCCGGCCGCTCGAAATTCTTCCTGTCGCTGCAGGACGACCTGATGCGCATCTTCGGGTCGGACCGCATGGACGGCATGCTGACGAAGCTCGGCCTCAAGGAGGACGAGGCGATCGTCCATCCCTGGATCAACAAGGCGGTCGAGAAGGCTCAAGGCAAGGTCGAGGCCCGCAATTTCGACATCCGCAAGAACATCCTCAAATACGACGACGTCATGAACGACCAGCGCAAGGTCGTGTTCGAGCAGCGCCGCGACTTCATGCGCCAGGCGAGCGTGCGCGAGACCATCGACGACATGCGCCACGGCGTCTGCGAGGACCAGGTCGCCCGCCATATCCCGGAAGAGGCCTATCCCGAGCAGTGGGACACCGCCGCGCTCAAGGAAGGCGTGATGCAGTTCCTCAATCTCGATTTGCCCGTCGAGGAGTGGGCCAAGGAAGAGGGCATCGCCGACGCGGAACTGCGCGAGCGCATCCGCAAGATCGCCGACGAGGATTATGCCGCGCGCATCGAGCGCAACACCGAGGAGGTGATGGCCTATGTCGAGAAGCAGGTGCTGCTGCAGACGCTCGACACGCTCTGGCGCGAGCATCTCGTCACGCTCGACCATCTCCGGCAGGTCATCGGCTGGCGCGGCTACGCCCAGCGCGACCCGCTGAACGAATACAAGCAGGAGGCCTTCGAGCTGTTCGATTCGCTGATCGGCCGGCTGCGCGAGCAGGTCACCGGCAACCTGATGCGCATCGAGGTTCGCTTCGAGCAGCCCGAGGACGGCGCTCCGCCGGCCCAGAACGAACTGCCGCCGCCCTCATTCGGCGACTACGGCTCGACTGGCCTGCAATACGCGGCGATGGACGCCGACACGGCGGTGCTCGACCGCAACCCCGACGACCCCGAAAGCTGGGGCAAGGTCGGTCGCAACGAGCCCTGTCCCTGCGGCTCGGGCAAGAAGTTCAAGCACTGCCACGGGCAGTTCGTGTGAGGGCGAGGCGTTCCGCGCAGCGGTCGCCCTGTCCGTGAGAGCACGCGGAAGCGCCGTCAGCTGCCGTTCTGGACGTTGTCGATCACCGGCGCAACTGGCACGGCCTGGACTGTCTGTTCCCGACGCGGCCATTGCAACGCGACTACGCCGGCGGCCAAGGCCAGGCCCAGAAGGTCGGTAAGCAGTCCGGGTTTGATCAGACTGAATGCAGCGGCCAGCAGCATCGTCCGTTCGACCGCCGTGGCCCGTGCCAGCAGAAAGCCATGCAGCCCGGCCGCCAGCATCAGTGCACCGCATGTCGCCGTGACCGACGCGCTGATGATCGTCGGCCAGTCGCCGATCATCAGCAGCGCCGGCTCATAGACGAACATGAACGGCACGATGAAACCGGCCGCGCCGATCTTCACCGCATCCCAGCCGGTATCCCAGAGGTCGGATTTGGCGAGGCCTGCCGCAGCATAGACTGCCAGCGCCACTGGCGGCGTGATTGCCGACATGATGGCGAAATAGAAGGCGAACATGTGTGCCGCCGGGGCGACCACGCCGAGCTTGATCAGGGCCGGCACCAGCAGTGCCGTCATGATAATATAGGCTGGCGTCGTCGGCATGCCCATGCCGAGGAGAATGCCTGCCATCATGGTCAGGATCAAAGCCAGCAGCAGACTCTGGTCGGACGCCGCGATGACAACCTGCGTGAAGACGATGCCGATGCCGGTCAGCGATATCGCGCCGATGACGATGCCGGCGCAGGCGCAGGCGAGCGCCACGGCAAGCGTACCGCGCGCGCCTTCGATCAGAGCCGCCAGCAGATTGGCGAAGGTCACCGTTCCGCGCGAGGATTTGCGCAGCGCCGCGACAGGGAAACAGGCAGCTGTCCCTGCCAGCGCCGCAAGCGGCGCGCTGTATCCGGCGTAGATCATTCCCAGGATCACGAGCACGGGCAGGAAGAGATGCCCTTGCTCGGAAATGACATTGCGCAGGCGCGGCAGGTCGGCGCGCGCGATACCAGCGAGGCCGAGCCGGCGCGCCTCGAAATGCACTGCGCCAAAACATGCGACGTAGAACAGCACCGCCGGGATTAACGCCCAGATCGTCACCTGCGCGTAGGAGACGCCAAGGAACTCCGCCAGCACGAAGGCGGCCGCACCCATGATAGGCGGCATGATCTGCCCGCCGGTCGAGGCCACCGCCTCGACGCCGCCGGCGAAGGGCGCGCGGAAGCCGGTGCGCTTCATCAGCGGGATCGTCATCGTGCCGGTGACCATGACGTTGGCGACGGCGCTGCCCGAGATCGTGCCGAATAGGCTCGACGAGATCACCGCAACCTTGCCCGGGCCGCCCGAAGAGCCTCCGGCGATGCTCATGGCGAAATCCATGAACAGCCGTCCCGTCCCTGTGCGCTCGACGAATGCGCCAAACAGCACGAAGATCATGACATAGGAGGCCGAGACCGAAAGCGGGATTCCGAAAATGCCCTCCGTCGTCATGAAGAGCTGGTCAAGCAGCCGCATCGGCTCGACCCGGCTGACCAGCAGCGCATAGACCAGGAACACGATCGCGGTCAGCGGCAAAGCCCAGCCAATGACGCGCCGCGTCGCCTCGATCAGCGTCGCGACGAGGACGACGGCCATGACCATGTCCATGATCGACAGGTCATCGACATAGTAGATCCGGTTGACCAGATAATCGTAGTTCGCGAACAGATAGAGGATCGGCGCGCTGGCGATCACCATCCAACCATAGTCGAGCCATGACGGCGGCCGCGCTTCATCGGTCTTGGAGCGGAAGATCAGGAAGGTCAGCGACAGCGCAAAGAGCAGATGCATGCCGCGGAAGATCACCGCCTCGGGTGCGCCCGTCAGGATGACCCAGATGTGGTAGAGCGACATCGCGGTCGCGAGCGTGCCGATGAGGATTTCGCTCGGCGAAAGGGCCTTGAGGCGCTGCATGGCGCGGCTTTCGAATCAGGGGTGGCGCAAGGGGGATGACCCGGGCTGGCGCGCGGCCCGGGTCATCCGTGATCGCGGCGGACCGCAGATCACTGCGTCGCGACGGTAACGCCCTTTTCCTTGTAGAATTTCGCCGCGCCGGGGTGGAACGGCACGCCGACGTCCTCGGCCATGTCCTTTACCGTCAGGTTGGCCAGCGCCTTGCTGGTCGCAGCCAGCGCCGGCACGTTGTCGGCGATCGCCTTGGTCATGGCGTAGACCTGCTCGGCCGGCAGCTTGCAGGAGGCGACGATGTGGGTAGCGTAGCCGATCACCTTCACGTCGCTATCCTGCTTGGGATAGGTGCCCTTGGGCACTGTCACCAGCGTGTAGCCAGGATTGAGCTTCTTCATCCCTTCGAGGTCGCCGCTGAGATCGAGCAGCTTCACGTCGCGCGCCGAGGCCAGATCCATCACCGCGCCGGACGGGATCGCGGTGCCGAGCGAGAAGGCCTGGGCCTGCCCGTCCTGCATCTGCTGCACCGAGTCGGTGTAGGAGACGAACGAGATCTTCACGTCCGAATAGCTCAGCCCGTGCACCTTGAGCAATTGGCCGGTGATGAGCTCCCCGGTGTTGCCTCGCGGCTGGGTGGTGATCGCCTTGCCCTTCAGGTCCTTGACCGTGTTGATCCCGGAATTGACCGGAACCAGCATCTGGAAATACTGCGGGTAGAGCGAGGCCACGTTGCAGATGTTGGTGTGCTTCTTCGGGAACGGCGCGTTGCCGGCGAGCCCGTCGACGGTCGAGATCGAATTGCCGAAGCCGACCTCGGCCTTGTTCTCCTCGATGGCGCGGACATTGGCGATTCCGGCACCCGGCAGCGCCTGCACGGCAAGGCCGGGCACCGCCTTTTCCCAGAGATCCTTGAGCTGGCCGCCGAGCGGCACCCAGACACCGCCCTGCGGGCCGGTCATCAACCGCATGTCGGCCGCCTCGGACAGGGACGGAGCCATCGCGCCCGCGGCGATTGAAAGATAGAGATATGACTTGAGCCTGGTGTTCACGCTGTCTCTCCCTAGTATTGTCGTTTGGAGCGCCATGTCGTTGCTGCATGGGCTCATCCGGCGGTCCGGCTGAGGGGCCGGCATCGCCAAGGCGCTTAAGCTATCGACTGGCAGCCCCATGACAAGCGCCGATTTCTGACGTCCTTGGAACCGACGCCGCGATGGCGTCAGCGCAGCCCCTCGGCTGCAGCCCGTCTGGAAACGCGGACGTCGATTTGACTTGTCGCCGGCAGGCGCGCGCAACCGCCGTCTGATCAAAAGCAGGAGTGCGCCCGCCGCCCTTGCATCAATCCGTCTCAATCGTCAGGTTGCCTGCGCTGACGATCAGGGTTGAGGGAGCGCAGGCGATGCAGTTCGGTGGTTTCGACATCGTCGTCGTGGCGGTGGTCGCGCTGGTCATCCTGACGATCGCGCTCGGCGTGCGGACGGTGCCGCAGGGTTATAATTACACGATCGAGCGTTTCGGCCGCTATTCGCGCACGCTGGGCGCGGGACTCGGGCTGATCGTGCCCTATATCGACCGTGTCGGGCACAAGGTGAACGTCATGGAGCAGGTGCTCGACGTTCCCAGCCAGGAGGCGATCACCAAGGACAATGCCGGCGTGCGCATCGACGCCGCCGCCTTCTATCAGATCCTCGACGCCGCCAAGGCGCGCTACGAGGTCTCAAGCCTCGACATGGCGCTGATGACGCTGACCATGACCAATATCCGCACGGTCGTCGGCTCGATGGACCTCGACCAGTTGCTCTCGCATCGCGACGAGATCAACGAGCGCCTGCTGCGGGTGATGGATGCGGCGGCCTCGCCCTGGGGCGTCAAGGTCACCCGCATCGAGATCAGGGACATCCTCCCGCCGGCTGACATCGTCGGCGCGATGAACCGGCAGATGAAGGCCGAACGCGAGAAACGCGCCGCTGTGCTCGAGGCGGACGGCCTGCGCCAGGCCGAGATCCTCAAGGCCGAAGGCCTGAAGCAGTCGCAGATCCTGGCGGCCGAGGGGCGCAAGGAATCGGCCTTCCTCGACGCCGAGGCGCGCGAGCGCTCGGCCCAGGCCGAAGCCGCCGCGACCGGCATGGTCAGCGAAGCCATCGCCAAGGGCGACATCCAGGCTGCGAATTTCCTGCTGGCCGAGCGCTACACCGATGCGCTCAAGGCGATCGCCAGCGCCCATAACAGCAAGCTGGTGATCGTGCCGATCGAGGCCGCCGCGCTTGCGGGCACGGTCGGCGGAATCGCGCAACTGACGCGGGCCGTCTTCGGCGAGGACGCGGTCGAGGCGCGGCGCGGCTCGGTGCCGCCCGTCTCGCGCGGCTGAGGGCATCGCCATGCTGCAATGGCTTGCATCGCTGGGCGGCTGGGCCTGGATCGTGCTGGGGCTCGTGCTGGTCGGCGGCGAGATGCTGGCGCCCGGCGTCTTCCTGATCTGGCTGGGCTTGTCGGCGCTGGTCACCGGCGCGGTCGTCGGGGTGACCGGCATGGGCTGGCAGGGCGCGGCGCTGGTTTTTGCTGCGCTGAGCGTCGTCAGCGTGCTGGCGGGCAGTGGCCTGACGCGGCGCAGGGGCGACGAACCCGACGCCGCGACCGGCCTCAACGATCGCGGCCGCCAGCTCATCGGCCGCGTCTTCAGGCTCGACGCCACCATGACCGGCGGCGAGGGCCGCATCCGCGTCGGCGATTCGTCCTGGCGCATCACCGGGCCGGAGCTGCTGGCGGGTGCGGAGGTCAAGGTGGTGCGGGTCGACGGGGCGACACTGGTGGTCGAGAAGGCTTAAGGTCGGTGGTCCTCGGTGGGAGCGCCGTCATTCCGGATCGGCGCCGCTACGCGGCTTGTCCGGAAAGACGGCCGTGATGTCCTCCAACCACCAAAATCCGGTTGTGTCGTGACGTGGCGGGTCTATAGCGAACGCTCCGCCGCCAGCCTGATCGACCCATGAAAAACCCCGACGCCCGCCTGTCCCTGTCGAAGGACCGCATCAAGGTCCTGCTGCTCGAAGGCATCAACGATTCCGCCGCCGACCTTATGGTCCAGGCCGGCTACACCAACATGGTCCGGCTGCCCAAGGCGCTCGACCATGAGGCGCTGCTCAAGGCCGTCGAGGGCGTGCATGTGCTAGGCATCCGCTCGCGCACGCAACTGACCGACGCGGTCTTCGCCCATGCGAGCCGGCTCTTCGCGGTCGGCTGCTTTTCGGTCGGCACCAACCAGGTCGATCTGGAAGCGGCGCGGATGCGCGGCGTGCCGGTGTTCAACGCGCCGTTCTCGAATACGCGCAGCGTCGCCGAACTCACCATCGGCGAGATCGTGATGCTGCTGCGCCGGATCACCGACCGGTCGCGCGCGGCCCATACCGGCGGCTGGGACAAATCCGCCGACGGCGCCTTCGAGGTGCGCGGCAAGATTTTGGGCATCGTCGGCTATGGCAATATCGGCAGCCAGCTTTCGACGCTGGCCGAGGCGATGGGCATGCGGGTGGTCTATTTCGACCAGACCGACAAATTGCGCCATGGCAACACCGAGCCGGTCGACAGCCTCGGCGACCTGCTCGGCTTTTCCGACATCGTCTCGCTGCACGTCCCGGAAACGGCGGCGACGGCGGGCATGATCGGCGCCGAGGAGATCGCGATGATGCGGCCGGGGGCCTATCTCATCAACAATTCACGCGGCACGGTGGTCGATCTCGAGGCTGCCGCCGCCGCGTTGCGTTCGGGCCATCTGGCGGGCGCGGCCTTCGACGTCTTCCCGGTCGAGCCGGCCTCGAACGCCGAGCGCTTCGTCTCGCCGCTGCAGGGCCTGCAGAACGTGATCCTGACGCCTCATATCGGCGGCTCGACGGAAGAGGCGCAGGAGCGCATCGGAGCCGAAGTCTCGCGCAAGCTGATCGACTATTCCGATGTCGGCTCGACTGTCGGCGCGGTGAATTTCCCGCAGGTCCAGCTGACGCCGCGGCCCGCCGGCACGCGCTTCATCCATGTCCAGCGCAACGTGCCGGGCATGCTGCGGCGACTGAACGACGTTTTCGCCAACCGGCACGTCAACATCTCCGCGCAGAACTACCAGACCGATGGCGAGATCGGCTATGTCGTGATGGAGGCCGACAGCATCGGCACGGACGCGGTCGACATCCTGCGCGAGATCCGGGCGCTCGACGGCACGATCCGGGCGCGGCTCCTGTATCAGAAGGCGTGAGGCGGTGATCGGCGTTTGCCGGATCGCGATGGTAGTGCTGGCATTGCTGAGCGCTGCCGGCGCTGTCGCCGCACAGGAAAGCCAGTCGCCGAGCTGGCCCGAGGTGAAGTGCGCCCGCTATAGCAAAGCGTGGGGCGAGGCGCTGGCACGGCGCGGCACGCGGGGGTTGGGGCAGCCTTTCCTCGACAGCCATGCAGCTTTCCTCGCATCGGGCTGCACGGCCAGGGCCGATGTCTGCCCGCGCTCGGCCGAGGAGCTCGAACTCGCCAACATTATGGTCGTCGCGGCGATGAATGCGGGCACGGCGAGCACCTTCCTGCCGTTCGCCTGCCGGAAATAGGCGAGCCGTTCAGGCGACGCCCAATCTCAGCAGATCGTGGACATGCACCAGCCCGACCGGGCGATCGTCGGCGTCCGCCACGATCAGGGCGGTGATGCGCAGGCGGTTGACCAGTTCCAGCGCCTCGACCGCCAGCGCGTCGGGCGCGATGCGGCGGGGATTGGGGCTCATGATGTCGCGGGCGCGCCGGGCGGTGACGTTGCCGGCGGTGAGCTTGCGGCGCAAATCGCCATCGGTGACGACGCCGGCGAGCCTGCCATCGGGATCGATGACGATGGCGCAGCCGAAACCCTTGGCCGAGATCATCGCCACGACATCGGCGACGCCGGCGTCGAGACCGACGCGAGGCAGGGCGTCATCGCGGTGCATGATGCTCGCGACGGTCTTGAGCTGGGCGCCGAGCTTGCCGCCGGGGTGGTAGACGAAGAAATCCTGCGGCGAGAAACCGCGCGCTTCCAGCAGCGCGACGGCAAGCGCATCGCCCAACGCCATCTGCATCGTCGTCGAGGTGGTCGGGGCAAGGCCATTGGGGCAGGCCTCGGTCGCCTTCGGTAGGACGAGCGCGATGTCGGCCTCGCGCCCGAGCGCGCTGTCGGCATTGGAGGTCAGGGCGATCAGTCCGACGCGGAAGCGGCGGGTGTGGGCGACGATAGCCGCAAGCTCGGCCGTCTCGCCCGACCAGGACAGGGCGATGACGACGTCGTCGGGCTGGACCATGCCGAGATCGCCATGGCTCGCCTCGGCGGCATGGACGAAATGCGCCGGCGTGCCGGTCGAGGCCAGGGTTGCCGCGATCTTGCGCCCGACATGGCCGGATTTGCCCATCCCGGTGACGACGACGCGGCCGCTCGCCATGCGGATCAGCTCGACGGCCGCCGCGAAGGGCTGGCCCAGCCCGTCGGCAAGCGCGTCGTGCAGGATGTCGAGGCCGGAGCGCTCGGTGGCGATGGTGCGGAGCGCCGAAGCGCGGATGTCGGCCGTCATGAGCGGGGCTCTAGCACGAGCCCGGCCGTCTTTGCCACTGTCGGACGCCGTGCCTTAGCGCCGTCACGGCGCTCAACGAGGTTTGCGCCTGCCGTGGAGAAAACTGCCGGCGATCAGGGCTGCGCCGAGCAGGGTCGTTCCCCACACCACGAGCTGAGGCCCAGTCGGACTCGCGAAGCAGCTATGGAGCCCGATATAATCCATCTGCCAGCAGTATCTGGCAGGGCTGGCATAGCCGTATGTCCGCGCCATGATGCCGTTGAAAAACAGAAATACGCCGCCAGCCAGGATAAGCCACTTCGCCATTTCAGCGCTCCGGTGTTCTTATGATGATGCATGACCGGACGCAGCGCAATTCGGCAGCGCGAGACGCCAGGGCAGGCAGCCAGCCGTTCCCGCATTGACGGCTCCTTAACCCTCTTCGTTCTAACTCCGTTAACCATGCCCGCCATGTCGGTGGGTCTGCTCTTGCCTGGAGCCTGGCTTCCGCGTGTCCCGCTGCGTCCCGATCCTGCTTACGTCCGGTGTCGCCGCGGCCTGCCTCGTGCTGGGCGCGACGGCAGCCTTTGCGCAGCAGACGCGTGGGGCAGGGTTGCGCACGGGCACGCCGAGCTATGTCGCGCAGGAGACACCGGCAGCCGCTGCAAACGTCGCGGCTTCGCCCAACGGCGTGCCCGAGCCGGGCGCGCTGATCCAGAACCAGACATCGATCGTTTCGCGCAAGGCGCCGCCGCGCGCCAGCCGGCCCGTGCAGGCCCGCAATACGCGCGGCGTCACCCAGCGCCAGTTCCGCGCGCCGCAGCCGGTGGTCAGCGGTGTGCCGCCGATCACGGAGCCGCCCCCGCAGCGCCGTCGCCGTGTCGCGGCGGAAGAGGACGCCTATGCGCCGCTGGGCCTGCGGCTCGGCAGCGTCGTGCTGAAGCCCGCCATCACAAACTCGATCGGCTACGACACCAATCCGCAGCGCGTCAGCGGACCGACGCGCAACGGCTCGGGGTTCAGCCGCCATGAAGGAGAACTCGGCGTCCAGTCGGACTGGAACGTCCATGAGCTCAAGGGCACGCTGAAGGGCGGCTACAGCGAATATTTCCGCGACAGCAGCGCCTCGCGCCCTGATGCCGCCGGTACGCTCGATCTGCGGCTCGATGCTACGCGCGACACTCGCATCCTGCTCGAAAGCCGGGTCAATCTCGACACCCAGCGGCCAGGATCGCCCGATCTCAACGCCTCCGTCACCGGCCGTCCGCTGGTCTATCAATACGGCGCGTCCGCCGGCGTGACCCATGACATCAACCGGCTGCAGCTGACGCTCCGCGGCTCGGTCGATCGCAGCGACTACGAGGACGCGAAACTGACCAGCGGCGCGACGCTGAGCCAGAAGGACCGCAACCAGACCCAATACGGCCTGCGACTGCGCGCCGCCTATGAGCTGACGCCCGGCATCAAGCCCTTCGTGCAGGGCGAGATTGACACCCGCCAGTTCGACCAGTCCTTCGATTCGTCGGGCTTTCAACGGTCCTCGAACGGCCTCACCGGCCGCGTCGGCTCGACCATCGAGCTGAGCCGCCAGGTCACCGGCGAGGTCTCGGTCGGCTATCAGGACCGCGCCTATGACGACGACCGGCTGAAGAACCTGCGCGGGCTCGTCGGCGACGCCGCGATCCTGTGGTCGCCGACGCCGCTGACGACAGTGACGCTGCGCGGCACCTCCGAACTCGGCGACACCACGATCGCCGGCTCCAGCGGCACCACGGCGCGGCGTGTTTCGCTGGAGGTCGCGCATGCGCTGCGCCGCAACCTGATCCTGACCGGCGTCGCCAGCTTCGGCCGCACGGAATATGACGGACAGGGCCTGCGCGAGGATTTCTCCAGCATCGGCGCGAGGCTGGAATACAAGCTGACCCGGACCTTCTCGGTGCGCGCGAGCTTCACCCATGAGCGGCTCAACTCGACGGCGCAGGGAGCGGACTACACCGCCAATGTCGCGTTGGTCGGGCTCAGAATGCAGTTCTGAGAGGCAATGCCGTCACGGTCGGGTCAAGCCCGACCATGACGTGAGGCGTCACTCCATCCCTTCCAGTTCGATGATCATGCCCTCGATCATCTTGAGCCCGATCTGCCAGAAGGCCGGGTCGCGCGCGTCGAGCCCAAAGGGCGCCAGCAGCTCGGAATGGTGCTTGGTGCCACCCGCCGAGAGCAAAGCGAAATAGCGCTCCTGAAAACCCTCGGCCGAGTTCTGGTAGACGCCGTAGAGCGAGTTCACCAGGCAGTCGCCGAAGGCGTAGGCGTAAACGTAGAACGGCGAATGGATGAAGTGCGGGATGTAGCACCAGAACGGCTCGTAGCCCGGTCCGAGCCTGATCGCGGGGCCGAGGCTCTCGGCCTGTACGCTCATCCAGAGTTCGCAGAGGTTTTCCGCCGTCAGCTCGCCTGATTTACGGGCTTCGTGGACCTTGCGCTCGAAGGAGTAGAACGCGATCTGGCGCACGACCGTGTTGATCATGTCCTCGACCTTGGCGGCGAGCATCGCCTTGCGCTGCTTTTGGTCATTCGTGCCGTCGAGCAGGCGGCGGAAGGTCAGCATCTCGCCGAAGACGCTGGCGGTCTCGGCCAAAGTCAGCGGCGTCGGCGCCATCAGCGCGCCATTGGGCGCGGCCAGCACCTGATGGACGCCATGGCCGAGCTCATGGGCGAGCGTCATCACGTCGCGCGGCTTGCCCTGGTAGTTGACCAGCACATAGGGGTGCGCTGACGGCACCGTCGGATGCGCGAAGGCGCCCGGCGCCTTGCCGGGGCGGGCAGGGGCGTCGATCCACTGTTCGTCGAAGAAGCGCCGTGCGATGCCGGCCATTTCGGGCGAGAACGCATTGTAGGCGTCGAGCACCGTGTCGCGCGCCTCGGCCCAGGGTATGGTGCGCTGCTCGACTTGCGGCAGCGGCGCGTTGCGGTCCCAGAAATCGAGCTGCTCACGGCCGAACCATCGGGCCTTCAGCTTGTAGTAGCGATGCGACAGGCGTGGGTAGGCCTCGCGCACGGCGGACACGAGGGCGTCAACGACCTCGCGCTCGACGCGGTTGGCGAGGTGGCGCGAATCGGCGACGTCCTCGAATTTGCGCCAGCGGTCGGAGATCTCCTTGTCCTTGGCGAGCGTGTTGGTGATCAGCGCGAAGGTGCGGAGATGGCTGCGAAATACCTGGCCCAAAGCTTCGGCCGCGGCCTTGCGGACGGCGCCGTCGGCGTCCTGCAGCTTGTTCAGGGTCAGTTCCAGCGTCAGCTCCTCGCCGCTGATCTCGAAGCGCAGCGAGGCGATGGTTTCGTCGAAGAGCCGGTTCCAGGCGGCGTGGCCGGTCATCGACTTCTCGTGGAAGAGGGCCTCGATACGGTCCTCAAGCTGATGCGGCTTGTCCTTGGCGAGATCGTCGAGCCAGGGCTGCCAGTGCGAGAGCGGCGCCTGCCTTGCGAGCGGATCCATGATGACGGGGTCGATCCGGTTCAGTTCCAGCTCGAAGAACAGCAGTTCGGTCACGGCCGCGTTCACACGGTCCTGGGTGTCGCCATAGAATTTGGCGCGCTGCGGGTCAGTCGTATCGCCGGAATAGACGAGGCCGGCATAGGCGCCAATGCGGCCGAGCAGGTCGCTGAGCACCTCATAAGACTTCACGGCCTCGGCCAGCACGGTGCTCGCATCCTGCCGCTCGGCGAGTGCCGCGAGCTTGCCGCGATAGAGCGCCGCGAAGCGCTGCGATTCGGTCAGCGCACGGGCGAGATCGGCTGCAAATTCGGGCGAATCCATCGCCGGATAGAGATGGGTCAGGTCCCATTGCGGCAGCGGGCCGAGCGCTTTGGCCGTCGTCGCGGCGCTGTCTGCGGCCCTGGCGCGAGCGATCGTGCCTGTGATGGCGACATTCATCTCTGGAACACCTCGTCGGCCCTGAGCGGCCCGCTACTCATATGCGTGGAGAGACGCCGCCGATCAATGTTGCACGGTCGCGGCCGATCGGTTTGCCGCCCGCTGTGGCGCTTAAGCGCCGCTTAACCGTTCTGGCCGAGGATGCCCCAGAACGGAACAGCCGATTCCGTTGCGCAATCTCCGCTTTTGACTGCCTGGCCTTCGAGGTTTCATGACTTCCACCGTTCTCGTCGTCGATGACGATCCCGTCCAGCGCCGCCTGCTCGACGCCATGCTGAAGCGATTCGGCTATGACGTGGTCACCGTCGAGAGCGGCGATCAGGCGCTCAACCTGCTTGGACATGGTGACGGCGAGAAGTTCGATGCCGTGGTTCTCGATCTCGTGATGCCCGATCTCGACGGCATGGGCGTGCTGGCTGCCCTGCGCGAGCGCAGCATAGAGACGCCGGTGATCGTGCAGACGGCGCATGGCTCGATCGAGACCGTGGTCTCGGCGATGCGCGCCGGCGCGGTCGATTTCGTGGTCAAGCCGGTCGGGGCCGAGCGGCTGCAGATTTCGCTGAAGAACGCGTTGAAGCTGGGCGCGCTCGAACATGAACTGCGCCACATCAAGCGCCGCGTCACCGGCACGCTCGGCTTCCGCGACCTCGCCACCAAGAGCCCGGATATGGCGCGCGTGGTGCGGTTGGCCGAACGCGCGGCAAAATCCAACATCCCGATCCTGGTCGAGGGCGAATCGGGCGTCGGCAAGGAGGTGCTGGCGCGCGCGATCCAGGGCTCCAGCGACCGCAAGGGCAAGCCCTTCGTTACGGTGAACTGCGGCGCGATCCCGCACAACCTCGTCGAATCCATCCTGTTCGGCCATGAGAAGGGCTCGTTCACCGGCGCGACCGAACGCCATATCGGCAAGTTCGTCGAGGCCAATGGCGGCACGCTCTTCCTCGACGAGGTCGGCGAATTGCCGCTCGACGCACAGGTCAAGCTGCTGCGCGCGATTCAGGAAAGCGAGGTCGACCCCGTCGGCGGCAAGAAGTCGGTGCGGGTCGACATCCGCATCATCTCGGCGACGAACAAGAGCCTGCTCGACCAGGTCAAGGCGGGCGAATTCCGCGAGGACCTCTACTATCGCCTCAACGTCTTCCCGATCACGCTGCCGCCGCTGCGCCAGCGCCGCGAGGACATCGCCGATCTGGCGCGGGGTTTCGTCGCGCGTTTCGCTGCCGAGGAAGGCAAGAAGCTGCGCGGCATCGCGGCCGAGGCTTTGTCGCTGATCGCCGATTACGACTGGCCGGGCAATGTCCGCCAGCTCGAGAATGCGATGTTCCGCGCCGTCGTGCTGGCTGATGGCGATGAACTCACCGTGGCCGAGTTCCCGCAGATCGCGGCGCAGATGGAAGGCTTCGACGTCCGCATCCCGCCGGTGCCGGCCTCGTTCGCCCGGCAGGAGCCGCGCAACGACACGCCGCGCATCATCCAGATGCCGGTGCGCGATCCCAATTCGCTGGATCTCGTCGCCGGCTCGGACATGCGCAAGCTCGACGATCTCGAACGTGAGATCATCACCTTCGCGCTGGCGCATTATCGCGGCCACATGTCGGAGGTCTCGCGCAAGCTCGGCATCGGTCGCTCGACGCTCTACCGCAAGCTCAAGGATTACGGGCTGATCGAGAACGAACCCGCCTCCGAAGGCTCCGACGCGGCGTAGACCGCCAGAAGCTCGTGAATAGCGGGGGTTGTTGCACCGCCGCATCTTGTCGAAACCGGCCGAGTCACGCAGGAATGGCGCTGATTTGGCGAAAATCGGGGATAGCGACCATGCGTCGTCGCCATTGGGCGGGGTTGGCTTCGGCCTCCGCTCTGACTTTCGCTCTGGCGCTCGGCGTCGGCGCCGCCTGCGCGCAGGGCTTGCCCCAGTCGATGCCTGCCGAATCCGATGCGGCCGTTCAGGCCGTCGCCGGGACCGATCCGCTGCTCGGCATCGCGCTGCCGGAGCAGCCGGCGCTGGTGATTCTGGACGGCGACACGCCTGACAGGATCGCGCCCCCGGCGCTGCCCGATGTCATCGTCAGGCTCGAACCGTCGATCGAGGCCCCGGAGCCGGGCATGGTGACGGGAACGGTCGCGCCGTCCGCCCGGCCGCAAGGCGGTCTTGCGACGCTGGAAGCACCGCCGGTTTCGCCGGCCACCCAGGGCGTCGACGATCGCCCGGTCCTGCTCGAAATCCCCGATGTCGAGGTGCCGCCGGCCGATCCCGCGCTGGTGCCGGTGCTCAGGCGGCACGTCGAGCCCGCGCAGGCGCCCCTGACCGAGCCGGTGCGCTCGGCCGCGCCCGACACTGTCGTGATTCCGCCGCCGGACCTGCCAGGCGTGGTGGTTGCGTTGCCGCCGGGTTCCGATCTCGCGGCCGAGGTTGCGAGCCGCACCGCGGAAGGTCTGGCGCTGCCACGGCTCGCCGAGCGTGAGCGCAACGAGATCATCGCCGCCTATCAGGCCAACCAGAACAAGCCGTTCTGGATCGACGGACGGGGCTGGAGCGATGCTGCGAGCCGTCTCGTCGCCCAACTGGGCCGCGCCGGTGAAGACGGTCTGAGGCCGACCGACTATGCGCTGCCGGTGTTCGAGGCGAGCGACAAGGGCAGCCTGGCCGAGGCGGATGTGCGCCTGTCGGCGCTGGCCGTGCTCTATGCCCGCGATGCGCGCGGCGGCCGGATCGACCCGCGCCGCCTCTCCAAGCTGATCACGCCGACGCTCTATCTGCCCTCGGCCACCGAAGTTTTGTCCGAACTGACGGCGGTGCCTGATCCCGGCGCGGCGCTCTCCGCCTATAATCCGCCCCATGAAGGCTATCGCCGCCTCAAGGCCAAGCTCGTGGAACTGCGCGGTCATCTCGACGACACGCCGCTGGTCCGCATCCCAGCCGGGCCGGCGCTGAAGCTCGGCATGCGCGACGATCGCGTCCCGCTGGTTCGGGCGCGGCTGGGTCTCGGCCCGGCGGAGGAGCCCGTCTTCGACCGCTCGACCGCGCTGGCGCTGGCCGATTTCCAGAAGAAGGCCGGGCTTCCGGCCAATGGCGTGCTCAGCGAGCGGACGCTCGCAGCGCTAGGCACGCCGGCCTCGGCGCGCGGCGAACAGGACGTCATCGCGCAAATGGAGCGCTGGCGCTGGCTGCCGCCCGATCTCGGCGAGAACCATATCTTCGTCAACGTGCCGGAGTTCCTCGTCCGGGTGATCCGCGACGGCAAGGTGGTGCACCAGACCCGTGCGATCGTCGGCAAGCCCGACACGGCAACGCCGATCTTTTCGCACAAGATGGATCACGTCATCGTCAATCCGTCATGGAACGTGCCGCCCTCGATCCTGAAGAAGGAGTTCCTGCCGGGGCTCGCGGCCGATCCCGAATACGCCGCCAAGCGCGGCTATGTGGTGACGCGGCATGGCAACAACATTTCGGTGCGCCAGCCGCCGGGCGAGCGCAACGCGCTCGGCTGGATCAAGTTCATGTTTCCCAATGATCATGCGGTCTATCTGCACGACACGCCCAATCGCCGCCTCTTCGCCAGCGAGCGGCGCTCGTTCAGCCATGGCTGCGTGCGCGTCGAGAACCCGTTTGCGCTGGCCGATCAGGTGCTGGGGCCGGAATGGTCGCATGAGCGGCTGAAGAAGCTGATCGGCTCGGGCGAGCGCCGGATCAACCTGCCGCAGCCGCTGGCGATCCATCTCGTCTACAATACCCATGTCGTCGAGGCCGATGGCAGCCTGACGATCTTCGAGGATCTCTACGGGTTCCACAGGCTGGTGCGGCAGGCGCTTGAGCCGCGCGGCTGAGGCGGCGCGCTCTGACGGGCGCGTTTTCGCCATGATCGGCCGCTAGCGAAACAATGCGGACTTAAATCATGGCATGCCGATTGCGTGCCTGATAACGAGTCGTTAACGCTTCTCCGCAACTGTTCGTTCACGTTCATCGCGCCGTTTCAGGCGAACATCGAGACGGGTCAAGCAGATTGGGCAGGTCGATCGCCACGCGTCCGGACGGGTCGTCTTTCCGCAGGACGTCCGGACTTCGCCGGCTTCTGGCGCTGGGCGTTGCTGCCGTGGCGACGCTCGTCGGCATACGCGGCACGCAGGACGCCGTCGCCAATGGCGACACCCGCACCATCACCATCCGCCACATGCACACCAAGGAAGACACCACCGTCACCTTCAAGCGTGACGGCCGCTATGTCTCCGAGGCCCTCGACAAGCTGAACTGGGCGCTGCGCGACTGGCGCATCGACGAGCCGATCCGGATGGATCCGCGCCTGTTCGATCTCGCCTGGGAGGTCCAGCGCGAGGTCGGTTCGGAAGAGCCGTTCCACGTCGTCTCGGCCTACCGCTCGCCTGGCACCAACTCGATGCTGCGGCGGCGTTCGCGCGCCGTCGCCAAGAACAGCCAGCACATGCTCGGCAAGGCGATGGATTTCTATCTGCCGGATACGCCGACCGTGAAGATCCGCGAGGCCGGGATGCGGCTCCAGCGCGGCGGGGTCGGTTTCTATCCCGGCGCGCACACCCCCTTCGTGCATCTCGACGCCGGTTCGGTCCGCTCCTGGCCGCGCATGACGCGCGACCAGCTGGTGCGGCTGTTCCCGGACGAGAAGACCGTACATCTGCCGGCCGACGGGCAGCCGCTGGCCGGCTATGAGCTGGCCAAGGCGGATGTGCTGGCGCGCGGTGGTTCCGTCGCCGGCTTCGCCTCCGCCGAGCTCGACGAGGGCGCGGTGATCTCGTCTGGCCGCAAGAGCCTGTGGGCGTCGCTGTTTGGCGGCGACGACGAGGAGGCCGATGCGCGCCCGACGCGCGGCCGGTCCGGGCCGGCCAAGCCGCAGCCGACCGTCATGGCCTATGCGGGCTACGCCCGCGACGACAGCAATTCCAATGATGGCGGCCGTTTCGCGGCCGCCGTGCCGCAGCCCGTGCCGGAGCCTGCCGTGCGCAGCGTGTTGCGTGGCCGCTCCGAGCGGCTGGCGCCCAAGATCATCGAGCCGCAGGAGACGCAGGTCGCAGCGCTCGCTGCGGCCCCGCCACCACCTCCGCCCCCGCCGCCGCCCGAGGACAAGCGGCCGAGGCTGATCGATGCGCCATTGCCACTGGCCCGTCCGCGTGGGCTGAGCATCCCCGCCGATGCGTCGCCCGCGACCCAGATCGCGGCTCTGCCCGGCACCGGCGGGGCGCTCGCCTTCGCGCCGCAGCCGGGGCTAGGCCCGGCAGACAGGCTCGTGCTGGCTTCGCTGCCGCCGCGCCGGCCCGACCAGATGGCGGCACTGATCGAAACCGTCATCGTCGGCAAGCCTGAGATTTTGGCCGCGGGCAAGCCGGTCAATGCGCCGATCCCACCCGCGCGCCCGGTCGCGCTGGCCAATCTCGCGCTTGCGGATCTGCGCAGCGGCACAGATGCGACGGTTGCGCCCCTGGCGAGGCCCGAGGGCAAGCTTGTCACCGTCACTCATCCGCTGCCTCCCGGCAGGCCGCACTTTGAGGGCTTCTCGCTCGCCTCCGTGCCGCGCGCCGGGCCGGCTGCGCCTGCGCCGGCCCCAGTGGCTGCCAGCCGGCATGTATCGAGCCCGCCCAATCCCGATACGCCGATCGTCGCGCAATACGATGCCGACCGCTCCGGTCTCGATTCGCTCTTCGCGGCCGTGACGCGTAGCGCGGCTCCCGACGGCCGGGCCGTCACCGTCGCGACAGCGCGGGCGCGCGCCGCGCCGGCAGGCTTCGGCGCGCCGATCCAGGCGCCTGGCCCCGCCGCGTCGCTCGGCTTCAGCCATGCCGAGCCCAGCGACGCCAAGACCGGCTCGTTCACCGGGCCGGCGATCAGGCCGCTGCCGACGAACTTCGTCCAGAATTAAACCTGCTTCGTCTGCGCTCGGAAACGCCTCGTCATCCTGGCCGTAGCGAAGCGGAGCGCCGGAATCCATCATAGACTGCTGACGGCGCCTTACGATGGATCCCGGATCTGCGCGGCTGCGCCGCTTGTCCAGGATGACGGCGTCGTGTCGGCGATCATCCACATTGCGTTGATTTGGCCTCCTACGGCTTTTCGCGATCGATCGGCCAGTGTTTGAAGACGTCGCGCGCCTCGCAGGCGGCGGCATGGGCCGCCAGCGCCGGCCAGCGTTCGGGTGGCGCATGGTCGGGGATGACGAAGCGGCAGAAGCCCCAGGCGATCGTGGCTGCGATGTCGCCCGGCCGCAGGTTCGGCCCCGCTGCAATTTCGCCACCCAGGGCTGCTTCGTCGAGGAGGTCGAGCGCGGTATGAAGTTGGGTGACGATACGCTCCTGCCAGGGTGCGTAGCGCTGGGGCTCGGGGCGCTTGCGCTCATATTCGATCGCGACCGCCTTGTCGGCGGCGACGATGCCGATGCCGGTCAGCGAGAGGTCTCGGGCGCGCGCTCCAGCCTCGGTGGGGCGTAGCGAGCGCCCGGCGACATCCTCGAAATGCTGGATGATCAGGGTCGAGTCGGTGACGACCGTGCCGTCGTCCGTGACGAGCGTGGGCGCCTTGATCAGCGGATTGATCGCCGCGAAGGCGTCCATATGGCGAAACACCGAGACCGAGCGATGCTCGAAGTCGAGGCCGAGCAATGTGCCTGTGACGGCGGCGCGGCGGACATAGGGGCTGTCCAGCATTCCCACGAGCAGCATGTCGTTCTCCCGATCAAAACATGCCGAGAGAGTGCCGGCACGGATGCGGATTGCCACGCGAATTCGGGTGATTTCACGCATCACGCGGTGTGATGGAGCGCAAAGATTTGCTTCGCCCGCTCCGGCAAACGGTCTAGCCTGCCTGCCAGTGTCGTCTTGTCGACAGGGTGTCGCCATGTCTGTCGCCGAATTCAGTCCTGCCCGCACGGTCGGATCTGGTCACACCGTCCCTGCGTCGCTTGCCGAGCATGGCCATGCGCATGAGGCGGGTGTCGTCGCCTCCAGCGTCTATGCGCATGGCGTGCGCATCGCCGATATTCCGGTCGAAGAGGCAGGGGAATGGGCCCGCAAGGACGGGCATGTCGTCTGGATCGGCCTGCTCGACCCCGGCGCCGATCTGCTGCACTGCGTCCAGAAGCAGTTCAACCTGCATCCGCTGGCGGTCGAGGACGCGACCAACGCCCATCAGCGCCCCAAGCTCGAACAGTATGGCGACGCGCTTTTCGTCGTGGCGCGAACCGCGCAGATGCTGGAGAAGCGGATCGCCTTCGGCGAGACGCATATCTTCGTCGGCCAGGGCTATATCGTCAGTGTGCGCCATGGCGCCTCGACCTCATACAAGGCGGTGCGCCAGCACTGGGAGACCTGCCCGACCTCGCTCGCCAAGGGCGAGGATTTCATCCTCTACGCGATCCTTGATTTCATCGTCGACAACTACATGCCGGTGCTGGAGGCGGTCCATAACGAGGTCGAGGAATTCGAGGACAAGGTGCTGGCCCAGCCGATGACGCGCGACGACATCGAGCGGCTCTACATGCTGCGCCGCGATCTCCTGCGCCTGCGCAACGCGGTGGCGCCGCTGGTCGATGTCTGCCAGCGCCTGACCAATGCGAATGTCCCGCAGGTCAGGCCGACACTGGCGCCGATGTTCCGCGATGTCACCGACCATGTCCGCACGGTGCAGGAAAAGATCGACAGCCTGCGCGAAGTGCTCGCCTTCGCCTTCGAGGCGAGCCTGCTCATCGGACAGAGCCAGGAAAACGCGATCACCAAGCGGCTCGCGTCATGGGCGGCGATTCTCGCCGTGCCGACGGCGGTCGCCGGCATCTACGGCATGAATTTCAAGAACATGCCGGAGCTGGAGCTGCAGTTCGGCTATCACACCGTGCTGACGGTGATCGTGGCATCCTGCGCGGTGCTGTACTGGCGCTTCCGGAAGAATGGCTGGCTTTGAAGCCGGCGCCATCGATTGGCGGGTAGACCGCGTCATCCTGGCCGAAGCGCCGGGATCGATCACAGAGCACGACGGCGCCTTGCGATGAACCCCGGATTTGCGCTGCTGCGCCGCTTGTCCGGGATGACGCGGTTTTTCTTCGTCAGGATTCGTCGGGCTCAGGCGCTCTCGCCGACCGCCTGCAGATAGAGGTCGAGGATCGCCTCTTCCTCGCGGCGCTCATTGGCGTCGCGCTTGCGGATGGCGATGACCTTTCTGAGCACCTTGACGTCGTAGCCATTGCCCTTGGCCTCGGCATAGACCTCCTTGATGTCGTCGGAGATGGTCTTCTTCTCTTCCTCGAGGCGCTCGATGCGCTCGACGATGCTCTTCAGCTGATCGCCAGCAACCGGATCTTCCATGGTCATGTCCTTCAGGCGGGTCGTTGCGAGATTTGACCGGAGGGTTCGCATCGGGCGGGGGCCGGCGTCAAGCCGCGCAGAGAAGGCGAGGGCGGTCTCTCAACAGCCGCGATGTCTCACCTCGCCCGCAGCGCTTCCAGACAGCCCGGCAGGACATCGGCCAGCCTGACGCCCCAGTCGCGCGCCGTCGCATCGCTTGCGATCAGATCCTGCCGGACCTCGATCAGCGTGTCGGGCAGGCCCCGGCGCGTGGCGTGTCGGTCGATCGTGTCGCCCGGCAATCCACCGGAATAGGGCTCGTTGTCGCCGACGATCAGATCAACTTGCGTCTGCAGCGCGGCGATCAGCAGCTTCGACAATACGCCGTCATGGTCCCAGAGCACGCCGATATGCCAGGGCCGGGCGACGCCTTTCCAGAATGGCGTGAAGGAATGCAGCGAGACGATCGCGGGTGGGTGGCCCGCCGTCAGGGCGGCCTCGACCGCAGCGTCGATGGCGACGTCATAGGGCTTGTAGTAGCGCGCCACGCGTTCGGCGACGCCATCTGCATCGATATGGCGGTTGCCGGGAACGATCGCGCCATCCGAAAGCCGCATCACCAGCGTCGGGTCGTCGAGGCCGCGATTGGGGTCGATCAGCAGGCGCGAGAAGTTGCTCAGCACGGCGGGCGCGCCAAGCGCCCGGGCCATGGCGCGCGTCATCTCGGCGGCGCCGATATCGTAGGCGATGTGGCGTTCGAGTTGGGCCGGCGGCAGGCCCAGCGACGCAAGTTCGGGCGGGATCGCATTCGAGGCATGGTCGCAGAGCAGCAGCATCCCGGTCCTGGGGTCGCCTTGAATAACCTCGACCTCGCCCGGCAGACGTTCTGCCGTGGGCACGCTGGCCGCGAAATCCGATCGCATGCGACGCCTCGAAAAGTATGACTATATCGGCAAAAGCCTGATGACGTCCGCCCAGCCGCGACTTAAAAGAATCAGCAACGAAAGTCGATGAAATCGACAGGGCGTTCGGGCGGAAAGCGGGGCGGCGGTGCAGGCGAGGACGCAGGACAGGGCAGACCTTCGCGTCGTCGCGCGCATGATTTTCGATGCCGCCGTCGCACGCGCCCATCCCGCCGGCTGCCTGCCTACGCATCTGCCGGCAGCGCCTGCGGTTGGCCGCCTGATCCTGCTCGCCGCCGGAAAGGCCGCCGGTTCGATGACGGCGCTGGCCGAGGCGCATTATCTCGATTCAGGCTTTCCGGCGGAGCGGCTCGTCGGCCACGCCGTGGCGCGCCATGGCTATGAGACGAGGACGCGTCATATCCCGATGGTCGCGGCCGGCCATCCGGTGCCCGACCAGGGCAGTATCGACAGTGCGGCGAAGGCGCTGGAACTGGCGGCCTCGGCAACCGCCGACGATCTCGTGCTGGTGCTGCTTTCGGGCGGCGGTTCGGCGAATTGGGTCGCGCCGGCTGGCGCCCTGACGCTCGCCGAGAAGCAGGCCGTCAACAAGGCGCTGCTGCGCTCGGGCGCGCCGATCGGCGAGATGAACATCGTCCGCAAGCGCCTCTCGCGCATCAAGGGCGGCCGGCTCGCGCTTGCCGCCGCGCCGGCCCGGCTGCTGACGCTGGCGATCTCCGATGTGCCCGGCGACGAACCGACCGCCATCGCCTCGGGACCGACCGTTCCCGATCCAACGACGATGGCGCAGGCGCGCGCCATCGTGACACGCTACGGACTTGTCCTGCCGCCGGCGGCGCAGGCGCTGATCGACGACGACGCCAGCGAGACGCCCAAGCCGGGCGACCCTGCTTTCGCAAACAGCGCGTTTCGCATCATCGCCCGCCCGGCCGACGCGATCGTGGCTGCGCGCCAGGCAGCCGAGGCTGCCGGCTTTGCGGTCCATGATCTCGGCGCCGATTGCGAGGGCGAGGCGCGAAACGTCGCCTCCGCCCACGCGGCGCTCGCCTTGCGGTTCAAAACCGAGGGTCGTCGCGTGGCGATCCTCTCAGGGGGAGAACTCACCGTGACCCTGCGTGGCAAGGGCAGGGGCGGGCCGAACCAGGAATATGCGCTGGCGCTCGCAATCGCGCTGAAAGGCGAGACCGATATCGTCGCGCTGTCTGGCGATACCGACGGGACGGATGGCGGCGGCGGCGAGGCGACCGACCCGGCCGGCGCGCTGGTCGATCCCACGACGCTGGCGCGGGCGACCGCACTTGGCCTCGCTCCCGCCCAAAGCCTGGCCGACAACGATTCGACAGGGTTCTTCGAGCCCCTCGGAGACCTGCTGCGGACAGGGCCGACCTTGACCAATGTGAATGATTGCCGCGTGATCCTGATCGACCCGTGACCATGCCCCGAATCGACCAATCCCTGCTTCGTCTCATGCTGCTGGCGGCTGGCCTTGCCGGCTTTTCCGCGCCGGCATGGGCCGATCTGCGCATGTGCAATACCACCGGCAGCCGCATCGGCGTCTCGATCGGCTATCGCGACGCGCAGGGCTGGATCACCGAGGGCTGGTGGAACTTGAGCCCGCGCGGTTGCGAGACATTGCTGCGGGGAACGCTTGCGGCGCGATTTTATTATGTGCACGCCCTCGACTACGACAAGGGCGGCGAGTGGACGGGCAAATCCACCATGTGCACGCGCAACAAGGAATTCACGATTCGCGGCATCGAGGACTGCCTGGCGCGCGGCTTCGACCGTGCCGGCTTCTTCGAGGTCGACACCGGCGAACAAAAGAGCTGGACGATCCAGTTGACCGACCCCACCGGCGCCGCGCCGCCGCGGCCCTGAAGGATAAAGACGCAATGAAGCGCGAACGCCGGATCAAGATCATCGCGACGCTGGGGCCCGCATCCTCGACCGTGGAAATGTGCGCCAAACTTTTCGAGGCGGGCGTCGACGTCTTCCGCATCAATATGAGCCACACCCAGCGCGAGACGCTGCCCGAGAAGATCACGATGCTGCGCTCGCTGGAGGCGAAGTTCCGTCGGCCGGTCGGCATCCTGGCCGATCTTCAGGGCCCCAAGCTGCGTGTCGGCCAGTTCGGCGGCGATGGCGGGGTGATGCTGGAAAAGGGCGCGAAGTTCACGCTCGATTCCGACACCGCGCCCGGCACGGTCAAGCGCGTGCACCTGCCCCATCCGGAGATTCTAAGCGCGCTGGAGCCCGGCCATAACCTGATCCTCGACGACGGCAAGATTCGCCTCGTGGTCGAGAAGGCGACGCCGACGCAGGCCGTGACCAGAGTGACGATCGCCGGGCGGCTGTCGTCGCGCAAGGGCGTCAGCCTGCCCGACACCACGATCCCGGTCTCGGCAATGACCGACAAGGACCGTTCGGACGCGGAAGCGGCGGCCGAAGCCGGCGTCGACTGGATTGCGCTCTCCTTCGTGCAACGGCCCGAGGACATGGCCGACCTGCGCAAGATCGTGCGCGGCCGGGCGCTGGCGCTGGCCAAGATCGAGAAGCCGCAGGCGCTGCTGCGGCTGGAGGAGATCATCGAGGCGTCGGACGCGATCATGGTCGCGCGCGGCGATCTTGGCGTCGAGATGCCGCTGGAAAAGGTGCCGGGCACGCAAAAGCGCATCACCCGGATGTGCCGGCGCATGGGCAAGCCCGTCGTCGTTGCAACGCAGATGCTCGAGAGCATGATCACCGCGCCCGTGCCGACGCGGGCCGAGGTCTCCGACGTGGCGACCGCCGTGTTCGAGGGGGCCGACGCCGTCATGCTCTCGGCCGAGAGCGCGGCGGGCGATTATCCGATCGAGGCGGTGACGATGATGAATCGCATCGCCGAGGAGGTCGAAAGCGAAACGATCTATCGCTCGATCCTCGAAGCGCAGCGGGCCGAGCCCGAAGCGACCGGGGCTGACGCCATCGCCAAGGCCGCCCATGAGATCGCCGACACGCTGAACCTCAAGGCCATCGCCGCCTGGACCTCGTCGGGCTCGACGGCGCTGCGGCTCGCCCGCGAGCGGCCGAACTCGACCGTGATCGCGCTGACGCCCAACCGCGCCACGGCGCGCCGCCTGACGCTGGTCTGGGGCGTGCATTCGGTCGTGACCAAGGACGCCAGCGACATCGACGACATGGCCTTCCGCGCCTRCAAATTCGCGGTGCGCGAGGATTTCGCCAGGATCGGCGACCGCATCATCGTGGTGGCGGGCGTCCCCTTCGGAACGCCGGGCGCGACCAACATGGTCCGCATCGCCTTCATCACCAAAGAGCATGTCGAGAAGGCGTGACGAGCCCCCGGGGCGCCGGTCAGTTCCTTGCCAGCCCCGATTTCGGCCCGACCATCTGGTCGATCGCCTCGATCACGATCTCGGGCGCGGCATGGTGGGGCATGTGGCCGACGCCGGGCAGGAGTACGAATTTGCCCATCGGAGCCTCGCGCGCGATCGCGGCGGAGTGGATCATCGGCGAGACGATCGCGTCACTGTCTCCCGTGATCGCCACGACCGGTACTTTCAGCCCGCGATAGCGCGGCACCTGCGCCGTGACGAAATCGTAGGTCGCGGCGATGTCCTGCGAATTCGCCTGGAACGCCGAAGGACGCAGCAACAATCTGATGTCGCCGGTCTCGATATAGCCAGGCGGAGCCGGGCGCGGCGCAAAGACGCTTTTCGCGCCGTCTTCGAGCAGAAAGCTCGCGGCCGGCAGGGCGACGAGGCGCGTGAAGACCGGCCCGATCAGCGGCCAGGATGTCGGGTGGTGGTACCAGTCGATGCCGCCGGGCCAGGGATGAGTGACGCCGCCCAGCAGAACGAGACCGTAGAGCCGCTCTGGCCGGTCGAGCGCGATGCGCGCCGACAAGGCCCCGGCCAGCGAGTGGGCGACGAGCACGAAGCGCTCCGGCGCGATCTGGTCGAGCGCCTGCAATAGCACGGCTGCCTGTCGCCCGGGATCGGCCATGGCCGACCCCTCCATGCGGTCGCTCCAGCCCTGTCCCGGCCGGTCGAGCGCGATCACGCGGTAATGGCCGAGTTCGGGCCCAAGCGTCGCGAGCAGGTCGGCATGGTCCGAGGATGCGCCATGGACCAGCACCACAGTGCCGCGCGCTTCGCCGGCAGGCTTGCGCTCGACATAGTGCAAGCGCCCCCCTGGCATCGCCAGAAAGGTGCCTTTTGGCGGATGAAGCCGGGCAGCCTCGGCGGCGATCCATTCGGTTCGGAGAATGAGGGCTGCGGCTGCGAGGACGAGAAGAATCAGAAGGGCGCGGATCAGCATGGTCGGCATACGTCGCTGCGCCCGGTTTGGTTTCGTGCGGAGCCGGCGAGCCGGTTCAGGCGTCGCGGCCGTCGACCTCCGCTGCCAGCGACTGGACGGCGTCCTTGATCGCTTCCATCTGCGGATAGATCGTCAGAGCCCTGCGATAGGCCACCATGGCGTGCTTCTCGTCGCCCTGCTGGCGCAGGATCGTGCCCAGCCCCATCATCGCGCCATAATGGCGCGGTTCCCGTTTGAGCGCCTCGCCGATATCAAGCATGGAGCGAATCGGGTCGCCGGCGATGAACAGCGCGTTGGCGCGCTGGTTCCAACCCTCTGCCCAGTCGGGCTCGAGCGAGATCACGCGGTCGAGCAGTTCGATCGCGAGTTCGATCTGCTTGTCGCGCAAGGCCGTCTGGGCGCGCGTCATCAACAGGTCGGCGGTGTCGGAGCCCGAGCGCGCCCAGCGGCGCTGGATCAGGCTGGCGATGCCCTTGGCTTCTTCGGGCGTCTTGGCTGCGGAGAGTCGCTCGAAAAGCCGGTTCAGCGTGGCGGCTGGCGTGCGCGACGGAGCAGGCGCGGCGGCGGCCGGATTGTCGTCCTTGTCGGCGGGGGCGACTGCGCCCGGGTGCTGCTGCGGCGTCTGCTGCGCGCCGGCGATGGTCGAGCCGAGCGGGATGCCGGCGGTCAGCGCCAGAGCGAGG
The DNA here is from genome assembly GCF_056405115.1 of Allobosea sp. P2_A10. Classification (NCBI taxonomy): domain Bacteria; kingdom Pseudomonadati; phylum Pseudomonadota; class Alphaproteobacteria; order Hyphomicrobiales; family Alloboseaceae; genus Allobosea; species Allobosea sp. P2_A10. The sequence goes on along the minus strand of NZ_JBFUCS010000001.1, from coordinate 535,205 downwards.
ACGATCGGGAGCGTGCGAGGGATCATCATACCGCAGAGTGTCATGATGCGCCGCACCACGTCAATTCACGGGAGAGCGAACCCACAACGCAAAAAAGCGGGTGCGCCCCTGGGCGCCCCGCCATGATACGTCCAACCGTGGCAGAGGGAGGCGCGGCGACATTGAGCCGCGCGAAACCTCAGCCCTGGCGCGCCTTGAAGCGCTTCTGGACCTTGTTGATGATGTAGACGCGGCCCTTGCGGCGCACGAGCTGGTTGTCGCGATGGCGGGCGCGCAGCGACTTCAGCGAATTGCGGATCTTCATCGGTCTCAAACTCCGCCGGGCCGGCCCTGCGGCCGAATCGGTCAATAACGAAAGCCTTGCCAAAAACCAGCCGACGACGCGAACCGGAAACCGGCCCTCATCGACCACGCTGGCGGTGCGGCTGATGCGATGCCGGCTGTATACGGATTTCTGCGCGGATCGCAAGTCGAAAGGCGCCCCAAAGCGCGATCAGGGCGCAGATGCCGGGGATGTGTCGGGCAGGATCGTGGTGGCTGGGCTTTCTGCGGCGCAGCCCGTCGTGATACTCGCGCCGCCGCGCCCAAGGGAACATTGGCCGCCGCTGCGGCGTTGCCAAGTCACTCAACCCATTGGGGATAGCGATCATGAAAATTTCGACATTGAGTTTTATCGCCGTGGCCGCGCTGGCGCTCGGCGCTTGCGGCAATACGACCGAGCAGCGCATCGGCGGCGCGGCGGTAGGCGCCGGTACGGGCGCGGTGGTTGCTGGCCCGGTCGGCGCGGTCGTCGGCGGTGCGGCTGGAGCTATCACGGCTCCCTCGGTGGTTCGCGAGACGCGTCGCACGACACGCTGATCAAATCGCCTGTTCGCCGATAAGGAAAAGGCCACCCTCGCGGGTGGCCTTTTTTGTTGTTGGATGCATGCGGCTTTTGCAGCAGACGGCTCCTTTTCCTCAGAACTCTTCCCACCCTGCGTCGGAGGCGCGGGCGTTGACGGCCTTCCTGGCGGGGGCGGGTCGTGCCGGGGCCGGCGCGGCCTTGGTCTGGGCGAAGGCGGCCTCGGCGAGCTTGCGCAGGCGCTCGGGCTCGCCGGCGGCGCGGTCCGTGGCGCGCTGCGGGGGTGGGGCGTAGGGCGTGCGCGGCGCAGCGTGGCCCTGGGCCGACTCCGGCCCGGTGCGGAACGCGGCGACGAGGTCGTTGAGCTGTCCGATCTTGCCAGACAGCGAACCGGCGGACGCCGCGCTCTGTTCGGCCAGCGCCGCATTCTGCTGCGTCATCTCGTCGAGATGGGCGATAGCCTGGCTCATCTCGTCGATGCCGTTGGCCTGCTCGCCCGACGCCGCCGAAATGTCGGCGATGGTGGCCGCGACCTTCTGCGAGGCCGAGAGAATCTGCGTCAGCGCATCGCCCGCCTGCCGCACCAGCCTGACGCCGCCGGTGACCTCGGCGTTGCTCGACGAGATCAGGCCGGAGATGTCCTTGGCCGCCGCCGACGAACGCTGCGCCAGCGTGCGCACCTCGCTTGCGACGACCGCAAAACCCTTGCCGGCGTCGCCGGCGCGCGCGGCCTCGACCGCCGCGTTCAGCGCCAGCAGGTTGGTCTGGAAGGCGATGTCGTCGATCACCCGGATGATGTCGGAGATCTTCTTCGAGGCGTCCTCGATGCGCGACATCGCAGCCACCGCTTCGGTCGCGATCGCGCCGCCGCCCTGGGCTGCCTCCATCGCCTCGGTCGCGATCGCCGCCGCCTGCCGCGAGGCCGCGGCCGACGCCTTCACCGACGCCGCAAGCTCCTCCGTCGTCGCCGCCGTCTCCTCCAGCGAGGAGGCCTGCTCTTCGGTGCGCTTCGACAGATCGTCGGCGCCCATGTTGATCTCGCGCGCCGCCAGGCCGACATCCGACGASGTCACCTGGATCGTCCGCACCGTCGCMGASAGMCGGTCGACGGTCTCGTTGATCGCGCCCTTGAGCTCGGCGAATTTTCCACGGTAGGCCGTCTCGACGCGATGGGTCAGATCGCCATCGGCGACCGCCTGCAGCGCGGCGGCAAACTCGCTCGTCGCCGAATCCACCACCGCATTAATCTCGTTGATCCCCGCAACCAGCTTCTGCATCTGCTCGTCGGCATGCTCGATCTGCAAACGCGCCGAGAAATCGCCGGCGGCCGCCGCGGAGACGACGTCGCCGACGTCGCGGACCAAGTTCTGCACGCCCACCGCCTTTTCGGCGTCTGCCTGCATCTCGGTCTCGCGCTGGCGGCGGTTGGCCTCCAGCGTCAGCGCGTTCTCGCGATAGATTTCGAGCGCGCCGCTCAGGGCGCCGATCTCGTCACGGCAAGGCGGAGTCGGGATGGCCTGCGAGAAGTCGCCGGCCTGCATGCCGTCGAGCGCCGATTTCAGCGAGACGAGCGGCCGGGCGATGCGGCGCTGGACTCCGCGCCAGCTCAAGACGCTGAGCGCGAGCAGCGCGACGAGCAGGCCAGACATCGCGGCCAGCCGCGTCCGGGCCTGCGCCAGCCCGTTACGGGTCACCGTTTCCATGTCGTCGAATGACTGGACGACGGCGCCGACAATCGAGGTGAACGGCGCATTGCACTGCTTCGTCCACTCCTCGGCCGCGATGACCGGGCCAGCGCCCTGACCGAGCTAGCCGACGAGTTCGTCCATCTTGAGATTGGCAGCCTCGACATCGCCGGTGGCCACGGCCACCTTGCGGGCGAGTTCGGGCGCGACGCCCGGACGGGCGCTCAGCTGCTTGAGCTGGGCAAGACTCGCATTGGTCGCGCCGCGAACCTCGCCGAGCGCGCGCTGCTGTGCTGGCTCAAGCGTCTTGCCGGAGCCGAGCGCGGGCCGCAGGATCGAGCACTGCGTGCCGTAGAAGGAGCGCACGCGCCAGCCGGCGGCCTTGAAGGCCTGCAGGTCGGCCAGAGCGGGATCTGCCAGCCGAACCGCGTTCGAGGTCGCGTCGGAGGCCTTGACCAGCGCTGTTTCGATGTCGCCGACCGCATTGTACCAGGGCATGGTGGCGGCCAGCGAGCGCTGCGACTTGGGCTTGGCGGCCTCGGTATACATCTCCGGCAGCTTGGCGTCGGTCGACTTTTCGCTTTGGGAGACGGCGTCAGCCATCGCGTTGCGCTCCGACAGATCCGTCGCTCGCAGCTTGGCGATCGCATCGGCGAGTTCGGCGCGGTTGGCGAGCTCGACCTTCTTGATGACCGCGGCGGAATCATCCGTCGCCTGAATGCTGGTCTGCGCCTGGCCGCGATTGGTCCGGATGGTGTTGCCCGCCAGCAGCAAGGCCTTGTCGGCCCCGACCAGTTCGGCGAGGCGCGTGTTGGTGCGCACATCGTCGAGCGACTGGTTGGCGAGGTAGGTCAGCGCACCGATGCCGGGAACGCCGAGGCACACCATGGTCGCCAGCAGATAGCTCTTGATCGAAGCAGAAAAAATGTTCACGGCGCGCCCTCGAAGACAGATGGCCGGGCTACGCCAGACCACGGTCGCCTCGACCGGGAATCAGCGCCTCCAGCTCAAGGTATATCTGCCAGCGGAGCCTTAAAATTTTACCTATTCCGTTGAGATTTCATTCAGCTTGGTGCCGACAGCGAAGCCTGTGGACATGCCGCAGCGCCAGCCCTGAAAGCTGACGCTGCGGCAGTCTCAGATCGTTTGCACCCGATCTAAAGCGGCTTCAGACCCGCTTCGATCTCGGCGCGACGCGCCTCCAGGAAAGGCGGCAGAGACAGCGCCTCGCCCATCGTCTCGGCCGGCTCATCGGCGGAGAAGCCGGGCTCGTCGGTCGCGATCTCGATCAGGATGCCGTTCGGCTCGCGCAGATAGAGCGAGCGGAAATAGAAGCGGTCGACCTTGCCGCTGTTGGGATAGCCCGCCGCCTTCAGCTTTTCCGCCCAGGCGTCGTAGTCGGCGAAGGTCGGTGTGCGCAGCGCCAGATGATGCACGCCGCCCGCGCCCTCGCGCCCTTGCGCTGCGTCCGGCTCGACTGCCACATGCAACTCTGCCGCCGGCCCGCCCTCCCCGATCCTGAAGACATGGATCTCGCCCGAGGCATGGGCCTCGTCGCGATAGGTCGCGATTTTCTCCAGTCCAAGCAGCTTGGTCAGCACGACCTCCGTCCGCTCCAGCTTCGGCACCGAGATGGTGACGGGGCCAAGGCCGCGGATCTGGTGCTCGGGCGGCACAGGGCTCTTCTCCCAGACGGCGAAGGGAATCGCACCGCCATCGGCGAGCAGGGTCAGGCGCTGGCCTTCCGGGTCCTCGAAATCAACAGCCGCGCGGCCGTTGATGGTGCGGATCGCCGTGGTCTTGACGCCGGCATCGGCGAGCCGGGCGCGCCACCACTCCAGCGAGGCCTCGTCGGCGACGCGCAGCGAGGTCCGCGTAATCGCATTCGTGCCGCGCCGCGCCGGTTGGGCCGGCCAATCGAAGAAGGTCAGGTCGGAGCCCGGCGAGCCCGCGCCATCGGCGTAGAACAGGTGATAGGCCGAGACGTCGTCCTGATTCACCGTCTTCTTGACGAGGCGCATGCCAAGCGTCTGCGCGTAGAAGCGCCGGTTCTGCGGAGCGTTCGCCGAGATGGCGGTGACGTGATGGATGCCGGTGAGCGTCATGGGAGCGCCTTTCGATGGTTGGGCCCGAGCCATCGCGGGCTCGCTGTCGGCTCCTGAGATAGCGCGGCTTCTGACTTGCAAAAGCCAGTCTCCGCCAATCGCGCGCTTGCGCGAATGCAATAAGCCGGCAATCCGCGCACCCCGTTTCACGCCTGATCCGCAATCTGCTTTCGCCGCGGGATGAACACCGCCTGCTCAGGTTGCGGTTCCGACGGCGTGGCGGCTCGGCTTGGCCTTGAGCTTGAGCGCCTCCAGTTCCTCGCGCTCGCGCGGCGTGTTGCGCATGAGCTGGTCCTTGCCGGGCGCATATTGCAGCGGCTGGGCGATGTCGACGCCGTACCACGCCGCCGCGCGCAGGACGAAGGACGGATCGGCGAGATGGGGCCGGCCGAGCGCGACGAGATCGGCCCGGCCCGAGGCGATGATGGTGTTGACCTGATCGGCCGTTGTGATGTTTCCGACGCACATCGTCGCGACGCGGGCCTCGTTGCGAATCTGGTCCGAGAACGGCGTCTGGAACATGCGGCCATAGATCGGGCGGCCGTCGTTGACGGTCTGGCCAGTCGAGACATCGACGAGGTCGCAGCCGGCTTCAGCGAAGGCCGAGGAGATCGCGATCATGTCGTGGGGCGTGACGCCGCCGGTCTTCCAGTCGGTGGCGGAGATGCGCACCGACATCGGCTTTTCGCGCGGCCAGCAGTCGCGCAAGGCGGCGAAGACCTCGAGCGGATAGCGCAGACGGTTCTCGACGCTGCCGCCATATTCATCGGTGCGGCGGTTGGTCAGCGGCGAGAGGAAGCTCGCCAGCAGATAGCCATGGGCGCAGTGCAGCTCCAGCATGTCGAAGCCGGCGCGCATGCCGCGTTCGGCGGCCTCGACGAACTCGGCCTTGACCGCGTCCATGTCGGCGCGGCTCATCTCGCGCGGCGTCTGGCTTTCGGGATAATAGGGCAAGGGCGAGGCCGAGATGAGCGGCCAGGCGCCCTCCTCCAGCGGCCGGTCCATGCCATCCCACATCAGTTTCGTCGCGCCCTTGCGGCCGGCGTGACCGAGCTGCAGGCAGAGCTTGGCGGCCGAATTGGCGTGCACGAAATCGACGATGCGCGCCCAGGCCGCCTCATGCCCGTCGGTATAGAGCCCGGCACAGCCCGGCGTGATGCGGGCGTCGGCCGAGACGCAGGTCATCTCGGTGAAGATCAGGCCCGGGCCGCCGATGGCGCGCGAGCCGTAATGCATCAGGTGCCAGTCGCCGGGCATGCCGTCATCGGCCGAATACTGGCACATCGGCGAGAGCACCATGCGGTTCTCCAGCCGCATTTCGCGCATCAGGAAGGGCTGGAAGGCCGGCGGCACGGGCGAGCCGTCCTTGCGCAGCCGCGCCGAGGGGCCGATCTCCTGCGCCACCAGTTTGTCGATGGCGGCGACGAACTCCGGCGCGCGCAGAGCGAGATTGTCATAGGTGATCGCCTTGGAGCGCGTCATCAGGCCAAAGGCGAACCGCAACGGATCGAAATCCCAGAAGCGGCGCAGTTGCTCGAACCAGACCAGCGAGACATCGGCGGCGTGCTGCGTCTTCTCGACCTCCTCGCGCCGGGTGCGCTCGAACAGAGCCAGTCCCGTGGCGACATCGAGCCCGGCCTTGCCCATCGCCCGGTGGAGCGCAATCGCATCCTCCATCGCGAGCTTGGTGCCCGAGCCGATCGAGAAATGCGCCGTCGCCTTGGCGTCGCCGATCAGCACGACGTTGCCTGCGACCCAGTTCTTGCAGCGGATCATCGGGAAATTTCGCCAGAGCGAGCGGTTGGTGACGAGCTTGTGGCCGTCCAKTTCCTCGACGAAGACGCCTTCCAGGAAAGCGGCCGATTGCGCCTCGTCGAGCTTGTCCAGCCCCGCCTTCGCGAAGGTCTCGGGATCGGTCTCCAGCACCCAGGTCGAGCGGCCGGCCTCGTACTGGTAGCAATGGGCGATGAAGAGCCCGAACTGCGTCTGCTTGAAGAAGAAGGTGAAGGCGTCGAAGGGCTTGGTCGAGCCCATCCAGGTGAAGATGTTGGGCCGCAGATCGGTCTCCGGCTGGAAGCGCTCGCGCCAGCCCTCGCGGATGCGGCTGTTGATGCCATCGGCGGCGACGACCAGATCGTAGTCCGCCTTCAGCGTCTCGATATCGGCGGCCTCCTCGCCGAAGCGCAGGGCGACGCCGAGTTCGCGGGCCCGCGCCTGCACCAGCATCAGCAGCGAACGGCGCGAACAGCCGCAGAAGCCGTTGCCGGAGACGCGGTGGATGCTGTCCTTGAAATGGATCTCGATATCGTCCCAGTATGCGAAATTGTCGCGGATCGCGGCATAGCTCGCCTCGTCGGCGGCCTTGAAGGTGTCGAGCGTCTGGTCGGAGAAGACCACGCCGAAGCCGAAAGTGTCGTCGGGCTGGTTGCGCTCCAGGACCGTGACATCGAGTTCAGGCCAGTCGCGCTTCATCAGGAGCGCGAAGTAAAGCCCGGCAGGTCCGCCGCCAACGACCGCGATGCGCATCATGATCCCTCCACTGCCATCCGTGAAATTATTTTAAGCCTGAAATATTTTTATCTCAAGAGGATGAAGCCAGATTGCCCTCGCCATCCCGACGCGCTGACAGGAACATTGTTCAATTCATTGAGAAAATGCCGATCCGGTTAGGATACGTCCGAGATGGCGGCTCGGATCAGATCGCTTGCAAATTGCTTTAGACCTAAAATATATTGGGCCGATCGGGAGGTCGGCATGGTTCTGGCGGGACGGCATGCGCTGGTGACGGGCGGCGGACGGGGCATCGGCCGCGCCATTGCGGCCGCGCTCAAAGCGCAAGGCACGCGCGTCAGCATCATCGGCCGCGATGCGGCCGTTCTGCAAGAGGCCGTTTCTGCCGGAGACGCCGATGCATGCGCCTCTTGCGACATCCGCGACGAGGCCGCGACTTTGGCCGCAACAACCCAACTGGCCAAGGCCGCGCCCTTCGACATCGTCATCGCCAATGCAGGCGCGGTCGAGACCGGGCCGTTTTCGCGCAGCGACGCGCAGCGTTTCAGGCGCATGGTCGAGATCAACCTGATCGGCACGGTCAACGCCTTCCATGCGGCGCTGCCGGGCATGCTGGAGCGGCGCGAGGGGCGACTGATCGCCATCGCCTCGACCGCCGGGCACCGCGGCTATGCTTATGTCTCGGCCTATGCCGCCGCCAAACATGCAGTGATCGGGTTGGTGCGCTCGCTGGCGCTGGAGACGGCGCGCTCCGGCGTCACCGTCAACGCGATCTGCCCAGGCTATACCGATACCGACATGGTCGCCGGCGGCATCGAGGCGATCACCTCCAAGACCGGCATCACCAGCGAGCAGGCACTGGCGCAACTCGTCCAAGACAACCCGCAGGGCCGGCTGATCACGCCAGACGAGGTCGCCGCCGCCGTGATCTATCTGTGCGGGCCGGGCAGCCAGTCGATCACAGGGCAATCTTTGCTAATCAATGGCGGGGAGTTCTGACGCGATGGAGACACCCTCCCCCAGCCTGATGCTCGACCGCGAGACCAAGGCGAGCGAACGCCCCGGCGACCACAAGGACGAACTCAGGCTCTGGCTGAGGCTGCTGACCTGCTCGACGCTGATCGAGACCGAAATCCGCAACCGCCTGCGCGAGGAATTCAGGACGACGCTGCCGCGTTTCGACCTGATGGCGCAGCTGGAGAAATCGACGACGGGCATGACGGTCGGCGAAGTCTCGCAGCGGCTGATGGTCTCGAACGGCAACGTCACCGCCGTGGTCGCCGGGTTGCTGGCCGACGGACTCGTCGACAAGCGGGCCGCCGCGCAGGACCGGCGCGTGCAGGTGCTGACGCTGACGGCGACCGGGCGCAAGGCGTTCAAGGCGATGGCCGAGCGGCACGAGGGCTGGATCGCCGAGCTGTTCGCAGGGCTCGACGAGGCGGAACGTCCGCAACTGTTTCGTCTGCTGGGACGCACCAAGGCCTCGCTGCACGAGGCGATCTCGCGTCGGGCTCGGGAAGACGCCGGCAAGCAAGACGCGGGCAAGGGAGACAAGGCATGAGCCTCGCCAACGCCACCATCCTGCCGCTTGCCGATTTCAAGCCGGCGCATTTCCAGCTCGACGTCGCCGGCAAGGTGGCGACCGTGACGCTGAACCGGCCTGAGAAAAAGAATCCGCTGACCTTCGAAAGCTACCGGGAACTCACGGATTTCTTCCTCGCGGCGCAGAAGGAAGAGGGCGTCAAAGCAATCGTCGTCACCGGCGCGGGCGGCAATTTCTCGTCGGGCGGCGACGTCTTCGAGATCATCGGCCCGCTGGTCGCGATGGAAACGAAGGACCTGCTCAAATTCACGCGCATGACCGGCGATCTCGTGAAGGCGATCCGCGCCTGTCCGCAGCCGGTGATCGCCGCGATCGAAGGCATCTGCGCGGGAGCGGGCGCAATCATCGCGATGGCGTCCGACATGCGGTTTGGCACGGCCGAGACTAGAATCGCCTTCCTGTTCAACCGCGTGGGCCTCGCCGGCTGCGACATGGGCGCCTGCGCGATGCTGCCGCGTATCGTCGGCCAGGGCCGCGCCGCCGAACTGCTCTACACCGGCCGGGTGCTGCGCGGCGAGGAGGCCGAGCGCTGGGGCTTCCTCAACCGCCTGCTCGCCCGGGACGCGGTGCTGGCTGAGGTGCAGGCGCTCGCCGCCGAACTCGGCGACGGCCCGACGTTCGCCAACGCCATGACCAAGCGCATGCTTGAAATGGAATGGGCGATGTCGGTCGAAAGTGCGATCGAGGCGGAAGCCGTGGCGCAGGCCCTGTGCATGCAGACCGAGGATTTCGCCCGCGCCTATCACGCCTTCGCCGCCAAGCAGAAGCCGGTCTTCGAGGGCAATTGAGATGGCGGGCGCAGCCAAACTCGACGGCATTCTCGGCGACACGCTCGACTGGCCGTTCTTCGAGGAGCGTCACCGCGTCTTCGCGGTCGAGCTCGCCGCTTGGGCCGACGCCACCCTGCCCGGATTGCCGCATGACGATGTCGACGCCGCCTGCCGGGCGCGTGTCAGGGCGCTGGGCGAGGCCGGCTTTCTGAAAGCGGCTGTTCCGGGCGCCTATGGCGGACTGACGCCGGCGCTCGACGTCCGCACGCTCTGTCTCGCCCGCGAGATTCTCAGCAGCCGCGACGGGCTTGCCGATTTCGCCTTCGCCATGCAGGGGCTCGGCACCGGCTCGATCAGCATCGCCGGGTCGGACGAGATGAAAGCGCGCATCCTGCCGGGTGTTCGCGAGGGCCGCCGCATCGCCGCCTTCGCGCTGTCGGAAAGAGAGGCTGGCTCGGATGTCGCGGCGATGGCGACGACGGCCGTGCCCGATGGCAACGGCCATGTCCGCATCGACGGCGAGAAGACCTGGATCTCGAATGGCGGCATCGCCGATCACTATGTCGTCTTCGCGCGCAGCGGCGAGGCTCCTGGCGCGCGCGGCCTGTCGGCCTATCTGGTCGAGGCCGACACGCCCGGCCTGACGATTGCAGAGCGGATCGATGTGATCGCGCCCCACCCCTTGGCCACCCTGCGCTTCGACGCCTGCCGCATTCCGGCCGAGAACCGCATCGGCGGGCCCGGCGACGGCTTCAAGGTCGCGATGGCGACGCTGGACATCTTCCGCTCGACCGTCGGCGCGGCCGCGCTGGGTTTTGCAAGGCGCGCGCTGCACGAAACGGTGTCGCACGCCAACGGGCGCAAGCTCTTCGGCGGCACGCTTGGCGATCTTCAACTCAGCCAGGCCGCGATCGCCGACAGCGCGGCCGAGGTCGATGCAGCGGCGCTGCTGGTCTACCGCGCCGCCTGGACCAAGGACAAGGGCGCGACCCGCGTCACCCGCGAGGCGGCTCTCGCCAAGATGGTCGCGACAGAAAACGCCCAGCGCGTGATCGACCGCGCCGTCCAGATCCATGGCGGGCTTGGCGTCACCAAAGGCGTCAAGGTCGAGGAATTATATCGCGAAATCAGAGCCTTGCGCATCTATGAGGGTGCGACCGAGGTCCAGAAAGTGGTGATCGCGCGCGACCTGCTGAAGGCGCAGGCGCAAAGGGCGGGAGGCTGAGCATGGCAGACGGCTTCCTGCGATCGGGCCATATCGACAGCTTCGCGCGCGACAACCTGCCGCCGCGCGAAAGCTGGCCGGACCTGCGGCTCGCGGAAGCCGGCCTCGCCTATCCCGAACGCCTGAACGTCGTCACCGAACTGCTCGACCGCCATGTCACGGAGGGTCGGGGGCAGCGCACGGTCATCGTCGCGACCGACCTTGAATGGAGCTATGCCGACCTCGCCGAGAGGGTGAACCGCATCGCCAATGTGCTGACGCGCGATCTCGGCATGGCCGCCGGCAACCGTGTGCTGCTGCGCGCCGCCAATACTCCGATGATGGTCGCCGCCTATTTCGCCGTGCTCAAGGCCGGCGGCGTCGCCGTCGCCACCATGCCGATGCTGCGGACGGGCGAACTGGTCTATCCGATCGTCAAATCCGGGATCGCGCTCGCGCTCTGCGACCGCAAGCTGCTCGCCGATCTAGAAGCCGCGCAGAAGCAGGCGCCCGGACTCCGGCGCATCGTCACCTGGGGCGACGGCACGGCGGCAAGTCTCGAGGCGCTGATGGCGCAGGATGGCTACGAGACGTTTGCTGCCTGCGACACCGCCCGCGACGATGTCTGTCTGATCGGCTTCACCTCGGGCACCACCGGCGAGCCCAAGGGCACGATGCATTTCCATCAGGACCTGCTGGCGATCTGCGACTGCTATGGCGCGCGCGTGCTGCAGGCCTCGCCCGACGATCGCTTCATCGGCTCGCCACCGCTCGCCTTCACCTTCGGGCTCGGCGGGCTCGTGCTTTTCCCGATGCGGATCGGGGCGGCCAGCATCTTCCCCGAGAAGGCCGGCCCGGCCGATCTGATCGACGCGATCGAGACCCACAAGGCGACGGTCTCCTTCACCGCGCCGACCGCCTATCGCGCCATGATCGACAGGCTGGCCGGCCGCGACATCTCGTCCTTGCGCATCTGCGTCTCCGCCGGCGAGGCGCTGCCCAAGGCGACCTTCGACGCGTGGAAGGCGAAGACGGGCCTGCCGCTGATGGACGGCATCGGCGCGACAGAGATGCTGCATATCTTCATCGGCGCAGCCCGCGACAAGATCAGGCCCGGCGCGACCGGCTTGCCCGTACCGGGCTATGAGGCAAAGATCGTCGACGAGGCCGGCAAGACCGTGCCCGACGGCACGCCGGGACGGCTTGCCGTGCGCGGCCCGACCGGCTGCCGCTATCTCGCCGATCCGCGCCAGGCGAAATATGTGCTCGATGGCTGGAACGTCACCGGCGACACCTATCTGCGCGATGCGGACGGCTATTTCTGGTATCAGGCCCGCTCCGACGACATGATCATTTCGGCCGGCTACAACATCGCCGGACCGGAGGTCGAAGCCAGTCTGCTCGCGCATCCAGACGTGCTGGAATGCGGCGTCGTCGGCGCGCCCTGCCCCGAGCGCGGCCAGATCGTGAAGGCCTATGTCGTGCTGCGCGAGGGGCTTCTCGGTGACGACGCGCTGGCCAAGGCGCTGCAGGACCATGTCAAGGCGACGATCGCGCCGTACAAGTACCCGCGCGCCATCGCGTTCGTGCCGGCCCTGCCGAAGACGGCGAGCGGCAAGCTGCAACGCTTCACCCTGCGCCAGATGGCGCGGGACCAAGGCTGATCTGTCTACAAGACGCGAGCCGGAGAACGGCCGAAACCCGAGGCGACGCCATGTCGAACGACACTCTCATCCGCGCCATCCTGCCCGAGGGCTGGCCAGTACCGCGCGGCTACGCCAACGGCATGGTCGCGGAAGGACGCGTGCTGGTCACGGGCGGGCTCGTCGGCTGGGATGCGGCCGGCGTCTTCGCCACAGGGTTCCTGCCGCAGCTGCGCCAGACGCTGATCAACATCAAGGCGGTGGTCGAGGCCGGCGGCGGGAGGATCGAGGACATCGTACGGCTGACCTGGTACGTCACCGACATCGCCGCTTATCGTGCGAGCCTCAAGGATATGGGACCGATCTATCGCGAGGTGATGGGCCGGCATTTCCCGGCGATGGCGGTGGTCGGCGTCGCGGCGCTGGTCGAGCCCGAAGCCATGGTCGAGATCGAGGCGACGGCGATCGTCGCTGCCTGAGCGGGCGCGCTGCCTGCTGATTTGTTTCCATGCATTGCCGGCGGGCCGAAACGATACGATCGGAAACGATCAGTCGCGGTCGTGACCGCCATGGTTAGCGCTTTGTCTACGGTTTTCTCCTGACATTGTCTGTGCCGCCACGAGGCGGATGACAGCAACGGAGATGTTTATGTCCAGCATCAGCGGCGTCGGCGGCTTTCGCCCGCCACCGCCCAAACCACCGAGCTTCGAAACGCTCGACGGCGACAGCAATGGCAGCCTGACACTCGACGAGTTCAAGGCCGGCGCACCGAAAGGCGCCGACAGCGCCAAGAGCGAGAAGCTGTTCAAGGCGATCGACACCGATGGCGACGGCTCGGTCACCAAGGCCGAATCGGACGCCTTCAAGGAGAAGACCGAGAAAGCCCATCAGCAATTGCAGTCCTTCCTGTTCGGACTGCATTCGGGCCATGCCGAAGCCAAGACCGAAACGACATCGTCAGACGACGAGGACGATGTCTTCGCCCAGTTCGACAGCAATTCGGACGGCAGCGTCAGCAAGGACGAGTTCCTGAAGGCGGTCTCGGGCGACGGCAAAAGCGATGCCTCGAGCGATCTTCTGGGCAAGCTGTTCGACGCGATCGATTCCAATTCGAACGGATCGATCTCGAAAGAGGAGCAGGCCTCCTTCCAGCAGGCGCATCAGCGCCGTGGACCGCCACCTCCGCCACCGCCGCAGTCAAGCGTCTCGCTTGCCGCGTCGCAGAGCTATGGCAATGCCTATCAGCTGGGCGCCTCGACCGCCTCCAGCAGCAGCTATTCGCAGGCGGCGTGATCCGCTTCGCCTGAACAACGCCGGCCGGCAGAACGCCGCCCGGCGCTTCAGATACCCGCCCCGTCCTGCAATGCCGGATTGGGCGACCGCTTCCAAAGCCGCGCATGCATCGGGCGCAGCAGGGGCCGCAAGACGAGATCGCCAAGCGCCAGCACCGTCGATAGGTCAGCCCGCTCGGTCAGGGCAAGGCTCCCTAGGAACAACCCGGCCGCGCTGAACAGCCGCCAGCTGATCGCGCTCAGCCAGGCGCGGCGCTCAGGCGTGCCGCTGCGGCCGACGATGCCGAGCGCCGCGCTGCGCAGGCTGGCCGTGGGCTCGATCCGGCGAGGATCACGAGGCTCGTCGGCCTCGACGAAGCCGAAGGCGACCGTCTCGTTGCTGACCTTGTCGACGAGGATGAAGCCGCCGAGTTCGCGGCTCTCCGCGTAAGGCAGGGCGACCACCGGCTTGTCTAGGTTGAGCCGGACCAGCCCGATCCCGTTCATCCGCAGGCTCTGCGACGGCACCGGCCGGAAGCCTTCGATGTCGATGCTATGACGCAGCGTGCCGAGCGTCGCATTGGCGCTCTGGGTCGCGAGCTTGAGCAGGAACTGGCCGCCTTCGACCAGCGCTTTCTCGCCGGTCCAGAGCAGATGCGCGACGAGTTCGCGGCTGACCGGAAGGGGAGCCTGTGCCGAGACGATCACATCGCCGCGCGAGATGTCGAGCTCGTCCGCCAATGTCAGCGTGACGGCCTGGCCGGCGCAGATATGCCCGGCCTCGCCGGCCGCGCCGATCAGCCGGGCGATCCGGCTCGTCCTGCCCGACGGCAGCACCACGACCGCATCGCCGACCCGCGCTTTGCCCCTGACCGCCGAGCCGGCGTAGCCGCGAAAATCGAGATCGGGCCGATTGACCCACTGCACCGGCAGCACGAAGCCTTCCGCCTGCGTCATCGGCGCGACAGCGATGTCTTCCAGCAGCGGCAAAAGCGCTGGCCCTGTGTACCAGGGCATCGCCTGCGAGCGGCGCATGACATTCTCGCCATCGCGCGCCGAGACCGGCACGAACTGTACGGTCTCGAAGCCGAGCCCGGCGGTCGCTGCGAGATAATCGGCGGCGATACGCTGGAAGACCGTCTCGTCATAACCGACGAGGTCCATCTTGTTGATCGCGACGACGACATGGCGGACGCCGACCAGCGAGACGATGAAGGAGTGCCGGCGCGTCTGCGGCAGCAGGCCCTTGCGGGCGTCGATCAGGATGATGGCGAGATCGGCGGTCGAGGCTCCGGTCGCCATGTTGCGGGTGTATTGCTCGTGACCGGGCGTGTCGGCGACGATGAAGGAGCGCTTGCCCGTGGCGAAATAGCGATAGGCGACGTCGATGGTGATGCCCTGCTCGCGCTCGGCCGAGAGACCATCGACCAGCAGCGCGAAATCGGGCAGCGCGCCTCGCGTGCCGAACTTGCGGGAATCGGCGTCGAGCGTGTCGAGCTGGTCGTCGAGCACCGCGCCCGCCTCGTAGAGGACGCGACCGATCAGGGTCGATTTGCCATCGTCGACCGAGCCGCAGGTGATGAAGCGCAGCAGCGAATGCCGTCCGGCCTCGTCGAGGTCCGTGCTGTCATTGGCGGGCAGGCCGTTCCCGCCCGGCTGCCTTTCCCTGGCAAGCGCCGTCATCAGAAATAGCCTTCCTGCTTCTTCTGCTCCATAGAACCCGCGCCGTCATGGTCGATGACGCGGCCCTGCCGCTCCGAGGAGCGCGAAGCGCGCATCTCGGCAATGATCTCGGTGAGGCTCGCGGCTTCGCTCTCGACCGCTCCGGTCAGCGGGTAGCAGCCGAGCGTGCGGAAACGCACCATGCGGGTTTCGACGACCTCGCCGGGGCGCAATTCCATGCGCTCGTCGTCGCGCATGATCCAGGCGCCGTCGCGGCGCACGACCGGGCGCGGGGCGGCGAAGTAAAGCGGCACTACGGGTATGTTCTCCAGCGCGATGTAGTCCCAGACATCGCGCTCGGTCCAGTTCGAGAGCGGAAACACGCGAAAGCTCTCGCCCTGCGCCTTGCGCGTGTTGAAGAGCTGCCAGGGTTCTGGGCGCTGGTTCTTCGGGTCCCAGCGATGCTCCGGCGAGCGCAGGGAGAAGACACGCTCCTTGGCGCGGCTCTTCTCCTCGTCGCGACGCGCACCACCGAAGGCCGCGTCGAACTTATGCAGATCGAGCGCCTGCTTCAGGCCTTGCGTCTTCATGACGTCGGTATGGACGCGCGAGCCCGAGGCGAAGGGGCCGATGCCGGCCCTCACACCGTCCTGGTTGATATGGACGATCAGGTCGAGCCCGAGCCGGGCCGCGGTCGCGTCGCGAAAGGCGATCATCTCGCGAAACTTCCAGGTCGTGTCGACATGGAGCAGCGGGAAAGGCGGCTTTGCCGGCCAGAACGCCTTCATCGCGAGATGCAGCAGAACGGCGGAATCCTTGCCGATCGAATACAGCAGCACCGGCTTGTCGCAGGTCGCCACCACCTCGCGGATGATGAAGATCGCCTCGGCTTCGAGCTTCTGAAGATGGCTGAGCTGGATCATGCGTGGGCTCCCGTCACGGCGGGTTTCGTGCGGACGAGTGCACCTTCGGGGCCGACGTGCAGGCCGCATTCCTTCGCAGCGTCGTCCTCCCACCACCAGCGCCCGGCCCGCTCGGGCTCGCCGGGCGCGATCGCCCGCGTGCAGGGCTGGCAGCCGATCGAGACGAAGCCCTTGTCGTGCAGCGGGTTGAGCGGAATGTCATTGGCTTTGGCGAAGGCGACCGCCCGGTCCCGCGACCAGTCGAGCAGGGGGTTGAGCTTGATCAGCCCCCTCGCCTCGTCGACCTCGGCAAAGGCCACGCCGCCACGCGCTGCCGATTGGTCGGCACGCAGCCCGGTGATCCAGATATCGGCGCCGGCCAGCGCGCGGCCGAGCGGTTCGACCTTGCGGATGTCGCAGCAGCTTTTGCGCGCCTCGCGCGAGCCGTAGAAGGCGTTGATGCCGTTCTGGCGCACAAAGAGCTCAATTGCGTCATGACGAGGATAGAACGGACGGATGACGATGCCATAGCGCGCCTCCGTTTCGGCCCAGAGCGCATAGATCTCGGGAAACAGCCGGCCGGTGTCGAGCGTGACGAACTCGGCCCGGACACCCGCCTGCACGATCAGATGCGTCAGCACCTGATCCTCCAGCCCGAAGCTGGTGGTGAAGACGATGCGGCCATGGCTGGCGTCGCGTAGCCGGCTGAGCCGTTCGAGCGCATCCGTCTCGCCGAACGCGTCGGCCCATCCGGCAGCGCGCGTAGCGAGAACACTGCGAGCGGCAGACGATTGATCCGGGTCGGGGTTTTCGAAAGCCATGATACGCCTCAGGCGTTCGGTAAATCGAACGCCTGAGCTATATCCGCAGGCCTGAATGATCAATTCACAGCAGGTAGCGTGGTTTTTCTTATTTCACTTCCAATGGAGAAGAATGTTGCTGCGGTGGCCTTTTCGGCTCAAATCCCACGCGTTGAGCCGCCATCGATGCGGATCTTCGCGCCGGTGACATAGCTCGCCCGCGTGCTCGCGAGGAAGGTCACGACGTCGGCGAACTCCTGCGCGGTGCCGTAACGGCCAACGGGAATCGTGGCGCGCGAGGCCTTGGCGGTCTCCTCCGGCGTCGTGCCGGTGCGGTCGGCGGCGGCCTTGTCGAGCTGGTCGACGCGCTCGGTGTGGATGCGGCCGGGCAGCACGACATTGACGGTGATGCCTTGCGCGGCGACCTCGGCGGACAGTGTCTTGGACCAGCCGATCACGGCCGAGCGGATACCGTTCGAAAGCGCCAGACGCGGTATCGGCTGCTCGACGCCTGACGAGGCGATGGTGATGATACGGCCAAAGCCGCGCTCGGCCATGCCGGGCAACAGCGCCTGCGCGACATGGAATAGGTTTGCCGCCATCCCCTCGAAATGCTTGAGCCAGTCGTCGCGCTTGGCTTCGCGCGCCTCGGCCGGCGGCGGGCCGCCGGAATTGCCGATCAGGATATCGACGCCGCCCTGCTCCTTGAGCGTGGCCAGCAGCGCCTCGACGGAGGCGAAATCGCCGAGATCGACCTTTGCCGCCTGCACCCGCTTGCTCACATCGGCAGGGAGTTCGGCGGCCCAGGCGTCGATGGCGGCCGTATTGCGGGCAGCCGCGATCACGGTCGCGCCCTCGGCTGCGAGCGTGCGCGCGATCGCCGCGCCGAGGCCGCGGCTCGCGCCCAGCACCAGAGCGCGCTTGTCGTGAAGGCCGAGATCCATGGTCTGCTCCGTCGGGTTCGATCGACGCAGCTACCGCGCGCCCTGGCTGACGCTGATAGCGGCTCGCTCGCGCCAAGGGAATGAGTGCGGCGTCAGGCTGGGCCACGACGATGGCATGGCCGACGCCCTCGACGTTGAGATCGATCGGGATGTGGGGCTGCGCCGGCGCGTCGGCTCGCGTTCAGACGAGTTCGAGCGCGTCGTCCGCCAGCACACAGCGGATGATACGCCCTTCCCCGAGAAGGACAGCCGGCGGCAATTCCGCCCGGCAGCGTTCCTGGGCGTGCTTGCAGCGCGGCGCGAAGGAGCAGGAGTTCGGCGGCTCGCCGAGCGCCGGCGGCGCGCCGGGGATCGCTTCCAGCCGCTCGCCCTTCCGGGCGCCATGAAGGTTGGCGGCCAGCAAGCCCCTGGTGTAGGGGTGCTGCGGATCGCGGATGAGCTCGCGCACCGTGCCGGTCTCGACGATCTGGCCGGCATACATCACGGCGAGCCGGTCCGAGACCTCGACGGCGACGCCGATATCGTGCGTGACGAAGAGCATGCCCATGCCCATGTCGCGCTGGAGCTGGCGCAGCAGCAGCAGGATCTGGATCTGCACGGTGGCGTCGAGCGCCGTCGTCGGCTCGTCGGCGAGCAGCAGCTTCGGCCGTGCGGCGAGCGCGAGCGCGATCATGGCGCGCTGGCGCATGCCGCCCGACATTTCATGCGGATAGGCTTTCAGGCGGCGCTCCGGCGAGGGAATGCGCACGAGCTCCAGCAATTCGAGCGCGCGGGCCATCGCGACTTTCCGGGACACCTTCTCGTGACGGACGATCGCCTCGGCAATCTGCTCGCCCACGGTGTAGACCGGGTCCAGCGCCAGCGCCGGGTCCTGGAAGATCATCGAGGTGACACGCCCGCGATAGGCCGAGAGTTCCGCCGGGTTCAGCGCGAGCACGTCGCGCCCGTCGACCTGAACCTTGCCGCCGATATCGGTGCGGCTTTCGGGCAGCAGGCGCAGCAGCGTCTTGAGCGTCACGCTTTTGCCGGAGCCGGATTCGCCGAGGATGCCCAGCACCTTGCCGTGTTCCAGCGTCAGCGAGACGCCGTTGACCGCGTGGACGGTCTGCGCGCCGCGAAAGCGCACGGTGAGGTTTTCGATGGCGACGAGCGGCGTGCTCACGCGGCCTCCTCAAGCTTTGGCGCGCGGCTGTGACCGGAGCCCGCGACCTCCATGTGGCAGGCGACCTGACGCGCGCCCTCGCCCGCCGTCGCCAGCACCGGCTTGACCTTGGCGCAGATTGTCTGGGCCTGCGGGCAGCGCGGGTGGAAGCGACAGCCGTCGGGCGGGTTGATCGGGTTGGGCGGATCGCCCGCGAGGGGCGCTTCCATGGTCCGGTTGTCGGGGTCCATCGACGGCATCGCCGAGAGCAGCGCCCGGGTATAGGGATGGCGCGGATCGTCGTAGAGTTCGTCGACCGGGCCGATCTCCACGACCTCGCCGAGATACATCACCATGACGCGGTCGCTGATGAAGCGGACGACGTTGAGGTCGTGCGAGATGAAGATGTAGGTCAGGCCGAACTCCTCGCGCAGATCCGCCAGCAGGTTGAGCACCTGCGCCTCGACCGATTTGTCGAGCGCCGAGACAGCTTCATCGAGGATGACGAGACGCGGGCCGAGCGCGAGCGCGCGCGCGATGTTGACGCGCTGGCGCTGGCCGCCCGAGAGCTCATGGGGATAGCGCGCCGCAAAGCGCGCCGGGTCGAGCCCGACGCGCTGGAGCAGGTCGCGGGCGCGCAGGATCGCGGCCCCCTTCGAGACGCCGTGCACGGTCGGCCCGAAGGCGATCGAATCCTCGATGGTCAGGCGCGGGTTCAGCGAGGCATAGCTGTCCTGGAAGACCATCTGCGCCTGGCGGCGATATTCCTTCAGCGAGAGCGAAACGCCGCCGACGATCTCGCCGTCGAACAGCATCTCGCCCTTGTCCTGCGCGATGAGCTGCATCACGACGCGCGCCGTGGTCGACTTGCCGCAGCCGGATTCGCCGACGACGCCGAGCGTCTCCCCTTTCAGCACCGAAAAATCGACGCCATCGACAGCGCGCACGACGGCGCCGCGGCCGATCGGGAAATGCTTTGTCAGGGTGCGGGCTTCGAGCAGGGGTGTGCCGGCGCCGCCTCGGTCGGGTGTGGTTTCCAGCACGGGATCAGCCCTTCACATCCATCGCCGAGCGCAGGCCGTCGGAGAGCAGGTTGAACGAGATCGAGGTGATGAAGATCGCAGCCCCCGGCAGGGCCGCGACCCAGGGCTGGACATAGATCGCGGTGCGCAGCGTGTTCAGCATCAGGCCCCATTCCGGCGTCGGCGGCTTCGTGCCCAGACCAAGAAATGAGAGGCCCGAGGCCAGGATCATCGAGACCGAGATCAGGCTGGTCGCATAGACGAAGATCGGGCCGAGAACATTGCCCAGCACATGGACGCGGATGATCGTGCCCGAGCCTGCGCCGCTGGCGCGCGCCGCCTCGACATAGTCCATAGAGCGGACCTGCGTCGTCACGCTCTCGGCGATGCGTGCGATCGGCGGTATGAAGACGATGGTCAGCGAGAGCAGCGAATTGGCGATGCCTGCTCCCATCGCGCCCGACAGTGCTATCGCAAGCAGCACCGAGGGGAAGGCGTAGAAGATATCGACCGTGCGCATGGTGATGGTGTTGAACTTGCCGCCGAAGAAGCCCGCCGCGACGCCGATGACGGAACCGAAGACGAAGGCGATGAGGACCGGCACCACGCCCATGAACAGCGAGAGCCTCGCCCCGAAGATCAGGCGCGAGAGCATGTCGCGGCCGAGTTCGTCGGCGCCAAGCGGATAGCCCGGCGTGCCGATCGGGCGCAGGCGCCGCAGCATCGAGGAGCGGGTCGGGTCGGCCGGCGCGATATAATCGGCGAAGACCGCCATCAGGATGATCGCCAGCACGACGATGCCGGCCGCGACCGCGACCTTGTCCCTCCTGAAGCGCCTGAACACGCCAGCCCAGTAGCCCGGCGATTTTGCCAGCGGCGGGGCGATGGCGAGCGCGACGCTGTCTGTGATCGCGGCCATCTCAGCTCCTCCGGACACGCGGATCGAGCAGGCCCTGCACGATGTCGACCAGCACGTTCAGGCCGACGAAGAACATCGCCAGCACCAGGATCGTGCCCTGCAGCAGCGGCAGGTCACGCTGGAAGATGGCGTTGCCGAGCAGGAAGCCGGTGCCGGGCCAGGAGAACACGGTCTCGATCAGGATCGAGCCGCCGAGCAGATAGCCGAGCTGGAGGCCCATCACGGCGAGCGCGGTCGGCGCGGCGTTCTTCACGACATGCTTGAACACGCCGAAATCCATCAGCCCTTTCGCCCGCAAGGCAGGCACGAATTCCTGGTTCAGGATGTCGGCGACAAGCGCGCGCACGGTGCGGGCGATGATGCCCATCGGGATCACCGACATCGTGACCGCCGGCAGGATCATGTAGCTGACATGCTCCCAGTTCCAGATCCAGGCAGCCGAGCCGCCCGGCCCCGCGCCGCCCGGCGGCAACCAGCCGAGTTGCACCGAGAAGACGATGACCATCACCATGCCCAACCAGTAATGCGGCACGGAGACGCCCAGTACAGCGAGCATCGAGGCGAGTTTGTCGAGGACCGAGCCGCGGAAATAACCGGCGACGAAGCCGAAGAACGAGCCGAGCAGGAAACCGATCACCGTCGCCAGCAACGCGATCAGCAGCGTGTTGCCCACCGCACGCCAGACTTCCGCCGCGACCGGCCGCCCCGTGGCGATCGAGGTCCCGAGATCGCCCTGCAGCGCCTTCATCAGCCAGAGCGCGAACTGGATCGGCAACGGCCGGTCGAAGCCGTAGATCTTGCGCATCTCGTCCTGCGTCGCCTGCGAGGCATCAGGCGGCAGGATCGAGGTCAGCGGATCGCCCGGCGCAATATGCACCAGCAGAAAGCAGAACACGCTGACGCCGAGCGCTACCGGAAGGACATAGAGAATGCGCTTGGCGAGGTAGGTCAGCATGGGGGAGCCGTCATGGTCGGGCTTGACCCGACCATCTTGGAAAGCAGTGCTTTCTCGTCACGAGGTTCTCGGGTCTGCGCTTCGCTTCGCCCGAGAATGACGCCCATCGGAAACGCAGCCATCCCGCCCCTCACTTCGCCATCGTGATCGGCGAAAAGTCCTGGAACCAGTTCTGGGCCTGAATGAACCCCTTCACCTTGGGGCTGAGCGCACGCGGGTTGACGTCGTGCGTCACCATCAGGAACAGCGCCTCGTCGACGTATTTCTCGTGAATCTTCTGGAGCACCTTGGTCTGCTCGGCAGAATCGAAGGTGTTGCGGACCTGCTCGAACAGCTTGTCCATCTCGGGATCGCAGTAATAGCCCCAGTTCGTCCCGGCCGGCGGCTGGAGATTGCACTGGAGGTGGCGGACCAGGCCGGTGAAGGGGTCCTGGATGAAATAGGTGTAGTTCATCCCGGTCGCGCCGCGCGAGGATTCATGCTTGGCGCCGGCGCGCCAGATGTTGATCAGCGTGTTCCACTCGACGACCTCGAAGTCGATCTTGATGCCGACCTCGGCGAGGTTCTGCTGCACGAACTCGTTCATCGGCAGCGGCTGCATCTGGCCGGAACCAGACGGCGCGATCAGGATCTTGGTCGTCACCGGCTTGGCTGGCGAGAAGCCGGCCTCGGCAAGCAGCTTCTTTGCCGCCTCGGGGTCGTATTTCAGCTTGAAGGTCGGGTTGCCGAACCACTGGTGGCCGGGCGGGTAGAAACCCTGAGCCGGGATCATCAGCCCGCTCAGCAGTTCCTTCAGCCCCTCGCGGTCGACGGCGAGATTGGCGGCCTTGCGGATGCGGATGTCGTTCCAGGGCGAACCCTCGACGCGGGAGAGATGCCAGGTCCAGTTGTGCGGATAGGCATTGGTGATGATCTGGAAGCCGGCTGTCTTGAGCGAGGGCACGAGATCAGGCGACGGCGCCTCGATCCAGTCGACCTGTCCCGAACGCAGCGCTGCGGCCCGCGCATTGGCCTCGGGCAGCGGCAGCAGCACGAGCTTGTCGAGCTTGGGCACGCGCGGCTTGTCCCAATAGCCGGGGAACGGCGAGAGTTCGGCGCGCTCGCGCGGCTGGAAGGCGGTGAGCTGCCAGGGGCCGGTGCCCGACGGGGTCTTGGCGAAGGCGTCCCAGCTCTTGCCGAGCTTTTCCCACTGCGCCGGCGAGGACATCATGATCCAGGCGATCTGGTAGGGCAGCGTCGCGTCGGGCGTCTTGGTGACGATCTCGACCTTGTACTTGTCGATGACCTTGTAAGTGCCGACGGCGGGAATGCGCGAACGGCCCTGCGCCGCCTGGCGCTGGTCGAATTGCGGCGCATCGTTCTTCAGGAGCTTGTCGAGGTTCCAGACCACGGCGTCGGCCGTGAATTCCGAGCCGTCATGGAATTTCACGCCTTCACGCAGGACGAAGGTCCATTTGGTCTTGTCGGTGGCGTCGACGGCCCAGCTCGTGGCGAGGCCCGGAACGAGGTCGGAGGCCTTGTCGGCCTTGCTGAGGTCCCAGTTGATGAGGCCGTCATAGACCGTATAGCCCATGAAGCGCATGCCCTCGCCGCCCTGATCGGTCTGGCCGGTGGTCAGGGGGATATCGGACGCCGTCATGCCGATGCGCAGAGTGCCCTGAGCTAGCGCCGACTGGGCTGCGAGAGTGAGGCCAGCCGCAAGGGACAAAGCGAGAGCGGAACGGATCATCGGGCAACTCCGAAATGGACGATTTCGAAGTTGCATGAGCAAGGGCTGTGCCAGTGCTGGAGGCAGGGCCTGCTCGATCCTGCGTGCAATAGGGCAACGTGCAGGGCCTGAATCGCAGCGCAAAGGACCGCGACTGGATTGCCTGTTATTTCAGCAGCCATCGCTGCTTAAATAACAGGCAAGCATATCGTAGGTGCCGGGCGACCCGTTCAGTGAAAATCGCGTGATTTCGGCAGGATGCGGACATTGCGCGGATGGCGGCCGCGCGGGATCTGCGGATGCAGGAACTCGTCGGCCCGGGTCATGGCGATCTCGGCGCGGTGCGTATCGGAGAGGCCGAGCAGATCAGACGTTCGGTCGATCACGCGCTGCGCCATCAGATGGGTCACGCCTTCCGGCGACTTCTGCATCCGACCCTCGACCAGCAGCAGCCGCGCCGCCATGACCTCGCGGCGAAAACGCTCGAACAGCCTGGCCCAGAGCACGACATTGGTCACGCCGGTCTCGTCCTCCAGCGTGACGAAGATCGCCTTGCCGTTGCCCGGCCGCTGACGCACCAAAACGACGCCGGCGACCCGCGCGAAAGCCGCGTCGGGTTTCGCATCGGCTTCGGCACTGCTCAAAATGCCCTCGCGGCGGAAGCGCGGCCGCAGTATCTGCATCGGATGCCCCTTCAGCGAAAGGCGCGCCGTCTGGTAGTCGGCGACGATATGCTCGGGCAGCGTCATCTGCGGCAGCGCAATGTCGGGCTCTGTCCCAAGTTCCTGTGCATCGGCGGCGGCAAACAGCGGCAGCGCCTCGCCGTCGGGCAGGCGACGCACCGCCCAGAGCGCCTCGCGCCGGTCGAGCCCCATGGACCGGAACGCGTCGGCGTCGGCGAGCAGGCGCATGGCGCGCGCCGGCAGGTTGGCGCGGCGCATCAGGTCTTCGACGTCGCGATAGCCTTCGCCGCGCGCGCCCTCGATCGCCAACCCCCATGCCTCGGCGAAGCCGTCGATCTGGCGAAAGCCCAGGCGGAGCGCGAATGGATATTTTTGTTTCGGTTCACTGACCGCATGGTCAGTACAGGCGCTGGAAGAACCCCTCTCCTGTAAGGAGAGGGGCAGGGGTGAGATGACGGCCGCTGGACCAGGAAGGCGCTGGCCCAAAGGATGCTGCGGTGAGGTCGCGCTCGATGCGGAGAACGTCCGCCCCCTCACCCTGCCCTCTTCCTTCGGGAGAGGGTTCCCCGCGCCTCTTCCGGCAAAATTATCGACATGAGAGCTCCCGAGTTTGGTCCGCTCCAGCGCATTGTCCCAGTCGCTCAGATTCACGTCGATCGCGCGGGGCTCGACGCCGCCATAATCCTGCGCCTCGCGCACGATCTGCGCCGGCGCATAAAAACCCATCGGCTGTGAATTCAGAAGCGCGCAGGCGAAGGCCGCCGGATGGTGCCTTTTCAGATAAGACGAGATGTAGACCAGCTTGGCGAAGGAGGCCGCGTGGCTCTCGGGGAAGCCATAGCTGCCGAAACCCTTGATCTGGTCGAAGCAGCGCTGGGCGAAATCGCGTTCATAGCCGCGCGTCACCATGCGGCCGACCATCTTCTCCTCGAACTGGCCGATGGTGCCGACATTGCGGAAGGTCGCCATGGCGCGGCGCAGGCCATTGGCCTCGATGTCTGTGAACTTCGCCGCGACCATGGCGAGCCGCATCGCCTGCTCCTGGAAGAGCGGTACGCCCTTGGTCTTGTTCAGGACCTCGAACAGTTCGTCTTTCTCGCCATGCTCCGGTGATGGCGAAGGATAGGTTACGGTCTCGATGCCGGCTCGCCGTCTGAGATAGGGATGCACCATGTCGCCCTGGATCGGGCCGGGACGGACGATCGCCACCTGGATGACGAGATCGTAGAGAATGCGCGGCTTCAGCCGGGGCAACATATTCATCTGCGCCCGGCTCTCGACCTGGAAGACGCCGAGCGATTTTCCCTCGCAGAGCATGTCGTAGGTCGGCGCGTCGTCCTTGGGAACGTCGGCGAGACCCCAATCCTTGTCTTCTTCATGCTCGCGCAGCAGATCGAAGGCTTTTCGGATGCAGGTCAGCATGCCCAATGCCAGCACATCGACCTTCATCAGTTTCAACGCATCGATGTCGTCCTTGTCCCATTCGATGAAGGTGCGGTCGTCCATCGCTGCGTTTCCGATCGGCACTGTCTCGTCGAGGCGGCCGCGCGCCAGCACGAAGCCGCCGACATGCTGCGAGAGATGGCGCGGGAAGCCGAGCAGCCGCAAAGCGAAACCAACAGCGCGGCCGATCACGGGATTCGCCGGATCGAGCCCGGCCTGGCGGACATGCCGGTCGGATATTTCGGTGCCCCATGAGCCCCATTGCGTGCCGGCGAGCTTGGCCGTGACATCCTCTGTCAGACCGAGCGCCTTGCCGATGTCGTGAATGGCGCTACGGGGGCGATAGCGGATCACCGTCGCGGCGATGCCGGCGCGATGGCGGCCATATTTCTCGTAGATCCACTGGATCACCTCCTCGCGCCGCTCATGCTCGAAATCGACGTCGATATCGGGCGGTTCCTTGCGCTCGGTCGAGATGAAGCGCTCGAACAGCACATCGCTTTCGGCCGGATCGACCGCCGTGATCCCGAGCACGTAACAGACTGCGGAATTGGCGGCCGACCCCCTGCCCTGGCAGAGGATGCCGCGGCTATCGGCGAATTCGACGATCTGGCGGATGGTCAGGAAATAGCGGGCATAGTCGAGCGTCTGGATCAGGGAGAGTTCCCGCACCAGCAGGTCCCGGACCTTGTTAGGCACACCCAAAGGGTAACGGATTTCGCTGCGCCGCCTGACGAGTTCCTCCAGCCAGCCCTGCGCTCTCCAGCCCGGCGGCACCGGCTCATCGGGATATTCATATTTCAGCTGGCCGAGATCGAACTCGATCCGTGCGAGCAGATGACCGGTCTCCTCGATGGCTTCAGGCGCATCGCGGAACAACCGCGCCATCTCCCGCGCCGTCTTGAGGTGGCGCTCGGCATTGGCTTCAAGCAAACGCCCTGCCCTGTCGATGGTGACGCCTTCACGGATGCAGGTCATGAGATCCTGCAGGTCGCGCTGGCAGGCTGAGTCGTAGAGCACGTCGTTGGTCGCCAGCAGCGGCGTGCGGGTCTGGGCCGCAATCGCCTTCAAGCGGGCGAGCCTGCGGCGGTCGTCGCCACGGCGATGCATGCTCGCTCCGAGCCAGACCGCGCCGGGTGCGGCCTCAGCGAGCCGGGCGAGATGGCCGGGAAGCGCATCGAGGCCCTTGCCGGGCATGACGATCAACAGGAGATCGCGCGCATCCGACATCAGGTCGTCGAGATGGAGCAGGCAATCGCCTTTCTTCACCCCCTCCTTCTGATTTCCGGAGCTCAGCAAACGGCAGAGTCTGCCCCAACCGAGCCGGTTGGCGGGGTAGACGACGATGTCGGGCGTGCCGTCGGCAAAGACGAGCCGGCTGCCGGTGACGAGCCTGAAGCTTTTCGCCATCGCCTGAAGCTGCGGCGCGGTGAAGGGCAGATCGGCGAAGGCCGGGTTCTCCAGCCAGAGATATTCGCCGGGGCTGCCGCCCTCACGGATCTTTTCGGGCGCGGGCAGGCCGTCCTCGCGCAGGTCCCTCAGCGCGCTCCAGGCGCGCACCACGCCAGCGACCGTGTTGCGGTCGGCGATGCCGAGGCCGGCATGCCCGAGCAGCAGCGCCGTCAGCACCAGATTGGGGCCGGGCGAAGCGCCGCGCAGGAAAGAAAAATTCGTCGCGGCAACGAGTTCCGCGTAAGGGCTGCCAGATCGATTCATGCGAAGAGCCCGTGCAGGAACCAGCGCGGCGGCTCGCTTTCCGGCTCGTGAAAGCCGGTGCGGAAAAGCCAGAAGCGGCGTCCCTGCACATCCTCGACGCGGTAATAGTCGCGCATCGGCTCGGTCGAACCGTCGCGCCACCATTCCGGGGCGATCCGCTCCGGCCCCTCGGCGCGGGCGACATCGTGCAGGAGACGACGCCAGCGAAAGCGGATCGGCGGGCCGTCTGGCACCTCGGCAATCGCTTCGACCGGCTGCGGCGGCTCGAAAAGCTGGAGCGGGCGAGCCGGCGGCTCGTCGGGTTCCGGGGCGGGCCATGCAACGCCCTGCCGTGGCACGGCGACCGGCACCGCGACAGCCTCGCGACGCGGGTCATGGCTGTCCTGCGCGACGAAGCGCAGCACCCGGTCGTGGCCGAAACGGGCGACGAGTCTGTCGACCAGATCCGCCACCGCCTCGTCCTCGACCGCGCGCCGGTCGAGGCTTTGCTGCGCTTCGTTCAGGGGCTCGCAGACCGGCACGGCCAGCCGGATGGCATCGAAACCGAAGCCGGGGTCGAGCGGATCGGCCAGCGTGTCGATGCGCTCGCGGTACAGCCTGAGGATCGCCCTGGCGTCGCGCGAGGGCCGGCCGGTTTCGACGACGAGCCGCCTGACCGCGCCATCGCTGCGGAAAAAGCCGATCTCGAAGACGCGCCCGCCCTCGCCGCGCTGCTCCAGCACGCGCGCGGCTTCGCCGATCAGCCTCGTCACGACATCCTCGAGGCTGTCGGAGTCCAGCAGGGGCTCGGCGAAATGCCGCTCGACGACGCAGTCGGGCGGCGGCCGCAAAGGCGTGATGCGGGCGTCCTCATGGCCGAGCGTGCGACGCAGCCGCGTGACGATATCCTCGCCGAAGCGGGCCGAGAGGGCGACGGACGGGCGCTCGGCGAGATCGCGGATCGTCTTAAGCCCAGCCCGCGACAGGGCGATCACCGTCTCCTGCGAGACGCCGAGCGCGGCAACCGGCAGGGCCCGCGTCATGGCTTCATCCTGCCCCGGCGCCACGATGCCCACTGCCCCGAAGCGCGATATGGCGCGGGCCGCTTCCGGCGTTCCGGCGATGGCTGCACGCAGCGACAGGCCAGAGCGGTGCATGCGTGCGCCCAGGCTTGCATAAAGCTCCGCCTCCCCGCCGAAGAGATGGGCGCAGCCGGTGATGTCCAGCATCAGACCATCGGGTGCGTCCAGCGCAACCAGCGGCGTGAAGCGTTCGCAGAAGGCGGCCAACCGGTCGATGAAGCGCCGGTCGGCCTGCGGCTCCGCATCGACCACGACAAGGCCGGGGATGCGGGCTCGGGCATCGGCCAGCGTCAAGCCACGCGTCAGACCCTGCACCACTGCGCGCTGGTCGCAATCGACGAGCCGCAGCGCATTGCGAACCGTCTCGACGACGACGAGCGGAGGCTCATCCGGTGCGCCGGATACCGGGATCCGCCCCTCCCGCCGCAGCCGGTCGGTCGGCAGGAAAGGGAACCACAGAGCGAGGTAACGGCGCGGCATCGGGGTTGGCTCTGGATTGCTGAGGGGGTGCTTCCTGAAATTCCCGGTCCTGGAAGGATTGTCGGTCACGGTCCCACTCCACACGCCACTCATGCTCACCGAGGCCGCCGCGATGGCGTAAAAGCCTGATGCTGAAAGCCGGATCGCCCGGCGCATTCGCCTCCCGCGCCCGCGACGGCAGCGCACCGACCAGCCAGCGCGTCCGGGCGGCGCTGGCCTTCTGCAAAGTCGAGGCGCGCAGCAGCACCGTGGTGACGCCGGAGCCCTCCGCCGCCAGCGCCAGCCGCCGGCTCGCCGTCAGGTCGAGCTGGCGCGGTTCGCCCCAGGGTTCGATCAGGGCCGCGCCCAGCGCCGGACAGCGCGCGGCTTCAGCGCCGGCACGCAGCACGCCCTGCGCATCGCGGGCGCGCACCAAAAGGATGCGGGCAGGATCAAGACCGAGTTCGGCGAGCCCCGGTGGATGCAGGCGGCCGGCCTCGGCGTCGAGATAGTCCTGCCTGACCCAGAGGATCGGGCGCTGCCCGGCTGCCCGCAGCGCCATCCCCACCGCAAAGCCGGTCGCGGCAGCGAGATCGGCAGTGCCGGACGCATAGATTTCGTGAAGCGCCGCACGCGCGATGCCGCCGCCGAGCGCCTCATCGACACGGCCCGCGCCGAACGCGACCTGCCCGACCTCAGGCGGCACGCAACGCAGCGCCGCGTCGGCAAGATGGCGGCGCAGATCGGCCAAGACGAACGGGTTTGGTTGGGTCCGCATGGAAACTCGTGTTCTTTATTTGTTCTTTTATAGAGCGAGCCGCGAGCGAAGGCGAGTCGCCTCTTTCGGCATAAAAAAACCCGGCCCCTCACGGGACCGGGTCTCGGACGGTCGGATAATGGATCTACGGATCAGTTCGCGGTGTAGACCAGCTCGCGCTCCGCCTTGGGCGGCAGGAAGGCGCGCGAGAAGATCTCCTCGGGCTTGGGCGTGCGGGCGAGCTGGTAGCCCTCGACGATGATGCCGATGGCGCTGGCCATGCGGTCTTCCCTGGTGTCGCCGACGCCGATCTCCTTCATCTCGGGCGAGACCATGAGTTCGGTGAAGGAGTATTGCAGACGCCGCTTCTCGATTTTCTCGTCGACGAGATTGTCGAAGTTCATCACGCCCTTCATGCCGATGGACTGGTCCTTGGCGATCTCGATCATGGCCTTGTTGGTAGCTCTAACGAGACCGGCGACCGCCTTCGGATTCTCCCTGATCATCTTCTGAGAGACCATCAGGCCGTTGGAGTAGAGATCCAGCCCATAGTCGCCGAAGCTGAGGAAATTGAAGTCCCTGTCGGGGTCCTGACGGTTGAGCAAGAGGTTGAAATAGCCGGTGATGTTGAAGATCAGCGCGCCGTCGATGTCGCCCTTGATCAGCAGAGGCTCCTGCAGGTTCGGCGCCATGTTGGAGAGCTTGATCTTGCTCATGTCGAGCCCGTTCTTGCGGGCGAAGACCTCGAGCAGGCGGGTCGTCGGGGTGCCCTGCGCGCCGCCCAGCGTCTTGCCTTCGAGATCCTTGGGTTTGGCGATGCCAGCGGCCTTCTTGCTGGAGATGGCGAAGGGCGGCCGGTTCCAGATCATGTAGACCATCACCGGCGCTTCGCCGGGCTTGGCGGAGGCGTTCTGGATGATGGCGTTGACGTCGCCGAAGCCTGCGTCGTAGGCGCCGCCCATGATGCGGGTCACGGTCGCGCCCGAGCCCTCGCCCTGGTCGATGACGACGTTCAGCCCTTCGGCCTTGTAGTAGCCCTTGTCCCTGGCGACGAAGAAGGCAGCGTCGGAGCCTTGCGTCTTCCAGCCCAGGGTGAACTTGACCGTGGTCTCCTGCGCCTGGGCAAGGCCTGTGAAAGCAAGGCCGGCGATGAGCGTCGCTGCGAATCTTTTCAGCATCTTGGTCCCCTTTGTTGAGATCGTGATTCAGTTTTCAGGCGGCGATGAGATCGTTCTTGCGGGTGGCCCAGCCGGTGACTTTGGCTTCGATCAGCGAGAAGGCGACGTAGAGCGCCACGCCCAGCCCCGCGAGGATGAAGAGTCCGGCAAAGACCAGCGGCACGTTGAAGTTGGACGAGGCCGACATCATCACGTTGCCGATGCCGCGATTGGAGGCGACGGTCTCGGCCAGCACCGTGCCGACGAAGGCATAGGTGATCGCGACCTTCAGCGAGGCGAAGAAGAACGGCATGGTGCGCGGCAGCCCAACGTTCCAGAGGATGTCGAACTTCGACGCGCCGAGCGCCTTCAGCACGTCCTCCATCTCCGGCTCGGTCGTGGCCAGCCCCGTCGCGATGTTCACGACGATCGGGAAGAAGCAGATCGAGAGCGAGGTCAGCACGGCCGGCACAGTGCCCGACCCGAACCAGAGCACGAAGATCGGCACGACCGCGACCTTCGGGATCGAGGAGAAGCCGATCAGCAGCGGATAGACGGTGTCGTAAGCCGTCCGCGAGACGCCGATGACCGCGCCGAGAAGCGCGCCGAGCGCGACGCCGAGAACGAAGCCCGCCATCGTCGTGCCTAACGTCTGGAGGATGTGCGGCCAGAGGATCGGCATGCGCTGGTAAAGCGTGACGAAGACCTGGCTCGGGCGCGGCAGGATCAGGTCCGACATGCCCGACAGCAGGCAAAACAGCTCCCAACCGGCGAAGAACAGAACGATCAGCCCGCCCGACCAGAGCTTCTGCCGGAGCCTGAGATTGCCCATCAGATCGCTCCCTCGGCTTCGGGCGAGCGCGCGCCGACGATGAGTTCGCGCAGGCGCTGGTTGAGCGCGACGAAATCCGGCTCGAAGGTCATCGCGATCGAGCGCGGACGGGCGAAGCCGACCGGGCTGTCGTCGAGGATGCGGCCGGGCCGCGCGCTCATCACGCAGATGCGGCTGGCGAGAAAGCCGGCCTCGCGCAGATCATGCGTCACCAGCAGCACGGTCGGCCGGTGCGCCAGCCACAAATCCTGCAGGATCGCCCAGAGTTCCTCGCGGGTGAACTGGTCGAGCGCGCCGAACGGCTCGTCGAGCAGCAGCAGGCGCGGCTCGTGGATCAGGGCGCGGCAGAGATTGGCGCGCTGGAGCATGCCGCCCGAAAGCTGCCAGGGATACTTCGAGGCGAAGCCCTTGAGGCCGACCTGCGCCAGCAGCGCATGCGCCTTGTCGCGAAAGGCGCCTTTTTTCTCCCGCGCATAGTGCGAGCGAAAGGGCTGTACGATCTTGAGCGGCAGCATGATGTTCCGCTCGATCGTCAGCCAGGGCAGCATGGTCGGGTTCTGGAAAGCCATGCCGATGCGCAACGCCTTGGCCGAAACCTCGCGACCACCGACGATGACGACGCCGGCGGTCGGCCGCACCAGTCCGCTCGCGAGGCGCAGGATCGTCGACTTGCCGCAGCCCGACGGCCCCACGAGCGCGACGAACTCGCCATCGGAAATGCGCAAGCTGGTCTCGGCAAGGGCCGGCACCGAACTTGCTCCACGCCCGAAGGTCACGGACACCTGCGACAGTTCGACAGCCGGCGCGGCACGCTCCGCAATTGTCGGCGGGATCGGCTTATCGGTGCTGGAGGCGAGTCGAGGCTGCGCGCGGGTCATGATAAAAGTGCATGCAAAGCTGATGCCAGATTGTATCCCGAAATCTCTCGCCCCTGACGGACAGCGCCGCGGCGCCGGCTCCATTGCGAAACAGACGGCGAAAGCGCTAAGACGAACCTTCGGAAGCGTGGGTTTCAGCGATGGCGCGTGACAAGGATCTGGGTCGCGGTTCGTCCGACCGGGTCGGGACCATCTGCCGCGCGCTGCGCCGCGCCATCATCGAGCAGGCTCTGGAGCCGGGCGCGAAACTGCCTGAGGATGCGCTCGGCGAACGTTTCGGCGTCAGCCGCACGATCGCGCGCCACGCGCTTGGCCAGCTTGCCGCCGAAGGGCTCGTCGAACTCCGACGCAACCGCATCGCCGTCGTGGCGACGCCGAGTTGGCAGGAGGCGCGCGACGCCTTCGACATCCGCATCGAGCTTGAACGGCTGGTGGTGAGCCAGCTCGCCGGCCGGCTGACCAAGACGCAGATCGCCACGCTTCACGCTCATGTCGACGCTGAGGACGCCGCGCGCAACGGGCCTGATGCGGTCTCGATCCGGCTTGCGACCGAGTTCCACATCCTGCTCGCGACGATGACGGAAAGCCCGATCCTGATCCGCTATGTCAGCGAGATCGCCTATCGCTGCTGCCTGACGCTCTCCCTGTTCAGCCGGCCGCATTCATCGGAATGCGCGATCACCGAGCATCGCACGCTGATCGACGCGCTCGCCGCCGGCGATGCCGACAAGGTGATGGCGCTGATGCACCATCACCTCGATTCCGTCGCCAGCCGCGCGTTGGTGGCGCAGGCGAAGCCGCGCGGCCGTGACATCATGGATATTCTCGCCCCATACGCAGAGAGCCCGGCGCCAGCCCGCAAGGCGGCGCTGAAGGCCGTGCCACGCCAGGACGCTGCGGAGTAGACGGCGGCATATAGCCGTTGCGGCATACAAACTGCATGCACTTTTATGCCTCCTGATGACGGCAAGACCGTCTCTCTCCGTAAAGCCGCCCCTCCCCGCCATGCCGACCGACAGCGCCTTCGATCTGATCTTCCGCCAGGCAACGCTGGCCGGCCGCAGCCACCCGGTCGACATCGGCGTTAATGGCGGGCGTATTGCCGCGATCGAACAGCGGATCGTCGCCGACTGCCCGGAGATCGTCGTCGATGGGCGGGCGGTTCTCCCGGGCTTCGTCGACAGCCACGTCCATCTCGACAAGGCCTGCCTGCTCGGGCGCTGCGGCCATATCAGCGGCGGGCTGAAGCAGGCGATCGCGGCCGTCTCGGCCATGAAGCGGGATTTCACCGTCGAGGATGTCCATGCCCGCGGCGCTCAGGTGCTGGAGACGGCGATCGCCAAGGGCACGACGCGGATGCGCACCCATGTCGAGGTCGATCCGCGCGCCGGTCTGCGAAGCCTGGAGGCGATCAAGGCGCTGAAGCGCGACTATGCCTGGGGGCTCGATCTGTCGATCTGCGCCTTTCCGCAGGAGGGGCTGACCAACGATCCGGGCACGGACGAATTGCTTGTCGAAGCTCTCTCGTTAGGCGCGGATGTACTCGGTGGCTGCCCCTACACTGACAGCGATCCCAAGGCGCAGATCGAGCGGCTGTTCGATCTCTCCGAGCGCTTCGACGTCGATCTCGACTTTCATCTCGATTTCGACCTCGACCCGTCCTGGATGCTTCTCGACGAGGTCTGCCGGCAGACGACGCTGCGCGGCCATAGTGGGCGCGTCACCATTGGCCATGTCACCAAGCTTTCGATGCTGCCGCCGGATGATTTCGCGCGCGCCGCCGATCGCCTCGCCGAAGCCAACGTCGCGGTCACTGTATTGCCCGCGACCGACCTCTACCTGATGGGCCGCGACGCAAGCCACGCGGTCCCGCGTGGGCTGACGCCGGCGCACAGGCTGCTGGAGCATGGCGTGACCTGCTCGATCGCCACCAACAACGTGCTGAACCCGTTCACGCCCTTTGGTGATTGTTCGCTGCTGCGGATGGCCAATCTCTACGCCAATGCCGCGCAGGTCGGGCCGGACGGATTCGAGGCTTGCGTCGCGATGGTGACGACGCTGCCGGCCCGGCTGATGCGGCTTTCCGATTACGGCATCGCGATCGGCAACCCCGCCGACCTGATCGTGCTCGACGCAGCTGGTGCCGGCGATGCGTTGGCTGGGATCGCCGAGCCGGTGATGGGCTTCAAAAGCGGACGCCAGAGCTTTTCGCGGCCGGCTGCGGTTTTGAACAAGCCGTGACGGCCAGGAAAATCGACGCCTGATCGCCCTGTACCGTCATTCCGGGCGCAGCGAAGCGGAGACCCCGAAACCATCGTGGAGCACAGCGCCCTTCGATGAATTCCGGATCGGCGCGGCGGAGCCTGTCCTTGGGCCGGCCAAAGGCCGGACCCGAGGGCCGCTTGTCCGGAATGACGGCGCGTTTGATCCGGTTGACTCTTGCTCGGTCGACTACGGCTTCGGCGCGAGCGAGCCGGGATTGAAGGCTCCGCCGAACGGGGACGGGTTGGCCGGCGCGGGAGCCGACGGCGCAGGCGCGGCGCCGGGCGGAGCGATCGAGTTCGGGTTGAACGCGCCGCCGAATGGCGAGGGATTGCTGGAGGGCGCTGCCGGACTCTGCGCCGGCTGCGGGGCCTGCTGCTGGATGCGGCTGCGCTGCTCCTGCATCAGCCTTTCCTGGATCTGCTGCTTTTCGCGCAGGATGTCGGCGCGGCAGGCGTCGGCGTCGTTGCGGCTGGCGAGCCAGGCGACGAGTCCGGCGAAACACAAAAGCATCAGCAGGATCGCGCCGGGATGGGTCAGCAGCCGCGTCGCCGGGTTCGCGTAGAGCCGCGACTTGCCCGCACGGCCGCTGCGCAGCAGCTCCTGCCGGCGGGTATGGGCCTCGTTGACCATCGCGCCGATCAGCGTCACCGCGATGATGATGACGGCGAGCGCCGACAGGGTCGGGTCGGTGCCGAGCCTGATCTTGGACGCCAGCGCCGTGGTGAAGGTGTTGCCCGAGAGGATGGTGAAGACCGTCGTGTTGTAGTTCTCGAACGAGGCAAGGAAGGTCAGGAACGCCGCCGAGCCGATCGCCGGCTTCATGAAGGGCAGCAAAATTTTCCGGAACGCCTGACCCGGCGTCGCGCCGAGATCGAGCGCGGCTTCCGTCAGCAGCGGGTCGAAGCGCTGCAGGCGCGCGCTGAAGATCAGCATCGCATAGGAAGCGATGAAGGTGACCTGTCCGAGCAGGGTCAGGAACAGCCCGTTGTAGAAGAGCGAGCCATAGCCGGCCCCGAAGAATCGGGCGACGCTGCCCCAGAACACGATGGTCGAAATGCCCAGCACCACGCCGGGGATGAGGATCGGCGTGATCAGCGCGGCATACAGGCCCGCCCGCATGCGCGGGCTGACGTCGGCCAGCGCCAGCGCGCCCGCCAGCCCGATGGGAACCGCAAACAGCACCACGGCGATGCCGATGCCCAGGCTGGTCCACAAGCCCGACATCAGCCGGTCGTTGCGCACGAGGAGGCCAAACCAGTCGGTGGTGAAACACTCCCAGGGCACGACGCGCGGAAAGGCCGAGGAATTAAAGGCCGTGACCACCATGATCAGCAGCGGCCCGAACAGGAACAGGAAGAACAGCAGCGAATAGCCGAGCGCGAAGACGCCGCCGCCTGCCCCGGAGCGCGTCATCGGCCGATCGCCCCGATCGAGACCTTGAAGACGCGCATCAGCACGAAGACGAGGCTGAGGCAGACCACCAGCAGGATGGTGGCGTAGGCCGAGCCTCGCTGCCAGTCACCTGCGTCGTTGAACCATTGATAGATGATCTGGGTGAACCAGAGATTCGACGGGCCGCCGAGGATTTGCGGAGCGGCCAGTGCGCCGGCCGTCAGCATGAAGACCATGGTCGCACCGGACGCGATGCCGGGCTTGGCGACGGGCAGCACGACGCGCCAATGCACCCGCCACCAGCTCGCGCCCATATCGCGCGCCGCCTCGATCTGGTTGCGGTCGAGCGTCTCGACCGCGTTGTAGATCGAGAACACCATCAGCAGCACATAGGTGTAGGCCAAGCCCGAATAGAGCGCGACATCGGCGCGGATGAAGTCGATCGGCGAGGACCAGAGCCCCAGCGCCTGGCCGACGCCGTTGATCACGCCCGTCGCGCCGAAGAGGACGCGGAAGGCGAAGGCGCGCAGGATCTCGTTGATCCAGAAGGGCACGATCAGCCCGATCACCATCAGCCTCGCGCCGACCCCGCTGGCGGAATGGGCGAGGATGAAGGCGATCGGGTAGCACAAGGCGATGTCGATCAGCGTCACCACGATCGCCGCGATCAGCGTCTTGAGCAGCACGCCCATGTCGAGCGTGTTCACGCCGCTGCCGCCGCCAGTGAAGAAATAGCCGTAATTCTGCAGCGTGTAGACGTCCTTCGCACCGCCGATCTCGGCACGCGGCAGGTTGTGGCGGAAGGACACGTCGAGCATCGCCAGTTGCGGCAGCACGATCAGCACGACGATCCAGAACAGCACCGCGCCGCCGACGAAGACCGCGACGCCGAGCCCATGGCGGGCGGCGAAATCGCTGACAATCCGGCGCGCAGCTTCCATCGCTCAGCCGCTCCGGCTCGCATCGGCGGGAAGCACGCTCGCCTGCTCCGGCCGGAAGCCGACCCTGACCGGGCCATCGCCCGAAGGCGCGATGCCGTCCGTCGCCGTGTTCATTCGATAGAGCCGAAGATCGACCCCGCCAGCGTTGAGATACAGCGTGCGGATCGAGCCCTCGAACTCCTCATTGACGCGGGTCGCCGGGAACGCGTTCGGCATCGCGTCGCCCTCGGCCAACGCGAGTTGCTCGGGGCGCACGAACAGCAGGCAGCGTTCGCCGGCCGCATAGTCGCGCCCGCCGGCGGCCTGCCCTGTGAGCGGTCCCAGCGGAGTGTCGAGCGTCACCAGCCCGTCCTGCTGAGCAAGCACGCTGCCGGGAATGGTGTTGGTCTCGCCAACGAAGGAGGCGACGAAGGGCGTCTTCGGCCGGTTGTAGATCGTCTGCGGATCGCCGACCTGCTCGATGACGCCGGCATTCATCACCGCGACCTGGTCCGACATGGTCAGGGCCTCGCCCTGGTCATGGGTGATGTAGATGAAGGTCAGCCCGACGCGCTGCTGAATCTGGCGCAGTTCGGTGCGCATGTGCTGGCGCAGTTTGAGGTCGAGCGCCGAGAGCGGCTCGTCGAGCAGCAGGATGTCGGGTTCGGCCGCGAGCGCGCGTGCGATCGCGACGCGCTGGCGCTGGCCGCCGGAGAGTTCGTGCACCTTCTTGTCGCCGGTGCCGGGCAGCGCGATCATGTCGAGCAGTTCGTCGGCGCGCCTGCGCCGGTCCTTGCGGCCGACGCCACGCACCTCGAGCGGAAAGGCGATGTTCTCGGCTACCGTCAGCAGCGGAAACAGCGCGAGGTTCTGGAAGATCAGCGCGGTCGGGCGCTTGTTGGAGCCGACATTCTTCATATCCTTGCCGCCGATCAGCACCCTTCCCTCGCTCGGGGAGACGAAGCCGGAGATGCAGCGCAGCAGCGTGGTCTTGCCGCAGCCGGACGGACCAAGGAACGAAAAGAACTCGCCGCCCTTGATCGCGAGATGCGCGTTGTCGACGGCCTGATAGCTGCCGAACCGGATCGATACGTGTTCGAGGACGACGTCCCGGCTGTTCATGCTGGTCCTGGATCGAGGGATGTTGCGCACCGTCGTCCCGGACGCAGCGAAGCGGAGAGCCGGGATCCATTCCGGAACGGGTCAGGAATGGGATCCCGGATCGGCGCGGCTTCGCCACTTGTCCGGGATAACGCGCGGAGACGGTCTGGATGTCGCGTACGGCCTCAGGAGCTCATGAACTTGTTCACGAACTCCGAGCGCTTGGTGGCGTACCAGGGCGCCTCGGCCGGCCAGGGGTTGAGCTTGGCCAGCGCGTCCCCCGGATAGGCGTCGGCGAAGTTCTTCGCGTAGGTGTCGCCGCCGAACTTGTCGGCGCCGATGACCGGCGAATTGTAGCCATGGGTCTTGATCGCCTCGCCGGCGAGCTTGGCGTCGTAGCAGGCCGCGATGAAGGCGTAGACCTGATCGATGTTCTTGGCGCCGATCGGCAAAGCGAGCCC
Organism: Allobosea sp. P2_A10; assembly: GCF_056405115.1. Lineage (NCBI taxonomy): Bacteria > Pseudomonadati > Pseudomonadota > Alphaproteobacteria > Hyphomicrobiales > Alloboseaceae > Allobosea > Allobosea sp. P2_A10. Next base: position 496,394 of record NZ_JBFUCS010000001.1, on the reverse strand, counting down.
ATCGACCCAGGCCATCGCGCCCTCGACAGGCGCGCGGTACATCACCGGCTCGCCGGCGGTCTTGAGCGCGATCGGCGGGCCGTCCCAGGTCTGGCCGACAATGACGCCCTCGTTGAGGAGACCGTTCTTCTGCGCGTCGGCGTCGTTCCAGAGCAGCTTGAGGTTCTTCTTCTTCTTGATCGCGACCTCGGTCAGCTTGGTCCAGACCTCCGTCATCTTGTCGGGGCCCGAATAGGCCGCCCAGACCGAGCCCGGCGCAAGCTCGCCACGACGCTCCATGCCGAGCCCGAGGCCCACCATCATCGAGGACCCCCGGCACATCGTCTTGCCGGCATTGGCGTCGTCCCAGACGTCGTAATAGCTCGGCGCGGGGCCAGCCGGCGTGAACTTGTCGGTGCGCCAGGCGATACCCTCGGTGCCCCAGAGATGCGGCAGCCAGCAGGAGCCCTTGCCGCCGAAGTTCCAGTGCGCCTCGCCCAGCGCCATGGCCGGGTTCACCTTCTCGATCGCGACCTTCTTCATGTCGAAGGGCTGGAGCAGGCCGAGGTCCTTCCAGAGCGGATTGCGGTTCACCGTCGGCGTGACGATGTCGAAGCCCTGACCGTTGGTCGCCTTCATCTTGTTCAGGATGTCGTCGTTCGAGCCGATGCCGGTGAAGTTGACCTTGATGCCGCTCGACGCGGTGAAGGCCTTGACGAAGCTCTCGGGCAGGTAGTCCGACCACATCATGATGTTGATCTCGCCCGACGAGGCGAGCGCCGACGGGCTGATGATGGCGGGCATGGCGACGCCCGCACCGGCTGCGGCGGCGAGCTTCAGAAAATCACGGCGGGCGACGGTGGCAGTGCCAGGCTTCTTGATCATCGTGATCCCCTCTGATGTGACGAGCTGCGGTTCTTGCCGACGCTCCGGGCCGGAAACGACCCGGAGGCCGGACCCTGCCGGAACGCTATTGCGACAACTCAAGCAAGATTAGAGCCACACCGGGGAATCGATGGGTCCAGCTTCACGCGGCCGCGGCCGACATCGAGCCGGCGAAGCATTGTCGGGGTCGACCTACCGTTTCAGGCGTCGAAAGGCAGCGAGACCGGTCCGCCCGGTGCGAGATGCGTATAGGCCAGCGTCTGGTCGAGATGGCGCGCCCGCAGCGCCAGCAGCTTCTCGGCATAGCGCAGCCTGACCGCGATGAAGGCGGGATCGTCCGCGAGATCGCGGCTTTCGCCAGGGTCGGCCTTCAGTTCGAACAGCAGCGGCGGCAGGCCGGCGAAATGGACGTATTTGAAGGCTTCGTCGCGGATGACGGCTAGATTGCAGGCGTTCGAGCGCAATCCGAAATGCGCCTCGGGCGCGCCGTGAGCGATGTCTCGAAAGTCGAACTCCCAGAAGGCGGCGTTGCGCCAGCCAGACGGCGTACGCCCTTCGAGGAAAGGCAGCAGCGAGCGGCCATCCTGATGGTTTTGCGGCGCCTGCCCCAGCCGCTCGGCCAGCGTCGGCATGATGTCGGCAGCTTCCGTGAAAAGGTTCACCCGCCGGCCGCCGTGCCCGCTCATGACGGGATCGCGAATGATCAGCGGAATGTGATAGCTCGCATCGAAGAAGCCACCCTTCCCGAGCAGCCAGTGATCGCCCGCCATCTCGCCATGGTCGGAGCAGAACACGATCAGGGTGTTCTGCCACTCGTCGCTGGTGCGCAGCGCCTGCCAGATTCGGCCGAGTTGAGCATCGACCTCGGCGATCATGCCGAAATAGACGGCGCGGAGCGCCGCGATCTCGTCGGTGCTCCAGTCCTGAACGCGGCCCTTCGCGCCATGGACAAAGCCGCCTTGCGTATTCTGCGCGATCTGGAAGGCGAGATAGGGGTGGAGCGCGGCCTCAGTCTCGCGATCGACGGCGCGGACGAAGGGCGGCCCGTCGTTTGGCGCAAACATCGTGTTGTAGGGCTCGGGCACGACGAAGGGCGGGTGCGGCCTCAGGAACGAGACATGGGCGAACCACGGCGCGTGCTGCTCGCCATGCCAGCGCAGGAAAGCATCGGTGAGGTAAGCGGTCTGGGTCTCGTCGCGGCCATAGCGCGGCGGCGCGTTGCCGATCGCACCGCCTACACCCGCTGGATTGTGCACGCCACGGTCCGTAGCATCGGCATGGCCGCGCTCGCGTAGCCATGAGAGCCAGGGCCTTTCATGCTCGGGCAGAAGCTCGCGCACCGAAAAGCCCGGCAGCACGCCCTCATAGGTCGTCAGATGCGGATCACCCGGCGCCATGCCGCGCGGATCGAGCGAGACGTCGGTATACCCGAATAGCGTCGGATCATATCCGGCGCGCCGGCCGAGTTTCGCGATCGTGTCGAAACGGGCGTCGAGCGGCGAACCGTTGCGGCAGACGCGATGGTTCATCTGGTAGAGGCCGGTATAGAGCGAGGCGCGGGCCGGCGAGCACGGCGCGGCCCCGGCGAAATGCCGCGCGAAGAGCACGCCTTCTGCGGCAAGCGCGTCGAGATTGGGCGTCCGCACGCATGGATGGCCGATCGCGGACAGACAGTCGCCGCGCCACTGGTCGGCCGTGATCAGCAGGATGTTGGGCTTCATGGGTTCAAGCCGGATTCAGCGATCGTCCTCCAGCCGGTCGATCAGAGCGGGCAGTTCGGCGACCGTGCCGATGACATAGTCGGCACCGGCCGCGAACAGTTTTGCCGCGACGCGTTCGTGCAGCGCCTGACGCTCGGCGGCGGGCAGCGCGGCCAGTTCGGCCGGCGTCAGACCGGCCTCGTTGCCCGACAGGGTGAGCCCGACCGTGAGGCAGCCGGCCGCGACGCCCTCGGCAATGCCGGGCTCGGTATCGTCGACCTTGATCACGGCCGAGGCCGGATGGACCATCAGGTCGAGGAAGCATTTGTACATGCCGATCGGCGTCGGCCGGCCCAGCGGCAGATCGTCGGCGCAGACGAGATTGTCGGGCGCATAGCCCTGCGCGGCGGCCAGCGGCAGCACGCGTTCCATGATCGAGCGGGTGTAGCCCGTGGTCGAGCCGATCTTCATGCCCCTGGCCCGAATATGGTCGACCGCCTCGAGCGCGCCGGGAATGAGCGTGCAGTAGTCGCTGACGACCTCCTCGTTTAGCGGCACGAACAGGGCATAGACCTGGTCGATCGCCGCTTCGTCAGGGAGCGCGCCCTGCGCCGCGCGCCAGCCCTCCGCGATGTGGGGCTCAGCCAGCATGGCGGCGATATGAGAACGCTTGGGCAGGCCCATGGGTTTGCGGGCGTCGGCGATCGTGACTGTGACGCCGAACTTGGCGAAGGTGTCGACGAAAGCGCCCATCGGCGCAAAGGAGCCGAAATCGATCATGGTGCCGGCCCAGTCGAACACCACTGCCTTGAACTTGCTCATGCCGCGCTCCCGTAGAGGTCGTCGATCGTCTCTTCGCCGATGCCAAACGCAGTCGACGCGCCGCAGCCAGAGGTCACCACCACGATCCGCACCGCGTCCGACGGCTTGTCGGTGAAACGCCAGCGCCCGGGGGCCGAGGCGTAGGTGCCGATCCAGCGCTCAACGACCTGGCGGCCGGGCAGATCCAGCACCGCGTCGAACTCGTCGAGGATCAGGCGGTCGACCTCTTCCGAGCCGAACGGGTCTGGCGTCGTCGCATAGTGGTGGCTGTCGCCGACGACGAGCGAGCCGTCGGCCGACTGGGTCACGATCAGATGGATGCCGTTTTTGCGGTGCGCGGCCATGTCCGTATCGAGCCGGCGCTTCAGCGGCTCTGCTTCCGGCAGTTCGGCATAGCCGAGATAGCGGCCGAGCCCGAGATCGGACATCACGGCCGTGTTCAGGGCAACTGGCGAAGCCGGCATGACGCGCAGCATCTGCAGCTTGCAGCGGGTCACGCCATAGGCCGCGATGCGCTCGGGAAAGAGCGCGGTGTATTCGTCGCCGGGACAGACGATGACGGCCTGCGCCTCGATCACGCCGCCATCGGCCGTGATCAGGCGCGGAGCCTCGACCGCCACGACGCTGGTCGACCAGCGGAAGTCGACGCCATGATGCTCCGCCAGATATCGCGCGACGAGCGGAATGGCCTGGCGCGATTCCACCCGGACGTCATGGGTGCTGTACAAGGCGAGCGCGACCGCCTCCGGCCGCAGGCACGGCACATGCGCGCGGGCCTGCGCGGCTGTCAGGCGCATGCAGCCCTCGCCCATTTCGGTACGCAGGAAGGCCTCGATCACGGCTTCCGATTCCGGCAGGCGCGCGGCCAGCACCAGCCCGCGCTGAAGGATGTCGATGCCGGCTGCGTCGGCGATCTCGACCCAGACATCGCGCGCCCGGCGGGCGAGGTTCCAGCAGTCGCCGGCGCCCTGCCCGGTCACCGTGACGAAGCCGAAATTGCGGACGGACGCGCCGTTGGCCTGGGCATCCCGGTCGATCACGACGACGCGCTTGCCGCGCCGGGCAGCGGCGAGCGCATGGCCGAGACCGACGATGCCGGCGCCGACAATGGCGAGATCATAGGCCACCCTCAGACCTCGCGATCGATCGCGAAGCCGGCGAAGGACTGGCTCGCCGGCATGATCCCGAGGTTGATTTCGGCGTCGTGGACCTGCGGGCAAAGGCCCACGCAGCAGCGCAAGTCCGTCGCGCCGAGACCTGCCGTCGCCCCCCAAGCCATGCTCGTTTCCGTCATCTTCATGCTCTCTTGCCAGACCGCGCGGCCGGCCCGTTCCTCCTTTGCAGGAGGCGGGCCATCAATGACAAGTGCATGACTGCGTCGCGCGGGACCGAGCATAAGCTGTCCGAGTGGACACGCGCTGCGCCGGCGTTCAGCCAAGCCGTTCGCGTAGTCCGCATCTGCGCAGGACGCGTTCGACGCAAGGCGCGCCGCCATGCCAGTATCGTCGCGCTTACAACGAAAGAGACGCAGATGCCGACCGCCACATCGACCCGCGCCACGCCCTACCGCACGCAGAACTGGAGCCTGACCAAGCCGTCGGCGAGCGGACGCAACGGCATCGTCGTGTCGCAGAACCGCGAGGCGGCGGAGGCCGGCGCGGCGATCCTGGAGGCCGGCGGCAATGCAGCCGACGCCGCGGTCGCGGCCTGCTTCGCGCTCGCTGCGGTCGAACCATGGAACAGCGGGCTTGGCGGCATCGGCTTCGCGCTGGTGCTGAAGGCTGGAGACACGCAAGCGAAGGTCGTCGATTTCGGCCCGATCGCCCCCCACCGCGCCGATCCGGCCGACTATCCACTGACCGGCGCTATGAAGAACGATCTCTTCACCTGGCCCGAGGTGGTGGGCGATGTGAACATTCACGGGCCGCTCTCGTTTTGCATCCCCTCCTCGGTGGCGGGCTACGCCAGGCTTCAGGAGAGCTTCGGCTCGGGCCTGCCTGTGGCGCAATTGCTGGCCCCGGCCATCGCGCTCGCCAAACGCGGCCTGGCGCAGGACTGGTACACAACGCTGAAAATCTCCTCCTCCGCCTCGGTGCTGCGGCTCTATGAGGAAAGCGCGCGAATCTATCTGCGCAGCGGCCTGCCGCCGGTGCCGCCCTATCAGGGTGAACCAAGCTTCTTCCCGCTCGGCAACCTCGCCGCGACGCTGGAGCGGCTGGCCAAGGCCGGCCTGCGCGATTTCTACGAGGGCGAGACCGCAAAGCTGCTCGCCGCCGATATCGCCAGGGCCGGAGGCGTGGTCGATGCGACCGACCTTGCGGGTTGCCAGGCGACCGTTCGCGACGCACCGACCATCGACTGGCGCGGCAGCCACCTGCTGCACACTGCCGGCGGCCTGACCGCCGCGCCGACATTGGCGCAGGTCGTCGAAGGCATGGATTCGGCGGCGCTACCCGCGAGCGGACCCGGTGCTGCCTGGTTCGCGCAACTCTCGACCGTGATGCGGCAGGCCTATGCCAGCCGGCTCGAAGGGCTTGGCGCGGCGACCACGGCCAAAGAACCCGGCGACACCTGCACCACCCATCTCACCGTCGTCGACGGGCAAGGCAATCTCGTTTCGGTGACGACGACGCTGCTCTCCTCGATGGGCAGCCGCGTCGTGCTGCCCGAGAGCGGCATCCTGATGAACAACGGGATGATGTGGTTCGATCCACGCCCCGGCAGCGCCAATGCGATCGCGCCCGGCGCGCGACCGCTGTGCAACATGTGCCCGGTGATCGTGACGCCGAAGGATGGTTCTTGGCCGCGACAGGCCGGCGGCTCGTCGGGCGGGCGGCGCATCCTCGCCAGCGTCTATCAGATGCTGGCCTGGACGCTCGATTTCGGCATGGACATCGACGCGGCCGCGCATCAGCCGCGCATCGACGTCTCAGGACCGGGCTCGACGACAGCAGACATGCGCCTGCCCGACGAGACACTGACCGCGCTGGAGCAGGCCGGCCCGCTCTCGATCGTGGAGCATGGCGTGCTGCCGATCAACTTCGCCTGCCCCAACCTCATCAGCGTCGACAAGAGCGGCGCACAGGGCGTGAGCGATGCAGTCTCACCCTGGTCGGCGGCGGTGGCGGCAACGAAGTAATCTTTGCTGGTTGACGAAAACCGGTCGCAAGACCCTCACCGTCATTCCGGGCGCAGCAAAGCGAAGACCCGGAATCCATCGTAAAGCGTAGTACCTTCCGATGGATTCCGGATCAGCGCCGCTCCGCGGCTTGTCCGGAATGACGGCAATGCCTGCAATCTCGACTCACACCCGCCGCAGACCCCAGGGATAGGGAGCCGAGCCCTTGAGCATGCCGGTCATGCTCTTGCGATAGGCGGTGCGGATGACGAACTGCCCGAGCGGAATCGTCGCGACATCCTCCAGCGCAAGACGGCCGAGCGTGGCGGCGGCCTTCTTCTGGCCGGCCTCGTCGGGCGCATAGAGCCATTCCTCGGCAAGTTCCTCGGCCTTGGCGCTTTCATACCAGCCGAACCAGGCCTTCGCGCCCTGCCCGCGCACGAGATAGGACAAGGCCGGGTTACCCCAGCCCGCCGTCGAGCCATTGGTGTGGAAGACGCTCCAGCCACCCTTTTCGACCGGCTCGCGGCTGTTGCGGCGCTGGATCACCGTGCCCCAGTCGCTGGCCGACATCTCGACGTTCATGCCGAGCTGCTTCAGCAGTTCGAAGGTGACGTCGCCGAGCGGGCCGATATCGGGAAAGTCGGTCGGGTTGATGATGACGACCTTTTCGCCAGCATAGCCCGACTCTTTAAGCGCGACCTTCGCCTTGGCGAGGCTCTGCGGCATCAGGTCTTCCTGCTCGCCGGTGTAGTAGGGCGTGCCGCGCCACCACAAATTTCGGCAGGTCTGCCAGACCGAGGTGTCGTCGCCCTGCGCGGCGCGCATATAGTCTTCCTGGTTCACGGCCATGCGGACCGCCGCCCGGACCTTGGGATTGTTGAAGGGCGGTTGCAGATGGTTCAGCCGCATGATCGAGCCGCGCCCGACCTCGTCGGTGACCTCGCGGGTGATGTCGGGGCTTTTCGCCAGCAGGGGCTGCAGATCGGCCAGAGGGCGCTCCCACCAGTCGACCTCGCCCTTGATCAGCGCCGAGGAGGCGGTCGCCGGGTCGGGCAGGATCTGCCATTCGATGCGCTTGAAATGGGCGACCTTGCCGCCGGCATTGCGGCTGGCTGGTTCGGCGCGCGGCTTGTAGCCTTCGAACTTCTCGTAGCCGACCTTGCTGCCTGAGACATACTCGGCGGGCAGGAAACGGTAGGGACCAGAACCGGTCACCTCGGTGATCTGCTTCGTCGAATCGGTGATGGCGAGCCGTTCGGGCATGATGAAGAGCGGCGCGTCGGCCTTGGCGAGCACGTCGAGCAACAGCGGGAAGGGGCGCGTCAGCCTGATCTCGAAAGTGCGGTCGTCGATCGCCGCCATGCTGTCGGTGACCTTGGCGAGAAGCTGGCCGTAGGGGTCGCGCTGGCACCAACGCTTGATGCTCTGGATGCAGTCGGCGGATTTCACCGGCACGCCGTCATGGAAGATCAGGCCGTCGCGCAGCCTGATGCGCCAGGTCTTGCCGTCCGCTGAAACCTCATGACCCTCGGCCATCTGCGGCTGCGGTTTCCCGCCCAGATCGAAGCCGTAGAGCGTATCATAGACGTAGTAGCCGTGGTTGCTGGTGACCGTCGCCGTGGTCCAGACCGGGTCGAGTGCGGTGAGATTGGCCTGCGGCACGAACCGCATCGTCGTCGCCGTGCCCTGCGCACGGACCGGGCCGGCGAGCAGGTTGCCGGAGGCTGCGAGCGCGGTCGCGCCCTTCAGGAATGTGCGGCGTTTCATCGGCTCGTCCCCCTCTGTCGTACGACTGCCGCACGCGCGACAGGCTTTAGTCGAAACCCAGGAAGCCCGGAGCATTGCGCAAAGGCGCGGCCGCCGCCAGCTTTCCGATGTCGGGCACCGGGCGGGCGGTCAGGCTGTCGCCGGCAAGCGCAGCCTCGAGCGCGGCCGCGACCGCCAGCACCTTCGCGTCGCCGCCGCGCGGGCCGACGATCTGCAGGCCGAAGGGCATGCCGTTGCGGTCGAGCCCGACCGGCAGCGAGATCGCGGGATGGCCGACATTGGTGACGGCATAGGCAAGGCTGAGCCAGTGGAAATAGGTTCGCGTCGGCGTGCCGTCGATCTCGGCGGGGTAGAGCTCCGACCAGGGTCGCGGGCTCAGCGTCACCGCCGGCGAGAGAATGACGTCGTAGTGCTCGAAGAAGGACTGCCAGTTCTTGTAGAGCACCGTCTGCTGTTTGAGGGCGCGCGTCACGTCGAGCGCGCTGTAGCGCAGCCCCTCGGCGACATTGGCCCGGACATTGGGGCCGACAAGATCGGGGGTATCGCGCACGCGCTCATAGGCGCCGGCGAGAAAGGCGACCGCGCGCAGCACCTCGAAGGTCTCGTCGGAGCCGGCACAGTCGGGTGTCGCCTCCTCCACCCCGGCGAAGAGATGGCTGAAGGCGGAGGTCTTCGCCGCGAAGACCTCACGGATGTGGCGCTCGGTCGGGGCGAAACCAAAATCAGGCGTCAGCGCGACTTTCAGCGAAGCAAGGTCGATCGCCGCAGGCCGGCGAAATCCTCCGGCCGGCGCACCGTCCTGCCATGGATCGTCGTCGCCAGCGGATCGGCCGCATCGTCGGAGACCATCGCCGAGAGCAGCAGGCAGAGATCGGGCACGGTCCGGGCCATCGGTCCGAGCACGCTCAGCGGATTCCAGCCGAGCGGGCGCTTTTCGCTGGGCACCAGCCCCGGTGACGGCCGGAAGCCGACGATGCCGTTATAGGCGGCGGGATTGCGCAGCGACCCGCCGGTGTCGGAGCCGGTCGCGATCGGCACCATGCTCGTTGCCAGCGCGACACCCGAGCCGCCCGACGAGCCGGCCGCGCATTTCATCGGGTCGAACGGATTGCCCGTCGCGCCGTAGACGGCGTTGCGGGTGTTGGCGCCGGCGCCCCATTCGGGCGTGTTGGTCTTGCCAAGCACGATCGCGCCGGCCTTGCGGCAATTGGCGACGATCAACTGGTCGTGCTCGGGGACATGGTCGGCGAAGAGCTGGCTGCCGTAAGTGGTGCGCAGGCCCGCGACGTTCTCCAGATCCTTCACGCCCAGCGGCAGGCCGTGCAGCGGCCCCAGAGCCTCGCCGCGCATCGTCGCCGCGTCGGCCTGCTTGGCCGCGATGCGGGCCCGTTCATCGTCGCGCGCCACCATGGCGTTGACGGCGTGGTCGACCTTGTCGATCCGGGCGATGCAGCTTTCGAGCAGTTCGCTCGCAGAGAGTTTTTTGGAGCCGATCAGGGCGCGCGCCGCGACGGCGTCGAGTTCGCAGGGTTCGGTCAAGGCGGGATGGTCCTTCGTCGGGTGGTGCGCCATGCGGGACGCACGCCGGCGATGGAGGCACGCCGTGGGCCGCTTTGTAAACCGGCTTCAGCGCACGCCGAGCCGGCGGCAGAACCACAGGCTGACGATGCTCAGCATGATGATCGCCGTCAGATAGATGCCGGGGCTGGTGCGGTCGCCGGTCTGGGCGACGAGCGCGGCCGCGACGAGCGGGGTGACGCCGCCAAACAGGAGCTGGCCCAGCACATAGCTCAGCGAGATGCCCGTCGTGCGCCGCCGGACCTGGAATAGATCCGAGAGCAGCGCCGGCGCGGTCGCGAAGTAGCCGGAATACATCACGAAAGCGAGCAAAGCCTGGATGGTGACGAGCTTGGCAAGCGTCGGTTCGTGCACAAGCCAGATGAACAGGGGATAGGTCATCAGCAGTCCGACGATCGCGAAGACCAGCATCACCGGGATGCGCCCGACCCTGTCGGAAAGATGCCCGAACATCACCGGCATGATAGTATTGATCAGGCCTGCAACCATGGTGCCGATCAGCGCCTGTTCCGTCGTGAGCTTCAGCGTGGTGATGGCGAAGGTCGGCATGTACTGGTTCATGAAGCTGCCGGCGGCCCCCGCCGCGACCACGCCCGCGCCGATCAGCACGATGCGCTTGTCATGGGCGGCAATCTCACGCAGCGGATTTTTGGCGTGTTCGGTCGTGGCGAAGAGCGGACTCTCCTGCGCGCGCTTGCGGATGTACCAGGCGACCGGGCCGATCATTACGCCGAACACAAACGGAATGCGCCAGCCCCAGGCCAACACCTGGTCGGGAGTCAGCAGCGTGTTGACCGCATAGGCCGAAAGCGAGGCCAGGAGCACCGAAAAGCCCGAACAGGCCCATTGGATCGAGGCATAGAAGCCGGCGCGCTTGGGATCCTGCTCGGCCATCAGCGCAGTCACGCTGCCGAACTCGCCACCCGCGGAAAAGCCCTGAACCATCCGCGCCAGAATCAGCAAGATCGGAGCCGCCAGGCCGATGGTGGCGTAGGTCGGCAGGATCGCGGTCACGCCCGTCCCGACCATCATCAGCAGGGCAGAGAGCACCATGGCAGGCTTGCGGCCCGCCTTGTCGGCGTAAGCGCCGATGACCATGGCCCCGAGCGGCCGTACCAGCCAGGCCGAGGCGAAGGTGCCCAGCCCGAGCAGGATGCCGACCGTCGGGTCGGCCGTCGGAAAGAACAGCTTGGCGAAGACCGGCACGAACATCGCGTAGATGACCAGGTCGTACCATTCGAACACAGCCCCGATCGAGCCGGCAAGGACCGTGCGCCGGATCGCGCGGTCGCGCTCGGCATCCGCCTTTACAGGCACATTCGCATGCGAGAGCGCGAGATCGGTCATGGCGTCGGTCCTTTTGCTGGCGCGGCGGCGCCGTGGGGAGCGAAACGGGCGATGGAGCGGGCTTCGGTCGGCGTCGGGCTCGTGACGTCGCTGGGCCGTTCGGACCGCCTGCCGCCGGCGTCATGGCCGCCAACCGCCGCGCCGTCGATGCGGGTGTGGGATTGCGGCGTCAGGAGGTCCATCGGCACCTCTGTCGGCGGGCGCGTGACCGCGTTGGATCGTGGCGCCGGATTACGTTCCGGCAAGAAAGGAACCGCCGCTCAAGCGGGTCAACAACGAATTCCATCATCAGGAACTTTTGTCGTCGCAATTTTGATATATGGAATTATTGTTCGATCCTTGGCCGATTGTATCCATGACCGAAAACCTCGAATCCCGCTCTAGCCTTCGCCGCTCTCTCGCTCTGCTCCGCATCGTCGCGGCAGGGGATACGGCCGGCATGCGGTTGAAGGATATCGCCGGCACAGCCCAGTGCAGCCAGCCGACAGCGCACCGCGCTTTGCGCGATCTCACGGCGGAGGGTTTTGTCGAGCAGGTGGCGGGCGGCAAGCGCTATCGGCTGGGGCTCGATTTCTTCGTGCTGGCGGCGCGTGCGGGACAAGCCGGGGGTCTGCGCGATCTGGCGTCTCCGGCGCTGCTGCGGCTGTCCGCCACGCTGGGCGAGACGGTCTTCCTGCTGGTGCGCAGGGGCTATGACGCGATCTGCCTCGACCGGGTCGAGGGCCCCTTCCCGATCTGCACCTTCACGGGCGACATCGGCGGCAAGGTGCCGCTCGGACTAGGCCAGGGCAGCCTCGTCATGCTGGCGCATCTGCCCGAGCCCGAGCGCGAGGCCGTGATCCGCTTCAACATGCCCCGCCTGCTCGATCGCGGCTATCTCGACGAGGCGGCGCTGCGCAACGCGCTCGCCAAGGCGCGGGCGCAGGGTTGGGTCAATCTCAATGCCGGCCTCATCCCGGGCATGGCCGGCGCGGCCGTGCCGATCCTGGATCCGGAGGGACGCGCGGTCGCCGCGCTCAGCGTCGGGACGTTGGCTGAGCGCCTACATGACGAACGGCTGCCGAATGTGGTCGCGATGCTGCGAGCCGAGGCGACGGCGCTGGCGGCGCAGCTCAACCCATTCGACAAGGTGCTGCGCCACCCCGCCCGCAGCCTGAGCACGATCGCCGTCTAGGAATCGGCGGACGGCCTTCTGCTGCAATGCAACATGGGCGGTCGTCGATTCCAGGGCCGGAGCCCACGCGCCCAAAAATCAGCCCTCCGCCGGTGCCTAGAGCGCTGGGTCGTAATAAGCCTATTTTATAGGCATTTATTGCTGGCTTGGGTGCGTTGCTAAGCGCTCAACGCGGCCGTCTTGCGAAACATGAAACGAATATTAACTCGCCATGCTCCAAATGCATAACGGAATTGACCTCGCGCCTCTGTTTCAGGCAGGCCTGCTCCCATATATGCAGTGCACAACGAAATTGTCGCTGTGGGCACCGTCCCGAGCCGGAATAACCAAGGACCACCAAGATGTTCGTCACCATGATCGCCGCCAAGATCCGCTCTTACCTCCGCTACCGCGAGACCGTTCGCGAGCTGTCGCGTCTGACCGACCGCGAGCTCGACGACCTCGGCCTGTCGCGTTCGGAAATCCCCTTCGTCGCTCGCAGCCACGCGCTCGTGTGAGGTTCAGGGCCATCTGGCCCATCAAGTAGTTCTCCCGGGTTCTTGTCCTCCCCTCGGACCTGGTCGAAGAGCGAATGCCCGCCGCAAGGCGGGCATTTTGCGTTTTGGCGGTGTTTTGTTTTAGGCGTCTTGCTCTTGACGCCGCGACCACCTGCCGACACATCGCAGGCATGACACATAAACCCGTTCACATCATCGGCGGCGGTCTCGCCGGTTCGGAAGCAGCCTGGCAGGTCGCCTGCGCCGGCGTCCCGGTCGTGCTGCACGAGATGCGCCCCGTGCGCGGTACCGAGGCTCACAAGACGGAAGGGCTGGCCGAACTGGTCTGCTCCAACTCCTTCCGCTCCGACGATTCGCTAAGCAACGCCGTTGGTCAGTTGCATTGGGAAATGCGCCGGCTCGATTCGCTGATCATCGCCAAGGGCGACACGCATCAGGTGCCAGCGGGCGGCGCGCTCGCCGTCGATCGCGACGGGTTCTCGCAGGCCGTAACGGCGGCGCTCGAAGCCCATCCGCTGGTCACGATCGACCGTGCCGAGATTGCAGGCCTGCCTCCCGCCGATTGGGACAATGTCATTATCGCGACCGGCCCCCTGACCTCGCCGGCGCTGGCTGCGGGGATCCAGTCGCTGACCGGGGAGGATTCGCTCGCCTTCTTCGATGCCATCGCGCCCATCGTCCATTTCGATTCGGTCGATATGGACCAGGCCTGGTTCCAGTCGCGCTATGACAAGGTCGGCCCCGGCGGCACCGGCGCCGACTACATCAACTGCCCGCTCGACCGCGACCAGTACGAGGCTTTCATCGACGCGCTGCTCGCGGCCGAGAAGACCGAATTCAAGGAGTGGGAGGGAACGCCCTATTTCGACGGCTGCCTGCCAATCGAGGTGATGGCCGAGCGCGGCCGCGAGACCCTGCGCTGGGGGCCGATGAAGCCGGTCGGCCTGACCAACCGGCACAATCCCACGGTCAAGGCCTACGCCGTGGTGCAACTGCGCCAGGACAATGCGCTGGGCACGCTGTTCAACATGACCGGCTTCCAGACCAAGCTGAAATATGGCGAGCAGGCCGCGATCTTCCGGATGATTCCCGGCCTCCAGAACGCCGAATTCGCAAGGCTCGGCGGCATCCACCGCAACACCTATCTCAACTCGCCGAAACTGCTCGACGAGCGGCTGCGCCTGAAGGCAGATCCGCGCCTGCGCTTCGCCGGCCAGATCACCGGCTGCGAGGGCTATGTCGAGAGCGCGGCGATCGGCCTATTGGCGGGGCGCATGGCGGCCGCCGAGCGCCTCGGCCGGGAGCTGGAGCTGCCGCCGGCCACGACTGCGCTCGGCGCGCTCGTCAACCACATCACCGGCGGACACATCGTCACCATCGACGAGGGCCCGCGCTCGTTCCAGCCGATGAACATCAATTTCGGCCTGTTCCCGCATATCGAGAGCCAGGCGACGCATGGTCCCGACGGCAAGAAGCTGAAGGGACCAGCCAAGAGCGTCGCCCGCAAACATGCTCTGACGGCGCGGGCGAAGGTGGAAATGGAGGCCTGGGCCGGCGGGGTTGCGGTTCAGGCGGCGGAGTAGATCGCCTATCGCAGAACATTGCCGTCATTCCGGGCGCAGTGAAGCGGAGACCCGGAATGCATCGTAGGGCACCGTCAGTGTCTTACGATAGATTCCGGATCGGCGCGGCTACGCCGCTTGTCCGGAATGACGGCGTTGAAATGCCAAAGCACTCACCGCGCCGCCTGGGCCGCCCGCCAGATCAGCCATTGCCGCTGCCATGCCGGCAGCGTGATGATCGTGCGGTAAGGGTCGTAGCCCGAGCGCTCCATGCGCCTGAGATAAGGCTCGACCAGCGCCACCGGCAGGAAAGCCGGCGCGACCGCCGTGGGCACGCTCTCGCGCAATTCACGCAGCTTCTTGAGATGGCCGCGCGCGAACTCGCGCATCTCCTTCAGCGAATAGAGCACGCCGGGACCACCGCGCCCGCGCACGATGTCGTCGCGCGTAACGCCGTTGCGGCCGAGAATATCGGCTGGCAGATAGACCTGCCCCGCAGCCGCATGCCACGGGAAGGCGCGCATCAGCCCGCAAACGGCATAGGCGACGCCGGCATGACCGCAGGCCGCAGCCCCGCCGGGATCGCGGCCATTGGCCAGCACGATCGAAGCAAGCCGGATCAGGGCGCTTGAGGTCTCGCCGACATAGCCTTCGAGATCGCGCCGGGACGGCATCGGATCGTCATAAAGATCAAAGATGCGCGCCTCGATCAGTCCGGTCAGCGGAGCGATCGGCAGGCGGTAGCGCGCTATGGCGTCGAGCAGGGCGGCAGCGACGGGATGGGCCTGCGCCTGCCCCTTCTCCTCGCCTTCCAGCAGATCGCGCCACCATTGCATGCGGACCTCGCCCGGCAGCGGCTCGCTGACCAGAGCCCGGACGCGGGCGATCTCGTGGCTGAAGGCATAGAGCGCAAACAGGCCGGGCCGCTGCGATTCGGGCGCGTAGAGCGTCGCGATGTAACGATCATGGTCGTGCTCGCGCACCAGCGCCGTGCAATGGGCGTAAGCGTCGTGCAGCGCCAGCGGCGCGGTTTCGCTGCGATCGTCGGTCTTGGTGGTCTGCTGCGTCATCTCAGCCTCGGCCTGCTCATGCGGGTCGGCCTCGTCGTTTGACGCAGTGTAGGACAAGCATGACGCCGCTGGCTACGCCCGCCGCACATGGCGACCACGCGGATCGCAGACTTATCCGCGCAAGCGGTTCAGTCGACCGCGATCAGCGCCGCCGCGACGCGCCTGTCCTCCCCGACGAGCACGTTGTAGGTCCGCGCCGCCGCCCCCGTCGCCATGCCCTCGATGGCGATGCCGACCTCGCGAAAGCGCTCGCGCAGGGCAGCGGGAACGAAGACGATCTCGCGGCCCGTGCCGATCAGCAGGAAATCGATCGTGCTGGCCTCGTCGAGCACCGGCTGCAGCGTCTCGGGCGTGATCTGCGCAAAGCTCGTCACCGGCCAGATCCGGATGCCCGCCGGCGTCGCCAGGATCGAGCCGCGATGGCTCATATCGGCGAAGCGGAAGCCCCCTGCCCCGAAGGCGTCGAGCTGATGCCGGCCGGGAACGAAGCCGTCGAAAATGGCCACGCCAAAGGCCCGGTCAGGCCTTCGCCCTGGCGCCGGCAGCGGGCCTTTCATCAAGTTCGTCGGCCCGGCCCGACGCACGCACATCCATGTAGAGCAGCACCGGCGTCGAAACGAACATCGCCGAATAGGTGCAGACCACGACGCCAAAGAGCATGACGAGCGCGAAGCCCTCAATGGCGCTGCCGCCGAAGAAGACCAGAGCCAACAGCGACAGGAACGTCGTCGTCGCGGTCATGGCGGTGCGCGACAAGGTCGAGTTCACCGAGAGATCGAGCAGTTCGCCGACCGGCATGGTCTTGTAGCGGCGCAGCAGTTCGCGCGTGCGGTCGAACACCACGACCGTCTCGTTCAGCGAATAGCCGACGATGGTCAGGATCGCCGCGATCGAGGTCAGGTTGAATTCGAGCTGGGTGATCAGGAAGAAGCCGATCGTCAGCACGATGTCGTGCAGCGTGCCGATGATGGCGCCGATGGCGAGCGGCATCTCGAAGCGGAACCAGAGATAGATCAGCACGCCGACGATCGCGAGCACGACGCCCAGCGTGCCCGCCTGGACCAGTTCGCCGGAGACGCGCGGCCCGACGGTCTCGACGCGGCGGAAATCATAGGTCGAGGCGAAGGCTTCGCGCGCCTTGACCACGACAGCCTGCTGCGCGATCTCGCCGCCCGGCTGGAGCGCGAAGCGCATCGAGATTTCGCCGCCAGAGCCGAACTCCTGCACCTCGGCCTCGCCGAAGCCGAGGCCGTGGGCGGTCGCGCGCACCTGCGCGATCTCGGGCTTTCCGCTCTTGGCCTGCATCTCGATCAGGGTGCCGCCCTTGAAGTCGATGCCGAAATTCAGGCCGACCGTCAGGAACAGCGCGATCACCAGCACCGAATAGGCGGCCGAGAACGGGTAGCTGAAGCGGCGAAACTTGACGATCTTGAAGCGGGTGTTGTCGGGAACGATGCGAAGCAGACGCATGCGCTTTTCTCCTGAAAAGAGGTTGCGTCTAGAACGGAAGGTGCTTGGGGCGGGCCCAGCGATACCACAGCGCGATCAGCATCCGGGTCAACGTCACCGCCGTGATCACGGTGGTGAGGATGCCGAGGATGAAGACGACCGCGAAGCCGCGCACCGGGCCCGAGCCCAGCGAAAACAGCGCGACCGCTGCGATCAGCATGGTGACGTTGGAATCGATGATGGTCGCGAAGGCGCGCTGGAAGCCGGCCTCGAGCGCGGAGACGAGCGAGCGACCCTGGTGCTCCTCCTCGCGCATGCGCTCATAGATCAGCACGTTGGAATCGACCGCCGTGCCGATGGTCAGCACGATGCCGGCGATGCCCGGCAGCGTCATCGTCGCGCCCAGCACCGACATCAGCCCGAAGATCAGGCAGACATGGACCAGCAGCGCGACGCTCGCGATCAGCCCGAACACGCCATAGGTCGCCAGCATGTAAAGGATCACCAGCGCGGTCGCGATCAGCGTCGCGATCTTGCCGGCCTGGATCGAGTCGGCGCCGAGGCCGGGACCGACGGTGCGTTCCTCGACGATGGTCATCTTGGCCGGCAGTGCGCCCGCGCGCAGCAGGATGGCGAGGTTGTTGACCGATTCGACGGTGAAATTACCCGAAATCTGACCTGAGCCGCCGGTGATCGGCGACTGGATGACCGGCGAGGAGATGACCTTGTTGTCGAGCACGATCGCGAGCGGACGGCCGAGATTTTCCGTCGTCGCCTGACCAAAGCGCTGCGCGCCCCGGATATTGAAGCGGAAATTGACGATCGGCTGGCTGGAGCGCTGATCGAAGGCCGGTTGGGCGTCGATCAGGTCCTCGCCCTCGACGATGACGCGACGTTCGACGGGGACGAGCTGGCCGTTGGCGTCCTGCGAGGGCAGCATGTCGACATCGCCGCCCTGATTGTCGGCGACCATGCGGAACTGGAGCTTGGCGGTCTGGCCGAGGATATCCTTCAGCCGCTGCGGGTCCTGAAGACCCGGCACCTGCACGAGAATGCGGTCCAGCCCCTGGCGCTGGATATTGGGTTCTGTCGTGCCAAGCGCATCGACGCGGCGGCGCAGCACTTCCATGGCCTGTTCGACGGCGCGGCGGACGCGCTCATTGGCGCCGGCTTCCGTCACCGAGAGCTGGACCAGACCGTCAGGCTGTTCGGCCACCTCCATGGTGTTGTTGCCGGAGGGGCCGAAGGCGCCGAGCGTACCGACCGGCTGGGCGAGTTCGCGCAGCTTGGGCAGCAGCTTGGCGCGGTCGGCGGCTTCCGGCACGCGCACCTGCACGCCGCGCGCCGTCACGCCGATGCCGCCCTGGAAGGAGATGCGCTCCTCGCGCAGGATGCGGCGCATGTCGTCGCGCAGCTGCGTCACCTGGCTGCGCACCAGATCGGCGCGGTCGATTTCCAGCAGCACATGCGAGCCGCCCTGCAGGTCGAGCCCCAGCACAACCGCGTGGATCGGCAGCAGGAAGCGGGGCACCCATGAGGGCGCGCCCTGTTCGATCGCCTTGCGCGTCTCGGGCGACAGCAGGTTCGGCAAAGCGAGCCCGCAGCCGAGGAACAGGACGAGGAGAACCGCGATGACCTTGCGGGCCTGGAAACGAAGCATCTGCGTGAACAGCCTTGTTGTCGCGCGACAGCCCCTCGGGGAGCCGTCGCGTCGTTCAGCTCTTGACCGGCTCGCCCTTGGCGCGGACGTCGGTGATCATGCCCTTGACGAGCTTCACCTTGACGCCCTCGGCGATTTCCGCCTCGATCTCGGCATCGTCGGAGACCTTCGTCACCTTGGCGACGATGCCGCCGGCCGTGATCACGGTGTCGCCGCGCCGGACGTTCTTGATCATCTCCTGATGCGACTTCACCCGCTTCTGCTGCGGGCGGATGATCAGGAACCACATGATGACGAAGATCAGCACGAACGGCACCAGCGACATCAGCATGTCGCCGGAACCGCCGGCGCCGAAGCCTTGGGCGAAAGCAGGGGTGATCACGAAAAGGCTCCTTCATCGCGGCGGCGCAGAAAGCCACCGGCCGCGGGGCGCGGCGGAAACTATGGTCAACTTGCCAAAATCGCGCGGACTATAGCCACGGACGGCGGTAAATCAATCGGAGGCGGCGGGTCACCCTGCCGCGCCCCTCACCTATGGGCTTCGCCCCATTCGCGCAATGGCCTTGCGCTTTGCCACAAGGTGCAGTTTACCGGTGCCGTCGAACCGTACCGTCGGGTACGGTTGATGCGGCTCCCTTTCAAGGCGCAGACCTGATGACCGATATCGCCACCGACCAGACCCTCGCCACCCTGCTGCGCATCGCATCCGCGCTGGAGCGCATCGCGCCCCCTGCGCGCAAGGCGGCCGACCTGACCACCGCCGACGCCTTCGTCTGGCACCCGGCCGGGGCAGAGCTCGCGCCCGTGGCGAAGGTCAACCGCGTCGCGCTGTCGCTGCTGCGCGGCGTCGACCGCGTCCGCGACACGCTGGCCGAGAACACCGAGCGTTTCGCGCGTGGCCTGCCCGCCAACAACGTGCTGCTCTGGGGCGCGCGCGGCATGGGCAAGTCCTCGCTGGTGAAGTCGGTCCATGCCGACACCAATCAAAGGCTCAAGGAAGAAGCGCTACCGCTCAAGCTGATCGAGATTCACCGCGAGGACATCGAAAGCCTGCCCGCACTGATGGGGCAGCTCAGAGCCGACGCGCACCGCATGATCGTGTTCTGCGACGATCTCTCCTTCGACGGCCAGGACACCTCGTACAAATCGCTCAAGGCCGCGCTCGACGGCGGCGTCGAGGGCCGGCCCGACAACGTCGTGTTCTACGCGACCTCGAACCGCCGCCATCTGCTGCCACGCGACATGATGGACAATGAGCGCTCGACGGCGATCAATCCGGGCGAGGCGATCGAGGAGAAGGTCTCGCTTTCGGACCGCTTCGGCCTCTGGCTCGGCTTCCACAAATGCAGCCAGGACGAATATCTCGCGATGATCGACGGCTATGTCGGCCATTTCGGGTTGGCCGTAGCGCCCGAGACGCTGCGTCAGGAAGCTCTGGAATGGGCGACGACGCGCGGCAGCCGCTCGGGCCGCACCGCCTGGCAGTACATCCAGGATCTCGCGGGGCGACTGGGGCAGCGACTGGAGGGGTAAGTCCCTTCTCCCCTTGGGGGGAAGGAAAAAAGGAAAGAACGGGGCGGCCTTTCCTGGGACCGCCCCGCCTTGTTCCGACCGGCGGGGTCTCGCGGGTGCCGGTCGAATTCCGCAGGATCAGTTGTTCAGGTAAGGCGTCGGGTCGACCGGCGAGGAGCCCTTGCGCAGCTCGAAATGGAGCTGCGGCGAAGCGACGTTGCCCGACTGGCCGGAGCTGGCCACGACCTGGCCGCGCTTGACGGCGTCGCCGCGCTTGACCTTGAGATCGCCATTGTGGGCGTAGGCCGAGACATAGCCGTTGGGATGGCGGATCAGGACGAGGTTGCCATAGCCCTTCAGTTCGTTGCCGGCATAGGCGACAGTGCCACCTTCGGCAGCCTTCACCGGGGTGCCTTCCGGCACCGCGATGTTGATGCCTTCGTTGCCCCCCTTGCCGCTATAGCCGGTGATGACGCGGCCACGGGCCGGCCAGCGGAAATCGGCCTTGTCGGACGCCTCTTCAGCAGCAGCCGGCGCTGGCGCGGCCTTGGGCAGGCTGCCGGTCGTCTTGGGATCCTGGACCGGCACGGGCGCCGGAACCGCCTCGACCTTCGGCACGGCCGTAACCTTCGCCGCGGGCGGCGCGCTGGCGACGATCGTCGGCTTCGCCTTCTCGGGCACAGGCTTCTTCACCTCGGCGACGACGGGCTTGACCACGACCGGAGCGGCTGGAGCCACGGCGACCTTCTTTGCCTCGGCCTTGGCCTTGGCTTCGGCTGCGAATTTGGCGCGCGAGTCGCGCATCGCCTGCGCGTCGGCAGTGGCTTTCGCCTTGGCTTCCGCGGCGGCGTTGGCTTTTGCTTCGGCTGCTGCCTGCGTCTTGGCGTGAGCCTGCGCGGTCGCTGCGGCCTGGGCTTTGGACTTTGTGTCGACCGCAGGCACGGTGACGCGGGCTGGCGGCGTGGGGGCGGCCGCGACGCGCGGGGCAGCGACCGGTGCGGCAACAGCGCGCGGCAACGGCTCGGAGCCGGCGTCGCTCTTGACCTGCGAATCCTGGGCGACCTGATGGCGCGGCGAGGACGACGACGCACCGGCTGCGTTATAGACCGGGATGGTCAGGCGCGAGCCCGGCGACACCGTCGGGCTGGAAAGCCCGTTCGCCGAGATCAGCGCCGCCTTCGGCACGCCGTAGCGCGACGAGATCATGTCGAGCGTTTCGCCCTGGGCGACGACGATCGGCGTGCCGCCCTGCGCGGACCAGCCAGAGGCCGAGCCGCCGGTGGGGATCGGCGCGGTGTTGCGCAAAGCGATGGCGGACTGCGGCGGCGGCAACGGCTGCGAGCGGACGGCGGCGGTCGAGGTCACCGTGCCGGTCGGCGCGCTGCCGGCGGCGCGGCCGATCGAGCCGGTCGTCGCGGGGTCGCGCGTCGGCGCCGAAGACTGCGCGGTTTTGAAGGGATTCGAGAACGGCGCCTCGGAGAAGCGCATCGTGTCCGATGAGCAGGCGCTGACGCCCAAAGCCAGCAGACAAACCGTCGACACACGAAGGACGACGCTGGGCTGGACCGATCCGAAACGGCTACGCCTGGCAACCTGGGTACGCATGGGACTGGCACTCACGAACAACGCAACTCGATAGCCAGCATTAAAGCCGCGTTCAGGTTACGAAAGCGTTTCGCCTCGCCAGACCCCGTTCATTTTTCGGGAGCGTCGCCTGCAACGCTCAAAGCGCCCGGGCCAGCCCCTGCGCCAGCGGCGGCAGACGCACCGCCGGACCCAGAGCATGGTCGAAGCCGCCATCGCCAAGCCGTGTCACCACGACGCGTCGTGCAGCGCCCTCGACGCGCAGCGCGCCCACGAGGCGTCCGCCGGGCGAAAGGCGCATCAGCAACGCTTCGGGAATGGCATGGGCGACGCCGTTGACGAGGATGCGGTCGAAGCGTCCCAGCGTCCGGTCGGGCTGGAGCCCGTCGGCATGGCGCAGGTCGATCGCCTTGTCATAGCCGCTGCCGGCGACGCGTTCATGGGCCGCCAGCGCCAGCGTGCGGTAGCGCTCGAGCGAGACCACCTCCCCGCCCATCGCCGCCAGCAGCGCCGCGACATAGCCCGAGCCGGTGCCGATCTCGAGCACGCGCGCCGAGGGCTGCATCTCCAGCGCGGTCAGGAGGCTTGCGACCGTATGGGGGGCCGTCATGGTCTGCCCGCAGGGCAAGGGCACCGAGACGTCCTGCCGCGCCAGATCGGCAAAGCGCGACGGCGCGAAGCGTTCACGCGCGACCTTCTCCATCGCGCGCAGCACGGTGAGATCCCGCACGCCCTGCGCCCGCAGTGAGAGCAGGAAGGCGACGGTACGCTCGCCCTCGCTGGATGCGGCGTCGTCGGTCATGCCCTCGTCGCCTTGCGCCATATTTCAGGGCTCAACGATACCGACCAAACACGCATCGTCATTCCGGGCGCAGCGCAGCGCAGACCCGGTATCCATCATAGAGGAGCGACAGCACCCTATGATGGATACCGGATCGGCGCCGCTACGCGGCTTGTCCGGAATGACGGCGCTGTTGGAAGCAGCGGAGGAGCGACACATAGTGCTCAAGCAAACACCTGCGCGAAGCGGGTCAGGGTCGGCTCGTGGGTCAGGTCGAGCTCGATCGGCGTGATCGAGATCTTCTTCTCAGAGAGCGCGCGCAGATCGGTGCCGTTGGCGGGCTCCGACCGGCTGCGCTGGAAGGCGATCCAGAAATAGGGGTTGCCGCGTCCGTCCTGGCGCGGCTCCAGCCTCATCAGTTCCTGGTCGCGCCGCCCTTGTGCGGTGACCGCGATGCCCGCGACCTCGCCCGGCGGCACATTGGGGAAGTTCAGGTTGAACAGGATGTCCTTGGGGATGCCCTCGGCCAGCAGCCGGCGGATGATGCCGGGCGCATGGTGGCGGGTGCAGTCCCAATGGATCTGGTCGCGGCCGGCAGGCCCATAGGCCTGGCTGACGGCGATCGAGGGGATGCCGAGCAGCGTGCCCTCCATCGCAGCCGCGATGGTGCCGGAATAGGTCACGTCCTCGGCGACGTTCTGGCCGCGATTGACGCCCGACAGCACGAGATCGGGCCGCTGGTCGATCATGATCGAGCGTGCGGCCATGATGACGCAATCGGTCGGCGTGCCAGCCACCGCATAGCGCTTCTCGCCGATCTGGCGCAGCCGCAACGGGTTCGACAGCGAAAGCGAATGGGCGACGCCCGACTGGTCGGTCTCGGGCGCGACAACCCAGACATCGTCGGAGAGTTCAGCGGCGATCGCCTCCAGCACGCTGAGCCCCTCGGCATGGATGCCGTCATCGTTGGTGACGAGAATGCGCATGATCAGCAGGCTTCCAAAGCAAAGCGCCGCCCGCAGGCGTCGGGCACAGGGAACCCCTCTCCTGTAAGGAGAGGGGCAGGGGTGAGGTGACGGCCGCTGAACCAGTGAGACATCGATGCAGACGGAAGCGGCGGTTGGCGAGAGCCATGAGCGGATAACGTCCGACCCCTCACCCCTGTCCCCTCTCCCTCCGGGAGAGGGGGACCCGCGCTTGATCCGGCGAAGGCAGCGAACATCACGCCCTCTCGATCTTCGTCACGCCGCGCATATAGGGCACCAGAACCTCCGGCACCGTGATCGAGCCGTCGGCGTTCTGGTAGTTCTCCATCACCGCGATCAGCGCCCGGCCGACCGCCGTGCCAGAGCCGTTCAGCGTGTGGACGTAAGGCAGCGCGCCCTTGCCGGGATGGCCCTTGGGCCGATACTGCGCGCTCATCCGGCGCGCCTGGAAATCGCCGCAGACCGAGCAGGACGAGATTTCGCGATAGGTCTTCTGGCCGGGCAGCCAGACCTCGATGTCGTAGGTCTTCTGCGAGGCGAACCCCATGTCGCCGGTGCACAGCGTCATCACGCGATAATGCAGATCGAGCTTCTTCAGCACGTTCTCGGCGCAGGACAGCATGCGCTCATGCTCCTCGCGCGATTTGTCCGGCGCGGTGATCGAGACCAGCTCGACCTTCTCGAACTGGTGCTGGCGCAGCATGCCGCGCGTATCGCGCCCGGCCGAGCCGGCCTCGGCCCGGAAGCAGGGGGTGAGTGCGGTGTAACGGCGCGGGAGTTCTTCCTCGGAGAGGATCGATTCGCGGACGAGGTTGGTGAGCGGGACTTCGGCGGTGGGGATGAGCCAGTGCTTCTCACTTCTAGGAAGAACAGCGGCAATTTCCCTCGCTATTTTTTGAATGCTCCCGAGTTTGAACACAAGCGGCTCGCCTGGTACAAAATTGTTCAGAGCTTCAACGAGATACGCGCGCTTATAGGCTATTTCTACAATTTCCTCGACAGAGAGCTGTCGTTCAACTGGGAACTGATCATCGCGAAACTTCGGCAGCTGCGCCGTGCCGAACATCGCGTCATCCCGCACCATCAGCGGCGGGTTGACCTCGGTGTAGCCATGCTCCTCCGTATGCGTATCGAGCATGAACTGCCCGATCGCCCGGCTGAGGCGGGCGACGCCCGCGTTCAGCACGACAAAGCGCGAGCCGGAGAGTTTCGCCGCCGTCTCGAAATCCATCTGGCCGAGCGCTTCGCCGAGCTCGAAATGCTCCTTGGGCGCGAAGTTATTGCCGAACAGCCTGCCGCCTGCGGCTTCCGGCTTGTCGCCATGCGCCGACTTCTCGACATTGCCGTGCTCGTCGGCGCCATCGGGCACGTCGTCATGGGGCAGGTTCGGGATCGCGGCGAGCTGTCCGTCGAGCGCGGCTTTGGCCTTGCGCTCCTCGTCCTCGAGAGCGCCCTGCCCTTCCTTCAGGCTGGCGACCTCGGCCTTGAGCTGTTCGGCGAGGGCCACATCCTTCGCGCCCATCGCCTTGCCGATTTCCTTCGACAGGGCGTTGCGGCGCTCCTGCGCGGCTTGAGCTTTCGCGATGGCCGAGCGGCGGGTGTCGTCGAGTTCGAACAACTTGCGCGACGAGGTATCCTTGAAGCCCCTGCGCTCAAGCCCCTTGTCGAACGCCTCGGCGTTCTCGCGAATCCATTTGATGTCGTACATCGTCGTCAGGCCATGCCATCGCTGCGAGGGTGGTCGCGTGATGCTCTAGACCGGGATCGCGGGCGATGGAACCACCATCGTTATGCGTTGCCCTTAACAACAACCTCCCCGTCATTCCGGACAAGCCGCGCAGCGGCGCCGATCCGGAATCCATCGTCGAGCACGACAGCGCCTTACGATGGATTCCGGGTGTCCGCTTCGCTGCGCCCGGAATGACGGTGTGGGTCAATCGAGGTGAGTGGTGTCGTAGAGGTCAGCCCAGGTCGGATTGCCCTTTTCGATGAGCGCGATCTTCCATTCGCGTTTCCAGCCCTTGACCCGTGTTTCCTGTTCGATGGCTTCGTCGGCGCGCTCGAAACGTTCGGCATAGACCAGATGCGCCACGCGATAGCGCTTGGCGAAGGTCGAGCCTCGCCCTTCCCGATGTTCGGTTATCCGCCGACTCAGGCTGTTCGTCACGCCGACGTAAAGCGTTCCGTTCCAGCCGCTCGCCATGATGTACAGCCACACCGCGAACACCCGCCCCCGTCATTCCGGACAAGCGGCGAAGCCGCGCCGATCCGGAATCCATCATAGGGCGCCACCGTGCCTTACGATGGATTCCGGGTCTCCGCTGCGCTGCGCCCGGAATGACGGCGCGTGCCTTGACAGCGTCCGGCCGTCAAACCTCGGCCGCTTCTTCCGCCGCCTTGTTCGCCGCGCGCTTCTTCTCGACATAGCCGACCGAGAAGATCGAGAGTTCGTAGAGCGCCAGCATCGGCACGGCGAGCATGAGTTGCGAGATCACGTCGGGCGGGGTCAGGACGGCCGCGATGACGAAGACGAAGACGATGGCGTAGCGGCGCTTGTCCTTCAGGAAGGTGACATCGATGATGCCAGCCTGCCCGAGCAGAGTCAGGATCACCGGCAGCTGGAACGAGATGCCGAAGGCGAAGATCAGCGTCATGATCAGCGAGAGATATTCGCTGACCTTGGGCAGCAGCGCGATGCCGGCCTGCGTTTCAGTCGCCGCCTGCTGCATGCCAAGCGAGAACTTCATCAGCACGGGCATGGCAAAGAAGAAGACCAGCGCAGCGCCGAGCGTGAAGAAGATCGGCGTCGCCGCGAGGTAGGGCGCAAAGGCCGCCTTCTCGTTCTTGTAGAGCCCCGGCGCGACGAATTTGTAGATCTGCGTCGCGATCACCGGAAAGGCGAAAAAGCCCGCGCCGAAGGCCGCGACCTTGATGTGGGTGAACAGCAGTTCGAGCGGGCCGGTGTAGATCAGCTGCGCATTCGCCGCGCTTCCGGCCGCCCAGACATAGGGCAGCACCAGCGCGTTGTAGATCTGCGTCGAGAAGGCGAAGCAGACGAAGAACATCACCAGGAAGGCGATCAGCGCCTTGATCAGGCGCGACCGCAACTCGATGAGATGGTCGATCAGCGGCGCGCGCGAGGCCTCGATCTCGTCCTCGCCGTCTTTCTTGCTATCAAGCGCGCTCATGCCGCATCGCCCTCACCCGGTTCAGCGGCCTTGGCCTTGCGCTTGCGCGGGGCCTTCGGCTTCGGCTCGGGCTCGGCGGCTGCGACGGGCGCAGGCTCGATCACGATTTCGGGCAGCGGATCAGGCAGCGGGAGCACGGCGAGCGTCGCCTCGGCTTCTTTCATCGCGGCGTCGTCGAGTCCGGTCGAGGCCGGGGGATCGGTCGGCATCTCGATAGGCTTGTAATCTGAGTTAATGGCTGAAGACACCGAGCCGCCGACATCCTCGACCTGCTTTTTCAGGTCGTGCAGCTCGGCCTCGCGCATCGCGTCATTGAACTGGCCCTGGAACTCGGTCGCCATGCGACGCACCTTGCCCACCGCCTGACCGACGGTGCGCATGGCTTTGGGCAGATCCTTGGGGCCGATCACGACGAGYGCGACCGCCCCGATCAGCATCAACTCGCTCCAGGCGATGTCCAACATCGATGGCTGGTCCTCTCAACCCCTCGCCGATCCGGCCGGGGGCGCGCCCGGCGCGCTTTCCGTTCGGCCGATATTGGCCGAACGATAAAGAATTCGCGCCAACGTCAATCTTGAGCGTGTTCTTATCGAAAAAGTGGTCCCACTCTTTCGGAACAGGCTCTAGGCCTTGTGCTCGGCCTTGGCCACAGCGGCTGCGTTGTCGGCTCGCGTCTGCTCGATCACCTTGGGATCGACAGGCGTGGCGCTCGGCGGCGGAGTCGTGGGCTCGTCCTCGGCCATGCCCTTCTTGAAGGACTTGATGCCCTTGGCGACGTCGCCCATCAGCTCGGAAACCTTGCCGCGCCCAAACAGCAGCATCACGATGACGCCGACGACGATCCAGTGCCAGATACTGACGCCACCCATGGCGGTAACCTCCGAAATTGTGGTGCGGCCGTGGCTTTCAGGGCCCGGCCGACTTCTCGTGGCGGAACCTATGTGTCCCCCGCAGGGAACACAAGAACTTCGTCGGAGGGAACATCGATGCCGACATCGTCACCTTCCCGGATGGTTTCCGGCAGGGATATGCGCGCGGAAAGCGGCCGGTCGAAGCCATTGACCGCAAGCAGGACGTGATCGACCTCGCCGAGGAAGCGGCGCGTGACCACCCGGCCTGGCAGGCAAAACCCCTTCGGCACCAGCCTGATCGCATGGGGCCTGATGCAGACGACAGCGTCTGTTCCCTCCGGCAACGCCGAGGCGAAGCGCCCGACCGGCGTATCGACCGCGCCGCGCTGCACGCGAGCCTCGATCTCGGTAAAGTCGCAGAAGAACCGGGCGGCGAAGAGGCTGGCCGGGCGGCGGTAGAGTTCCTCGCCGGTGCCGACCTGCACGATTCGCCCCTGCCGCATCAGCACGATGCGGTCGGCGATGCGCATCGCGTCCTCGGGATCATGCGTCACGATGATCGAGGTCGCGCCGGTTTCCTGCAGCAGCGCGGCTGTCTCGTCGCGCACGACATCGCGCAGGCGGCGGTCGAGATTGGAGAAGGGCTCGTCCATCAGCAGCACGCCGGGACGGGGCGCGACGGCCCGCGCCAGCGCGACGCGCTGCTGCTCGCCGCCCGAAAGCATATGCGGATAACCATCCGCAAGGCGGCTGAGGCCGACACGGGCGATAGCGCGCAGGGCAGTCGCCTCAGCCGAGGTCTCGTCATATCCTCGCAGGCCGAAGCGGACGTTTTCGCGCACGGTCAGATGCGGGAACAGCGCGTAGTCCTGGAAGACGAGACCGACGCCGCGCTGCTCGGGCTCGACGAAGTTCTCCGGCGACGAGACGTCCCTGCCCTCCAGCAGCACGCGGCCGGCGCTCGGGCGCTCGACGCCGGCGGCCAGCCGCAGAAGCGTCGTCTTGCCGCAGCCGGACTGGCCGAGCAGTGCCACGATCTCGCCGGGCGCGACCGACAGCGTCACGTCCTCCAGCGCCACGACCTCGCCGAAGCGCTGCGTGACGCCTTCGAATCCGAGCGCCATCGGGATCGCCGCCCCGGCCGTGCCGCGCCGGCCCCAGCTCAGCCAGCGCGATGTGGTGCCACTCGACGCCAAAACGATGCTCCATCCTGCCTGCAAACCGCGACGTCATTCCGGGCGCAGCGAAGCGGAGACCCGGAATCCATCGTAGGGCACCGTCATCGCCTTACGATGGATTCCGGATCGGCGCGGCTTCGCCGCTTGTCCGGAATGACGGCGCGGACGGGAAAGAAGCCCGCCGCCTGCTTCCCCGCCCTGTGCGGCTAAGCCTCGCCATCGTCAAGCGGGGTGAAGAGATCGCCGAGCGGATCTTCGTCGGCGCGCAGGTCGGGATCGTCGTCGGGGACCGGCACGGTCAGGTCCCTGGTCAGCCGGCCCTCGATGAAGCCCGAGCCCTTGAGTTCATCGAGGCCAGGCAGATCGTCGATGCGGTCGAGCCCGAAATGGTCGAGGAAGCCAGGCGTCGTGCCATAGGTCACCGGCCGCCCCGGCGAGCGCCGGCGGCCACGCAGCCGCACCCAGCCGGCCTCCAGCAAGATATCGAGCGTGCCCTTGGCAGTGGCGACGCCGCGGATTTCCTCGATCTCGGCGCGCGTCACCGGCTGGTGATAGGCGATGATCGAGAGCACCTCGAGCGCGGCGCGCGACAATTTGCGCGGCGGCTCGGCCTCGGCGGCGAGCAGATAGCCGAGGTCCGGCGCCGTCCGGAAGGCCCAGCCGCCGGCGACCTGCCGCAGGTTGACGCCACGCGGCTCGTAGAGCTCGGTCAGCCGGGCGAGCAGGAACTCGATGCCGACGCCTGCCGGCACGGACCGGGCGAGCTCGTCTTCCGACAGCGGGACGGCCGAGGCGAAAAGCAGCGCCTCGACGATGCGCAGCGCCAGAGCGAACGTCTCCTGCGCGCCGTCCTCCTCGTCCCCGACCGTCTCGACCATCGCCATGGGTTCGCTCATAGCGGCAATGTCGGCGGCCGGGCCGAGCGGCGGCGCAGATAGAGCGGCGCGAAGGCGTCGTCCTGGCGCAGGTCGAGCACGCCCTCCTTGACCATCTCCAGCATGGCCGACAGCGCCGAGGCCCTGACGGTCGCGCTCATCTCGTGGGCCGGGAGGCCGTGCGAACTCATGTAGCGGGTCAGATAGGGGTCGATCGCGGTCCAGTCCCCGGCCTCGCCGACGAGGCGTTTCAGCGCATCGCGGGCCTCGACCAGCGACCAGACGAGGCGCTGGCCCACCGAGATATGACCCTGCACGCGCTTCTGGCGCTGCTGTGCATAGGCTGCAAGCAGATCGTAGAGCTCCGCCTCCCAGACCGGCCGCGCGCCCGCCACCATCGCTTCGGGGGCGCCACGGGCGAAGACGTCCACGCCCAGCCGTTCTCGCGAGGCGAGCTTGCGGGAGGCGTCGCGGATCGCCTCCAGGCGGCGCAGGCGCAAGGCGAGCGCGGTGGCGAGATCGGCTGCGCTCGGCTCCTCGCCTCTCGGCGGCTCGGGCAGCAGCAGCCGCGATTTCAAATAGGCGAGCCAGGCCGCCATCACCAGATAATCGGCCGCGAGTTCGAGGCGCAGGGCGCGAGCCTGCTCGACGAAGACGAGATATTGCTCGGCCAGCGCCAGGATCGAGATCCGGTGCAGGTCGACCTTCTGGCGGCGCGCAAGATCGAGCAGCAGGTCGAGCGGTCCCTCATAGCCGTCGACATCGACGACGAGCGCAAACTCGCCCTCGCGTTCGGGCTTCTCATCCTCGAATGGCAGCTCAGCGGCCATGTCTGGCCCGCCCCCCACGGTCATCCCCGCCGGTAAAATCGGCCGTTCAGGCGCTCAAGGCAAGGGCGCCTGAGAGTTGCGCACGGGCTTCGTCGAGATCGAGCGGCTCCGGCTCATGGCGAATGCGAGCCAGCGCCATGGCGGCGCGGCGCGCGCGCGCGCCAGACATCCGCGGCACGGCGCCTGCCACCGCGACCATCTCGTCCATGATGCCGTGGCAATGCAGCACGACATCGACGCCGGCGCGGATCGCGGCGCGGGCCTTCTGGGCGAAACCGCCAGACAGCGCCTTCATCGAGATATCGTCGGTCATGATCAGCCCGTCATAGCCGAGTTCTTCGCGCATGATGTCGCCGACGATCGTTCGCGAGACCGTTGCGGGGTGCTTCGCGTCGAGCGCGGTGAAGACGACATGGGCCGTCATCGCCATCGGCATGTCGGCGAGATGCCGAAAGGGGCGGAAATCGCTGGCGCGCAGTTCCTCCAGCGAAGCCTCGACCACCGGCAGGTCATGGTGGCTGTCGGCTTTCGCACGGCCATGACCCGGCATGTGTTTGACGACCGGGAGCACCCCGCCCGCGATCAGCCCCTCGGCCGCGGCACGGCCGAGCTTGGCCACCATATCGGGATCATGGGCATAGGCGCGGTTGCCGATGACGTCGTGACTTCCCGCGACGGGGACATCGAGCACCGGCAGGCAGTCGACGTCGATACCGACGCTTTTCAGGTCATGCGCCATCAGTCGCGCCGAGAGCCGGACGATCTCGCGTCGCTGGACCGGGTCGTTGATCGCGAGGAAGGCGCGTGCCGGCGGATAGGCAGGCCAGAGCGGCGGCCCCATGCGCTGGACCCGGCCGCCCTCCTGATCGATCAGGATCGGCGCATGCCAGCCCACGGTCTCGCGCATTTGGGCCGTCAGGGCCGCGACCTGCTCCGGCGACTGCGTGTTGCGTTTGAACAGGATGAAGCCCCAGGGCCTGGCATCCCGAAAGAAGCTGCGCTCGTCGGGGGTGAGGCTCGTGCCGAGGCAGCCGGCGATGAAGGCGCGCGAGGTCATGGTTCAGGCGTAGGAAGGTGAAGATCGGCGGTCAACCCTACGACGTCATTCCGGACAAGCGGCGAAGCCGCGCCGATCCGGAATCCATCATAGGGCTCGACGGCGCTTTATGATGGATTCCGGGTCTCCGCTTCGCTGCGCCCGAAATGACGACGCGTTCTCGTCCAGTTCGAACCTCAGCGCATCTGCGCCGACATCTGCGCATTGAAGGCGTCGAAAGGCAGCTCGGCGATGCGGAACCAGAGCTGTTCCTTCTTCCAGTAAGGCAGGAACGAATCATACAGCGTCTTGAAAGCGGGATTGCTGGCGGCAAGCTCGCCATAAAGCGCGAAGGCCTCCTTGAACGCCGCCAGCATCACATCCTGCGGGAACGGCCGGAGTTCGGCGCCGGCCGCGGCCAGCCGCAGCAGGGCGTCGGGATTGCCATTGTCGTATTTGGCGACGCAAAGCGCGTTGGCTTCCGAGCAGGCCGCCTCCAGCGCCGCCTTGTAGGCCGGCGGGAGCGCGTTCCATTTGTCGAGATTGACCAGGAAGCTGACATTGGCGTTGCCCTCCCAGAAGCCCGGATAATAGTAGTATTTCGCGACGCGCTGGAAGCCGAGCTTCTCGTCGTCATAGGGACCGGAGAACTCGACCGCATCGAGCGTGCCGCGCTCCAGCGCCGGATAGATGTCGCCACCGGCGATCTGCTGCGGCACGACGCCGAGCCTGGCCATGATCCGCCCGCCCAAGCCGGCTATGCGGAACTTCAGCCCCTTCAGATCCTCCAGCGACTTGATCTCCTTGCGGAACCAGCCGCCCATCTGCGCGCCGGTGTTGCCAGACGGAATGGTGTGGCAGTTGTAGGTCTTCATGAACGCCCGGCAGAGTTCGAGCCCGCCGCCGGCATAGAGCCAGGCGTTTTGCTGGCGCGTATTGAAACCGAAGGGCAAGGAGGTCTCGAAGGCGAAGGCCGGGTCCTTGCCGATGTAGAAGCTCGAAAGGGTGTGGCTGCATTCGACCGTGCCGTTCTGGACGGCGTCGAGCGCCTGCAAGGCCGGCACGATTTCACCGGGCGCGAACACCTGGATCTGGAACTGGTTGTCGGTCAGTTCAGCGACGCGCCTGGCAACCTGCGTCGAGAGGCCGAAGAGCGTGTCGAGGCTCTTGGGATAGCTGGAGGTCAAGCGCCAGCTGAGCTTCGGCTGGGACTGGGCGATGGCGGGCGCGGCCACGACGGTGCTGCCGATGGCAGCGCCCGTGCCGGCGGCCTTGACGAATGTACGGCGATCCATGGGTTTCCTCGGTTGTCTTCTGGGCCGCGCCGCGCCCCGGACCTTGGAGCCGGAGCTCTGACGCAAGCGGGCCGCGACGCTAGCGGGACGAGTACAAGTCTTGAACCGCGCGCCGGTCTGGCGGGCATGCGCTGAAGGCAACGCCAAACGAAAATCGCCGGCAGCGCGTGGCGCTGCCGGCGGTTGGATCAGGCTGTGAAAAGCCTCAGTTCTTGGCGATGAAGCACTGCCCGCCGGCGGACTGAAGCTGCGTGCACATCGTCGCGGCGTCCTCGCGGGAATAAGGTCCGACGCGCAGGCGATAGACCGTCTTGCCGCCGGCGAGATCGGTCTTGCGCACGATCGGAGCCTGACCGTTGAGCAGGTCGGGGTATTTGCGCTGCAGCGCCGAGAAGGTAGCGCGCGCTTCCGCCTCGCTGCCGGGTGCGCCGAGCTGCACGGTGAAGTCCCCGGTTCCGCCGCGGATCGCGGAGGTGGCGGGAGCAGGCGTCGACGGAGCAGGCGCGGCAGCGGCGATCCGGGTCGGAGCCTGGGGCGTCGTGGCGGGAGCCGGCGTGACGACCCGCTCCTGCACCTTCGGGAGCTCGGGCGCCGTGGCCGGGCGCAGCCGCTGGGTATTGGCTGTCGCAGGCGCGGCGGCTGCAGGCGCTGCATTGCCGCCGGGCGGCGTCGCGAGCCTGGCGGGGGCGGAGCCCGTGACCAGCGGCGCGGGCGTCGAGCCGCCAATGGCCGAAGCCGGCGGCGCGGGCGTGCCATCAGGCCGGATCGACACGGTGCGGACACGGCGCGGCTCGCCAAGACCGGGGACGGCGGGAACCGGCGTCAGCAACGGCTCGGCTGGCGTCGCCGTCCGCTCCGGGGCGGCCGGCGCCTGGGCCAGCGCGTTGCTGGTCTCTGTCGTGCTGCTTGAGCCATTGGAGCCCGGCCCCGGCAGCACGACACGCGGCGGCAGCGTGCGGGCCGCCTGCTGGACGTCGATCGGCTGCTCCTCGCGGGTGACGACCTTGGTCTGCGCAGGCTGCGCCTGGCCGACCTTCTCGTAGATCTGCTTGTTCTGGTTGGGAATCTCGGCCCCGCCGGGATTGGCTGGCTCGACCTTGGTCGGGGCCCGGTCGGCGCTGATCACTGGCGGCAGCCCGTCCTTGGTCACCGTGGGCGACCGGAAGGTCATGGCGGCGCCGACACCGACGACGCCGACGACCATCAGCGCGGCAGCGGTCCAGAGCCCCTTGCGCGAGCGGCGCGGCTCCATGTCCGGCATATCCTCATCGCCCATCATGGACGGATCGCCGTCACGCGGGTCGGACTGCTCATAGGCGTAAGGATAGGCCCCCGCCTCCTGATCGAGATCGCGCGGCTGATCGCCGGGAGCCTGAACCGAAGTGGTGCGCGAATAGGGCTGCGCCTCCGGCATGTCATAGCCTTGGCCGGCATCTTGGCCGGCGTGATCGTCATAGACCTTGGCGGGAGCGACGAGGTCGGCAACCGCGCGTTCCGGGTCATTGCGGCGCAGCAGGGCCTCGAACTCGTCGAGTGCACCGCGCATTTCGGCGGGCGGCGCGACAGCCGTCGGCTCGGCTGCGGGCATGACGGGAGAAAAGTTCGCCTCCTGCCGCATGGGCTGCTGCCAGGCGGGCTCAGCCTGCGTCACGACCTGAACGGGCGCCGGCATCGCGCCGCGTGGAGCGAAGAGATCCTTCAACGGATCGTCCTGACCGACGATGCGGGTCAATTCCGCAAGCGGGTCGGCGGCATGGCCCGGCTTTGGGGCCTGCGCCGCGCCGCGCAGCTGCCGCTCGAGATCTTCGAGATCGAGGGCGAAACGGTTTCTAGCTGGCTCACTCATGACAGGACCCATTCCAGCGCCCGGCGTCGTGGCGATAGGGAACGCCCAACGTCTTGCGCGGTCAATCTGACCGTTGTGCGCGCTGCCGGAAAAACGCCCGTCAACGCATCTCTTCTGGCGCCGCAACTCCGGCGACCGCCAGACCGGAAGCGAGAACGCTGCGCACTGCATGCACAAACGCCAATCTCGCCTGAGTCAACTTTCGATCAGTTTGATTAACGAACCGTAATTGCGGCGAGTCTTTGCCCTTGTTCCACAGCGAATGGAACGCGCTGGCCAGTTCATGCACGAAAAAGGCCACGCGATGGGGCTCATGCGCGAGAGCCGCGCCCTCGATCATCCGGGGATAGGCCGCGATCAGCTTGACGATGCCGATCTCGGCCTCGTCGGTCAGCCGTTCGAGCTCCGATCCGGCCAGCGCGGCCGGCGACAGATCGAGATCGGGAAAGGCCTCGCGGGCCTGCCGGAAGATCGAGGCGCAACGGGCATGGGCGTACTGGACGTAGAAGACCGGATTGTCCTTCGACTGCTCGACCACCCTGGCGAGATCGAAATCGAGCGTCGCGTCGTTCTTTCGGAAGATCATCATGAAGCGCACGGCGTCGCGGCCGACCTCGTCGATGACCTCGCGCAGCGTGACGAAATCGCCCGAGCGCTTCGACATCTTCACCGGCTCGCCGTTGCGCAGCAGCCGGACGAGCTGGCAGAGCTTGACGTCGAGCGCGCCCTCGCCTGCCGTGACAGCCTTGACGGCCGCCTGCATGCGCTTGACGTAGCCGCCATGATCGGCGCCCCAGACATCGATCATCTGCGTGAAGCCGCGCGCGAATTTCGAGCGGTGATAGGCGATGTCGTTGGCGAAATAGGTGTAGCTGCCGTCCGATTTCAGCAGCGGCCGGTCGACATCGTCGCCGAACTGCGTGGCGCGAAACAGCGTCTGCTCGCGATCCTCCCAATCTTCGTCCTTCTGGCCCTTGGGCGGCGGCAGCCGGCCCTCATAGACGAGATCGCGGCCGCGCAGATCCTCGATCGTCGCGCGGACCGCGTCCTTGCCGCCCTCGGCCTGCTGCAGCGAGCGCTCCGAGAAGAAGACGTCATGGACGACGCCGAGTGCCGCGAGATCGTCGCGGATCATCGCCATCATGCCCTCGATCGCCGCGGCCCGGACGGGCGCGAGCCACTCGGCTTCGGGCTTCGCCAGCAGCGCGTCGCCATGCGCCTGCGCCAGGCTTTCGCCCACCGAGACAAGGTAATCGCCCGGATAGAGCCCTTCGGGAATGGTGATCGTCTCGCCCAGCGCCTCGCGATAGCGCAGGAAGGCGGAGCGCGCGAGCACATCGACCTGCGCGCCGGCATCGTTGATGTAGTATTCCCGCGTCACGGCCTGACCGGCGAAGGCGAGCAGGTTGGCGAGCGAATCGCCGAAGACCGCGCCTCGTCCGTGCCCGACATGCATCGGCCCGGTTGGGTTGGCCGAGACATATTCGACATTGACCATGGGCTGCGGCCTGAAGACGCCACGGCCATGGTCGAGCCCGGCGGCGACGGCCTCCTTCAGGATCGCGGTGAAGACCGCTGGCTTCAGCCGCAAGTTGATGAAACCCGGCCCCGCGATCTCGGCCCTCACGATATCGCCGTCGCCCGCCAATTCCTCGCAGAGCAGTTGCGCCAGCGCGCGCGGGTTGGCGCCGGCATCCTTGGCGAGCACCATCGCCGCATTGGTCGCCAGATCGCCATGGGCTGGATCGCGCGTCGGCTCGACCACGACGCGCCCGAGATTGAGCCCGGCCGGCAGGGAGCCGCGCTCCGTCAGGCGCGCCAGCGCTGCATCGATCCGGGCGGAATAGGTCTCGAACAGGTTCATCTGGGTCATTCTTGGCGGCGTTTGAGCCGTGGCGACAGTGAGCGCCCGGCCCTATCGCAGCGTGGGGGTGGCGTCAAACAAGCGGCGATGCTCGTCGAGCGCGTACCAGTCGGTCATGCCGGCGATGTAGTCGGCGATGCGGCGTGCGCGCCGGGGCGGATCGAGCCCATCGCAACCGGCAGCCCAGTCGGGAGGCATGGCGGCCGGATTCTGCGTGAAGCGGGCGAACAGGTCGCGCACCACCCCTGCAGCGTCGCTGCGGATCGGCGCGATGCGGGCGTGCCGGTACATGTTGGGATAGAGGAAGGCCTTGATCTCGCGATCGGCTGCGGCGATCGCCCCGGAGAACGCCACGACCGGCGCGCCCGCACGCCTGATCGCGTCGGCGTCAGTTGGGCCGAGCGCGGCGAGCCGCGCTTCCGACTCGGCGATGACGTCCTCGACGAAGCGCGTGATGACACGGCGGACAAGTTCGTTGGTGGCGCGATGGACCTCGAGCCCGGGATGCAGCCGCTCGATCTCGTCGAGCAGTCCGGCCAAAAACGGTAGCGCACGCAGATCGGACAGGCCAAACAGCCCGGCGCGCAGGCCGTCGTCGAGGTCGTGGGCGTTGTAGGCGATGTCGTCGGCCAAGGCCGCCGCCTGTGCCTCGGCGGAGGCATAGCTGTCGAGCCAGAGATCCTGCCGGCTCTGATATTCGACGATTGCCGCAGGGATGCCGGTCGCAGCGTAGCGCTCGGTCGGCTTGCCGTCGCCGCCAACCAGCGGGCCGTTGTGCTTGACCAGCCCCTCAAGCGTCTCCCAGCTCAGGTTGAGTCCGTCAAAACCGGCATAGCGCCGCTCCAGTCGCGTGACGATTCGCAGCGTCTGGGCGTTGTGGTCGAAGCCGCCAAAACCGGCCATGCAGGCATCGAGCGCATCCTCGCCAGTATGACCGAAGGGCGTGTGCCCGAGGTCGTGCGCCAGCGCCAGCGCTTCGGCAAGGTCCTCATCGAGGCCGAGCGCGCGGGCCAGAGCCCGCGCAATCTGCGCCACCTCGATGGTGTGCGTCAGCCGCGTGCGGAAGTGATCTCCTTCATGCGAAACAAAGACTTGCGTCTTGTGCTTCAGGCGGCGGAAGGCGGTGGAGTGGATGATGCGGTCGCGGTCGCGCTGAAATTCGTTACGAGTTGGCGACACTGGCTCAGGCACAAGCCGACCACGACTCAGGCTCGACCGGCATGAATAGGTCGCTCGCCAGCGGTCGCCGGGCTCGAATATGGGGCTCTTTGGATGCGGCATGCCCGACCTGTGATCGTCGCCTGCTTGCCGAGGCGTCGCGGCGCACTTACCTTTGCGGATAAGTAGGGCGCAAGGAACATCTGCCCAAGCCTCGTCGGCCGGCCCGGATTTTCGGCCTCTGCCGATGTGACAAGGAGCCTGCCATGTCGATCGATCTTCAGGCCAGTCCACGCGGCGTCGCCGTCACCGGCAATGCCGCCAGCCGCATTCTCTCGGTGATGGCGAAGGAACCGCCGGGCTCCATGCTGCGCGTCAGCGTCGCCGGCGGCGGCTGCTCGGGCTTCCAGTACATCTTCGACGTCGACCGGGAGAAGGCGCCTGGCGACCTCGTGATCGAGCGCGACGGCGCAACCGTACTGATCGACGAGACCTCGCTCGACCTGCTGGAAGGCTGCACGATCGATTTCGTCGACGATCTCGTCGGCCAGTCGTTCAGGATCACCAACCCGAACGCGACGAGTTCGTGCGGCTGCGGAACCTCGTTTGCGGTGTGAGGGCGAGATCAGGCGCTGATCGCACGCGGGTGGCAGACCGTTTCAGCGAACACGACAGCCTTGAAGGCACGCAGAAGATCGGCGTCGAGCTTGCCACCCATGCCGCGCAATGTCGCATACGCCGCTTCCGGTCGCATCGGCGCTTTGTATGACCGCCACTCGATCAGCGCGGCGTAGATGTCGCAGATCGTGATCATCCGGACCACATCGGAGATATCTTCCCCTCGCAGTCCCTGCGGATAACCGGAACCGTCGAGATATTCGTGGTGTCGATGCACCGCCTCGACCATGGCGCTGGCAAAGCCGCCCTGGCTTTGCAGCATCTCGTAGCCGAGTTGCGGATGCGTGCGCATGATCGATGTCTCGGCCGGCGTCAGCTTGCCGGCCTTGTGCAGGATATCGAGCGGAATCTTGGCCTTGCCGATGTCGTGTAGGAGAGCCGCTCCGGTCATGAGCTTGCGGGCTTCGTCTGGGAAACCGAGCTGCCGGGCGAAGGCCGCAGCCAGCCCCGCGACCAGCAGGCAATGTTGATAGGTCAGATCGTCGTGATTCCAGACCATTTCGAGCCAGCCACCGATATCGGTCTCATCGGCGGCGCGGTTGATTGAAGCGACGCTCTCGTTGATGGCCGCTACCGGCAACGCCTCGCCACGCCCTGCAGCCGCGAGCAAATCAGCCAACGCCGCCGAGGCAGCGACGAAATGGTGTTGTATCGACGCCGCCGGCTTGTCATCGCCCGTAGCGGCCAGAAGCATCTGGCTGATCTTATCCAGCAGAACCCTGGCTGAGGCGCCGGCAGCCAGCACGCCGGAGGCTCCGAGCGCATTGGCCTGAAGCGTCGCCCGCGCCGTCTCGGACCGCAGCAGGCACAGATAGGGCGTGCCGCGATCGCGGCGCCGCGCCAGCGCCGTCCGCAGCGCTTCAACCGAGGCGGAGCTGGAGATATCGACGTCGGACACGACCAGACGTTTCGAGCGGTATCCGTCATGCGCCAGATCGTTCAGATCGATGACGGCGCAGGGCCCCCAGAGCGCAAGCACGCGCTCGAGCGGTCCGCTATCTTTGGCTCGATCGGTAATCAGAAGCATGATGCAGCAGCTTCCCCGGGGAAAGCGACATCATACGGAACGATCTTGAAGAGTTATGAATGCGGCCGCCGCTGCCCAAATCTTTCGACGTCGTCGGTAGCGCCGAAATACAATCTTTGCGAGAATTGCAATGATTATCTATTGTTCGGACCGTATCCGCAACTCAGTGCGAACTCGGCGGGCCGCCCTGCTCCAGCCTGATTTCGGCAGCCATCAGACCTTTCGGCCCGGGGCCATAGCGCACCAGGACGGTCTGTCCCGGAATCAATTCGACGATGCCGTAGCGCCGCAGGGTCTCCATATGGACGAAAATGTCGGGCGAGCCCTCGCCCGCCGAGACGAAGCCGAAGCCGCGCAGGCGGTTGAACCACTTCACCACCATGCGCTCGAGCCCGCTCGTCGGCGTCACCGAGACGTTGGTGCGCGCCAGCGGCAGTTCGGCTGGATGGCGGGCCGCGCTCGTGTCGATCGAGAGCACGCGCACCGCCTGACGGCCGCGCGCCTTCTCGATGGCTTCGAGTACGATCCGGGCGCCCTCCGCGATCGCGTTGAAGCCGTCGCGCTTCAGGATGGTGACATGGACGAGCACATCGGCGCCGCCATCCTCGGGCACGACGAAGCCGTAGCCCTTGCCGACGTCGAACCATTTCACATAGCCGGTGACCTCGACGCCGACGTCATGCGACAGGCCTTCAGGGCCGTCGAGGCGCATGACGCGATTGAGCGACTGGATGGGTCCCATCGGTGGCCGCCCGCTCTCACCGTACTCGTCGGACATGTGCCGCTCACCCCCACGCGAATGGCTTGATTCGTCGTGATCACGATATCATCGCTGGGGAGTCGCGATACAGCCCGCTAAGCTTCATCCACATCATCGCGGCAGAATTCGCATCGGAATCAGCTAACAGGGTGGCTTTGCGGCAACCGGGAGACGACCATGCCGGACTTTGCGACACTCGCACTCTTCGCCGCCGCCTGCTTCGTGCTGACGGCGACGCCCGGCCCCGACATGCTGCTGATCGCCTCGCGCAGCCTGGGCCAGGGCCGCATGGCGGGTTTCGTGACCTATGCCGGCATCGCGGCGGGCAGCTATCTGCAGGCCTTCGCGGCGGCGTTCGGGTTGTCGCGCCTGTTCCTGCTCGTACCGGCGGCCTACGACATCCTGTGCTGGGCCGGCGCTGCCTATCTCGCCTGGCTGTGCTGGACGACATTGCGCGCTCGCACTCCGCTGTTTTCGCCCTCGGCTGACGCGACGCGACTGTCGCTGCGCCGGATCTTCACGCAGGGCCTGCTCACCAACCTGTTGAACCCCAAGATGGCTCTGTTCATGCTGGCGCTGCTGCCGCAGTTCCTGCACCCGGAGGCCGGTTCCGTCGCTCTGCAGGTCATCGTGCTGGCGACGATCCTGAACGGAATGGGCCTGCTCACCAATGGGCTGGTCATCCTGACCGCGAGCCGGCTCGGCGGCGCGCTGGCGCGGCGGCCCCATCTCGCGCGCCTGCCGCAGAAGCTGATGGGCGCGGTGTTCGGGGCGCTGGCGGTCAGGCTCGCGGTTTCGACGCGGGAGTGAGGGTTGCGGCTGAGGCCGCGCCCACGCCGGCCTTCCCTTCATCCCCGCAGCGCTGCGATCGCCACCTCCTTGACTGGTGCGATCGACCCATCGACGATTAAGAGCGGCTCGCCGATCAGTTCGACAACTCCGCCTGCGACGACGACTCCGTCCCCATCCGCACAGGCGACGACCGGTCTCGACGTGCGAGCGCTATAGGCCAGCAAACGGGGCAGATAGCTCGGCTTCGCCTGCAGATGGGGAAAGAATTCGAACGGCACGAGATCCATGGCCGCGTTGTCCTCGGCGTCGCCGGGAATCGCATCATCGAACAGGGCATCGACCGCAATCGTCGGGGTCATGATGATAGCGCCCGCACTTGTGCCAATCAGGAGGCCACCGTTGTTCGCCCAGGCGCGCAGCCTCTCCAGCATCCCGAATCGCTTCAGCCGAGCGAGAAAGGCAGATGTTTTGCCACCTGAAAGATGGATCGCATCGCAGCCGAGCAAGGCCTCCAGTTCTACCGCGCCATGATGTCCCTCCATGTCGTGGAAGAGATCGAGGCCAAGCCCCATCCGGCCATAATAGGCTTGCCTCTCGGAATAGAAGCGCCTGCTGGGTTCCGGGCCGGACGGAATATAGCCGATGCGACGACCGCGACCCCGCATGAGCTCCAGTAGTCGAATGTCGACCTTCTCGTTCGCAGGAATGATTTGATCACTGTAGAAAACGGCATCGACCATGCTTCGATTGTGGCCGGGCTCGTCCCATCCGTAAATGGCGCTGCGCGCAACGGTCGCGAGGCGATAACCGACTGCGCGCCCCCTACCCCGCCAGCCGCCCCAGCGCGACGCCGATCTCCGCCCGCACCACGAGATCGGCAATCGGATCAAGTTCCGTCGCTTCGCGGTTGACGATGACGAGTTTTGCGCCGTTGCGCCTGGCGATGACCGGAAAGGTCGCCGCTGGGAAGACCACAAGCGACGAACCGACGACGAGGAAGAGATCGGCCTGCAGCGTCAGGTCGTGCGCCTTGCGCATCTGAACTTGGGGCATCGCCTGCCCAAACGAGATCGTCGCGGATTTCACCGGGCCGGCGCACATGGCGCAGGCGGGCGGCTCGCCAGTCGCCTCGAAGGCGGGGCGGATTGCGTCGAGTTCATGACGCCAGCCGCAGGTCAGGCAGGTGGCGTAGGTGCCGTTGCCGTGCAGTTCGACGATTTTGTCCTCGGAAATGCCGGAAGCCTGATGCAGCCCGTCGATGTTCTGGGTGATGATGCCGGGCGAGCGCCCCTTCTCCACCAACCGCGCCAAGGCGACATGCCCGCGATTGGGGGCCGCCCCGCGAGAATGATCGTCCATCGCGAATTTCCGCCGCCAGGCCTCGATGCGCGCCTCGCGGCTGGCGGCGAAGGCCTGAAACGGGATCGGCTTGTTGACCATCCAGGGCGAGCCCGGCGTGCGGAAGTCGGGCACGCCGGATTCGGTCGAGATGCCGGCCCCGGTGAAGCCGACGATGGCGGACGCCCGGTCGAGCATCGCGTGGAGTTCGTCGATCGCGTCGTTGGTCTCGTGTCTGGACTTTTCCTGCATCCGTCCGCGTCCGCTCCTGCGTTCCATGCAGATATGGGGCGGCATCGCCCGCCTGTCCAAGCGATTGACGGGCGAGGCCGGCCATCCCAAAGCTTCCGGCCATGCTCACGACACCGCAAGCCGCCCTGAACCCCAACCTCCTCGACACCGGCACGCCGCCGATCCCAGAAGCGCAAGGCTGGGCGCGGGCCTATGACGGGCGCAACGGTCCGCTGATCGACCTGTCGCAGGCCGTGCCGGGCGCGCCGCCGCCGCCCGCCCTGCTGGCGCGTCTCGGCGAGGCTGCGGCGCTGGGCGACAGCACCCGCTATGGTGCGATCACCGGCGACATGGCGCTTCGCGAGGCCTATGCGGCCGAGATTTCGCGGGTCTATGGCGCAGGATTCACGCCGGGCGAGGTCGCGATCACCTCGGGCTGCAACCAGGCTTATGTCATGACCATGATGGCGCTCGCCCGGGCCGGTGACAATGTGCTGCTGCCGACGCCGTGGTATTTCAACCATGAGATGACCTTGACCATGCTCGGAATCGAAGCGCGGTCGCTGCCCTGCGATCCCTCGGCGGGTTTTGTGCCGGATGTCGCGACGGCCGAGGCAGTGATCGACTGTCGCACGCGAGCGATCGTGCTGGTCACGCCCAACAACCCCACCGGCGCGGTCTATCCACCCGAGACCATCGCCGCCTTCGCCGATCTCTGCGCAAGGCGCGGCCTCTGGCTGGTGCTCGACGAAACCTATCGCGATTTCCTGCCGGCAGGCGTTGCGCCACCGCATGATGTTTTCTCCGCAACCGACTGGCAAAGCAGCGTGATCGGGCTCTACAGCTTCTCGAAAGCCTATGCCGTGCCGGGCTGGCGGCTGGGTGCGATCACCGCAGGCGAGGCAGTGATCGCGCAGATCGGCAAGGTGCTCGACTGCGTCCAGATCAGCCCGGTACGGGCCGGTCAGGCCGCCGTGACCTGGGGCATCGAGGGCATTCGCGACTGGCGCGAGGGCAACCGCGTCGAGATCAATGCCCGCGCCGCGCTGTTTCGCGAGGCGATGGCGCCGCTGAACGATTGGAAGGTGCTCGCGGCAGGCGCATATTTCGCCTATGTCGCGCATCCCTTCGAGGGCGTCGCGGCGGCCGAGGTCGTGCGGGCGCTGGTGCAGGAGCGCGGCGTGCTGGCGCTGCCGGGCCCCTATTTCGGGCCGGGGCAGGAGCAGCATCTGCGGGTCGCCATCGCCAACGTCGCCGCAGACCGGATCGGCGGGCTCGGCGACAGGCTGCGCGGGTTTTCGATCTGAGCGCTTCTCAGCGGAACAGGGCCGCGTAGCGCTCGCGATAGGCCCAGACCAGCAGGCTCCCCAGCACGACCAGAATGATCGCGACCGGGAGGCCCTGCGGGTTGATCGCGAGATGGAACAGCACGATCACCGCCATCACCGGCGCGATCAGCGCCAGGCCGAAGGCCGGCGCGATGTTCAGGATCAGGCTGAGCGCGCCCGTGAGATTGACGATCTTCAGGAACGGCCAGAAAAACCCGGAATTCTGCAGCGCCGCCTCGAAGACCAGGCCGCGCTCGCTGGTCGGCGGATGGATGATGTTGCTGCCCGTCGCCAGCCACCAGAAACCGTCGATGGCGCTGACGAGGAAGATCAGGCCGAGCAGAATGCGCGGCATGGCCACAAGCAGAATATTGCGCATCTTCGCCCCCGACAGCGCTGAGAATTCGAAGCGCGTATCGGGCGACAGAACAAGCCTGTCAATGACCTCCGCCCTACCCCGGATGACGGGCGGGCATCACATCGTAGCCCCGATCTGCCAGGGCACGAACTCGGCGTCGCCATAGCCCATTTCTTCGGATTTCGAGTGCTCGCCGGAGGCGATGCGCAGCAGGTAGTCGAAGATCTCCTGGCCCTTTTCCTCCAGCGTGACGCCGTCGAGGACATCGCCGCAGTTGATGTCCATGTCGTCGGTCTGCTTCAGATACATCGGCGTGTTGGTGGCGAGCTTGACCGAAGGCGTCGGCTTGCAGCCATAGGCCGAGCCGCGGCCGGTGGTGAAGGCCAGGATGTTGGCGCCGCCGGCGACCTGCCCCGTCGCCGAGACAGGATCGTAGCCGGGCGTGTCCATGTAGACGAAGCCCTTCGACTTCACCTGCTCGGCATAGTGATAGACGGCGGCGAGCGTCTTGGTGCCGCCCTTGGCGGCCGCGCCGAGCGACTTCTCCAGGATCGTGGTCAGGCCGCCGGCCTTGTTGCCCGGCGACGGGTTGTTGTTCATGTCCATCCGGGCGCGGGCGGTATAATCCTCCCACCATTTGATGATG
Organism: Allobosea sp. P2_A10; assembly: GCF_056405115.1. Classification (NCBI taxonomy): domain Bacteria; kingdom Pseudomonadati; phylum Pseudomonadota; class Alphaproteobacteria; order Hyphomicrobiales; family Alloboseaceae; genus Allobosea; species Allobosea sp. P2_A10. The sequence goes on along the minus strand of NZ_JBFUCS010000001.1, from coordinate 451,641 downwards.
CCGACGAGCTTTTCGCCGACCTCGCGCGTCGCGGCGCGGCGGGTGAGCAGATGCTCGGCGCCGTAGATTTCCGGCGTTTCCGAGAGAATCGCGGTGCCGCCATGCTCGACCAGCAGGTCGACGGCCTTGCCGAGCGCCGGGTTGGCGGTGATGCCGGAATAGCCGTCCGAGCCGCCGCATTGCAGCGCCAGCATCAGCTCGGAGGCCGGCACCGTCTCGCGTGTCGCGCGATTGGCGATCGGCAGCATGACCTTCAGCGCGTCGATGCCGGCGGCAACCGCCTTTTTCGTGCCGCCCGTCTCCTGGATCGTCAGCGTCCGAAAGACGTCGCTTTCCTCGACGCCATAGGCGTCCTTCATGCGCTTGATCTGGAAGCCCTCGCAGCCGAGGCCGACGACGAGGACGGCGGCCATGTTGGGGTTGCAGGCATAGCCCCAGGTGGTGCGCTTCAAGACCTCGAAGCTCTCGCCATTATAGTCGATGCCGCAGCCGGTGCCGTGGGTCAGGGCGATGACGCCGTCGACATTGGGATAATCGGCGAGCAGGCCCGAGCGCTTGACCTCCTCGGCCATGAAGCGCGCAGCGGAGGCCGAGCAGTTCACGGATGTGAGGATGCCGACATAGTTGCGCGTGCCGGCCTTGCCGGGTTGGCCAGCAGAACCTTGCCGCCGGAAGCCCTCGAAGGTCGCCTGCTGCTCGACCGGCAGGACGAATTCGGGCTTTGCCTCGGCACAGAAGGCATAGTCGCGTTCGAAGGCGTGGAAGCCCGTATTGTGCTCATGGACCCACTCGCCGGGCGGGATATCGACCGTCGCGAAGCCGATGATCTGGCCGAACTTGCGGATCGGCTGGTCCTTGGCGATCGGGCTCAGGGCCATCTTGTGGCCGCGCGGAATGCGCTTCAGGGCGGTGACGCCGGCCGCCCTGACGCCGGCATCGACCGGATCGACCGCAACCGCGACATTGTCGGCTGCGTTCAGCGTGAGCGTGCGGGGCGGGATGACCTTGTCGAGCATGGCGGGACCACTGAATGCGGGGCTGCGCTGATGCGCATCAGGGGCACAGACATGCGCCTCCCAAACGCTTTTTTCAATCGGTTGAAAGAACTCAGCAGAGGACGGTCGACGACCAGCTCGGCAAGACGCGCCCGTCGAATCAATACGGCTTGATGCTACCGCGCGTGCCGCTCGGCATCACGGCCGCGAGACGGGCGTAGCCCTTCGACGGCCCGACATCGACGCGCGCCGTCTTCTTGCGCAGATCGAGATCGAACGGCCGGCTTGGCGGCAGCGGCGCGTTCTCGACAAGGCTCGACACGAGGCTTGCGGGTGCTGCGGCGACGGGCGACGGCGCAAAGGCCAGCGGCACGGCGGCGAAGGATGGCGGTACAGCGGAGGATGTGGCGGCCGGGGGCTCAGGCTCGGAGACCGCCGCAATCTGATAGCGCGGCTCCTCGATGCGCCGCCGCTCGGGCCGCTCGCCCTTCAGATAGAAGGCGTTGCCGCCCGCCACGGTCAGGTAGTGCATGTTGTTGTAGGAAAAGCGCAGGCCGGCCGTATGAAAATGCTTGGCCTCGCCGACCGCCTCGTTGCGCCGGCCGTTGAGGATGTCCTCGGCGATGGCCTGCGCCATCGGCAGGTCGCGCGCCGCCATCTGACGGGTCAGGACGCCGCTCGCGAATTGGCGCGGGGCGCCGACGACGCCGCAGATCGTCTCGGGATACCGCGATGCTCCGACCCGATTCATCACCACCGTGCCGACACCGAGCAGGCCGGTCTCGCTCGAGCGGTTCGATTCGAAATACATGGCACGGACGAGGCAGTCCCTTTCGCGCGGATCGGCCTTCGCCAGCGCAACCGCACGCTTGCGCGCCTCGCCGGGCTCCTTCGCCACCGGCGCGACAGTCGAAGCGGTCGGGACCGGCGACGTGCTGCAGGCGCCCAAAGCAGGCGCGGCGAGTGAAATCAGGAGTGGGATCGCCTTGCGGCCGTATCGGCTCATGCCGGTGGAGCCGGCGTTTGCGGCGATCAAAGCCCACTTCATGCGGCGACCTCATGACTGAATGCGGGATTGCCGCGAGCAGCGATCCGTAGCACCGGCAAGGAATCCATGACGTCTTAGCAGAAAGTCAGTTCGAGACGGAAGGGGGCTGGATCGCGCAGCGTCTCGATGCGGCAAGGCGGCCGGGCTCTCGCCACAATGAAAAAGCCCGGTCTTTTGACCGGGCTTCGTATACGCAACTCAACTCTGTGTGCGAGCGCCGCACGGGCGGCGCGTCAGCTCACTTGGCGGCGGTGGCCGGAACGATCTTGGCCATCATCGGCTCGAACGGCTTGTAGGCGTCCTTGGCGAGAGCGGTGTAGAGCTCGCCCATCTTGGTCATCTGGGCGACTGCGCCCTCGAAAGCGCTCTTGGCGTAAGCCGTCTGGATCTCGATGGCCTTGTCCAGGGTCTTCACGGCGGCGAGCTTCTCGATGGTCGCGGTGCCGGCCTCGAAGGACTTCTTGGCATAGTCGGTGGCCTCGACGGCGATCGACTGCACGCCCTTGGAGGTGACGCCGAAAGCCTTCAGAGCCGCATCGACGTTCTCTTTGGAAGCCTTCTGGATGGTTTCGAACTGCTGGTTCATGTTTCTTCCCTCGACACGACTTGCGCGTCGCCTTCTGCTGACGAGCCCGTGCGGGCCCAGGTTTCTCGCCCCAAGGTCAGATGAAAGGTTCATCACCGGGACAGGCCTCATATTGTGCACCGCAACATGAATGTCAAGGATGCGCTGCATTGCATCAAACGCAGAACGGCCTCACGGAAGATCGATCGCCTTTTAACGGCTCCGTAACCGCATCCGCCTAACCTCTCTCACTGTGTCCTGATTGCCACGTTTGTTGACGGGGTTCGGGACCGGGGACGTTGCGTTTCGGGTTGAGGCGGGTTGCATGGCTTTTTGTAGCGTTGGTTTCCGACGCGTGCGTCTTCGCGCGCTGATCGGCCTGATCGGTGTCGCCGTGGTCGCGCTCAGCGTGGCTGCATCCCCTGCCGAGGCTGCCCGCAAGAAGCGGCGCCATGTCGGCGGCGGCTACGCCCCTCCCTATGCCGCGATGGTGGTCGACGCCAAGACCGGGCGCACCCTCCATGCCGTCAACGAGGACGCGCCGCGCATCCCGGCCTCCATCACCAAGGTGATGACGCTCTATCTGCTGTTCGAGCAGCTCGAGCGCGGCCGCTTCACCATGAACTCCGAGCTGACGGTCTCGGCTCATGCCGCAAGGCAGGCGCCGTCCAAGATCGGCTTTGCGCCGGGCGAGACCATCGAGGTCCGCGACGCCATCCTCGCCATCGTGACCAAGTCGGCCAACGACGTCGCCATGGCGATCGCCGAGAACGTCGCTGGGTCCGAGGACGAATTCGCCCGGATGATGACGGCCAAGGCCCGCTCGATCGGCATGCGCAATTCGGCCTTCTACAATCCTCACGGCCTGCCCCACAGCCCGCCGAACATCACGACCGCGCGCGACCTTACGATCCTCGCCCGCGCCATCCAGGAGCGCTTTCCGAAGTACTATCCGATGTTCTCGACGCGGGTGTTCAATTACGCCGGCGGCGCCTATCGCAACCACAACAAGCTGCTCGGCCGCGTCGAGGGCGTGGACGGTATCAAAACCGGCTACACCAATCTGTCGGGCTTCAACCTGATGACCTCGGCCAAGTCCGAGGGCCGCCACATCGTCTCTGTCGTGCTCGGCGGCCGCTCGGGCTCCTCGCGCGACCGGATCATGGCCGATCTCGTGCTCGCCTCGCTGCCGAAGGCGTCGACCTCGGGCCGTGCCTCGACCATGGTCGCCGAAGCCGACGACGAAGAGATCGCACCGCGCAAGGAGGAACCCGCGCGCCGGGCCGCTCCGCCGCAGGTCGTGGCCGAAGCCGCCCCGCTGCCGATCCCGCGTCCGCGCATCCAGCAGGAGGCGCAGATCCCTGCCGCCGCCCGCGCCTATACCGCAACGACCACCACGACGCCGATCGCGCCGCCGCGCCCGATCAATGTCGGCGCGCAGCCGATCCAGCTTTCGGGTCTGCGCCCGGTGACGGCGACGACGACGCCATCGGCGATGCGCTGGGCCATCGGCGCGCCCGCCGCGGACGGCAAGATCATGCGCCCGCCGGCGAATGTCGATGTGACCTCCTCGATCGCCAGGGTGGCCGAGCCCGAGGAGAAGCCCGCGCCGCAGAAGGTAGCCGAGCACAAGGCTCAGGACATCAAGACCCCGGAGGCCAAGGTCGAACTGCGCCAGCCGCCCGCGACCGCGCTCGCCGCGCCCGAGAAGAAGCACGAGCCGGCCACGACCGTTCTCGCCAAGGCGCAGGACAGCAGGGCGAGCGATGCGCGCCCGGCCGCCGCAGCCGCCTCCGGCAAATGGATCATCCAGCTCGGCGCGACCGACAATGAGGGCAAGGCCAAGGACATCCTGGCCCGCGCCCGCTCCAAGGCGGCAGGCCAACTCGCCGACGCCTCGGGCTTCACCGAGAAGGTCGAGAAGGGTGGCGCAACCCTGTTCCGCGCCCGCTTCGCCGGCTTCGAGGACCCCAAGGACGCCCAGAACGCCTGCACCAAGCTCAAGCGTGACGGCTTCGCCTGCTTTGCGACCCGCGGCTGAGCGGCGTCAGGGAAGGATCATGACCATGTCGTTCCAGACCCACACGATGCCGCAGGCTCCCCAGGCTCAAGGCCCCGCCTCACTTCAGCAAGGTCCTGCCTCACTTCAAAAGGACATCCTTGGCCTGGTTGACGCGAGCGGCAAGGCCGCTGCTGCCCCCGGCGTCCGGATGAATGCGTTTCATCAGGCTCCGATGGGCCTCGCGGATCGCCTGCTCGCCCGCCCCCGGCTGAAGCCCCAGGATCTCGTAGGCCTCCTGCTGCGACATCGCGCCCGCGCCCGCCGGGCGACCCTGCCCCGCGTCGCGATCACGGTCTGCGTCTTCACGCCAGCCGGGCGTCCTGCGGTCGAGATATGCCTCTAGCAGGCGCGCGCCCTCGGGATCCTGCGCCAGGCATTCACGCATCAGCACGCCGATCTCGGGCAGGCTCAACGCATCAAGCTCCCGGCCGACAAAGGCGCCGGCCCTGACCTTGCCGGTCATGCCGCCGCTGTCATAGTCGAGTTCCATTTCGAGCAGGCCCGACTCGACCTTCGAGCGGGCGCCCGGCGTCGCTGTCTGGCTCGCGCCCCATGGAAAGCGCATGCCGCCCGGGCCATAGGCGCTCCAGCCGAGCAGCCAGGCCCCAACGCCGCCGACAAAGACCGCCATGTCGAGCCGGCCCCGCAGCATCAGCAGGGCCGCGACGCCGAGCGAAAGCACGCCACCGCCGGTCTTCACCGCCTTGGCGAGGAATTTCGGGTTGGCGCCGGCAAAAAGCTTCGACACCCACCAGACCAGGATGAGAACGGCGACACCGTAGAGCAGCGTCACCGGCGGCCTCCGTCCATGGCGCCAAGCAGACCCTTCACAGCCGGGCTGCCGCCGGCAAGCCGGAGCAGCGCCTCGCGCCCGCCACTGGCATAGGCTGCTGCCCCGCGCAGCAGATCGAGTAGCGAGCCAGGCGCATTGATGTCGAAGCGCGCATGCGCGCCACCGGTCAGGCGCGCCATCATGGCGAAGGTGGAACTCGCGGCGGAATCGTGCCCTTCCTGAAAGAGGAAGCCGCGAATGCCGCGCAATCCGAGCTCGCCGGCAAGGGCGGCAAGCGCGTCGGCGTCTTCCTCCATCGCGTCGCCGACGAAAACGAAAGCGCGGATCGGAACAGCCTTGGCTTCGTCGCGGACATGCTTGAGCACGCGGTGGATCTGGGTCTGGCCACCTTCGCAGGCGATCTTGCTCATCAACCCGGTCAGGCGCTGCGGCTCGCCGACCCAGCCGGAAGAGCGGCATTCCATCAGCCCACGGAAATACACCAGTTGCACGGCGAGCCCGCCGCTGCCGGCCGCGACCTCGAACATTTTTGCCTGCAGCGAGCAGGCGAGGTCCCAGGTCGGCTGGCGGCTCATCGTGGCGTCGAGCGCAAAGACCAGCCGGCCCGCCTGCCCCGTCGCCAGCGGCGCAAGCTGCTTGGCCGCGCCGAGGAATCGGTCGATCTCAGCCGAAGCGGAGGCGCCGGGCCTTGCCACGCCTGCTCCGGTCGCTCGCCCCAAAGCCTTGTCGGTCTTTTCGCTCATGCCTCTGATATTGGCGGTTCCCCGCGCATTTGCTACCCGTCCGCTCCACGGGAGAGCATGCGCAATGACGCAGGTTGCAATTTTCGAGACGGTTGCCGCGATGCGGACCGCGGTCGCCGGTTGGCACGCGGCCGGCGACAAGGTCGCGCTCGTGCCGACGATGGGCGCGCTGCACGACGGCCACATCGCGCTGGTCAAGGAAGCGCAACGCCATGCGCGGCGCGTCATCGTCTCGATCTTCGTCAATCCGACGCAGTTCGCGCCGCACGAGGATTTCAAGAAATATCCACGCACCTTCGACAACGACCGCGCCATGCTGGCGGACGCCAATGCCGACGCCATCTTCTTCCCCGCCGTCGAGGAGATGTATCCGCCCGGCTTCGCCAGCCGCGTGCTGCTGCTGGGGCCGGCGGCCGTGGGATTGGACGATCGCTTCCGCCCGACGCATTTCGAAGGCGTGGCAACGGTTTGCTGCAAGCTGTTCACGCAGTCGCGCGCCGACTTCGCGGTCTTCGGCGAGAAGGACTACCAGCAGCTCAAGGTGGTGACGCGGATGGCTGAAGATCTCGATCTCGGCATCGAGATCGTGCCGCTGCCAACCTTCCGCGAGCCCGATGGTCTCGCCATGTCCTCGCGCAACCGCTACCTCTCGCCCGAGCACCGCGCGCTCGCGCCATTGCTGCACAAGGTGATGCAGGTGCTGGCGGTGCGAATCCGGAACGAGGATCCGCTCTTCGAGGCCCTGCGCGAGGCGCAGAACGAGATCATCAGTGCGGGGTTCGAGCTGGATTATCTGGAGGCGCGGCACGCCGACTCGCTGGCGCAAGTCACGTCGCTAGCGGACGGGCCGATCCGATTGCTGGTGGCGGCAAGACTGGGGGGGACGCGCTTGATCGACAATATCGGCGTGTGAGGCTCGTTGAGCGCATATTTTTAGTATTGGCATTCTAGATCGCTAGAACACAAAAGCTGAGCGTCATAATGCCGTTTTTCGCGTGGTTATTCAACGTCTGCTTGATTGCTCTGGCTGTCGCATTACCTGCTATAGCGGCTCCAATTGGCATTCTATTGACCATGACATTGGGTTGGCTTCTGACTTTTTGGGTCCACGTCGCGATTTACCTGGGAGCAGCCGGACTCATAACGAAGACACGCGGAATCGAGCTTTGGTGGAACGACGGGCGTTTCATCATCATCATGGGCATCTGGGCCTACGCGATCTTCTGCACAGGTGTCGCGACGGCTCCGAGTGGTCGTCTGCTCCCGCCCCTGCCTTTCCAGTTGAGCGGACACATCTGTTCGATCGCTATCGCCTAAAAACCAGGGCCGCCATCACCCCGCACGCATGCGCGCAGACCAAGCAGCGCTGCGCATCGCCTACAACAACCCCAGCTCCGCCAGTTCCCGCCGCATCGCCTCGGGCATGATGCCGAGATCGCCGCTGCGGCCGTCGATGTCGCGGGGGATGTCCTTGTCCTGCAGATAGCGCCAGCCCTGGAACGGCCAGCATGGGCGCGGCTCCACTGCGACCACCGTGGGCTCCATCACGAGATGGCAGCGGCCGATGCCGTCGGCGTCCTTGAACGGGCGGATGTCGGTCAGGCGCTGGCGGGCCGAGACCTGCCCCTTGATGACCCAGTAAAGCGAGCCTCCGCTGATGATCTCCTCGATCCGCTTGGGCACCATCCGGGTCGTGTGGATGTGTTCTTCGGCCTGGCGCAGGCCGCGGCGCTGGCTCATGCGCTCCGCGACCCAATCCTCGAGGTCGCTGATCGATTCGGCTCCGACGCAGAGCTTGAGCATGTGAAGCGGCATGACGGGCAACCTAGTGCGAGCAAGGCAACCCGACCAGCACTTGCGGCGTTTCTCCACAGCGGCTGAGCCATTTCCGTCATGGTCGGGCTTGTCCCGACCATCCACGTCTCCCGTTGTCGGGTTCTACGCCCGAGACGTGGATGCTCGGCACAAGGCCGAGCATGACGGAGCGAGGCTGGCAGGCTAATAAAGCGCCGATCGAAACGGAGACAGACCATGCGCGGACTTGCTGGCAAGGCCATCCTCGTCACCGGCTCCTCGACCGGCATCGGCTATGCCATGGCGCAGCGGCTGGTCTCCGAAGGGGCAAAAGTGCTGGTGCATGGCCGCGAGCAGGCCGAGGTCGACGCCGCCTGCCGCCATCTCGGCGCCGCCGCGCATGGCGCGACAGGAGACCTCGCAGAGCCGGCCACGGCGCAGGCGCTGGTCGACGCCACGGTTCAGGCGTTCGGCCGGATCGACGGGCTGGTCAACAATGCCGGCATTTATCCGCGCGGCGTCATCGGCCAGACGACGGCGGAGTTCTTCGACCATGTTTTTTCGATCAACGCGCGCGCGCCGCTGCTCTGCGCGGAAGCCGCGATCCGGGCCTTCCGCCTGCAGAAATCGGGCGGCGCGATCGTCACGATCGGCTCGATCAACGCGCTCTGCGGCCAGTCCGACCTCACTGTCTATTCGATGTCGAAGGGCGCGCTGACAACGATGACGCGCAATCTCGCCGATGCGCTGGGACCTGAGAAAATCAGGGTCAACTGCCTCAATGTCGGCTGGACCTTCACCGCCAACGAAGACGCGACGCAGCAGCGCGAGGGCCGCCAGCCGGGCTGGGAGAAAGTGGTTTCGCCGGTTTTCGCGCCGACCGGCCAGATCATGCAGCCAGACGAGATCGCCGCGCATACGGCGTTCTGGCTGTCGGACGATTCAGCGCCGGTGTCGGGGCAGATCTACGAGGTCGAGCAGTTCCCGCTGGTCGGGCGGAACCGGTCCACCGACACCTGACGTCCAACGTCATTGTCGGGCTTGACCGGCGAATCGTCCGGTGACCTTTCGGCCCGAGATGCTCGGACCGAGCCCGAGAACGGCGCCAAGAGGATCACTCCCCCAGCACGACGACCTTCGCACCCTCGGCCACCTGCCCGCCAGGCTCGCCGGCGACCTCGGTGACGGTGCCGTCGCGCGGAGCAGTCAGCACGTGCTCCATCTTCATCGCCTCGACGATAGCGAGACGCTGGCCCTTGACCACCGCCTCCCCGGCCGTGACGAAAAGCGCGATCAGCTTGCCGTGCATCGGCGCCTTGATGACGCCGCCCGAACCGGCCGCCGCGTCGAGATCGACCGTGTAGGGATCGAACAGCGACACCGCCGTCTGTCGGCCGCGATGCAAGGCGAGATAGGTTCCGCGTTCGCCTTGCGCCAGCATGACCTCATGTTCGCCCTCACCGATCTCATGGTCGGGCAGGCTGACGCGGGCACTGTTTTCGTCCCACTCGATCCGGGCCTCGACACGTTCTCCATCGACCAGCAGCGCGAGTCCCAACACCGGCTTCGGCATCAGCGAGAAATTGTCCGCGACGAGCCACGGCGAACGATGCTCGCCTTCGGCCCGCTCGGCAGCCTGCATCAGGCCCGAAAGCTGCCGCTCCTCCTCCAGCAGCAGAGCGGCGGCCGCGACCGCAGCGGCATCGAGCGGCTGCGGCTCGGCTCCCAGCGCCGTGATGTTGCGCTCGATGAAGCCGGTATCGAAGGGGCCATCGCGAAATCCTTGCGACTCCGCGAGCTTCTTCAGGAAGGCGAGATTGGTGCGCGGGCCAGCGACGATGGTCTCTCCCAGCGCGGCGGCGAGCTTGTCGAGCGCTTCGTTGCGGGTCGCGGCATGAGCGATCACCTTGGCGATCATCGGATCGTAGAACGGCGTCACGGTGTCGCCAGCCTCCACGCCGGTATCGATGCGGATGCCGTCGGCCGTCGGAAACTGTAGCGCCCAGAGCTTTCCGGTCGAGGGCAGGAAGCCCTTTTCGGGGTCTTCGGCATAGAGCCGTGCCTCGACGGCATGGCCCGTCGCGGTCACATCGGCTTGGCTGAAGCCAAGCGGCTCGCCGGCTGCGACCTTGAGCTGGAGCTCGACGAGATCGAGCCCGGTGATCGCCTCGGTGACCGGATGCTCCACCTGAAGACGCGTGTTCATCTCCATGAAATAGAATCGATCCGCGCGCAGTCCCTCGCGGCCATCGGCGATGAACTCGACGGTGCCGGCCCCGACATAGCCGACGGCTTTCGCGGCTTCTGTCGCGGCCTTGCCCATGGCGGCGCGGACCTCCTGCGTCATACCGGGCGCGGGCGCCTCCTCGATGACCTTCTGATGGCGGCGCTGGAGCGAGCAGTCGCGCTCATAGAGGTGGACGACGTTGCCGTGGCTGTCGCCGAAAACCTGAATTTCGACATGGCGCGGCGAGAGCACGTATTTCTCGACCAGCACGCGGGCGTCGCCGAAGGCGTTTTTGCCCTCGCGCTGGGCGCTGGCGAGCGCGTCCGCGAAATCTTCGGGACGATCGACCTTCTTCATGCCCTTGCCGCCGCCGCCGGCGACCGCCTTGATCAGGACGGGATAGCCGATCCGGTCGGCCTCCTTCGCCAGGAAATCGACGCCCTGCTCGGCGCCGTGATAACCCGGCACGACCGGAACGGACGCCTTCTCGACCAGCGCCTTGGCGGCGTCCTTCAGGCCCATCGCGCGGATCGCGGAGGCCGGCGGGCCGACGAAGACGATGCCGGCCGCTTTGCAGGCATCGGCGAAATCGGCGTTCTCGGAGAGGAAGCCGTAGCCGGGGTGGATGCAGGCCGCGCCGGCCTCCCTGGCCACCGCCAGTATTTTTTCGGCGTCGAGATAGCTTTCGCGCGCCGGCGACGGCCCGATATGCCAGGCCTCATCGGCCATCTGGACGAACAGCGCCTCGGCATCCGCGTCGGAATAGACCGCGATGGTGCGCAGGCCCAGCCGCCTGGCCGTGCGGATGACACGGCAGGCGATCTCGCCGCGATTGGCGATCAGGATGGAGGGCAGCTTTGCGGCGATCGACATCGGAGGCATCCTCGACAGGTGCCGCCTTTATAGCGGCACCGCTGCATCTGTCTGCGCATGTTTGTGCAAATCGGGTTCGCTCTTGCCCCGTACCGAGCGCCAGATCGCCCATGTCGCCTGAAAGCAGAGGCACGCGACCAGAACGTCGAACAGATATTCGGGCCAGCGCACCGGCGCGAGCCGGGCGAAGAGACCCATCAGGGCAAAGCCGGTCGTCGAGATCACATCGTTGCGGCTCGACAGCCAGGTCGCCTTGATCACCGGATTTGTCTCGCGCCGGAATCGCCAGAGCAGGCCGACGATCAGCACGGCAATGACGATCGCGCTCGCGGCCGAAAAGCCCAGCGCCCAGATCTCGATCGGGCGCGGGCTGACGATCTTGCTCCAGAGATCGTAAAGCGTATGCAGGCCCGCCACCGCCATGACAGCGCCGATGGCCAGCGCGGCGAGCTTCTCGGCACGCGCATCGCGGCCGAAGATCAGCGCCGCGATGCCATAGAGCGCAACGTCATAGACCCAGTCGACGCCGTCCTTGAAAAGTTGGTCGTTGCCGAGCCAGAGCGCGACAGCGACGACGCAAGCGGCGAAGACGAGGATGCCGAGCGCGATGCCCCAGATGGTGAAGGTGTAGGCGCGGGAGACGGCGGCTTCGGTTTGCTCTGTCATGCCCCCAACCTTGCCGTCATTCCGGACAAGCGGCAAAGCCGCGCCGATCCGGAATCCATCATGAAGCGCGACAGCACCCTATGATGGATTCCTGTGTGTTGGGTTTGTGTCATGATTGGCGCGGGCGGGAAGCCGTTGGATTCCTGGTGGCGAACACCGTGACCCGGCGCGGCTCCCGCCCGCTTCGATACCCCATCCTGAACAGTTGACCGAGGCCGCTTGCACCGGACCTCGCAGCACAGGGACAGGCCCCATGACCATACACCCCTGCTTCATCGGTTGCGATATCGCCAAGCATCATCTCGACCTGTTCGACGAGAGCCGCGGCGAGGGCTTTCGGATCGACAATACGGCGGCTGCGATCGCGGCCTGGCTGTCGTCCCTGGACACGGCCGCGGCCTTCGTCGCCTTCGAGGCGACCGGGCCCTATGACCGCAGGCTGCAGCGCGCGCTGGAAGAAGCGGGCTGCCGCTTCGCCCGCATCAACCCGGCCCGGGCCCGCGACTTCGCCCGCGCCACCGGCCGCCTCGCCAAGACCGACGCGATCGACGCACGGATGCTCGCCGCGATGGCGCGGATGCTGGCGTTCGCCCCCGACACAGCCTCCGATCCTGCCCGCGACGCTTTGTTGTCCTTGCACAAGCGCCGCGACCAGCTGGTCGAGATGCGGGCCGCCGAGAAGGTCCGCTTCAAGGAGACCGACGATCCCACGGGAAGCCTCGCACGTCATCTCGCCTGGCTCGACGAGGACATCGCGACCCTCGAGCGCCTGATCGCGCAGGCTCTGCGCGCCGATGACGAACTGGCCGCGATGCAGGACCTGCTGCGCTCGGCTCCAGGCGTCGGTCCGGTCACCGCGACCACCCTGATCGCCCTGATGCCCGAGCTCGGCCACTGCTCGCCCAAGGCCATCGCGGCGCTGGCCGGCCTGGCGCCCTTCAACAACGACAGCGGCCGCCACCGCGGCAAACGCAGCATCAGGGGCGGCAGACGGCGCGTCCGGCGCGCCCTCTACATGGCCGCGCTCGCCGCCATCCGCACCGCGCCGCGCTTCAAGGCCTTCTACGAAGCCGTCAAGGCACGATCCGCCGCAACCAAAGTCGCCATCATAGCCGTCGCCAGAAAACTCCTCACAATCCTCAACGCAATGGCCAAAACCAGCACAGCGTTCCAATCATGACAAACCCCCACAACACAGTTGCCGGGTCTCCGCTTCGCTGCGCCCGGAATGACGGCGGGATTGAGGTCACAGACAGCCGCCTTCACCCGCGCCCGACGAACGGCATCTTCGAGGCCATGATCGTCATGAACTGGACATTGGCCTCGATCGGCAGGCTCGCCATGTGCAGCACGGAGGTCGCGACGTGGTTCACGTCCATGACCTGCTCGATCTTGATCGAGCCGTCCGCCTGCGGCACGCCTTGCGTCATGCGCTGCGCCATTTCGGTCAGCGCATTGCCGATGTCGACTTGGCCGACGGCGATGTCGTATTTGCGCCCGTCGAGCGAGGAGGTCCGGGTCAGGCCGGTGATGGCGTGCTTGGTCGCCGTATAGGCGATCGAGTTCGGGCGCGGCGCATAGGCCGAGATCGAACCGTTATTGATGATGCGGCCACCCATCGGCGACTGGCTCTTCATCAGCTTGAAGGCCTCCTGCGTGCACAGGAACGGGCCGGTCAGATTGGTGTCGACCACCGCCTGCCACTGCGCCAGCGACAGATCCTCAAGCAGGATGCCGCCGGGCGCATTGACGCCGGCATTGTTGAACAGCACGTCGAGCCGGCCGAACGCGGCCTTCGCCTTGGCGAACAGGTTCTGGACAGAAGCCTGGTCGGTGACGTCGGTCGGCACGGCCAGAGCCTGCGCGGCCGGCGCGCCCGACAGTCTGATCGTCTCGTCGAGCGCGTCAGTGCGCCGCCCTGCGAGCACGGTGCGATAGCCGTCCTTCAGAAAGGCGAGCGCGACGGCGCGGCCGACGCCCGACCCCGCGCCGGTGATGATGGCGACCTTGTTATGCGCAGACATGGCGATCCTCGTCGTTTCTTGCCGGTTCAACCGTTTCAGATGGAGCCAGGACCATAGCAGCGCATGCCGCGCGCGGAACAGGCTTTCGCGCTGCACCGCCCTGCCCGGCGCGCTTCCGCGGCGAGATGCCAACTGGCCTCACCACGACATGGCCGGCGTGCTAGGTGTCGCATCGCAGCAGGCAGGAGATGCAATGGCCGGGCCTCGTATTCGACTGGGTATGGTGGGCGGCGGCGAAGGCGCGTTCATCGGCGCCGTGCACCGCATCGCCGCCCGTCTCGACGACCGCTACGAACTGCTCGCGGGCACGCTCTCGGCCTCGCTGGACAAGGCTGCGCGCTCGGCCGAGGCGATCGGGCTTGCGCGATCGTACCCGGACTACCGCAGCATGGCCCAGGCCGAAGCCGCGCGCGATGACGGCATCGAAGCCGTGGCGATCGTAACCCCAAATCATCTCCATGCGGAGGTGGCCGAGGCCTTCATCGAGGCCGGCATTCATGTGATCTGCGATAAGCCGCTGACCGCGACGCTGGCGGAGGCGCGCCACCTGCGCGACAAGGCGCGAGACAGCGGGTTGATCTTCGCCGTGACCTATAATTATTCCGGCCATGCGCTGATCAGGCATGCGCGCGCCATGGTGCAGGCCGGCGAGATCGGCGCCATCCGCGTCTTGCAGGTCGAGTATCCGCAGGAATGGCTGGCAGCGCCGGTCGAGACCTCGGGGCAGAAGCAGGCGGAATGGCGCACCGATCCGGCGCGTTCGGGGGCTGGCGGTTGCGTCGGCGACATCGGCACGCATGCTTTCCAACTGGCGCATTTCGTCACCGGCCTGATGCCGGAGCAGATTCTGGCCGAACTCACGCGCTTCGTGCCGGGCCGCCGCGTCGACGACAACGTGCAAATCCTGCTGCGCTATCCCGACGGCGCGCGCGGCGCGCTTTGGGCCAGCCAGGTCGCCATCGGCCACAACAACGGCCTCCGCTTGCGCGTCTTCGGCGACAAGGGTGGCATCGACTGGAGCCAGGAGGAGCCCGACCGCCTGCTCTGGTCGCCGCTGGGCGAAGCGCCGCGTGTCATCAAGCGCGGTACGGCGGCGATGAACGCTGCCGGCCAGCGCGTCAGCCGGGTTCCGGCCGGACACCCGGAAGGCTATCTGGAGGCCTTTGCGACGATCTACAGCGAGGTGGCCGACGCGATCATCGCCCGGCGCAATGGAACGCAGCCCGACCGCGCAACCAGTTTTCCGACGATCGAGGACGGCTTTGCCGGCGTCGCCATGGTGGACGCCGCGCTACGTTCCAGCACGGCCGGCGGCGTCTGGGTTACGCTGGAAGCCTGAAGGCCCGGGCCTGTCAGGCGACGCCCTGGGCGAGATGCGCGATGGCCGCTGCAACACCGCCCGCGCCGTGGGGCACGTTCAGCGCCTGCAGGGCGGTCTCGACCGAGGCCAGCGTCCCCAGCACCATCGGCGCGTTGACATGGCCCATATGGGCGATGCGGAACGCCTTGCCGTTGAGATCGCCCAGCCCGGAGCCCAGCGTGACTCCGCAGATATCGCGGGTGAAGGCCCCGATCGCGGCGGGATCGGCGCCCTGAACCAGAATCGGCGTCACCGAAGGCGAGCGCTGGGCCGGGTCGAGCACATTGCAGGACAGAACCTGGCCCTCGGCCCATTTCGCCACGGCGGCATGGGTCGCGCCCGCCAGCAGAGCGTGACGCCGCCAGACGGCCTCAAGCCCCTCCTCGAAGATCATGTCGAGCGCGGCGCGCAGGCCAAACAAAAGATGCTCCGGCGCGGTGCCGCAATGCTTCATATAGGCGATCGGGTTCATGCGAGACGTCCAGTCCCAATACGGCGTCTTCATCGTCGCGGTCTTGTGGGCGGCGAGCGCCTTTTCATTGGCGGCGACGAAAGCGAGGCCCGGCGAGGTCATCAGGCCCTTCTGCGACGCCGACATGGCGACATCGACGCCCCATGCATCCATCTCGAACGGCATGCAGCCGATAGAGGCGACGCCGTCGACCATATAGAGGGCGGGATGGCCGGCGGCGTCGATCGCCCTGCGCACCGCCGGCACGTCGTTGGCGACGCCCGACGCCGTGTCGATCTGCACCATCAGGACGGCCTTGATCGCATGTTCGCTATCCTGCCGCAGCCGCTCCTCGACAGCAGCCGGATCGACCGACGCGCGCCAGGAGCCGGTCATGACCTCGACGTCCGCGCCCATGAACCGGGCCATCTCGCCCCAGCCGACCGCAAAGCGGCCGCTCGCCAGCACCAGGACCTTATCGCCGCGCGACAGCACATTCGTCAGCGCCGCCTCCCAGCCACCGTGACCGTTCGCCGCGTAGACGAAGGTTTCGCCCTTGGTCTGGAATATCCGCTTGAGATCGGCCAGCACGGTCTCGGTCAGGCCTATGATCGTGGTCGAGCTGAGCTCCTCGGCCGGACGCATCATCGCCTGCATCACGCGGTCGGGGATGTTGGTCGGGCCGGGCGTGGCCAGCAAAGCCCGGCCGTTGGCGACAGTCATGAAGCACTCCTGAAAGATGACGGCCGGGACGAGCCCGGCCGCAGCACGACATTTCTACACGGAAGCGGCTGGTTGCGGCCGCCCCCTCAATCGAGCTTGAATTTCTCGAACTGGCGGTGTTCGCCGAAGATGCGGCGGGTGGTGCCGGTGATCGAGCGGTAGACGATGGTTTCGGTCTCGATCACGTCCTTGCCGAACTTCACGCCCGAGAGCATGCCGCCATCGGTGACGCCGGTGGCGCAGACGATGACGTCGCCCGAGGCCATCTCCGACATGTCGTATTTCTTGTTGGGGTCGAGCACGCCCATGCCGTAGGCGCGGATGCGCTTCTCCTCGGTGTCGAGGATCAGGCGGCCCTGCATCTGGCCGCCGACGCAGCGCAGCGCTGCGGCTGCGAGCACGCCTTCGGGCGCGCCGCCGATGCCGAGATAAAGGTCGATACCGGTCTTCTCCGGCTCGGTGCAGAAGATCACGCCGGCGACGTCGCCATCGGTGATCAGGCGGATCGAGCAGCCGGTTTTGCGGACCTCCTCGATCAGCTTGGCATGGCGCGGGCGGTCCATGATCAGCGTCGATATCTCGTGCGGCTTGCAGCCCTTGGCCTTGGCGAGCGCATGGATGTTGTCGGTCGGCGAGGCGTCGAGATCGATCACGCCATGGGCATAGCCGGGGCCGCAGGCGATCTTGTCCATGTAGACGTCGGGCGCATAAAGCAGCTTGCCGGCTTCCGCCATCGCCATGACCGCGATCGAGCCCGGCATATCCTTGGCGCAGAGCGTCGTACCCTCGAGCGGATCGACAGCGATATGGACCTTCGGGCCCTGGCGCGTACCGACCTTCTCGCCGATGAACAGCATCGGGGCCTCGTCGCGCTCGCCCTCGCCGATGACGATCTCACCATCGATCGGCAGGCGATTGAGCTCGCGGCGCATGGCGTCGACCGCCGCCTGGTCCGCACCCTTCTCATCGCCATGGCCGCGCAGGCGCGCCGCCGACACGGCCGCACGCTCGGTGACGCGCACCAGCTCCATCGAGAGATAGCGCTCGATGATCTGTGAGGGTGAGATGCGGAGATCGTCGGACATAGGCGGGTTTCCTTTGGTTTCGGCAGTCGCTGGTTCGGGCGGCAGGCAAGCTGGAGGCCAGCCGCCTCGACCCTACTCCCGTTCGATCCGGATGACTTGCGGCGGCTCGGCGATGTGGCCGTCGGCCGAGACCTTCTCCAGCGCGGCGCGGATGGCGGCCTCACTGGTGGCGTAGGTGATCAGCACGACCGGCACCGGCGCGCCCGAGCGGCCAGAGGGGTCCTTCGCGATGGCGGCTTCCGAGCGGCGCTGCACGATGCTTTCGAGCGAGATGTCGGCCTCGGCCATCCGGGTCGCGATCGCGGCGGCCGCGCCCGGACGGTCGGCGACGGCGAGGCGGATGTAATAGCCGCCCTCATGGCGCTGCATCGGCGCGCGGGTGGGCACTTCGAGACGGGCGACGGGCAGGCCAAACGGAAGCCCCGCCGTGCCGCGCGCGACATCGGCGATGTCGGCGACGACGGCGGATGCAGTTGGATCACCGCCCGCGCCGGGGCCGACCAGCGTGATCTCGCGCACCGCGTCGGCGTCGATCGTGACCGCATTGGTGACGCCCATGACCTGCGCGATCGCCGAGGAACGCGGCACCATCGTCGGATGCACGCGCTGCTCGATGCCGGTCTTCGTGCGCTCGGCGACGCCGAGCAGCTTGATGCGATAGCCAAGCTCGGCGGCCATCTTGAGGTCGAGCGGCGCGATCGAGGAAATGCCTTCGACATGAATCGCTTCGGAGTCGATCTTCGTGCCGAAGGCGAGGCTGGTCAGGATGGCGAGCTTGTGGGCGGTGTCGAAGCCCTCGACGTCGAAGGTCGGATCGGCCTCGGCATAGCCGAGACGCTGCGCATCCTTGAGGCATTCCTCGAAGGTCAGCCCCTCCAGTTCCATGCGCGAGAGGATGTAGTTGCAGGTGCCGTTCAGGATGCCATAGAGCCGCGTGACGTTGTTGCCCGAGAGCGCCTCGCGCAAGGTCTTGACGACGGGGATGCCGCCGGCCGACGAGGCCTCGAAGGCGAGCGCGACGCCTCTCTCCTCGGCCAACGTCGCCAGCGCGACGCCATGCTGGGCGAGCAGCGCCTTGTTGGCGGTGACGACCGATTTGCCGGCATTCAGCGCCGCTTCGACGGCGTCTTTCGCAACTCCGTCCGAGCCGCCGACCAGTTCGACCAGACAGTCGATCTCGGGCGAGTTGGCCAGCGCGACGGGATCGTCGAACCAGGTCAGGCCGGAGAGATCGACGCCGCGATCACGGTTGCGGTCGCGCGCCGAGACGGCAGTGACGCGGATGGCGCGGCCGCAGCGGGCGGCCAGCGCGTTCTCCTGCCGGTGCAGAATGCGCAACACCGAGGCGCCGACCGTGCCGAGCCCGGCAAGGCCGATGCGGAGGGGTTTTGAGGAAGCTTGCCCGTTCGCGGTCGTCATGGGCGCGGGGTCGCATGAGGCGGCATGGGAGTCAACGGCGCTACCCAGCCAAATGCGGCAAACGGACGCCGCTTGAGCACTCCTGACAGACGTTGCGCAAAGTCTATGCTGCCGTGCTTTCCCTGGCTCGACAGAGTGCCCCGGCCTTGAACCCAGATTATCAGATCGCCGTAGAAACTCCGTCAGTGCCGGACTACCTCCGGCTTCGCCGCGTTGCCGGGCTGGGCCAAAAAAGCGAGGCGGCGGCGCAGGCAGGCCTGCCGCACTCGGTCCATGCCGTCGTCGTGAAACACGAGAGCGACATCGTCGGGATGGGCCGCATCGTCGGAGACGGTGCCCTGTTCTTCCAGATCGTCGATATCGCCGTCGATCCGGAGCATCAGGTCCGCGGCCTCGGAAAGCTGATCGTCGGCGCGCTGGTCGCACATCTGCGCGCCCGCGCCCTGCCCGGCTCCTATGTCAGCCTCATCGCCGATGGACAGGCGCATCGGCTTTACGCGCAGTTCGGCTTCAAGCCGACGGCGCCGGCTTCGATTGGCATGGCGATGCTGCTGTTGCCGGGTGAAGCGGGCTGAACGGCAGCGAGCGCTCCTCAGTCGAACCGACACACCACTTCGGCGGCGAGCCGCCTCAGCCTGCCGTCGGCGAAGGTCAGGTGCAGCCGCAGCAGGTTGTTGCCGAAGGCGGTCGTCTTGATGGTGCGCAGCGCTTCCAGCGAGGTGCCGGTCCAGGTCGTGGCATTCTCGACCAGAGGCTTCCAGAACCAGGGCTTCGGCGGGGTGATCTCGATCGTGGCAAGAATGCGCTCGGCCTCGGCCTGCTCCATGCCGACCGGCAGATAGCGCGCGGCGATCTCGGTGGCGTCACGGCCGCATTCGCGCGCTGTGGTGGCCGTCAGCACCTCCGCGACGAGCGGAGAGTTGGTTTCGGGCGTCCGGCCGCGTGAATAATCATAGGTGAAGACAAGGCAAAGCAGCGCGAACAGGCCAAAGCCGATGCCGATCAGACGGCCCTTGCTGAACATCTCGCGCCTTCAACCCCTGGTGCGGACGACGATGCCCGCGCGAAAGGGGTTCCCATGTTTTGCAGATGCGGTCCAGCCCCAGCGGCGCAGCCCTGCCCTCACCCCGCCTTCGGCATCTGGATGACGTTGTGCAGGGTCTGGTCGGCGGTCTTGAGGAAGCGGCCGACATTGCGCGCCGCCTGGCGGATGCGCTGCTCGTTCTCGACGATCGCGATCCGGACATAGTCGTCGCCATGCTCGCCAAAGCCGATACCGGGCGCTACCGCGACCTCGGCCTTCTCGATCAGCAGCTTGGAGAATTCGAGCGAGCCGAGATGGCGGAATTTTTCCGGGATCGGCACCCAGGCGAACATCGAGGCATTGGGCGCCGGAAACTCCCAGCCCGACTTGCCAAAACTCTCGACCAGCGCGTCGCGGCGCTTGCGATAGGTGTCGCGCATCTCGCGGATGCAGTCGTCGGGACCATTCAGGGCTGCGGCCGCCGCGACCTGGATCGGCGTATAGGCGCCATAGTCGAGATAGGACTTCACCCGCGCCAGCGCAGCCAGCAGCTTCTCGTTGCCGACCGCGAAGCCCATGCGCCAGCCGGCCATCGAGAAGGTCTTCGACATCGACGTGAATTCGACCGTCACATCGATCGCGCCGGGAACCTGCAACATCGAGGGCGGCGGGTCGTTCTCGTCGAAATAGACTTCGGCATAGGCGAGGTCAGAGAGCAGGATCAGGTCGTGCTTCTTGGCGAACGCGACGAGATCGCGATAAAAATCGAGCGAGGCGGTGTAGGCCGTCGGGTTGGCCGGATAGCAGGTGACGAGCGCGATCGGCTTCGGTACCGAATGGATCATCGCCCGCTCGAGAGCCGGGAAGAACGCCGGCGTCGGCTCGGCCGGGACCGAGCGGATGACGCCGCCGGCCATCAGGAAGCCGAAGGCGTGGATCGGGTAGCTCGGATTGGGCACCAGTACGACGTCGCCCGGCCCGGTGATGGCCTGCGCCATATTGGCGAAGCCCTCCTTCGATCCGAGCGTCGCGACGACCTGGGTGTCGGGGTTGAGCTTCACACCGAAGCGGCGCTCGTAGTAGCCGGCCTGGGCGCGGCGCAGGCCGCCAATGCCCTTGGAGGCGGAGTAGCGATCGGTGCGTGGCTTGCCGGCGGTCTCGATCAGCTTCTCGATAACGTGTTTGGGGGCCGCCAGATCGGGATTGCCCATGCCGAGATCGATGATATCGACGCCCTTGGCGCGCTCGGCCGCCTTGATCTTGTTGACCTGCTCGAAGACGTAGGGCGGCAGGCGCTTGATGCGGTGGAAATCGGCCATGTCGAAAATCCTTCGCCGAAAGGCGGAGCTGAACGGGCGTTGGTCAAATCGTTGCGTAGCGGGTCCTTAGCACCGCATCTTCGGTCTTGGCAGCCCAGAAAACGCAAGAATCGTTCAGGCGCGGCAGAATTGCGACGCAACGCCACTGGCTGACCCGACCTAGTTGGTCGGCAGCACCTTGGCCGGAGCGGGCGGCGGCAATGCCTTGCCGAGCGCTTGCGCCTGCGTACCGGCAGCGTCGTTGGAGATTCGCCTCGCGTCGAGCTCGGCCTCGATCTTCTTGAATTCCGCCCGCGTCTTGCATGGGTCGGTCGGCTTTGGCGCGGGCGACCCGGCGCCGAAGCGGGCATTTGGGCCGGTCGCCACGAAGGGCGGCGGCGGGTTGGGACCGGCGCAAAGAGGATTGACCGGGATCGTGGTGTTCACCGGAAGATAGGCGGGGTCGCTCGGCCGCGTCGCCTGGACGAAGGCCTTGCTCTCCTGCGCCGTCGTGGCCATCCCAGCCACTTCGGCGATCGTCTTGACCGGGCCGTCGCCCGCGCAGGCCGACAAGCCCACGGCCAGCAGCACGAAGGCTGCCGACACCGACAGGAAGCGGCTCGAAGACTGATCAGGCGGCATGGGCAATCCGGCGCGTTCCAGAATTTTCTTTGTAGACCATATCGGCTACGTCCTTAATGGGACCAAAATGGGGAGCCTCAGGCAACCCCGCAGAAAATGCCACGGGAGACGCGCCATGAACCGGCCAACGGACGACAAGCCGAGCGATCGCACCGCTTCGCCTGATTCGTCGGCGATGCCCGGCGCACCTGATTTCGACCAGTTCACGCAGAACATGGGCAAGCTTGTCGAGGAATACGGCAAGGTCACAGCCGCCTATCTCAAGCCGATCGAGCGCGGCGAGGCGAAAAGCGGCCAGGCCGAGGAAGTCAGCGAAATGGTCAAGACGCTCGGCCGCGTCGCCGAGCGCTGGATTGCCGACCCACGCAAGATCATGGAGGCGCAGGCCTCGCTCACGACCGATTTCCTGAGCCTGTGGAGCGAGACGCTGAAGCGCGCCAGCGGCGAAGCCACCAAGCCCGTGGCCGAGCCCGAAAAGCGCGACGGCCGCTTCTCCGATCCAGACTGGTCGGCCCATCCGATGTTCGACTTCGTCAAGCAGGCCTATCTGATCGGCTCGCGCTGGGCCGAGAGCATGGTCGACCGCGCCGACGACCTCGACCCGCATACCCGCGAAAAAGCCCGCTTCTACGTCAAGCAGATCACGGGCGCGCTCTCGCCATCCAACTTCGTCGCAACCAACCCGGAGTTGCTGCGCGAGACGCTGGCGCAGAACGGCGAGAACCTCGTGCGCGGCATGAAGATGCTGGCCGAGGACATCGAGGCCGGCAAGGGCGAGCTCAAAATCCGCCAGTCCGACGCAGGCGCCTTCCAGGTCGGCGTCAACATCGCGACGACGCCGGGCAAAGTGATCTTTCGCAACGAGATCATGGAGTTGATCCAGTACGCGCCGGCGACGCCCGACGTGCTCAAGCGCCCCCTGCTGATCGTGCCGCCATGGATCAACAAGTTCTACATCCTCGATCTCAACGCCGAGAAGAGCTTCATCCGCTGGTGCGTCGCTCAGGGGCTGACCGTGTTCTGCATCTCCTGGGTCAATCCCGACGAGCGCCACGCCGCCAAGGACTTCGAGAGCTACATGCGCGAGGGCATTTTCGCGGCTCTCGATGCGATAAAGGACGCGACAGGTGAAAAGAAGATCACCGCGATCGGCTACTGCGTCGGCGGCACGCTGCTCGGCGTCACGCTCGCCTATATGGCGGCGATGAAGGATGAGCGCATCGACAGCGCGACCTTCTTCACGACGCAGGTCGATTTCTCGAAGGCGGGCGAACTCTCGGTCTTCGTCGACGAGGAGCAGATCCGCTCGGTCGAGCAGCAGATGGCGGAGCACGGTTATCTCGACGGCTCCAGGATGGCCGGCGCGTTCAACATGCTGCGGCCCAACGACCTGATCTGGTCCTATGCGATCAACAACTACCTCAAGGGCAAGGCCCCGACCGCCTTCGACCTGCTCTACTGGAATTCGGATTCGACCCGGATGCCGGCGGCGAACCATTCCTTCTACCTGCGCAACTGCTATCTCGAGAACAAGCTCTCCAAGGGCGAGATGACGATCGGCGGCAAGACGCTCGATCTGAAAAAGGTGACCCTGCCGATCTACAATCTCGCGGCCAGGGAAGACCATATCGCCCCGGCGGCCTCGGTCTTCCTCGGCTCGCAATGCTTCGGCGGCCCGGTCGACTATGTCGTCGCAGGCTCCGGCCATATCGCAGGCGTCGTCAACCCGCCCGCCAAGGTCAAGTATCAGTACTGGACCGGCGACAAGGCGGCGGGCGCCTATGAGGACTGGATCGCCAAAGCAAGCGAGCATCCGGGCTCGTGGTGGCCGCACTGGCTGTCCTGGATCGAGGCCCAGGCGCCCAAACGCGTGCCGGCGCGCGAACCCGGCAGCGGCAAGCTCAAGGCGATCGAGGATGCTCCGGGCAGCTATGTGAAGATCAAGGCCTGACGGCCAGACCAAGGGTCATGGCCCATCATGACCGACGGCAGGCAAGGCCTGCCGGCACCGCGGCTGACGCACTCCCCCAAACGAGGGATCGTATCTTCCGGTGCATCGCTTTAACACGGGTCATCCCCGAGGTTCGCCCCCGAGGGGCCGGCCGCCGGAGAGGCCCATCGCCCAGGTTGGTTTCTCTGGCGGCCTCTGCTTTCCGATGCCCCGAGTTTCGCGGCTCGACGTCCCCCAAGGCAAAACAAAAAAGCCGGCCCGAAGGCCGGCTTTCTCGTCTGCGAAGCGCGTTCGCTCAGTTCTTGCGGACGACCGGGCGGGCCGGGATCGTTTCGGTGGGGTTGTCCCAGCGATAGGTCAGGCCGGCGGAGACGATGTGGATGTAGGGCTTGGCCTCGGCGGTGTAGAACACCGCACCCTGCTGCGGGTGCGTGCCGCTATAGTTCACGGCCGCCTTGTTGACGTGGATATAGGTGTACCCGACATCGAGCTTGAGCTTCTCGGTGAGCTGGTAGCTGAGACCGGTCGAGAGCCAGAGGCGATCATTATCCGAGATGAAGACAGTGCGGTTGGTGTCGTTGACCGGAGAGAGTTCGTAACCGACACCGGCGCGCAGGGTCAGGTCACGGTTCCACTTGTATTCGACACCGCCGGCGAAATACCAACTGTCGTCATATTGGAAATTAAGGCTGGTGACCGGAACGCCGTTCAGCTGGCTGACGATCGGGATGTTGCGGAAGCGGCTCCAGTTGGTCCACTCGACGCCGAGATGGACCTGCCACTGCTCGTTGATCTGGTGCGAAAGGCCGGCGACGACCGAATCGGGCAGGTTCAGGTTGGCCTTGATCGGGATGATGCCGGTCGGCAGGCTGAAGTCGCCTTCGAGCGTCTGGCGGATCGACGAACGATAGGCGACGCCGATCGTGGTGCTCTTGGTCGGGGTCAGGGTGAAGCCGACGCGGTAGCCGAAATCGATCGAATCGCCGTCGAGGATCGCATTGGGCGAGGTCGCGGTGATTCCGGCCGCCTGCTTGAGATTGGTCTTGATGTACTGGCCCTGCACCGCGGCGCCGACCGCCAGCCAGTCATTGACCTGATAGCCGATGGTCGGGGCGATGTTGATCGTGCGGACCTTGGCGGATTCGCCATAGCTCTGCGACGCATTGAACCGATTCTCGGCCTTGGAGCGCAGGCCGAAGGGAGCCGTCGAGGTCACGCCGATCCAGAGCCGATCGGTCAGCTGCCAGGCCGAATAGGACGCCGGGACGAAGGCGCCGTCGCCGCCGATATTGCCGGTGCCGAGCGGGCTGCCGCCGACGCCGGGCGTCGTGTTCGGCACGATCGCGCCGTTGGGCAGGCGGACCCGCGTCTGCGAGGTCGGCTCGTAGGAGGCGTTCGCGCCGATATAGGTGGCGTTCCAGTTGCTGTTGCGGCCGGGGAACATGGTGATGGTCGCCGGGTTCCAGGCCATCGAGGAGAGCCCGATGCCGCCCGAGGCCGCGCCGGCATAGGCCATGCCGAGACCCTCGGCGCCCTGGCCGCTGCGGATGGCGAAGGAGCCGGCAGAAGCGGCGCCCGCGGCAAGAAGAGCAACTGCCGAAACAGTGGCGGCGGCAGTCAAACGAACGACGCTCTTCATCGCTTTCATCCCTTGGCGTTTTGATGTCCCGAGGTCGAACCGCCTCGCTGCATGACTCACCATGCAGCGGGCCGTTTCCTGCCGCAATCCCGCCTTCATCGCCTTGAAAAGGCCATAGCCGCTGTCGTTTCCCTACCGGAAACTCTGAAAATCGGTCGAAAACCGGCGAAAACGAGGCCGCGTCCTCCAGCCGCTCCGGGAAATCGATCGTTTACATAAGAACTATCCCGGTTTTCCGCGATCCTGACTGCGGCTTGACCACTCCCGCCCAATCGGCAGGCAGGGCCGTTTCGTCGGCTACGTTGCATTCGCGCAACAATTTCGTGACCATGGCTACGCAGCCGCGCCATGCGCGTGAATGGACTTGTCTTCGACCGCGCCATCCGATCAGGATCGCGCCACCAAATTACATCGATTGAAACGGGGGAAATGACGTGAAACTGGTTCGTTATGGTGCGTTCGGACAGGAAAAGCCGGCGCTTCTGGATTCCACGGGCGTGCTGCGCGACGTTTCCGCGACGATACCCGATTTTGCAGGCAAAGCCCTGACCTCAGCGTCGCTGGCCAAACTCAAGGCACTCAACCCCGAATCGCTGCCGGCAGTGCCGGGTTCGCCGCGCATCGGCGCCTGCGTCGGCGACGTGCGCAATTTCATCGCGGTCGGTCTCAACTTCGCCGACCACGCAGCCGAGACCGGGGCGGCGATTCCCAAGGAGCCGATCCTCTTCAACAAGGCGCCCAACTGCATCGTCGGCCCCAATGACGATGTCCAGATCCCGAGGGCCTCGGTCAAGACGGACTGGGAGGTCGAACTCGCGATCGTCATCGGCGATGGCGGCTCCTATATCGACGAAAAGGACGCCATGGCCGCGATCGCCGGTTTCTGCGTCTGCAACGACGTCTCGGAGCGCGAGTTCCAGGCCGAGCGCGGCGGACAATGGGCCAAGGGCAAGGGCTGCCCCACCTTCGGCCCGCTCGGGCCCTGGCTGGTGACACCCGACGAGATCGCCGACATCCAGAACCTCGCCATGTGGCTCGACGTCGATGGCGAGCGCGTCCAGAACGGCTCGACCAAGACGATGATCTTCGGCGCGGCCTATCTGGTGCACTACATCAGCCAGTTCATGCGGCTCGACCCCGGCGATGTGATCACCACCGGCACGCCTCCTGGCGTGGGTCTCGGCTTCAAGCCGCCGCGCTTCCTGAAAGGTGGCGAAGTCGTCACGCTCGGCATCGAGGGGCTGGGCACGCAGAAGCAGAATTTCGTGCCGTACAAGGGCTGATAGCCCGCTCTGGCGATTTTGGAGGGCGCCGGCGCAAGCCGGCGCCTTTTTTGTTCAGCGTCCCGCGAAGCCCGCGGCAGCCGAGACCATCTGGCCCTCGACGCCGGCGAAGCCGTGATGGCCGCGCGCCTCGCACGGGTCGCCCTCCTCGATGCCGCCATCGACCCAGGTCACCCGCGCCTTGCGGCCGGCCCAGGCGAGAAACGACGCAACGCCCTCGGGGTTGGTCAGCCGGCAGCCGTCGCGGCGATGATGCACGACCAGCGTCGGCGGCAGCGCGGCAGGCGAGCCCAGGATCGAGACCACGTTCTGGCTGGAGCCGGAGGCGTCCGACAGGAAGCCGGAGGTCAGCACGACCTTGTCGGGCCTTGCGCCGGCAGCGAGTCCGCGCGCGATGCGCTGCGTGCCGCGGCTGGTGCCGATCAGCGTGACCGGTCGCTTGATCGCAGCCATGTAGTCGACAGCCGCCGCGAGATCGACGCCCGGGTCGGGGAGGAGCACCGCGAGGCCCCGTCCGGCGAACAAGGCACGGGTGCGCACGAGGCTGTTGCCGCGCGACTGCGTGATCGTGCCGTCGCCGGCGATACCGAGATAGCCATTGCCGCCGGCCATCAGGATGACACTGCCGCGCGGCTTGGCCGGCCTGATCAGAACCGCCGAGACGCCGCCGACCGTGACGGCCTCGTCGGCATGCGCAGGCGGCGCCGCGAAAAACAATGCGGCTGCAGCAGCCAGTATTCTGATCACGCTTCGATTCATCGTCGCCTCTCCCGCGTTCCGGCTCATTTTTCGGCCGGTTCGAGGGCTAGCATAGACCCGTGCGCGCCATGATTGAATGCGATTTCTGCTGGCCGCACGCCGATGAGCGGTCACCGGCCGAATGCGACGGCCTCAAACAAAAAAGCGCCGTCATGACCGCTTGACCCGGTCACGACGGCGATAAGGAATTCCAACCGGTGGCTGCGCTCATGTCTGCCAACAGAGCATCCAGCCGGAGGCGGATTGTCGGAGTGACGACAGCCCTGGCTGGGGGACCAGATCCCGCAGCGTTATCTGATATTTCAGATGGGTGACGTTGGTGTCACCTCCCATTTGGGGGGCATCGCAGCGTGCAGTGCACCAAACGCTCGCGCATCTTAATAGGCATCGCGCCAATCCGGTTGAGCCTATGGTGGCGTCGCGGCCGCGGACTGGCTTCGCCGGGAGCAGCGGCTCTAACCGAGCCGAACCGCGCCCTGGAGCATGCCGACGAGATCGGATTGGCGGCGCGCCCCGGTCTTGGCCAGCACGCGCTTCAGCGTCGTGCGCGCGGTTCCCTCGGTTACACCCAGGCGTATCGCCGCCTCGCGCGGCGCGTGCCCGGCCGCGATCATCGCGGCGAGTTTGGCCTCGGAAGGCGTCAGGTCGAACAGACCGCCGATGATGTCGGCCTTCGGCCCGCGATGAGCCGTAACCGGCGTGGCGACCAGGATCGCGGAGGCCGAGGAGAACACGTCGCGGGCCCTGCCCTTCACGGGCGAGAGATGGACGATGATCGGAGGATGGCCCTCACCGGCGGGAATCGGGATCGAGCACACGCCAGCCGCGCAGGCGTCATGCGCCAGCCTGACGAGAGCGGTCTCGAACATGCGGTCGGCGGCGGCGTCGACGATGCCAAGCCGCGCCGGCCGATCCCGGAAAACCAGCGGCGTCAGCCCTTCCAGCAGGGAGTTCGCGCTGATCACGCGGCCGCCCGGCCCGAGCACGGCGCCGGGCAGGCCCATCATTTCCAGCGCCTGAGCCGCCGCGCGCGCGCGCTCCAGGCCAAGACGGCGGGCGAGCAGTCCGGCGCGCGCGAAATGAGGTCTCAGCCGGTCGAGCGCGGCGATTGCGGCGTCTCCCACCGTGCCCTCGGCGAAGCTGCGCTCGCAATGCACGACGATCAGGTCTCCGGACGGCGCGGCAATCGTTGTCGCGACGCCCGAGCCGTACCCCGATGGGATCAGCATCTGCTGATAGAGAGGCTCGGCGGAGATTTCCTCGGGCGTGAAGACGTCCTTGTCGGTGATGAAGCCGGCATGGTTGCTGGCGATCAGCCGGGACGCACGTTCGTTGACGGATATGGGCAGGCGCTCGAGGATGTTGTCGTAGAAATCGCCGAATTCCGTCGTCGACGCCGTCAGCCTGGCCTCGTCGTTCAGGATCGTCCCGAACAGCGCCTCACGACACTCCGCGACCCGCGCAGTCGCTTTCAGGACATCCGGCCAACCCTCGGGGATGATCGCGGCCTCATAGATGCGGTCGATCAGCTCAGTCTCGGTATCGTCGGCCATCAGCAAGGCATCGCCCTTCGGAGACGCACCTTCTGGTGCGCCAGCTATCGTGAGAGCATGCTGCCCTCGGCGGAGAAAGCCTGCATTTGAATGAGATGGTTTTCACATAATCGTGATCGACGATCTCAACTTTCGGCCAAGCCGAGCATCAGCCTGATGTTCTGCACCGCCGCGCCCGACGCGCCCTTGCCGAGATTATCGAGCCTGGCGACCAACACGGCCTGTCCCAGCGCATCGTCGCCGAACACCCGCAGTTCGAGCCTGTTGGTATCGTTCAGCGCCTCGGGCTCGAGCTTGCCGCCATCGGCATCGAGCACGCTGACATAGGTCGAGCCGGCATAATGCGAAGCAAGGGCTGCCTTCAGATCGGCGAGTTTCGGCTTGCCCGGCAGCGTGTCGAGATGCAGCGGCACGCTGACCAGCATGCCCTGCCGGAAACTGCCGACGGAGGGCACGAAGATCGGCCGCCGCGTCAGGCGGGCATATTCCTGCAGTTCCGGCAGATGCTTGTGCTTCATGCCGAGACCATAGAGCTCGAAAGCCGGGGCTTTGCCCGCCTCGTGCTCCTCGATCATGGCCTTGCCGCCGCCGGAATAGCCGGAGACGGCGTTGACCGTGACGGGGTGATCCTGCGCCAGCAGTCCGGCATCGATCAGCGGCCGCAGCAGCGCGATAGCACCCGTCGGGTAGCAGCCGGGATTGGCGACGCGGTTGGCGTTGGCGATCTTGTCGGCATGGCCTTTCGCCATCTCGGCAAAGCCATATACCCAGCCGGGCGCGATGCGGTGGGCGGTCGCGGCATCGACGATCTTGGGCGCGGCGCTGCCGAGTTCGTCGGCGAGCGCGACCGATTCCCTGGCCGCATCGTCGGGCAGGCAGAGCACGACGAGATCGACGCCGGCCATCATGTTCTTGCGGGCGGCGGGATCCTTGCGCAGGTCGGTGGCGATGCTCTTCACTACGACTTCCGGCACGGCGGCCAGCCTGTCGCGGATGCCGAGGCCGGTGGTGCCGGCTTCGCCGTCGATGAAGATGGATTTCAGGTTCTGGCTCATCATGGCCCCCGATGGGTGCGAAAGCGCGAATGCTTCGTCGGCTTCAGGCATAAAAAAACCGCGCTCGTGGCGCGGTCGCGGGCGTTCGGACTAAAAACAGCCGAGCGTCATCGCGGTCGCGCAAGGGCGGCCGGGTTCGGGCGACGTCGGGACAGGTTCGTGGTCATGGCAGTGGATATGATCGCGCATTCATACGCTGTCAATGGTGAAGAGGGACTGGAAGAACCCCTCTCCCACCGGGAGAGGGTTCGCCGCGCCTGTCACTGACGAGTGGTTTGAATCCCTTAGCGGCGGTTGCCGCCAACCCGCTTCCCCCCTCGCATCACGATTCAACCGCGCGTCCTCAACGCCAGCGCCTGAATATAGTGCTGCGCCACCGCAGCCCCGGCGATCGCGGTCGCGTCCGCGTGGTCGTAGGGCGGCGAGACCTCGACGATGTCCATGCCCCGGAAATCGAGGTCCCGGATGCCCCAGACCATGCGCAGCGCCTGCGCCGAGGTCAGACCGCCCGCGACCGGCGTCCCCGTGCCTGGCGCAAACGCGGGGTCGAGCGCGTCGATGTCGAAGGTCAGATAGGCCGGCCCCTGCCCCACCCGTTCCCTGATGCGGGCGACGACGCCGTCGACGTCCAGCGCCTGCATCTCGTAGCCGTCGATCACCACGATGCCGCAATCGCGCGGCGCGACGGTGCGGATGCCGATCTGGATCGAGCGATCCGTGTCGATCAAGCCCTCGCGCACGGCCTCGAGCACGAAGGTGCCGTGGCTGATCGCGCCGACGCCATCGTCCCAGGTGTCCTGATGGGCGTCGAACTGCACCAGCGCGAGCCGGCCATGACGGGCGACATGGGCGCGCAGCAGCGGCAGCGTGATGAAATGGTCGCCGCCGAGCGTGACCAGATGCGCGCCGCCCGCGATGATCCTGGCCGCACCCTGTTCGATCGCCCTGGCGCAGCCCTGAAGGTCACTGCGGGGCAGCAGGCAATCGCCATAATCGACGGCGGACAAGGTCTCGAACGGGTCGATGCGTGAGGGGAACTGCGCGTCGCCGTCGAAGATCGCGCTGACACGGCGCAGGGCCTGCGGGCCAAAGCGCGTGCCCGGCCTGTTGGAGACGGCGAGATCGAACGGCACGCCCCAGATCACGAGATCGCAGCCCGCGACATCCTTGCTGTAGCGCCGGCGCATGAAGGAGAGCGCGCCGGCGTAGGTCGGGTCATGGGCAGGGCCGCGCCTGTCGCCGGTGAAGGCGTGGTCGATCGTCGGGGTGTCGGCGGGTTCGGTCATATCGGTTAAGTCCAGAAGAGGGTCAGCGGCGTGCGCCTGCGAGCCAGACGTAAAGGCACCAGGGCAGGATCAGCGCGAGCGCCGACAGCACGAGCCGGAATGTGGTCCAGGCCACGGGATGCTGCAGCGCCCGGCCATCGAGTTCGGGCACGCCATGGATCAGCCCGAGCGCAAAGGCCGGCGCCAGGAAGACGATGAGCGCATTGACGATGCGCCGGCCGCGCCCGTGCGCGCCGCGCGACAGCGCCAGCAGCGCGGGCACGGCGATCATGCCGAAGGCGATCAGGGTGAGAAGGACGCGCATGGGGTTCCGGCCGGCGAGTTGGCCTTGAGGATTTAGCATGGAGCGCGCCCGTCTCCAGCCGTGATCGGCTGCGCCGGCAGCCGAATCTGTCGTTGACCTCAGCCTAGCGCCCGCCGCCGACGCGCAGGATCGAGCCGACCATGTAGGACGCCGCCTCCGACAGTGCGAACAGCACGACCTCGGCGATCTCCTCGGGCTGCGCCGCCCGCTTGATCGGGATCGTCGGCGCAATCCGCGCGACACGGCCGGGTTCGCCCGACGACAAGGCGTGGATGTCGGTCTCGGTCATTCCCGGTGCGACCGCATTGACCCGGATGCCGCGCGGCGCGAGCTCCTTGGCGAGGCCGATGGTGAAGGAATCGATCGCGCCTTTCGAGGCGGCATACCAGACGAATTCGTCGGGCGAACCGAGACCCGACGCGATCGACGAGATGTTGACGATGGCCCGGTCCTTCGCCTCGCTGTTGGCGAGCAGTGCCCGGGTGGCCTCCCGCGCGACCAGGATCGCGCCGGTGACGTTGACGTCGATGCAGGCGCGGATCGTCTGCGTATCGGCCTCGGCCAGCGTGCTCGCCGGCCCGGTGATGCCGGCATTGTTGACGACGTGGGTCAGTGGCCCGAGCGCGGCCCTGGTCTCGGCGAAAACGCGGATGATGTCGGTCGCGCTCGCCATGTCGCCCTTGATCGCGATCGCCTTTGCGCCGGCGGCCTCGCATGCCGACACCACGCTCGCGGCGGCTTCCGCATTGTTCTGGAAGTTCACCGCGACATCGTAGCCGCGCTTTGCCGCCATGATGCAGGTGGCCGCGCCGATGCCGCGGCTGCCGCCGGTGACGAGAAGGACGGGACGGGTCATGCAAGGCTCCAGTTCAGCTCTAAGGTTTGTTCACGCCATCCGTCATTCCGGACAAGCAGCGAAGCTGCGCCGATCCGGAATCCATCGAAAGGCGCTCCGCTCTACGATGGATTCCGGGTCTGCGCTGCGCTCCGCCCGGAATGACGGAGGGGATCAGGCAAGAGACAATACGAAAAGGGCGGCTCTTGCGAGCCGCCCTGATGCATAACGAGAAAGCGTGAAACGATCAGCGCTTCGAGAACTGGAAGCTGCGGCGGGCCTTGGCGCGGCCGAACTTCTTGCGCTCGACGACGCGCGAGTCGCGGGTCAGGAAGCCGCCCTTCTTGAGCGGGCCGCGAAGCTCGGGCTCGAAGAAGGTCAGCGCCTTGGAGATGCCGTGACGGACAGCGCCTGCCTGACCCGAAAGTCCGCCGCCCTTGACCGTGACGACGACGTCGTACTGGGTCATGCGCTCAACCAGCTGCAGCGGCTGCTGCAGGACCATGCGCAGCACCGGGCGGGCGAAGTAGACCTCCTGGTCACGGGTGTTGACCGTGATCTTGCCGGAGCCGGGCTTGATCCAGACGCGAGCGATCGCGTTCTTGCGCTTGCCGGTGGCGTAGGCGCGGCCCTGGGCGTCGACCTTCTTGACGTGGACGGGAGCATCCGGCTGCGTCGACTTGGCGACCTGGCCGAGCTGCTCGAGAGACTGGAGAACCTCTGCCATGATCAGACCCTCGCGTTCTTGCGGTTGAGCGCGGCGACGTCGAGCGCCTCCGGCGACTGGGCGGCATGGGGATGCTCGGCGCCCTTGTAGACGCGCAGATTGCCAAGAATCTGGCGGAACAGCGGGCCGCGCGGCAGCATGCGCTCGACAGCCTTCTCGACGATGCGCTCCGGGAAGCGGCCTTCAAGAATGAACTTGGCCGAACGCTCCTTGATGCCGCCGATATAGCCGGTGTGGTGGTAATAGACCTTCTGGTCGCGCTTGCGGCCGGTCAGAACCACCTTATCGGCGTTGACGATCACGATATTGTCGCCGCAGTCGACGTGGGGCGTGTAATTGGCCTTGTGCTTGCCGCGCAGGCGCAACGCCACCAGGGTGGCGAGACGGCCGACGACGAGCCCGGAGGCATCGATCACAACCCACTTCTTTTCGACATCGGCGGGCTTCAGCGACATGGTCTTCATCGCAGCACCCCTTCGGTTGGTTGACGAGAAAAAAGGACAAGCCGCCGGAGGCCGGCGGCGATGTGAGGCGGGGATAGGGGTGCGCGATGGGCATGTCAAGCCGCCTCACTGAAGCTGAAAGCCCGGAAAACCCATATTTTCAAATGACATGCCAATAAAGGTATCTGGATACCACATTAGCTTGCGAAATCGGCCTTGCGGCGTCTCCGCCAGCTGCGCGATCATGCGGCAGGAGGAGACGCCCATGAAAAAGACAGCGCGTAACGCGCGCCTGCTTCGGCTTTGCGCCATCGCCGCCCCACTCGCCACCGCCGCGCCGGCGCTGGCCGACGTCCATGTGATGAGTTCGGGCGGTTTCACCGCCGCCTATAAGGAGCTTGTCGCAGGATGTGAGATCAAGATCGGCCAGAAGGTCGTCAGCGCCTATGGGGCGTCGATGGGCGCGGCACCCGACGCCATTCCCAACCGGCTCTCTCGTGGCGAGCCCGCCGACATCGTCATCCTCGCTTCGGACGCTTTCGACAAGCTGGTCCAGGACGGCAAGGGCATGCCCGGAAGCCGGGTCGACCTCGTTCGCTCGGCGATCGGGCTCTCGGTCAAGGCAGGTGCGCCGAAGCCCGACATCTCGACCGTCGCGGCGCTGAAGAAGACGCTGATGGAGGCGAAATCGATCGCCTATTCGGCCAGCGCCAGCGGCACCTATCTCTCGGAGGAGCTGTTCCCCAAGCTCGACCCGAGCGGCGCGGTCATGGCCAAGGCCAAGAAGATCTTCAGCGAGCGCGTCGGCACCATCGTGGCGCGCGGCGAGGCCGAGCTCGGCTTCCAGCAGGTCAGCGAGCTCGTCACGATCGAGGGCCTCGATTTCGTCGGCACGCTGCCCGACGAGGTCCAGCGCGTCACGGTGTTTTCGGCAGGGCTGGCGGCGGGCTCCAGGGAACCCGAAGCGGCGAAGAAACTGATCGCCTGCCTCGGCTCGCCCGAGGCCGCGCCGGTGATCAGGAAGAGCGGGCTGGAGCCGCTGCCGCAGAAGTGAGTGAACCTGTCATTCCGGGGCGACGCGCAGCGCCGGAATGACATCGCGGGCCACTTCAACGCTCCGCCGGGATCGAATAGGTTCCGGTCGCGTGGCAGACCATCTCGCTGTCGCCTTGCGAGAACAGCGCGACCTCGCCGATCGCCAGTCGCTTGCCGAGCTTGAGCAGCTTCGCCTCCGCGATCAGCGCGGCCTGGCCGGGTTTGCGCAGGAAATTGTAGTTCAGGCTCGTCGTCACCGCGAGGGCGACCGGGCCGATCTGGGCGAGGATGGCGACGTAAAGCGCCAAATCCGCCAGCGCCATCATGGTCGGGCCTGAGATCGTACCGCCGGGGCGCAGATGCCGCTCGTGATAGTCGCAGCGCATCCGGGCGCTCATCGGCCCGACATCCTCGATGAAATAGGTCCGGCCGCCGTAATGCAGCTGCGGAAAGGTGCGGTCGAGAAAGGCCTCCAGCTCGGAGACGGTCATGGCGGTCGTCATGTGCGGGAAACCGGGGGCAGGTCGGACATCCCTCCCCTTGCAGCATGGCAGTCCTGCTCCGACAATAGGCGCGGACGCGAAAGGCCCGACCATGAATGCCCATACCAACCTCGGCAGCGAAGCCGTGCTGCTGCGCGGCGACGAAGGCGGCGTCGCGACGCTGACGCTGAACCGGCCGCAAGCGCGCAACCCGCTGAGCGAGGCGATGCTGTCAGCGCTCGCCGCCACGTTTGCCGCGATCGCCGTCGACCGTTCGGTGAAGGTCGTGATCCTGAGCGCGGCCGGGCCGGTGTTTTCCGCCGGGCACGACCTCAAGGAAATGAGCGCCCGCCGCGCCGACCCCGACAGGGGCCGCGCCTATTTCACCGAGGTGCTCGGCCGCTGCTCGGCCGTGATGCAGCAGATCACCGCCCTGCCCCAGCCCGTGATCGCGGCGGTGGAGGGCACGGCGACGGCGGCCGGCTGCCAGCTCGTGGCGAGCTGCGATCTCGCCGTCGCGGGCGAGCAGGCCCGGTTCTGCACGCCCGGCGTCCATATCGGGCTGTTCTGCTCGACGCCGATGGTGGCGCTCTCGCGCAACCTCGCCGCCAAGCATGCGCTCGAAATGCTGCTGCTCGGCGAGATGGTTCCGGCTGGCGAGGCCGCACGCATGGGTCTCGTCAACCGCGTCGTGCCGGCCGGCCAAGCCCTGGCGGAGGCGCAGCGGCTGGCGGCGATCATCGCCTCGAAATCCCCGGCCACGATCAAGATCGGCAAGCGCGCCTTCTACGAGCAGCGCGAAATGGGGCTGGCTGCGGCCTACGATCATGCGTCCGCGGTGATGGTCGAGAATATGCTGGCGCGCGACGCGGAAGAAGGCATCGGCGCGTTCGTGGAGAAACGCCAGCCGGTGTGGGAGGACTAGCAAACATCGTCATTCTCGGGCTCGACCCGAGAATCTCCGGCAAGAGATGCCCGGGTCGAGCCCGAGCATGACGCAGGCGAATTCGGCATCCCGTATTGGACAAAGACATGAACCACGACGCCTACCCCGACAGCCTGATCCGCGACGTGCTGAAAAGCGTCAAGCGCATCGCCATGGTCGGCGCCTCCAGCAACGAGTCGCGGCCGAGCTGGATCGTGACGAAATATCTGCTCGACCGGGATTACGACGTCATTCCGGTCAACCCCGGGCTCGCCGGCCAGACGCTGCTGGGCAAGACCGTCTATGGCTCGCTGAAGGAGATCCCCGGCCCGATCGACATGGTCGAAATCTTCCGCAATTCCGAAGCAGCCGGCCCGATCACCGACGAAGCGCTGAGTCTCGATCCGCTGCCGAAGGTCATCTGGATGCAGCTTTCCGTGCGTAATGACGAGGCAGCGGCCCGGGCCGAGGCGAAAGGCCTGACCGTCATCATGAACCGCTGCCCCAAGATCGAATATGGCCGCTTCTCGGGCGAGATTGGCTGGCAGGGCATCAATTCGCGCTTGCTGTCGTCGAAGAAGCCGGTGCTGGCCGGCAAGGGTTTTCAGAAGCTGACGATCCACCGGCCGGGGACGTGACGCGTCGTTGTCCGGGCAGATAACCAACGCCGTCATCCCGGACAAGCGGCGAGAGCCGCGCCGATCCGGGATTCATCGTAAGGCGCTGTCGTGCCCTGTCATGGATTCCGGGTCTCCGCTACGCTACGCCCGGAATGACGTCGCGATTAAACCAATGGGATGACGAAAGCCGGAACAGGAGGAGTAAAGCGATGCGCAAGCTCACCACCACCTGTTGCATCGCCGGCGGCGGTCCGGCCGGGATGATGCTCGGCTTCCTGCTGGCGCGGGCCGGGGTCGATGTCGTCGTTCTGGAAAAGCACGCCGACTTCCTCCGCGATTTCCGTGGCGATACGATCCATCCCTCGACACTGCAGCTGATGCACGAGCTCGGCCTGCTCGACGATTTCCTCAAGCTGCCGCACACCAAGATGCGCGACCTCGCCATGCGCTTTGGCGACGAGACGATCCAGTTCGTCGATTTCACCCATCTCCCGGTCGTCGCGCCCTACATCGCGCTGATGCCGCAATGGGATTTCCTGGATTTTTTGGCGGATCGAGGCCGCGAGCAGCCGCGCTTCAAGCTGATGATGAATGCCAAGGCGGACGGCCTGATCGAGGAAGGCGGCAAGGTCGTCGGCTTGACCAGCACAGCCGAGGACGGGCCCGTTTCGATCCGCGCCGACCTCGTCGTCGCCGCCGATGGACGCCGCTCGGACATCCGCGCCGCGTCCGGGCTGAAATCCATCGACATCGGCGCGCCGATGGATGTGCTCTGGTTCAGGCTGCCGCGCCACGAAAGCGACCCTGGCCAGACGGGCGGACAGGTCGCGAATGGCCGGCTGCTGGTGACGCTGGATCGCGGCGATTACTGGCAATGTGCTTTCGTCATTCCGAAGGGCAAGTTCGATGGGTTGCGCGCGGCCGGGCTTCCGGCGTTTCGCGACACGATCGTCGCGCTCGCGCCGTGGTTCTCGGATCGGATCGGGGGGATCGACGATTGGGAGCAGATCAAGCTGCTCACTGTCGCCGTCGACCGGCTGGAAAAATGGTGGCGGCCCGGCCTGCTCTGCATCGGCGACGCAGCCCATGCGATGTCGCCGATCGGTGGCGTCGGCGTGAACCTCGCGGTGCAGGACGCGGTCGCGACAGCCAACCGCCTTGCGGCGCCCTTGCGCGAGAAACGGCTCAACGACGCCGATCTGGCCGCCGTCCAGGAGCGCCGCGAATTTCCGACCAAATTCACGCAGCGCATTCAGGTCATCGCGCAGAACCGGATCATCACGCCGCTGCTGGCGCGCGCCGAAAACGACGCGCCGCTGGGGCCACCCTTTCTGGTCAGGCTGTTCGACTGGATCCCGCTGCTGCGCCGGATTCCCGCGCGCATCGTCGGGCTCGGTATCAGGCCCGAGCATATCGGGCCGGAGCTTGCGCCAAGGCCGCAGAATTGACGCCTCGAAGAGCGTTCTTTAAAACGAACGCAACGTCTCGAATTCAGAAGTCTTGAAGGAGCACGCCATGACCGACCGCGCACCGGGTTTCCATACGCTCGCCATCCATGCCGGCGCTGCTCCCGACGCAGCGACCGGCGCGCGCGCCACGCCGATCTACCAGACGACGAGCTTCGTCTTCGACGATGTCGACCACGCCGCCTCGCTGTTCGGGCTGCAGGCCTTTGGCAATATCTATACGCGCATCGGCAACCCGACGAACGCCGTGCTGGAGGAGCGCGTCGCTGCGCTTGAGGGCGGCACGGCAGCGTTGGCCGTTGCGTCGGGCCATGCGGCAGAATTCCTCTGCTTTCATGCGCTGATGCAGCCCGGCGACGAGTTCGTTGCGGCCAAGAAGCTCTATGGCGGCTCGATCAACCAGTTCAACCATTCCTACAAGAACTTCGGCTGGAACGTGATCTGGGCCGATTCCGACGATCTCGACGCCTTCGCGGCGGCCGTCACGCCCAAGACCAAGGCGATCTTCATCGAATCCATCGCCAATCCCGGCGGCGTCATCGTCGACATCGCCGGCATTTCGGCCATCGCGAAGAAGCACAACATTCCGCTGATCGTCGACAACACGATGGCGAGCCCCTACCTGATCCGCCCCTTCGAGCACGGGGCCGACATCGTCGTGCATTCGATGACGAAGTTCCTCGGTGGTCATGGCAATTCGATCGGCGGCATCATCGTCGATGGCGGCTCGTTCAACTGGGTCGGCGACGATCGCTACCCGATGCTGTCAAAACCCCGGCCGGAGTATAACGGCATGGTGCTGGGCGAGACCTTCGGCAATTTTGCCTTCGCCATCGCCTGCCGCGTGCTCGGCCTGCGCGACATGGGGCCGGCGCTCGCGCCCTTCAACGCGTTCATGATCCTGACCGGAATCGAGACGCTGCCTTTGCGCATGGCGCGCCATTGCGAGAGCACGCTGGCCGTCGCCACGCATCTCGCCAAGCATCCGGCTGTGGAATGGGTGAGCTACGCCGATCTGCCGGGCAACAAGTACCATGAGTTGGCCAAGCGTTATTGCCCCAAGGGCGCGGGCGCGGTGTTCACCTTCGGGCTCAAGGGCGGCTATGACGCCGGCGTCCGGCTGGCGACCAATCTCAAGCTGTTTTCGCATCTGGCCAATATCGGCGATACGCGGTCGCTGGTGATCCACCCGACCTCGACGACGCATCGCCAGCTCTCGGACGCGCAGAAGACGGCGTCGGGAGCGGGCCCCGAGGTGGTGCGGCTGTCGATCGGGCTGGAGGACGTGGCTGACCTGATCGACGATCTGGATCAGGCGCTGGGTTGAGGTTTCGGCCGTCATTCTCGGGCGAAGCGAAGCGCAGACCCGAGAACCTCAGGCCGGACAAGGAGCTACTCCTTCAGGAGATGCTCGGGTCAAGCCCGAGCATGACGCGCCATACCTTCCATGCGCGCGACATGCACGACCACCATCGCCAGCAGCATGAACGCCAGCGCCTGATGCGCCAGCCCCGCCCAGAGCGGCACGACCAGCACGAGCGTGACGATGCCGAGCGCCGCCTGGCTCACGGTGATCCCGGCGATAGCGGTGGCGCGCCTGGCGCCGCCTGAGCCCGGTGCGACGCGGCGCATCGCGACGACGTTCCAGAGCGCCAACGCCAGCAGCAGATAGGCCCCGATACGGTGGTTGAACTGCACGAGCGCGACATTGTCGACGAAGTTCTCCCAGAACGGCGATTGCGCGAAAAGGGTCGAGCCTGCCGGCACCAGCGCTCCATCCATCAGTGGCCAGGTGTTGAAGGTGAAGCCCGCCTTCGAGCCGGCGACGAGGCCGCCGAGCGCGATCTGCGCGAAGACCAGCGCCAGCAGCGCCCAGGCCATGCCCTTCCCTTCCGCGCGTTCGACGCGTCTTGGCGGCGTCAGCGTCGTTGCGAAGGCGACGACCGAGGCGAAGAACAGGCCGGCGAAGCTGAGATGCAAGGTGAGTTTGACCGGCGCGACCGCGACCATGCCGGGCTGCAAGCCCGACGCCACCATGATCCAACCGATCGCGCCCTGAAGGCCCAGCAGCAGGCCCATACCGAAAAGCACCAGCGTCTGGCGCGCCGGGAGCAGGCGTCGCAACGCGACGACGAGGAAGCCGGCGAGATAGACCAGACCGATGAAGCGGCCGAGTTGGCGATGGCCCCATTCCCACCAGTAAATGAACTGGAACTCACCGAGGCTCATGCCCTCGTTCAGCAGCTTGTATTGCGGGCTTTCGCGGTACTTGCCGAACTCCAGCGCCCAAGCTTCGCCCGAGAGCGGCGGCAACGCCCCGGTGATCGGCTTCCATTCGGTGATCGAAAGCCCCGAGCCGGTCAGCCGCGTTGCGCCTCCGACCACGACCATCGCGAAGACGAGAGCTGCGACGATCCAGAGCCAGCGGCGGATGCCGGCATGGCTTGCTGCGGCGGGTGCTCTTTCGACAGGGCTGTTCAGGGCAAGCGTCACGGGATGCGGGGCCTTCGGTCGCAGGGTGCGAGCTTCACAAGAACGCGCGCCGGTGACAGATAGACCCCGGACAAAAGCCCGACAACGCCCGCATTGCCGCAGCCCGAGTGAAGACCGTCATGAGCCAGAGCCACCGCAAGCTGATCGGAACGGTCGCGATCCTGGTCTTCGTCTGCGTCTACGCGCTCGTCGCGATGGCGCTGGCGCAGGGCCGCATCACCGAGGCGCCCAAGCTGGTGCAGACCGTGGCTTATGTGGCGCTCGGGCTCGCCTGGGTCTTGCCGCTGCTGCCGCTGATCAAATGGATGGAGCGGAAGGACGAGATGTGAGGCGCTGGAAGAACCCCTCTCCTTACAGAGACCTTTGCGTAACCATCATTTTGCTGCGCGATGTGCTTGCGTTTTGTGTCGGCGGGCGTTTTGGGCTCGCCGTGGGAGGGGCGGGCACGAAGCGCGGTCCGTCGATGCTGGCCTGACCGGGTCAGGCGACGAGTTTTGCGGTTCGCTTGATGTTGTAGGCGAGGCAGATCAGGGCGAGCTGGGTCTGGTTGCGGTCGAGGCCGACATAGCGGACGCGGTCGTAGCCCCACCATCGCTTCCAGACGGCGAAGACGCGCTCGACGCCGGCCCGGATCGGCGCGATCAGGCGGTTGCGGCGCGCCTGCCAGAGTGGCAGCGCGCTCTGGTTCTTGTGGCTGCGGTGCATGATGCGGTCCTTGACGCCGGCTGCCTTCAGCCGTGCGCGCCGGCCTTTGTGCTCATAGGCCTTGTCGGCGTAGACGG
This sequence comes from Allobosea sp. P2_A10, assembly GCF_056405115.1. Lineage (NCBI taxonomy): Bacteria > Pseudomonadati > Pseudomonadota > Alphaproteobacteria > Hyphomicrobiales > Alloboseaceae > Allobosea > Allobosea sp. P2_A10. The sequence continues at coordinate 410,211 of NZ_JBFUCS010000001.1, read as the reverse complement.
CGGCCTCGTCGCCGCAGATCAGCCCGTCGGCGACCAGGCTCTCGGCCGTCTTGGCCGGCGTCAGCTTCGCCTTGCGGATCAGGCCGGAGCCCTGATCCACGCCGATATGGGCCTTGTAGCCGAAATGCGAGCGGCCGTTCTTGATCGTCCAGTCCGCGTCGGGCTCGCGCGGGTTCTTGGCGCCGGTCGTCTCCTTGCGAGGCCGCGCCACGGCCGCCTTCACCAGCGTCGCGTCGAGGATCGTGCCCGCCTTGACCATCAGGCCGCGCGCCTCGAACTGCCGGTTCAGCGCCTCAAACAGTGCCGCGTCCAGACCCGCCTCGCGCAAGCCGCTCCGGAACCGGCTCACCGTCGAATGGTCCGGCGTGCCCGCGCTCGCCGAGAGGCCGACAAACCGGCGCATCGAGAGCGAATCCCGCAGCAGAAACTCCAGACGCGGGTCCGACAGCCCATACCATTGCTGGACCAGAAGCACCTTCACCATCACCAGCGGAGGATAGCTCGGCCGACCTTCCGGCGACGCGTAGACCGACGCCACCACAGCCGCCAGATCGTCCCAGACGATCGCGCCGTCGATCGCCTCCAGCTCCGCGTTCCGCCCGAGACTCTCCGTCTCGATCATCGCATCCAGAAAACTCCGCTGACCAGACACGCGATGCATCGCTCGACCTCCATCCCAATCAAAGGGAATCACGGACGAAGGAGTTATGCAAAGGTCTCCGCAAGGGGAGAGGGGTTCCCAGTACCCCGTTTCACCCGCTACTCCAGATTGACCCGCCGTCCCTTGTTCCACAGCATGAATGGCAGGCCCGACAGTAATCCGCGCACCGCATCCTCACTCTGGTGATAACCATTGAGCGAGACCCGCGGCAGCGCCTGCAGATGGCCTGCATGCGAAGCAAACAGATGCCCCGGCCGCGTCGTCACGGCGCTGCTAAAGCCCGCTTCCGCCGCCATGGCAAACTCGCGTGGCCCCGCCGAGGTCGGGTCGCCGACGGGATAGGAGAAATGGCGGACCGGGATTGCAAGCTCGGCCTCCAGCCGCGTCTTGCTGTCGACGATCTCCCGGCGCGCGAAGCCGGCCTCGTGTTTCGCCAGCATGGGGTGGCTCAGCGTGTGCGCCCCGATGGTCACGCCCGGCGCGCCCGAGAGCGCGCGCAAGGTTTCCCAGGGCAGGCATTCGCGCTCGACCAGCCCGCCGGCGTCGACGCCCGCCTGTTTCGCAAGATCGGAAATCGCTGACAGCAGAATCGCTTCGGGCTGGTTGCGCAGACGCCAGTAGAGCGTATCGAAGGCTATCTGCTTTTCCGCGTCGCTGCCGGTGCGAGCCGAGAAGCCGCCATCGGGCAAGTCGACCGAGAAGCGCGGCAGAGCCCGGATCGCCTCTTCCAGTTCGAGCCACCAGAGCCGCGCCGTGCGGTCGACGAAACCCGTTGTGACGAACAGCGTCCAGGGCGCATCGTGCCGCGCCATTACCGGCCAGGCGTGTTCGATATTGTCGCGATAGCCGTCGTCGAAGGTCAGCGCGACGAAGAAGCGGCCGGGCTTCGGATCGCACACGCGAGAGACGGCTTCGTCCAGCGATACGAGATCGTAGCCTTGCGCCCGGATCAGGGTCAGCGTCGCGTCGAGGAACTCCGGCGTGATCTCGAGCAGGCGGTTGGGCTGGAAGCCTTCGCGCCGCGCCGGGCGGACATGATGCAGCGTCAGGATCACGCCCTTGCCCTGCGCCAAGCCACGGCCCCAGCGATCGGCGCGGGTCAGCGCGATCGCCCTGAAGACGGCGGCGAAGGCTTTGTGGCGCAGGTTCATCGGGATGTCCGCAGCAACCGCTCGTTCACGCTGTTCGCCGATCCTTGAGGCAGGCGCTTCGATCTTGACCGCTCTGTTCACAATGGCGGGTTAAGGAGGGAGCCGCTACCTGCTGGAAAGGCTCGCTGCCCGATGTCTGCTCTCGCCGAACGCCCTTCGGCTCTCGCCTTGACCGAAAGCCGCAACACGGCCGCCGCGCGCCCATGGCGCTCGATTTCGGTCGCGACCGAGATCGCTTCGATCGAGGCGGACTGGCGTGCGCTCGAAGCCAAGGCGCTGGTGACGCCCTATCAGGCCTATGGCTGGGTGCAGCCCTTCGTCGAGACGGTCGGCCGCGCACACGGGATGATCTTCCGCCATGTCGTGCTGCGCGATCAGCGCCAGCAGCCGGTCGCGATCCTGCCGCTGGTGATCACGCGCCGCAACGGCATTCGCTTCGCCGAATTCGTCGGCGGCAAGCACGCCAATTACCATATGGGGCTGTTCGCGCCCGAATTCGCCGCGACGCTGGACGCCGAGAACGCACGCTCCATGCTCGACGAGGTCGCGGCCGCGATCGGGGGGCTCGACGCCTTCGTCTTCGTCAACCAGCCGACATTGTGGCAGGGCGTGGCCAATCCGCTCGCCAGCCTCGCCGCCGGCCCGAGCCCGAGCGGGGCCTACAAGCTTGCGCTGAACGCCGGAGATTGCGACGGCACGCTGCGGCGCGCGATGAGCAGCCACGCCCACAAGAAGCTCAAGAACAAACGCAACCGCTTCGCCGGCTTTGGCCCGTCGCGCCTGGTCAAGGCTGCAAGCGAGGAGGACATCGCCCGGATCATCGGCGCGTTCCTGACCCAGAAGGCCGCGCGCTTCAAACTGATGGGCGTGCCCGACCCCTTCGCCGACCCCGCGGTCCGGGCTTTTCTGCATCAGGCGGCCCGTCCGCAGGGCGAGACTCCGCCCGCGCTCGAACTCTATTCGCTCGACATCGAGGGCGGCTCGGTCGCGACCTATGTCGGCGCGGTGCAGGGCACGCGCTTTTCGGGCATGGCGACGTCCTTCGATATGGAAGGCGAGATCGCCAAGACGAGCCCCGGTGAAATTCTGCTGGTCGATCTGATCAAGCAGAAGTGCCACGCCGGGATCGCTGTCTTCGACCTCGGCGTCGGCGAAGCCCGTTACAAGACCACGATCTGCGACGACAAGGACGACCTCGTCGACAGCTTTCTGCCGCTGACCGTCAAGGGCCAGGCCTTCGCGGCCGTCGCCAAGGCGAAACGCGTCGCCAAGCGCAGGATCAAGGCCTCGCCGACGCTGCTGAAGCTGGCGCAGCGCGCCTCGGGCTGGATGAACCGCGGCCGCAGCGCGGCCGAGGAGTAGAGGCTGCCGGTCAGGCCGGCTCCTCGTCGCGCAGACGCGTCTGGACCATGCCGGCGGGCATGGCGGCCGGCTCGTCCAGCACCAGCGACACCGGCGCCTTCATCATCTCGGCGAGCCGGTAGGCCGCCTCGACCGCATGGCCGTTGCCGACCTGCCCGGCCATGACGAGGCCGCCCTGCGCGCGGCCCGCGATCGGCGCCAGCACGGCGCTGTCGTCGTTCGAGGCCGCCGCGACCAGAACCCAGTCATAAGTCTCGCACAGTGCATCGAGCGCAACCTCGACCAGATCGGACGCGGCCAGAACGGCGTCGCGCCCGGCCCTGCCTGGGCCGATATGATGCAGCCGCGAGCCCTCGGCGCGGGTGATGATGTCGGAGAACAGCGCTTCCCCGGCGAGCAGTTCGGAGAAGCCCGGCTGGCGGCGGTCACCGTCGGCGGCGAGATCGACGATGATGCAGCGGCAGCGCTGCGACAAAAGCTCTGCGAGATCGCGGGCGTTCGCTGCGCCGTTTCCGCCGCCGTCGAGAACAACGACCATGGGGGCCATGCCGCGCGCCGGCTCGTCGATGCGCTCGGCGAGATCGGCCAGGGTGTCTTCCGGCCGGTCGAGATCGAGCGTGATCTGGCCGAGCCGGCCAGTATGGGTCAGGAGGCCGGCGACGCGTTCGCGGCGCGGGTCAGAACGCGTCGGCGCGGCAGCCTGAGCACCGCCGCCGACCCAGCCCGGCGCGCGGGTAGGCTTGCGCAGCGGCGCGCCCGCCTGGCCGTTGAGCAATTCGCGCGAAGCGACCGTGGCGAGCGCCACGAGGAAGGTCGCGAGCGTCGCGACCACCATGGTCGGGATCTTCTTGGGGAAGGACGGTTCGGTCGGCTCGATCGCGCGCGAGATGATGCGGGCGTCGGCTGGCGTCGCGTTCAGCGTGTCGCGGGCGACCGCCTCGCGGTAGCGCAGCATGTACTGCTCAAGCTGGTCGCGCAGCGTCCTGGCCTCGCGCTCGAGGGCGCGCAGCTGCACTTCGCTGTCATTGGCGGTCGAGACGTTCTTCTTCTGGCCGTCGAGGGCGGCGGTGAAGCTCTCGATGCGCTGCGTGGCGATCTTGGCCTCGTTCTCCAGCGTGCGCACAGTGCGCTCGGCGGCGGCGCGCAGCTGGCCTTCGAGATCGCTGAGCTGGGCGTTGAGCTCCTTGATGCGCGGATGCTCGGAGAGGAGGTTGCGCGACTCAAGCGCGATCTGGGCGCGCAGGTTGACGCGCTGCTCGATCAGCTTGCGGACGAGTTCATTGTTGGCGACGTCGGGAATCTCGAAGGTGCGGCCCTGCCTGATCGCATCGCGAATCAGGCCGGCCTTGGCCTGCGCCTCGGCCTGCTGGCTGCGCGCGGCCGAAAGCTGCGTCGAGAGATCGCCGAGTTGCTGGGCGGTGATCGTGGTGTTGTTGGCTCCGACCAGCAGGCCGTTGCGGGAGCGGAACTCCTCGACCTTGCCTTCCGCCTCGCCGAGACGCTTGCGCAACGGCTCGATGGTGGTCGAGAGCCAGGAGGAGGCGCTGCGGGCAGTGTCCTGCTTGGCGGCTTCCTGTGCTTCCAGATAGGTCGCGGCGATGGTGTTGGCGCCCTTGGCGGCGAGAGCTGGATCCTGCGAGGTGAACTCGACCGAGACGATGCGCGAGCGCCCGACGGGAAAGACGAGCAGCCGGTCGTAGTACTTCTCCAGCACACGCTCTTCTGGCGAGCGGTCGGCCGGGTGGCCGCCGAGCCCGATCAGCACGCCGATCTTCTTCAGGGCATTGAGCGCGCCCGCGCCCGAATCGAATTCGGAGTTGCCGACGAGGCCGATGCGCTTGATCGCCTCACGAGCGAGATCGCGCGACATGATGACCTGAACCTGGCTCTGCACGGCCTCGCTGTCGAATTGCTGCGCCGTGCCCTCACCTGCGTTCTGTCCGGGCCGGGTGTAGAAGCTGTCGCGATTCTCCAGAAGGATGCGCGCCTCGCCGGTGTAGCGAGCGGGAATCAGGTTGACCGCGACGAAGGACAGCCCCAGAGCCGCAAGACTCGGCCCGATGATCCAGAGCTTGCGCCGCTTGATCGCGGCCCAAAGAGCCGCCAGATCGAGCATATCGCCGCGGCTTTCGCCGCCATCGCGCATCTGAGTGTCGGTTTGAGCGGTCATCTGACCCATCCGTTGAACGCAAAACTGGCGCGCCATGCACGGCGCGAGGCAGAGCAAACCCGATTAAGGTTATTGCGGGGTTAATGCTCGTCTTGCGTGTATTTTTTCGGTTCAGATTCTTTTGCGAATTTGCAGCGCTCCCGACGCCATGACCTCATGGATTGTTAACCATATGGACCTAACCCTTGAGACAGGTTCCGCATGGGTATCGCTAGTGATGAGTTCCCGTCTCACCTCTCTTGCTCTGGCCGTCGCACTGGCGGCGAGCGCCTGCACGCCGCGCTACGCTGATGCGGAGTACACGATCGCGCAGCCAAGCGGCCCCTATCGGCTGGCCAGTGGCGATCGGCTCCGGATCATCGTCTTCGGCCAGGACAACCTGTCCAACATCTACGCCGTCGATGGGGCTGGCCGCATCTCGATGCCGCTGATCGACACCATCGAGGCGCAGGGCCGCACGACGCAGCAGCTGGAGAAGGCCATCGAGGGCCGGCTGCGCTCGGGCTACCTGCGCGAGCCGAAGGTCTCGGTCGAGGTCGACACCTACCGTCCGTTCTTCATGCTCGGCGAAGTCACCAATTCCGGCCAGTTTCCCTATGTGAACGGCATGACCGTGCAGACCGCGGTCGCGATCGCCGGCGGCTTCACCCCGCGCGGCCAGCGCGCCTTCGCCGAACTGACGCGCCAGGTCGATGGTCAGCTCGTGACGGCGTCCGTGCCGATCACCTATCCAGTCCAGCCCGGGGACACGATCGTCATCAAGGAACGCTGGTTTTAACGGCCGTCGGAGATTTCGCGATGACCGACGCCGCCGCTGCGCAGCCCCTGCGCATTCTGCATGTCTTCCGCGCGCCGCTCGGCGGGCTCTTCCGCCACGTACTCGATCTCGCCCGCGGACAGGCGCAGCGTGGCCACGATGTCGGCATCTTCTGCGATTCGACCACGGGTGGGACCCGTGCCGACACGGTCTTCGCCGAACTCGCCAACCTGCTTTCGCTCGGCATCACGCGCGTGCCGATGTCGCGCTATCCGAGCCTGACGGATGCGAAAGCGCAGCTCAGCGAAATCTCGCTGAGGGGCCGACTCAAGCCAGACGTGGTGCATTGCCATGGCTCGAAAGGCGGTGTCTACGGCCGGCTGCCGGCGTTGGCCTCGTTCGGCCGCGGCTACGTTACGGCCTACACGCCTCATGGCGGCAGCTTCAACTACAAACCCGGCGGAACCGAGCACAAGGTCTACATGACCGTCGAGCGCCTGCTCGAAGGCGCGACCGACGTTTTCCTGTTCGAGAGTCAGTTCATCGCGGGCCGCTTCGAGGCCTATGTCGGGCATATGCCGCGCAGCGCCTACCGGATCGTGCTGAACGGCATCTCCGAGGCCGAGTTCGAGCCGATCGACCACGCCGGCGCTGCGTTCGATCTGGTCTATCTCGGCGAATTGCGCTCCGCCAAGGGCATCGACACGCTGATCGAAGCCGTGGCGCTGCTCAAGACGCGCGACGGGCTGACACCACGCCTCCTGCTCGTCGGCTCGGGCCCCGACGACGCCGAACTCAAGGCGATGACAGTGTCGCGCGCTATCGCCGAGCAGTGCGTCTTCGAGCCGCCGGGGCCGATTCGTCCGGCGCTGTCCAAGGGCCGTATCATGGTCGTGCCGTCACGCGCGGAATCCCTGCCCTATGTCGTGCTGGAAGCGGCGGCGGCGGCGCAGCCGCTGATCTCGACCGATGTCGGCGGCATCAACGAGATCTACGGGCCCGGCCATCGGCACAGGCTGATCAAGCCCAATGATCCGGTCATCCTGGCCGATGCGATCGCGGCCATGCTCGCGACGCCCGAGGTGAGCCGCGAGAAGGAGGCCGCCGATCTCGCCGCCCATGTCCGGCAGCATTTCCGCCTGGCCTCGATGATCGACGGCGTGCTGACCGCCTATCGCGACGCAATGGCGACCCGCGCCGTCCGCTGAGCCCTGATTCAGACCAGCTTGAGCGCGACGACGCCGAAGATCACCAGCGCCATCCCGGCCCAGCCGGCGGGCCTGATGCGCTGGCCGAAGGCGAGCGCGCCGATGATCGCGGTGATCACCAACCCCGCTCCGCCCCAGACGGCATAGGCGACCGAAAGGTCCATGCCGCGGATCGCCTGCGCCAGCGCGGCGAAAGCGCCGACCACCAGCAGGATGCCAAGCCCGCCGGCGAGACGGCGCTTCATGCCGTCCGAGAGCTTGAGCAGAAACGTGCCGGAGACCTCGAGCGCGACGGCCAGGACGAGCCAGCCGATCGCAAAGCCTTGCGGCAACAGCGACGCGGTCATGCCGGCCTCCCCGTCATGGATGCCATTGCGAGAGACGCGTCGCCAACCTCGTCGGTCTCCATGGACACGCCCCGTTCGAGCAGGACGATGCCGGCGACGATCGCGCCGAGCGCCAGGATGCGACCGGGCGAGAGGTGCTCGCCGAAAAGGAGATGGCCGATCGCGGCGATGCCGACGATGCCGAGCCCCTCCCAGACAGCATAGGCCACCGCCATCGGAATGACGCGCAAGGCGACGCTGAGCAAAGCGAAGGACAATCCGATCAGGATCAGCGGCAGGAGCGCCACGAGCATGGGCGCGGATACGACGGATTTGAGCGCAGCCGTCGCGACGATCTCGACGGCGATGGCCGCGAGCAGAACCAACCAATGGAAGGACATAGGACACACAGGCCGAAAGCCGATGCCGAACACGCGGGGGCGAGCTCGGGCCGCAGGGCGATCTTGGGTTTGAAAAGGATGCAGGTCTTGAGATAGCAATCAGGCGAAAAGGCCGCTGCAGGCGCTTTCGCGGAATGAGCATGACGACGACGCAGTGACCTCGAAGGTCATGCGCAGGTCACGCTCAAAAATATGCTTCTCAGACACTCATCGTGGACCGATATGCCTGTCGGAATGCTTTTTGTCAATCGCCAAAGACTTTTCAGCGCGATCGGAGACTGTCACAAAGCATCGAAAGACGCCACCGAAACGGCGATAATGCACTGGCGGTGCTGGCGAAAATCCGACTTCGCCGGAAGCGCCGAAAGATGGTCTAGGACGGGCGGAAAACCCCGCCTCCGCACAGTTGCCCTGCCCGCCGCGCGCGCGGGAATCAGCGGAAACAGCGACGCGTCCGATTAAGCCTTCCGTGAGCATTTTCAGCTAGACGAAAGCCAAGACCGGCACGCTCTGGCGCTCCGGCCGGACCAGGGATGGCATGTCATGGGCGCTTTCGATGTACGCGATCTGATCAAGGTCGATGCGGCCGCGGCTGCAACGTCCGAAGTGTTCGGCTCCGGCGCAACCGGCGTGACACGCAGTTTCCACCCGCTTGCGGAACGCATCGCGGCGATGCCGGTCAAGCCGACGCTTTCCCCGGTGATGATCGAAGGCTTCGTGCGGCTGTTCGACATGCTCGCCGTCGCAGTTGCCGGCGGGCTGGTCTACTGGCTCTATGTGGCTGGCGTCGTCGACAGCGCCCTGCCCTATCAGGTCACCATTCCGCTGCTCGCCATCGGCGCGCTGGCGACATTCCAGGCGCTGCAACTCTACCACATCGGTGCGCTGCGCCATTTCATCACCATGTCGGTCAGGCTCACGGCCGGCTGGACCACGCTGTTCCTGATCGCGCTGGCGGCCTTCTTCTTCCTCAAGATCGGCGACCAGGTGTCGCGCGTCTGGCTGGCGGGCTTCTATGCCGGCGGCCTCGCGGCGCTGCTGACCGAGCGGCTTGCGGTGACGCTGGGCGTGCGCGCGCTGACGCGGTCGGGCCGCCTCGAACGCCGCACGGCCATCGTCGGCGGCGGCGAGGCAGGCGAGGCGCTGATCAGGGCTCTGGAAGCCCAGCGCGACACGGGCCTTCGCGTCTGCGGCGTCTTCGACGACCGCAACGACGACCGCTCGCCCGATCTCGTCGCCGGCTACCCCAAGCTCGGCACGATCGACGACCTCGTCGAGTTCGCCCGCCGCACCAAGCTCGACCTCGTGATCTTCACGCTGCCGATCTCGGCCGAGGCGCGGCTGCTCACCATGCTGCGCAAGCTCTGGGTGCTGCCGATCGACATCCGGCTCTCCGCCCACATGTCGAAGCTCCGGTTCCGGCCGCGCTCCTATTCCTATATCGGCGCGGTGCCGGTGCTCGACGTCTTCGACCGGCCGATCGCCGACTGGGACATCGTCGTCAAGTTCCTGTTCGACAAGGTCGTCGGCGTGCTCGCCCTGATCGCGCTCTCGCCCGTGATGCTGGTCGCCGCGATCGCCATCAAGCTCGATTCGAAGGGTCCGGTGCTGTTCCGGCAGAAGCGCTACGGCTTCAACAACGAGTTGATCGAGGTCTTCAAGTTCCGCTCGCTCTATCACGAGATGACCGATTTCACCGCCGCCAAGCAGGTGACCAAGGACGATCCCCGCGTCACCAGGGTCGGCCGCTTCATCCGCAAGACCTCGATCGACGAATTGCCGCAGCTCTTCAACGTGATCCTGAAAAGCGACCTCTCGCTTGTCGGTCCGCGCCCCCATGCGATCCACGCCAAGGCCGAGAACCGCGCCTATGAGCAGGTCGTCGATGGCTATTTCGCCCGCCACAAGGTCAAGCCGGGCATCACCGGCTGGGCCCAGGTCAATGGCTGGCGCGGCGAGACGGACACCGAGGACAAGATCCAGCGCCGCGTCGAGCACGACCTCTACTACATCGAGAACTGGTCGGTGCTGCTCGACCTCTACATCCTGATCAAGACCCCGTTCTCGCTGCTGACCAAGAACGAGAACGCCTATTGAGCGCGCTCGCCGACCGGGCCGGAGTTGAACAGGGGCACGCCGGCGGCGGCCTGCGGATTTCCTTTGCCGCGATCAAGCGCGGCGTGCTCTGGCTGCTGACGGCGTCGTCGGGCTTCGCATTGATCGAGCCCTCGCCCTATGAGCTCGTCTTCCTGCTCGCCGCGTTTATCTTCGCGCTGACGGGGATCCGCTTTTCGCAGAAGCTCGTGCCGCTGCTCGCGCTGCTGCTGCTCTACAATATCGGTGGCGCCTTCTCGCTGATCCCATGGATGGACGAGGGGCCGTCGGTGCGCTTCACGGCGGTCTCGGTCTATCTGATGATCACCGCGATCTTCTTTGCCGCGATCATGGCCGACGATGCGCTTGGCCGGTTGGAGACCCTGCGCAAGGGCTATCTCTTCGCGGCATGGTGCGCCGGCCTTGCCGGCATCCTGGGCTATTTCGACGTCGCGGGACTCGGCGACACCCTGGCGCTCTACGGCAGGGCATCGGGCACCTTCAAGGACCCCAACGTGCTCGGCCCCTTCCTGGTGCTGCCGATCGTGTTCGTTTTGCAGTTCATCCTGCTCGGGCGGCTCGGCCTGATCAAAGGCTTCGTGCTGATGAGCCTGCCGCTGATGGCGCTGTTCCTGACCTTCTCGCGCGGCGCCTGGGGCAATCTCGCGGGCTCGGCGCTGCTGATGGTGGCGCTGACCTTCCTGACATCGCCAAGCGCGGGCAAGCGGGCGCGCATCGTCTTCCTGACGCTGACGGCGCTGGTTCTGGTGGTGCTGGCGCTGCTGGTGGCGCTCTCCTTCGAGAACATTCGCAGCGTCTTCGAGGTTCGCGCCAGCCTCGACCAGAGCTACGATCAGGGCGTCACCGGGCGCTTTGGCAACCAGTTGCGCTCGATCCCGCTGTTGCTCGGCGAGCCCAACGGGTTTGGGCCGCTACGCTTCCGCTGGTTCTTCCCGGAGGATCCGCACAACGTCTACATCAACGCCTTCGCCTCCTATGGCTGGCTTGGCGGCGTATCCTATCTCGGGCTGGTCGCGGCGACCTGCTATGTCGGCTGGGCGCTCGTCTTCCGGCGCTCGCCCACGCAAAACCACGCCATCGTGATGTGGTCGGTGCTGTTCATCACCATCGTGCAGGGCCTGCAGATCGACACCGACCACTGGCGGCACGTCTACCTGTTGATCGGGCTCGTATGGGGGCTGGCGGCGCTGCCGAACAGGACAGCGCCCTCGCCCGCCAGAGAGTAGCGACCTCAGGCCTTGTCCTTGCGGACCACGACATATGCGTAGGTCGTGACGAAATCCCAGCCGATTCTCGCGCTGAGTGCGTTGAAGGCGTGGTCGACCTGCTTCAGTCCGGGCATGCGCTTGAAATAGCCGTGGCCCCAGAAGCGCTGGATATGAACATCCCGGAAGCCGGCGCGGTTGAGCATCGGCTCGAGCTGGCCGCGGCTGCCGCGGCACCAGTCGTAGAAAGCGGGGAACTTCGGATCGCCGCCATCGTCGCGACGCGCGGGAAAGAGAGCATGCACGATGGCGCGCGAGGCTTTCTCCGGCAGAACATGGTTCAGCGCGAAGACCGGCGCCCAGAGCGTCGGGATGAAGGCGAGCGCGACGCCGCCGGGCGCCAGCAGATCGTGGATATTGCTCCAGGCCCGCTCGACGTCATGGACATGCTCGAAGACCATGCGCGAGACCATGAGATCATAGCCGCCGCGCGCGACATCGGGCTCCGAGAGATCGCCGGCAATGTCGAAACGCGCGGTCTTCAGGCCAGCCGGTGTCAGCGCGAGTTCGCCTGCATCGATATCGTTGACGATAAGGTCGATGCCGTGAAGCGCGGCCTGCCCGGCCGAAAACATCGGATCGCGCCCGCCACCGATCTCGCAGACGCGGCGCAGGCCGAACTGATGGGCGAGGCCCAGAATTGTCGGCTCGTAATGGTCCCAGGCCCAATCCGAATGCCAATCGGGCGCGACGCCGCGAAAGAAGCCCTCGACCGAGCCTGCAGGCCTGCCCGCAGCCAGCGCCGCCGGCGCTTGCCGTTCAACCGTCGCAGTCGCCAATGACATGGTGCTCTCCGCCAATATCCTCCCGTCCCCAGGCGACGATGCGGGTATCGCCGGGCGCGCGCAATCAAAGCCTTAATCGAGGGTAAAGGGCGATGGTTAAAGGCCGCGCATCACATGCTGCATCCGGCCGACGGCGCCGCGTGTAGGAGGATGGAGCCATGCGGCCAAGCCGCCAGGCCAACTCTGAACCAACCCGCAAGATTGCCGAGGCAGCGCCTCGACAGTCTGGCGGACAGGACCGGTTTCAATCTGCTTGCTGTCGGGGGCACACATGCTCGATCGGTTTTTCTGGCCCGTTATCGCTTCGCTCTTTCCGCTTTCCGCCTACGGCATGGCCGTGCTCAAGGTCGAGGGCCGCTTCGCCGGTTCCTGGTGGCTGGTCTCATCGCCGGTCTGGCTCCCGGTTCTGGCCTATCTCATCCTCGCCTGCGTCATCGCCGCGAGCTATGCGCTCGTTATCGGGCAACAGAAAGCCGGCCACCGCCATCAGGCGCGAAGCCCGACGAAGCACCTCGGCAACGCGATCCTGCCGCCGGGAACGCCGAACGGCTGACATGCGTGGACGAGACCGTTCGCCGGCACGCATTGCGGATTGCATCCGCGCGAACGCGACACTATAAGCCGAGCCGTCGGAGCGTAGCGCAGCCCGGTTAGCGCACTTGTCTGGGGGACAAGGGGTCGGAGGTTCGAATCCTCTCGCTCCGACCATAAATCCCAATAATTTCAGTTCGTCCGAAGCGCCGCGACACATGGGTCCGCGGCGCTTTTTTGCGCTCCGGCCTGGCAGCGGCCACATCCGCAATCATTGAGGTTTGCGAGGGATGCGGGATTGCGTTCACGGCGTCCCTCAACGAGATCGTGAAGGAGGCAGGGTTCGAAACATTGGACAAGAACACCGCCCCGGTGATGCTGTGCCGCATGACGGACTGCAAGGCGGAAGTCGGGATCAAGGGAAGCGCTGCCGGTCCGAGCGTCGCGCTCGATTCGAAACTCTTGCCGCAGGCCGGCTGATGCCGAATGCAGCCTCCACGTCCGGCTGGCTCGGTTTCGTCCTGATCGCCGTCGCGCTATCGACAGGCCCTGCTGAGGCGGCCGGCGACAAATCTCTGGGAGAGTATCTCTCCTCGCAATGCAGCACCTGCCATCAGTCCAGCGGCCTGCGGGTCGGAGGCATTCCAGTCATCATCGGCTACCGGGCCGACCAGTTTTCCGCCCTGATGCGCTCCTACAAAGCAAAGGAGCGTGACAACGAGATCATGCAAACGATTGTAGCCCGGCTGACGCCGGACGAGATCGAGGCGCTGGCGGCGTATTACGAAGGTCTGAAACCACCCTAGGACCCGACCGCGCCGCAGCGCGCGGCACAGGCCGACACGACGACCAGACAAGTTAGCACGGAGGCCCCAGCCATGCAGATCGACCGCCGCTCCTTCATGCTGACGAGCCTCGCCGGGACCGCAACGTTCGGACTGGGCGCGCCTGCCGTGCTGGGCCAGGCGAAGCCGCGCGTCGTCGTCATCGGCGGCGGTGCCGGCGGAGCGACCGCCGCGAAATACATCGCGAAGGACAGCCAAGGCGCGATCGCCGTGACGCTGGTCGAGGAGAACCAGACCTACCAGACCTGCTTCCACTCCAATCTCTATGTCGGCGGCTTCAAGGCTTATGACGAGATCCTGCATCGCTACGAGGCCCTGACGGCAAACCACGGCATCGCGCTCGTGCGCGCCCGAGCCAGCATGATCGATCGCGACAGGAAGGAGGTCGTGCTCTCGACCGGCGAGCGCCTGCCCTACGACCGCCTCGTGGTCTCGCCGGGCATCGACCTCAAATATGATTCCGTCCCGGGCTGGTCGAAGGAGGCGGAGGAGCGGATGCCCCATGGCTGGAAGCCCGGCCGCCAGACGCAGCTTGTCAAGCAGCGCCTCGACGCGGTGCCCAATGGCGGCACCATCGTGATGATTGCTCCGCCCAATCCCTATCGCTGTCCGCCCGGCCCTTATGAACGCGCCTCGATGTTCGCCCATGTGCTGAAGACGGCGGGAAAGGTCGACGCGAAGATCATCATCCTCGATCCCAAGGACGCCTTTTCCAAGCAGGGCGTGTTCCAGGCCGATTGGGAGAAGCGCTATGGCGCGATGATCGAATGGCTCGGCCCGAAGGTGCATGACGGGATCAAGTCGGTCGAGCCGGCCAGCAACACCGTCGTCACCGGCTTCGAGACCTACAAGGACTGCGCCTTCGTCAACGTGATTCCCGCCCAGATGGCCGGTGAGATCGCGCGCGTGTCGGGTCTCGCGCCGGCCGGCGGCTATTGTACGATCGACCCCGCCACAATGAAATCGAGCGTTGACGCCAATATCTTCGTGCTGGGCGACGCCTGCATCGCCGGCGACATGCCCAAATCCGCCTTCGCGGCCAATAGCCAGGCCAAGGTCGCGGCGATGGTGATCCGGGGCGAACTGATCAATGCCCGAACCTTCCCGGCCCGCTACCTCAACACCTGCTGGTCGCTGGTCGACACCGACGACGCGATCAAGGTCGGCGGCAGCTATGAGGCGAAGGACGGCAGAATCGCCGCGACCGATACCTTCATCTCCAAGCCCGGAGAGAGCGACGATCTGCGCAGGCAGAACCAGGCCGAGAACATCGGCTGGTATGCCGGCATCACCGCCGACATGTTCACCTGAACAGAACTGGCCGGCACCGACGACTCACGGATCGATGCCGGCCCGGCTTCAGGGAGTAGCGGGCTTCGCGACCGGGTTCCGGATGCCTGCCGCCTCGCCGCCATCGACCGCCAGCACCGCGCCGTTGACGAAGCTCGAAGCCGGGGACAGCAACCAAGTCACCGCTTCGGCGACATCCCCGCTGGTGCCGAGCCGGGCGCCCGGGATGCGGGAGGTCAGCATTTCGCGCCGGCCCGGCAGCTTCAGCGTCGCGGCCATCATCTCGGTTTCGATCTGGCCCGGACAGATCGCGTTGACGCGGACTTCGGCGCCGATTTCGAGCGCAAGCGCCTTCGTCATACCGATCAGCGCCGCTTTCGATGCCGTGTAGATCGCCAGCCCCTCCTCGCCGAGTGCGCCGGCGATCGAGGAGATCATCACGACGGAGCCGCGCGCCCTGACCAGCCCGGCCAGAGCATGGCGGGTAAAGAGGAATGCCGAACGGACATTGACGCTCATGGTCTGGTCGAAATCGGCCAGGGTCGACGATGCGAAACTCTGACGCCGGCCGATGCCGGCATTGTTGACGAGACCGTCGATCCTGCCGCCGCCAAGATCGAGCGCGGCCTCGACCGCGCGCAGGCAGTCGGCCTCCACGCTGGCATCGCCCTGAACGAAGACGGCGTCAGCGCTTTCGATGGCGCTATCGCGCTCGGCCGAGCGGCCGGTGAAGACGACGCGCGCGCCCTCCTCCACCAGCCTTGCGACACAGGCCGCGCCAATGCCGCGCGTGCCGCCGGTCACGATGAAGGTCTTGCCTGTGAACGCCATCGTCATTCTCCGTTGCCGACTGCCATAGGAGCCGATCGCAGCGTCGCAGCAGGAGATTCCGGCCGCGGGCGATCGATGGTCCTTGCCAAGCTGATCTTACTATATGATATATCGAAGCAGCTTTGGAGGTGGATATGGCCACGCTTGCAAACTCGTTCGATGCGGCGCTGCGGGAGCGCGCGAACCGGGTCGTGCCCGGCGGGATGTGGGGCCATCTCCACGCCAACCGGCTGCCGGAAGGCTATCCGCAGTTCTTCGCGCGTGCCGACGGATGCCGGCTCTGGGACGTCGACGGTCGTTCCTATCTGGATTTCATGTGCAGTTGGGGGCCGAACATGCTCGGCCATCATCACGCCGAGGTCGAAGCGGCGGTCGAGCGCCAGGCCCGGCTCGGCGACTGCATGAACGGCCCCGCCGAGGTCATGGTCGAGCTTGCCGAGCTGCTGGTCGACACCGTCGCCCATGCGGACTGGGCCCAGTTCCAGAAGAACGGATCGGATGCGACGACGACCTGCGTCACCGTTGCGCGGGCCGCGACCGGCCGCCGCAAAGTGCTGGCGGCGCGCGGGGCCTATCATGGCGCGGTGCCGTGGTGCTCGCCCTCTTTGATCGGCGTCACCGCCGAGGACCGGGCGCATGTCCTGCTCTTCGAGTTCAACGACATCGAAAGCCTGCGCGCGGCGGCCGAACAGGCGGGAGACGATCTTGCCGCCGTCATGGTCTCGGCCTACCGCCATGATCTGGGGCGCGATCAGGAGTTGCCGACGCAAGCCTTCGCGCAGGCCGCGCGCGCGATCTGCGACGCCAGGGGCGCAGCCCTGATCCTCGACGAGGTGCGCGCCGGCTTCCGGCTGAACCTCGCCGGAAGCTGGGAGCCGCTCGGCGTCCGCCCGGATCTCGCGGCCTGGAGCAAGGCGATCGCGAACGGGCACCCGCTCGCCGCCGTCACCGGCCGCGACTGGCTGAGGCAGGCCGCGGCGCAGGTCTTCGTCACCGGCTCGTTCTGGTGCGGCGCCGTGCCGATGGCCGCGGCGGTCGCGACCCTGACCGTGCTGCGGCGCGACGGCGTGGTCGCGCATCTGTCCGCGATGGGCCAGAAACTGCGCGACGGCATCGATCGTCTGGCCCGACGCCATGGCGTCGGCCTGCGGCAAAGCGGCCCCGTGCAGATGCCGTTGATCCTGTTCGAGGACGATGCCGATTTCCGCAAGGGAGAGCTGTTCTGCCGGTCGGCGCTGGCCCAGGGCGTCTATTTCCACCCGCGCCACAACATGTTCCTCTGCGCCGCCCATGGCGAAGCCGAGATCGAGGAGGCGCTGGGGGCGGCCGATATCGGCCTTGCCGCCGTCGCCGAATATATGCGCGCAGCGGCCTGACACGCTCCGAAAGATATCGACCGGTCTCGTTTTCACGATTCCGGCAAAGGCTTTCATCATTCGTCGAAGCCTGAGAACGGCGCAGGGTCGAGGAAGCGGCGCAGAACGTTGCCGGTGACCCGGCTGACCGAGTTCTCATAGCCGGAACAAGACAGCGCGCAGGCCCAGGCGATCGAGCCGGTCGAGAACACCGCGCCACCAGCCGAAGTCGGGAAGAAAGCGAGGTCGGCGCGCACCAGCGCGTTCTGGTCGCCCATGGTCCCGCGATGAAGCGTCCTGAGCTCTTCCAGCGTCGGCACGCCGCCATAGTCGAGCTTGTCTGCCGTGGCGAGGCGCAACAGATGCGGCGGCGAGCCCAAGGTCGGCTCGACACGATCGACCTCCAGACCCGCCGCGCCGCCGCCGCGCAGGCCGAAATCGCCGAGAGGCTGGCCGAGATCGACGCCCTCGACCAGCCAGCCGACGCGCGGGTCGCGCGCATCGTCGAGCCATTCGTAAGGATAGGACCGGGTGAAGACCTGCGCGTCGAAGCCGACGCCGACAAGCCGCTGCGGCGGGCGTCCATGCGTGCGCCAGAGGCCCGACGGCTCGCCGGTGAAAGAGAGCCCGTTCTCACCGGGCTCGCCTTCCCAGGTCCGCAAGCCGTTCATGCCACGCCGGATTTCCATCTGGTGCGGCTGGTCCGGATGGAAGCCGATCCGCCAGTAGAAGCCGTTGCCGCCGAGATAGATGTGCCGCCCGCCACCGCGCTGATAGGCGTCGAAGGCCTCGAGCATGTTGCGGCTGAAATACTCCGGATGCGAGCCGTTGATGACGCAGGCATAGGATTTCAGCAGCTGCGCGCCATGACGGTCGATGTCGCAATCGGTGATGACGTCATAGTCGAAACCACCCTGCTCCAGCCAGTCGATGATGTGGGTGTCGTTGACGTAGTTGAAGGTGTTTCCGAGCGGGCGCATGTTGAGGATCGGCCGCTTGGCGGTCGAGTAGCACCAGCCGCTGCCGTCGCTATGGGTGTCGTAGGTCGACAGCCCGAGTTCGCGATGCTCCTGCAGATAGACATCGTCCCGCGACAGCGCGATCAGCCCTTCGAGCATCGCCTCGGCGTGGACCTGATCGAGCCTGAGCGCGCTGTTGGCATAGGCCAGGAAGGTCGCCGTCGAGGCGACGAGGGCGAGCCGCGCCTTCGCCTGGCCGAGCGGCGCGCGGACGAAGAAAGAGACGTAGCTTTCGACAGGATCGTCGCTGTCATCGCGCGCGGTCAGGCGCAGCGCATAGAAGCCGCTGCGCCAGTCGGCGGGAATCGTCAGCGTCAGGTCCGGCGACCAGCCGCAATCGGCCATGTCGTCGCTGTGGAAATGGATCGCGCCATAGAGATCGGGGCGCTCGGTCCACTGGACGACAGAGCCGTCCCAGTTCGCTCCGGCGACAGCGCGCATCGGCATGTGGCGCAAGCGGGCGTCGAGCCGGTTGGTCGAGACATCGCGGGCGATTTCGCCGGACATTTCCAGCGAAAAATCCCAGGCTCCGATGAGCGCCGGATCGGCCGGCGACGGAGCGACCGCCTCGCAGGCGCGGCGCAGCGCGTCTTCTGCAAGAACGGCCCCGAACAGCCGCGGCCGGTCGATCTTGCCGTCGAAATGCGCAGCCGTCAGCGGATCGGGACCGGCTTCGCAGGCATGGGCTGCAAAGACCAGAGCCGTGTCCGCCGGCCAGCCGAGGCCGGCGGGGCCGGCCGCATCGCAAGAGCCGGAGGTGTCGCGACCGGCCTGCGGATCGAGACTGCGCTGGGTCAGCTTGAGCGCGCCCGTCGCGCCGTCATAGCTGGCGGCGATGAAGACCCATTCGCGCTCGATCAGCGGGCGCTCGCTCCGCGCGGTTTGCGATCCGGCGCCTCCCGCGACGTCGAAAACGAGATGGCCCTCGGCATCGAGACCGACCCGCCAGCCCTGCGCGAGATCCCCGCGCCAGCGCGACAGGATCGTCTGCGGGCCGGCGAGCGGCGCCGTCGGATAGAGGAAACAGCCCGCGGAAAAGCTTGCCGGCCGGAGGGCAGGCCTATCGCCGACGATCGCCGACGAGCCCGGATGGATCGGCTGGTTGCGCAGCGCGACGGGGCCGTCGATCGGCGTACCCGGCGGCGTCACCTGCAGTCCGGGGCCGGCCGGGTCGGGATCGCCGCAGCGGACGCGCACGACCCGCGCATCGGCCTGCGCGAGCGTGGCGCTGGAGAGACGGAAAGCGATCGCCTCGCCCGGCGAGACGACGAGCGGCCAAGCATAGCCGAGAACGGAGTTCGTATCTTTCATGGTGCAGGCGTTCCATCGTCGAGCCGCTGTCCGGTCAGCGCTTCCCAGCGCATGGTGAACACGGCCCATTCGGCCTCGGCGAGGCTGGTGAAGATGCGGTTGGGGAATGTCTCGACCGGCGCGCCACGCCGGCCCGGCAGGCGCCCCAGCATCCAGCGCCGGTTGGGTTCGAGCACGATCAGGACGAAGCGCTTGCCGACGCCGGTCCAGCGCATGCGGTGAAGCAGCTTGAGCAGGTCGTCGCTGTGGGGACCGCGCGGTTTGGCGCGCATTTCGGCGACGAGATCCTGGCGTGTCGGGTCGACCGGCCAGTGCGCCGCTTCGGGATAATTCACCAGCATTCAGGACACCTCGGCGAAGCGGCCGGCGCGACGGACGCGCGCCGGCGGGAAGGCGACGACAGGCTCACTTCGTCAGCCAGCTCACCCAGCGTTCGCGCAGCGCGTTGCGGTTCGCCGCGACCCATTCGTAGTCGGCGATGACGAGCTTCGACCAGTTGTCGGGCCACGAGGCGCGATAGCGGCGCTCCTCGACCGGGACGAGATTGGGGGCTTCGCGGTTGTTGGAATCGAAGGAAACCTTCTCGCTGAAGCCGAGATGCTCCCTGGCGTTCTGGACGAAGAAGTCGAGGAACTTGATACCGTTCTGGGTGTTGGGACCGCCCTTGAGTACGGACCAGTTGCCGACGTCGCGGATCGCCTGGTTCCAGGTGAAGTCGAACTCGCCGCTCTTGGCGAGCGGGACCGAGCGGCTCGAATAGACCATCATCATCACAGCGTCGCCGCCGCGCATGATCTGCATGGCGTTGTCGCCGCTCTTCCACCACGCGGCGACATGGGGCTTCAGCGCATCGAGCTTCTTGTAGGCACGGTCGACATCCATCGGGAACGCCTTGTCTGGCGCAACCCCATCGGCGAGCAGCGCCGCGAGCGGCACCCACCATTCGCGGTCGCCTGTGTCGGGCAGCGAGCGCGGCCCGGGGAACTTCGCGACGTCGAAGAAATCGGCCCAGGACTGCGGCCCGCCATTGGGGAAGGCCTTCTTGCTCCAGACCAGCGTCATGCCGCCGGCGGTGCGGATGATGCCTTGCGGAAAGCAGCCATTGGGCAAGGCGTTGGCGACGATGCCGGGCATGCCGGCGCAGTCGAGCGGCTGGATCAGGTCGGCGTGCTGGATCAGGTCAGGCGGCGTCGAAGTCACGACATCGAACGGCACGTTGCCGCTGCGCTGGCCGGCGCGGGCGCGCGCCCATTGGTCGGGCAGTTCGATCGGCACGGCGCGAACCCTGATGCCGGTCTCGGTTTCGAAGCGCTTGTAGAAATGCTCCTGCAGGCTGCGTTCCATCAGCCCGCCGGTGGTCGCGATGATGACCTCCTTGGACTGGGCCATAGCGCGGCCGCCCGCCGCCAGGGTTGCCGCGCCGATCGCGCCTCCCAGGAAGCGACGGCGGTTTGTTTCAAGGCGTCGTCCGGTGTGATCGAGTTTCATCGTGAAGCTCCCCTGTTGCTGCCTGCGGAAAATGAATTCATGCCGTGGTCCGCTCGCTCATGAGCCGGCGGCCCCCCGCTCGGTCCGGGCCTTGACCAGATGGCTGCCGACCAGCGCGACGACGGTCAGCAGCGTCAGCATGGTGGCGACGGCGGCCAGTGTCGGCGAGATGTTGTAGTCGATGTCCTCGAACATCTTCCGGGGCAGCGTCTTGCGGTCGAGGTTCGAGATGAAGAACGAGACCACCGCCTCGTCGAAGGAGATGATGAAGGCAAACAGCGCCGCCGAGATCACGCCTGGCGCGATCATCGGCAGCGTGACATGGCGGAAGGTCTGGAGCGGTCCAGCGCCGCAGGACAGCGCCGCACGTTCCAGATCGGCATCGAAACGATAGAGCGCCGCCAGCACGGTGAAGACGACGAAGGGCAGCGCCAGGATGGTATGCGCCATGGCGAAGCCGAGCAGCGTCCCCGTCAGCCGCAACTGCTCGAAGACGAGGAACATCGCGACCGCGAGCGCGATATGGGGAACGATCACCGGCCCGATGACCAGAAGCTCGACCAGACCCTTGCCCGGCAATCTGCCGCGCACCAGCGCAAGCGCCAGCATGGTGCCGATCACGGTCGCGCAGATCGTCGCGATGACACCGGCTTCGAGACTGAATAGGGTCGCGTCGATCCAGTCCCGGTCTCCGAAATACGCGGCATACCAGCGCAACGAGAAGCCGTTGGGCGGGAAGCGCATGTAGCGCTCCGGACCGATCGACATCGGCGCGATCACCAGTGTCGGCAGCAGCAGGAAGATGGTGACCGCATAGGCCGTCGCGCCCAGCGCCATCTGCCCCGCGCGCCGGACCGGCCGGCCATTCTTCAGCGGCGCGCTCACGAGGCACCCACGAAACGGTCAAGCCGCACGGCGCGCTTGAAGATGAGGGCGATGAGCAGGACGAAGGCGAGCATGACGCCGACCAGCGCGCCGGCAAAGGACCAGTCGAGCATCTCGCGGACCTGCTGCGAGACCAGCGTCGCGATCATCATCTGCTGCGGCCCGCCGATCAGCGACGGGGTGACGAAGAAGCCCAGCGCGAGCAGGAAGACCATCAGGCAGCCCGAAGTGACGCCCGGAAGGGAGAGCGGGAAGATCACCTCCCGAAAGGTCGCCCATTCGGAGGCGCCGAGCATCTGGGCCGCCCGCCCGTAATCGTCGGGAATGCCGCGCAGGGCCGAGTAGATCGGCAGCACCATGAAGGGCAGCAGGACATGGCTCATGGCGACGATCACCGCAGCCTCTGTGTAAAGCAGCTTGAGCGGCTCATCGATCACGCCAAGCGAGACCAGCGTCTGGTTGATGACGCCGTTCTTCTGGAGCAGCACCATCCAGGCGTAGGTCCGCACCAGGACGGAGGTCCAGAGCGGCAGCAGGACGGCGGCGACCAGAATGGCGAGCTTTGCTCCGCTGGCGCGCGACATAGCCCAGGCCAGCGGCCAGGCGAGCAGCAAACTCACCACCGTCACCGTGGCGGCGATGCGCAGCGTGCGCAGCATCACCCGCAGATAGACCGGCTCGCCGAGCGCGCGCTGATAGTGGGCGAACGTCGGCACGGGTAGGAACAGGCTCTCATGCAGAAGCGAGCCGAGCGGTAGCAGGAAGGTGACGAAAGCCAGCAGCAGGAACGGGCTTGCGAGCAGGAGGCTGACGGCCGGGCTGTATTGCCGCCCGCCGAGAAGCCAGTTGCTCGGCCGGCCGTTCATGCCGCGTCCCCAAAAATCCGCGCATCGGCTGCCTTCCAGCGCAGACCGACGATGTCGCCGAGGCGAGGCAGCGCCGCCTCTCCGCCGGCCGGCAGCCGCAAGCGCAGTTGCAGGCCATCGGGCGTCGCCAGGATCAGCGTCGTCGCGTTGCCGGCATAGATCGCCTCCGCCACGCGCGCCGTCAGCGCGGCGCCACCGACATCAGTCAGGCTGAGCCGTTCGGGCCGGATCGCCAGCCTGACCGGGCTGCCCGCCGCGACCGCAGCGACGGCCGTCGCCTCGACGACCGCTCCGCCCGGCAGCGTCACGGCGGCCCGCCCGCCCGGAGCCGCGCTGTCGCGCGCAACCGCCCGGCAGAAATTGGTTTCGCCGATGAAGCCTGCGACGAAGGCCGTCTGCGGCGTCTCGTAAAGGTCATGGGGCGTGCCGATCTGCTGGAGACGGCCATGGTCGAGAACGGCGACGCGATCGGCCATGGTCAGGGCCTCGGTCTGGTCATGCGTCACGAAGACGACCGTGACCCCGATCTCGCGCTGGAGATGCTTGGTCTCGATCTGCATCTCCTCGCGCAGATTCTTGTCGAGGGCCGAAAGCGGCTCGTCCATCAGCAGGACGCGCGGCTTGTAGACGATCGCGCGTGCGATCGCGACGCGCTGCTGCTGGCCGCCCGAGAGCTGCGAGGGCTTGCGATCCCCCAGGGTATCGAGCCTGACGGTGTTCAGCGCCGCACGCGCCCTCTCCTCCCGCTCGGCCCGGCCGACGCCGCGCATCTTGAGCGGAAAAGCGATGTTCTCCAGCACCGACATATGCGGGAACAGCGTGTATTTCTGGAAGACCATCCCGAGATTGCGCTTGTTGGGCGGCATCCAGGTGACGTCCTCGCCGCCGACCACGATGCTGCCGGCGTCGGGATATTCGAAGCCCGCGATCGCCATCAGGATCGTGGTCTTGCCGGAGCCGGAGGGACCGAGAAGGGCGAGAAACTCGCCCGGCCTGACATCGAGCGAAACATCGTCCACGGCGGTCACGGCGCCGAAGCGCTTGACGATCGACCTCACGTCGATGCCCACGGACCTGCTGGACGCTTCACCCGACTGCAACATCAACCCCTCTTATCCAGCAACAGAATATTTGATATATCCGAATTGGCAAGGCGGATTCCGCTCGGCGATCGGGCACGGAGCTGCTGAAAAGAGACGCAAAATGGCTGCCCCAGAGCGCTTCTGGATATCGGAAATATCATGTACAGCCAGCGCAACGGCACCGATTGAAGAGAGTTGGCGAAGCGTGACGACGACGGATGGGACACAGTTGCAGTCCGGCCCGATGGAGCCTGTCGCGCGCGACAGCCTGACCCGCATCGTCTACAACAACCTGCGTCTCGCCCTGATGGAAGGGCGCTTCTGGCCGGGCCATCGGTTCAAGATCCGCGATCTCGCAGCCTCCATGCAGGTGTCGGAGACGCCGATCCGCGAAGCCCTGATGCAGCTCGTCCGCGCCCGGGCGCTCGAACTGCTGGACGGCCGCTCGATCATCGTCGCCCATATGTCGCTGGCGCAGTATCTGGAGCTGCGCACCATCCGCCTCTTTCTCGAAGGGCTGGCGGCGGAAAGCGCGACGCCGCGCATCGACGACGATGGCATCGCCCAGATGGCGGCCTTCCACGGCGAACTGATCGCAGCGGAAACCGAGGGCCGCTGGTCCGACGCCGTGCGCGCCAACTGGCGCTTCCACCACCGGCTCTACGAGGCGTCCGGCATGCCAGAACTGCTCGCGATCCTCGACGACATCTGGATGCGCAACGGCCCCCTGCTCAACTACCACTATCCCTATGCGCCGCCGACCTATCCGGGACCGCACGAGCATGAGCGGGTTCTCGAGAACCTGCGCCGCCGCGACGCGGCGGGCGTGCGCGAGGCCATCCAGACCGATATGCGGCAGGGCGGCGTCAACCTGGTCATGCTGCTCGAAACCGGCGGCGATACGCGCAACCTGTCGCGCGACGGCGCACGCGCCTCAGCCTGATCGCTGCTCGCGCGCGGTACGATAGGCCGCAGCGATCGCCTCTGCCGTCAGCCCGTAGCGCGCGAACAGATACGGCGTCGTGCCGCCCTCGGCAAAAACGTCGCGCACGCCGATCCTGGCGAAGCCGGTCCGGACGCCGGCCTCCATCAGCAGCTCCGCCACCGCGCTGCCGAGCCCACCAATGATCGAGTGGTTCTCGGCCGTCACGACCGCGCGTGCGCCACGCGCCAAAGCGACAATGCCGGGATCGAGCGGCTTCAGCGTCGGCACGTCGAAGACGCCGACCGCGATGCCGTCTTGCGCCAGCAGTTCCGCCGCCTCGCGGGCCACCTCGACCATCATGCCGCAGGCCAGCAGCAGACCCTCGCCGGGCTCGCGCAGCATGCGGACGCGCCCCAGCGGCATCACATCATGCTCGGGCTGCCCGAAATGCTCCGTACCGTCGGCGCGCTTCAGCCTGAGATAGACCGGACCGGGATGAGCGGCAGCCGCGCGCACCGCACCCGGCACCTGGCCTGGATCGCTTGGCTCGATGATCGTCATATTCGGTAGCGCGCGCATCAGCGCGATATCGTCGATCGCCTGATGGGAGACGCCGAGCAGGGTGGTCAGGCCCGGAATGACGCCGACGATCTTCACATTGGCATTGGGATAGGCGACCTGCATCGCGATCTGGTCGTAGCAGCGCCGCGTCGCGAAAACGCAAAACGAATGGACGAAGGGGATGTCTCCGCTGCGCGCCATTCCGCCGGCGATGCCGATCATGTTGGCCTCGGCGATGCCGACCTGCAGGAAACGCTGCGGCAATGCATCGCGGAACAGATCGGTCTCGGTCGGCAAGGTCAGGTCGGCGGTGAGGCAGACGATACGGCTGTCGGCGCGGGCCAGTTCGAGCAGCGTCTCGCCGTAGAACTTGCGTACCGGCGCGGCCGCCGCTCCACGCTGGTTGAAGTCCTGGACGGTCAGGTCGTCAGCTGCGGTGGACGTCATGATTTCGTCTCCGCGAGGCTGGCGAGCGCCATGGCCGCGACATCGGGCGGCAGCTTGAGATTATGCGCGAGCACGCCTTCGAGCGAGGGCACGCCCTTGCCCGGCAACGTACGGACCACGAGGCAGCTCGGCTGCCCCCTCGCCTGCCGGGCGCGGCCGAGCGCGGCCTGCAGCGCCGAAATGTCATGGCCGTCGACAACCTGCTCCGCCCAGCCGAACGAGGCCCATTTGCGATCGATCGGTTCGAGCTTCACGACCGTGTCGACATGGCCTTCGACCTGCATCCGGTTGTCGTCGATCAGCAGGCAGAGATTGTCGAGGCCGAGGCTTCCAGCCAGGAGCGCCGCCTCCCAGACCTGTCCTTCCTGCAATTCGCCGTCGCCCAGCACGACATAGACGCGGGTGGCGTAGCCGCGCCGGCGGGCGCTCAGCGCCATGCCGATCCCGACCGAAAGACCCTGCCCGAGCGAGCCGCAGGTCGCCTCGATGACGGTGCCGACACGTTCGGAGGCGTTGACCTCGAAGGGCGAGCCGTCACGGCAATAGTCGGAGACAGCTGTGGCATCGACCAGCCCGCGCTCGGCCAGCGTCGCATAGAAGATCGCGGTATTGTGGGCGGTCGAGAGCAGGAAACGGTCGCGCTCCGGCCAGTCCGGATCGGCGGGGTCGAGCCGCAACTCGGAGAAATACAGCACGGCGAAGAGATCGGCCGCGCCCAGCCCCTGCTGGACATAGCCCTGCCCTGTCGGCGCGACGAGCTCGACCACGCGCCGGCGCAGCCGTGCCGCGATCGCCGCAAGCTCGGCGGGCTCGGCGATGCGTGGCGCCGGCTGCCGCCCGGCCGCGCCGGTCATCGAGTCTCGCCCGGAGCGTTTGCGTCGCGGCGCGGTGATGTGGCGCTGCCCGTCATGGCGTGACCTCCCGATCAGTGGACGCTCTTCCGTATATGATATATTCAAATGCCATCTGGGGAGCAAACCTTATGAGTCTGGTTTTTGGCGCCATCGCCGACGATCTGACTGGCGGGCTGGAACTGGCGGCGATGCTCTGCGCCGCCGGCGTCGCCTGCGAGTTCGTGACCGATGTTACAGCTCCGGTGCAGTCGCCTGCCATCGTCGTGGCGCGGCGCACGCGCGTCACCGATCCCGCGCTCGCGCGCGCCGACTTTGCCCGTGTCGGGGCATGGCTGCAAAGCCAGTCGGCCCGACAGATCTTCTTCAAATACTGCGCGACCTTCGATTCGACGCCTTCAGGCAATATCGGCCCTTGCGCCGATGCGCTGCGCGAACTGACCGGGAGCCGGCTTGCCGCCTTCTGCCCGTCCTTTCCGGAAGCGGGGCGGCGCGTGTTCCAGGGCCATCTCTTCGCCGACGACCGGCTGATCTCGGAGTCGCCCAAGCGCCACGACCCGCTGACGCCGATGACCGACCCCGATCTGGTGCGCGTGCTGCAACAGCAGACGGCGACGCCGGTCGGCCTGATCCCGCACCAGATCGTCCGGGACGGCATCGAAGCCATGACCCGCCATTGCGACGGCCTCGTTCAGCGCGGAATCGGTTTCGCATTGGCCGATGCCGCGACCCCGGCGGATCTCGCAGCCATTGCCGAGCTGACCGTAAGGTGGCCGCTGATGACGGGAAATTCCTCCGTCGCCGCCTATTATCCGGCGCTCTGGCGGCGGATGGGGTTGCTCGGCGACGCCCGGACGACGTCCCTGCCGGCTGTCGCAGGTCCCGGCGTGGTGCTGGCTGGAAGCTGCGCCGAGAAGACGCTGAAACAGCTGGAGGTCTTCGGACGGTCGCGGCCGGTACTGACGATCGATCCAGGCGCGTTCGACAGCGCTGAAGCCGCATGCGCGCATGCAACGGCGTGGGCCCTGCCCCGTCTCGCCGCCGGCCCGGTCGCGATTGCAACCTCCGCCGGACCGGAACAGGTGGCCGCGTTGCAGGCCCGCATCGGTCGTCGCGAGGCGGCTGCGCTGGCCGAAACCATCCTGTCGCTCACCGCCCGATCCCTGCACGAAGCCGGGGTCCGGCGCTTCCTGATCGCCGGGGGCGAGACCTCGGGCGCGATCGTCGAACGGCTCGGGATCACGCGGCTGAGCGTCGGACCCTATCGTGCACCCGGCATTTCGCATGCGGTGGCGCAGCGCGACGAGCCGCTCGCATTCTGCCTGAAATCCGGAAAGCTCGGGCCCGACGACATGTTTCTCCCGATGCTCGAAACCATGGAACGCGGAGAATGACGATGGCGGATGGCGGTCAGGCCGGGCTCGGCGAAGATGCTGCCCGGCTCGAATTGCGGGACGTCTATCGCCGTATCGAGCAGGCCGGCCTCAGCATCGGCAATGCCGGCAACATCAGTGTCCGCCGGGGCGAGCATATGCTCATCAGCCCGACTGGTGCCGACGGGGCCACGATCCGGCCCGAGGACTTCGTGCTGGCGCGGTTCGACGGGACGGCATTGTCGCCGGGCGTACCATCGAGCGAATGGGCGATCCACGGCGCGATCTACCGGGCCGGGCTCGGCCAGGCGGTCATCCACGCCCATCCCGACCATTGCGTCGCGCTGTCCTGTTTGCGTAGGCCGATTCCGGCATTCCACTACATGGTCGCCTCGTTCGGCGGCAAGGAGGTGCCCTGCGCGCCCTATGAGCCATTCGGCACCATGGCTTTGGCGGAGGGCGTCATCGAAGCGCTGCGGACGCACACAGCCTGCCTGATGGCCAATCACGGCATGGTCTGCCGCGCCGACACCCTGCAGCAGGCGCTCGCCCGAGCGATCAAGCTCGAAATGCTGGCTCGGCAATACTGCATCGCCAAGCGGACCGGCGATATCGTGATGCTCGACGACGCCGAGATGGACACCGTCATCGCGCGCTACGCCGATTACGGACGCGCTCGCCTCGCGTCCTAAGGGAAGGCGCGGCCGTCCCGGACTCAGCCCGGATTGAGCGTCTGAACCGTTTTCGCCTCCGCGGCGATGCGGTCCCAATCGTAGAGCATCGGCACCATCTCGCAGGCGCTCCAGGGCTCGTTCTGGTCGGCATAATGGCTGCTGCCGGGATGTCCAGAGGTCCCGTGGAAGACGACCCAGCGGCAGTTCTCCCAGGCGCCGACATCGAAAACGTAGCGGGAGAGCGCGCCATAGGTCGAGACCGGACCGACTGAGGGCACGATCCCGGTCGCCAACACCGTATCACCGTCGCCGCTGATCGGTCGCGAAGGCGGGTCGAGCAGCTCGGCGAACGTCGGAAAATGCGCCGATAGCGGATGGACGAAGCGCGGCTGATGGGCCACTCCCCATGTCGCCCCGGTAAAGCGCTCGGCCGCTGTCGCCAGGGCCTGCGCAAACGCCTCGTCCCAACTCCAGCCGCGCAGGATCCCGGTATCGTCGTTCCGCAGCAGCGTCGGCAGCGCCCACCATACCTGCCCCTCGGGCGACACGCCGGGCGCGACATTGGCGAAGGCGTGCGACGTCGCCTGCGCCAGCCCGCTGCGCACAGTGACGATCTTCGTCAGGGCGCGGCGAAATTCGTTGTAGGCGGCAGCCGCGCGCGAGCCCGCGTCCATGCGCCCGTCCCAGCCAAGCAGGAGCTTTCTGAACTCTTCAGCCTTTGCGCTGGCGGCCGTACCCAGTGTGGCCAGCCGCTTCTGGAACAGTTCCGCATGAGGAGAAACCGTGTCGGCGTGGATCGCCGCAGCGTCCTCGACCCTAAAAGGCGCGCCCTCCCGCAGGCAGGCGAATATACGCTCGGCGCGATAGGGCGGATGGCAGTCGGTGCAGAGATAGTCCGGGTGGCTGTCGGCCACGACGCGGTTGTTGGCCGTGACGATCACATCGCCTGGCGGGTCGATCACGCAGGGCATGTCGGCATGGGCGATCCAGTCGCGCCATTCATGCTCGCCCGTCCAGCCCGGCACGGGCAACCAGCCGTTCTCGCGCGGGCGGCGCGGCACGCGGGCGCGCACGAGGTGGCCGATCGAGCCGGCCGTGTCGCCCGCGACGAGGTTGTGGTCGATCAGGCCCCAGCCCCGCGTCGCGTCGTAGAGTTCGGCTACGCTGGTCGCCTGCGGCATACGCGTCAGGCAATCGAAGGACAGGTCGGTTTCGGCAAACTGGACGGAGCGCAACGCGAGGCCAAAACCCTTGCGCGGATCGCCGGCGATGACGGGACCATGCCGCGTCTCGACGATCTCGAATTCGCGATCGCCTGCGCCACGGACCGAGATGCGCTCGGTGCGGCGGCGCGTCGGCTCGAAGCCATCTCCGAACCGGGCGCGTGCGCCCTCCTCCTCGAACTGTTCGATGAAGAGATCATGGATATCCATGAACGCGTGGGTCACGCAGTAGGCGACCGTGCCGTTATGGGCGAAATGGGGGAACCCCGGTACGCCCGGCACCGTCAGGCCGATCATGTCGAAGGCGTCGCAGGCGACATGATGCTGCGCATACATGCCTGGGATCTCGAAGACGCGGTGGGGATCACCAGCCAGAACCGGCCGCCCGGTCGCGGTCTTCGTCGGGCCGACCGCCCAGTTGTTGCTGCCACCGCCGGTGCCATCTGCCGCGTCGCCACCCATCGCCGCCAGCAGGGCCTGGACTGCCGGCGCGAGTTTGACGATATCGGCCTCGACGCGGGTGGCGCCGACGCCTGGCGGAATGCAGAGCACATCGCCGCCGCCGTCATCGTAGCGCAGCTTGAGCGCGTTTTCCGCGCCGACGATCGGCAAGGCCAGCATGCGCCAGAGCTTGAACCAGATCGAACCCATGAGAAGGCCCAGCCGCCGCATCACGGCGATGCTGTGCCAGGGCTGCCATGGCTCGGCCCGCGCCTGCAGCAGCGTGTATTCGATCGGCAGCGGCGCGCCGGAAGCGAGGAAGCCGTTCACGCCGGCCGCATAGGCTTCCAGCATGCCCTTCGCCTGTGCGCTGAGCGCATCATAGTCGCGCCGGCAGGCGCTCTCCATGCCGAGACGCCGGACCAGAATGTCGGCTTCAGCCGCCTCCGCGCCCAGCCATTCGGCGGAACGGCCGAGCGCCTTGCGCCGGGTCAGGTCCATCTGGAAGAGCCGGTCCTGCGCATGCACGAAGCCGAGCGCCCTGTAGGCATCGGCCTCGCTGCCGGCCCGGATATGGGGAACGCCCCATGCGTCGCGCGAAACCGTGACCTCCCCAGCTAGGCCCAGCAGCGTGAGCGCGCCAGACAGCGGCGGCACAGCCGCCGTCACGGCGCTGCGATCGGCGTCGGTTGCCATCGGACTTCCTTACAAGGCGTGGAACTGGGTCGGGCTTTCCCTCAGGCGTCGAGCGTGAGTTGCCAGAACATCGGGAAACTCGACTGGACGAGGTTCTTGACCCGCGAGCGGTATCCGGCCGGGCGGCAGAACTGCCCCCACATGACAGACGGTGTGTTCTTGTAGGCCTCGACCTGAATCTCGGCGGCGATCCGCTTGCGCTCGGCTGCATCGGAGGTCTTGGCGAAGGCCAGCAGCTTCTCGCTGATCACCGTGCTGCAGCTCCATCCGGCATAGTCGGTGCAGTTGTTGCCGATGTAGAAATGGGTCAGGGGCGAGATCATGTCGATGCCGTTGGCGTAGACCGGAAAGATGCTCCAGCCGTCCTTCTTGGCGCGGCGCGCCAGCACCGTCCCCCAGTCCATGACCTGCTCGTCGACGGTGAAGCCCGCCTTGCGCATGTTGTCGGCAAGGACGCTTCCCGCCGTCTGCGAGATCGAGCCGGCGACCGTCAGGAAGACGACCGGCTCGCCCTTGTAGCTGGTCTTCTTCAGCGCCTCGCGCGCCTCGTCGATGGCAAGCCTGGCAACTCCTGCTCCCTCGGTCGAACTCAACGGCGCGTCGCACATGAAATAGGACGGGCAGCTCTTGGCGGCGTAACGCTCGGGGATTCCGATCGCCTGCAGCGTCTCGGCCTGCCCGACGCACTTCCACAACACGGCACGGATCTCGGGATCGACGAATGGACCGGTGGCGTGGTTCAGCCGGAAATTGCCCTGGAACATGTCGACGCCGGTCAGCGCCATGACGCTGACGCTCTTCGTCGCCTCCAGCTTGGAAAGCCAGTCGAAGGGAAGGTACTGCATGTAGTCGATTTCGCCCGCGATCAGCGCCGTCGCCGCCGTCGCATCGTCGGGAATCGCCTTGATCACGATCTGGTCGATATTGACGACCTTGCCGCCGGCCAGGAAATCGGACTTCTCGGCCCGGGGCTTGTAGCGCTCGAAGCGCTCCAGCACGATCTTGTCGCCCGGACGCCAGGCGTCCGCACGGAACTTGAACGGACCCGACCCGATGATCTCCTTGATGCGCTGATCGGCCGGCGGAATGATCCGCTCCGGCATCATCGCCGGCACGGGCGCATTCGGCTTGCCGAGCACATCGAGCATCAGCGGGAACGGCTGCTTCAGCACGATCTTGAAGGTGCTGTCGTCGATCGCCTCGATCGCGGTCGCCTGCGCCGCCAGCA
The DNA here is from genome assembly GCF_056405115.1 of Allobosea sp. P2_A10. Taxonomy (NCBI): domain Bacteria; kingdom Pseudomonadati; phylum Pseudomonadota; class Alphaproteobacteria; order Hyphomicrobiales; family Alloboseaceae; genus Allobosea; species Allobosea sp. P2_A10. The sequence continues at coordinate 378,088 of NZ_JBFUCS010000001.1, read as the reverse complement.
TCTTGCCGAGCGCGTCGCCGCGCGCCCAACGCTTCAGCGACGCCGCGCAGTCGGACGCCTTGACCGGCGCACCATCGTGCCAGAACAGGCCGTCGCGCAGCTTGAACTGCCAGGACAGGCCATCGGCAGAGGTCTCGAAGCGCTCGACCATCTGCGGGTGGATCACGCCTTTCGTATCCATCGCAAACAGCGTGTCGAAGACCTGGTAGGCGAAGGTACGCGTGATCGCCGCCGTGGTCGCGTGCGGGTCGAGGATGACGATTTCCGACTCCAGCACGATCGTCAGCGGCGCGGGCGCCGATCGCGCGATCTGCGGGACGGCGACTCCGGCCAGCGCGGCGGCGCCACCCTGCAAAAGCTGGCGCTTGCTAAGCTTGGGGAACGGCATCGGGCCTCTCCTTCGTCGTCTTCAGACGGGCATCGGGAGTTATCTGATTATATGATATATCGATTTTTCGATTGTCAATGGCGGATGGGCCGGCCGAAGCTGGAGCGACGCGATCTCTTTCAACCGTAGCATCCGCAAGCACTTCGGATGCTCGCCCTCTTAAACCAGGGCGAGCGTCGGCTGACGCGCGGGCGAGCGCTCAGCCGCTGCGATACCACAGCGTCGGTAGATAGAGCGTGATCTGCGGGAAGACCGTGATCAGCACCAGCACGACCAGCAGCGGGACCAGGAACGGCAGGACAGCCCTGACCGTACGGTCGAACGACATGTTGGCGACGCGCGAGAGCACGAACAGCACCATCCCGACCGGCGGCGTCAGAAGCCCGATCATAAGGTTCAGCACCATGATGATGCCGAACTGCACGGGATCGATGCCGACCTTGAGCACGGCCGGCATGAACACCGGCACGAGGATCGAGATCGCCGCGATCGTCTCCATGAAGCAGCCGACGACGAGCAGGATCAGGTTGATGATCAGGAGCAGCAGCAGCGGGTTGGTGGTGATGCCGAGCAGGCCGGCGGTGACCTGCTCGGTGATCTGCGTGACGGTCAGCACCCAGCCGAAAAGCGAGGCGGCGCCGACGATGATCAGCACGCTCGCCGTGGTCTCGATGGTCTGTACCGAGATCAGGTAGAAGCGCTTGAGGTCGAGCGTACGATAGAACAGGACGCCGAGGATCAGGGCCCATGCGCAGGCGGCGATCGCGGCTTCCGTCGGGGTGAAGGCGCCCGACGACATGCCGCCGATGATGATGATCGGCGTCAGAAGCGCGGGAATCGCGCGGATGAAGGTCTTGCCGAGGACGCGCCAGCGGAAGGCCGCATCGCGGCCGATGCCGTGGGTGTGCGCATACCAGGTGACGTAGATCATCATGGCGAAGGCCATCAGCAGCCCGGGCAGGAAGCCCGCCGCGAAGAGCTGGCCGATCGAGACGTTCGCCATCACGCCGAAGATCACCATCGGCAGCGAGGGCGGGATGATCGGCCCGATGGTCGAGGACGCCGCGGTGATGCCGACCGAGAAATCGGCCGGATAGCCATGGTCGCGCATCGCCTTGATCTCGATGGTGCCGAGGCCACCGGCATCGGCGACGGCCGTGCCCGACATGCCGGCGAAGATCACCGAGCCGACGACGTTGACGTGGCCAAGCCCGCCGCGCAGCCAGCCGACGCCGGCGGTGGCGAAATCATAGATCCGGTTGGTGATGCCGGCCGAGTTCATCAGATTGCCGGCCAGGATGAAGAACGGCACCGCGATCAGCGGAAAGGAATCGACGCCGCCGGCCATCCGGTGCAGCACGACGAAGTCCGGGATGCCGGCGACGAAATGGGTGTAGACCAGCGAGGCCCCGCCCAGCGCGATGAAGATCGGCACGCCAACCAGCAGTGATACGAAAAAGACGACGAAGAGCAGGGCCATGCCGGTCAATCCAGGATAAGCGTTACGGCGTTGGGATCGGGCCGCCAGCCGCGGCGGGCATTGGCGACGAAGCCCTGCACCGCGCGCCAGAACATCAGGAAACAGCCGAAGCTGATGCCGCCATAGACGACGCTCATCGACACATCGATCACCGTCATGCGCTGGATGCCCATGCGGTCGGTGATCAGCACCGAGAACCAGCACAGCAGCGCGACGAAGAAGACCATCGCGAGATCGATCAGGAAGCGCAGCAGCCGCTGCGGCCCCTCCGGCAGCATGTGCATGAGCACCTCGACGGCGATGTTGGTGCGTCGGCGCATCACGGTGGCGGCGCCGATGAAAGTCACCCACATCAGAAGGTAGCGGGCGATCTCCTCGGTCCAGGCGGCAGAATCGTTCAGGACATAGCGACTGAAGAACTGCAGGAAGACGACGATACCCATCGCCCAGAACACGGCGAAGGCGATCATATCGTCGAGATGGAGCGAGACGACGGCCTCTTCGTCCTCGACCACGATGAGTTGGGCGCCCGCGAGATCGTCCTGCCCGGTTTGCTGCGCCGCTGCCATCATGCACCTGTCAGTTGGGAAAGGCCGGCGCGCGAACGCGCCGGCGGGACGCGTCTGTCGCCTATTTCAGCGCCTGCAGCGCGTCGTATTCGGCCTTGCTCCAGCCGGCGCCGGCAGCGGCGTCATTGTGAAGCGGGACGGCCGCCGCGATGAAGGGCTTGCGGTCGACCTCGATCACCGTCTTGCCGAGCTTGCGGAACTCCTCGGCGAGCTTCTGCTCGGACGCGCGGATGGCGTCGGTCGCCTTGGAGGCGGCTTCGAGCAGAACCTCGTCGACGACCTTCTTCTGCCCGTCGTCGAGCTTGGCCCAGCTCGTCGCGCCGACGATCGTCAGCAGCGATTCCGTGATGTGGCCGGTCAGCACGATGTGGCTCTGCACCTCGTAGAACTTCTTGGCCATGATCGTCGGCAGCGGATTCTCCTGGCCGTCGACCGTGCCCTGCTGCAGCGCCAGATAGACCTCGGCGAAGGCGATCGGCGTCGCGTTGGCGCCGACCGATTTGGTGAACATCAGGAAGAGCGGCGCCGGCGGCACGCGCAGCTTCATGCCCTTCATGTCCTCCGGCTTGGTGATCGCCTTGTTGGCGGTGACATGGCGCTGGCCGTAATAGGTCAGGGCCACGACCTTGTGCTTGGTCTTGTCCTCATAGCCCTTGGCAATGTCACGGAAGAGCTTGGACCCGCGATAGGCCTTCCAGTGGTCGAAATCGCGCAGGATGAAGGGCGCGTTGGTGATCGCGAGCGGCTTGTGGATCGAGCCGGCAAAGGCGACGCCGGTGTAGATCATGTCGACCGTGCCGAGGCCGAGACCTTCGTTGATCTGGTTCTCGTTGCCGAGCTGCGAGGCCGGATGCACGGAAATCTCGACCTTGCCGCCGGTACGCTTCTTGATCTCCTCGGCGGCCCAGAGCGCCTCGGTGTGATAGGGCTCGCTGGTCTCGTAGACATGGGCCCAGCGCAGCTTGGTCTGCGCGAAAGCGGGCAGGCTGCTCGCGGCGGCGAGAAGCGAGGCAAGCAGCAGCGTCCTGATCGTCGGTCTCATGATGAAGTCCTCCCCTGGGGTTATGTCGCGGCAGTGGACCTGCCGTCGTCGGATTTGCCGGCCGGAAGGCATCGCCCCCGTCGGTGGTTCAGTCGAAACTCTCCTCGAAGAAAGCGGGATTGCTCAGCCGTACCTTGTCGATGCTGATCTCGAGGCCGGCGATATGGGCGGTCATGGCGCGGCTGGCGGCGTCGGCGTCGCGCTTAGCGATCGCGTCGAGCACGAGCCTGTGCTCGGCCACGACCTGCGCCATCCGCCCCTCTTGCGGCAGGGTCAGGCGGCGATAGCGATCGACATGCATCTTGGCGCGCTCGACCAGCGTCCAGATGCCCGAGAGGCCGGCGATCCTGGCGATCGTGGCGTGAAAGGCCTCGTCGGCCAGATGGAAAGCCTCGAAATCCGCCTGGACGACGATCTCCTGCTGGCGCATCAGGCAGGCCTCGAGCTGCAGCAGCGCCGAGCCGCTGGCGCGCTCGACGGCATGACGGGTGGTGATGTCCTCCAGCGCCTTGCGCACCAGGATCGCTTCCGGCAGCAAAGCGAGCGGGATCCGCGAGACGGTCGTGCCTGATTTGGGCACGACGTCGACCAGCCCCTCGTCGGAGAGCCGGATCAGGGCCTCGCGCACCGGCGTGCGGCTGACGCCATAGGCGGCCGCGAGTTCAGGCTCGGACAATGACTGGCCGGGATGCAGATCGAGCTGGAGAATACGCGCCTTGATCGCGACATAGACGTCCTGCGACGCACTGCGCGGACGGCTGGCGCGCCAGAGCTGCGCCGTTCCATCACCAGCCAGAATTCGCGCCGCGCTCCCCGACATCGTTTCCCCATCCGGCGGCTTGTGCCGCTCTCACCCGAAATTATGAGCTGAAATATACCTTGTATGCAAGATGCTTTCTTGCCCGGACAGCGTCGCCGCCCAGGATGAGAGCGTCGATGCCATCGGCAATTTTACGCGCCGCGAGGGCGGCAACCGCAATGGTGGCGTTGGGCGGGAGGGGCTTGGGACCTCGGCCGACATTCGGCGAGACCGGCCATGTCAGAGGCCGGCATGGCCATCCGATCGCAGCCAAGATGAGGCCGCACAACTGTCACGAAGGCAGCGGCGACGTCATCAGGACACCGGGGCAGGAACGCGACTCGCGCTTCGAGCCGATCCTGCCGCAGGCCCGCCCTCCCCCCGGATCAGTTCGTGGCGGGCAGCTTTTGCCTGATCGCCGCCGCGCCGGCTGCGGCGCAGATCTCGTCCTTGTCGCCGCCGGGCGCGCCGCCCACGCCGATCGCCGCAACGATCTCGCCCCTGGCCCGAATTGCGACCGCGCCAGGCAGCAGGATGATATTCGGCACCGTCAGGAAAGACGGGGTGGCCGGATTGCTCTTTGCCTTCTCGACGAACGCGCCCAGCGCATCAAAACCGAAAACCGGGCCGAGCGTCACGGTCGTATAGGCCTTGCGGAAACTGGTCTCCTTCGTATGGACGGTCGCGTGATCGCCTTTGACGAACGCACGCAGTTCACCCGACGGGTCCACGACCGCGACGGAGACCTTGTAACCGGACGCCTCGCAGGACTTCAGCGCCTGGGTCGCCGCGTCGAGCGCAAGAGCCAGGGGTAACTCATAACCGCTGTTGCGAACCTGAGCGCCAGCGCAGGCGGCATGGGTGAAGACCGCCAGAGCGGTCCACACAAAAAGGGATTTCATTGCGATCTCCGAAGAGGGGAAGACGGGAATGGTCAAGTCAACGCGGTCGGGCAAAAGGGGCAAACGCCCGGCCGCGCGCAACGCCGTCGGCTGGAGGCATGCCTACGGCGCGATCCTCACTTCACCTTCGGAAGGCGGGCGAGGAAGGCCAGAGACACCGCTGCGATCTCGTCGACATGGGTTTCGAGGGCGAAATGCCCGGCGTCGTAGTGGTGCAGCTCCGCCGAGGGCACGAGCGTCTTGAACAGGCCGGCGCCCTTCAACGTGAAATAAGGGTCATTGTCGCCCCAGGCGATCAGCATCGGCGGCTGCCTGGTTTTCAGGTAGTCCTGCCATTTCGGATATTGGGCGACATTGTCCTGATAGTTCCACAGCATCTGGACCTGCAGCGCGTCGTTGCCGGGACGGTCGAGCCCGGCCTGATCATGGATCCAGGCGTCGGGAGAGAGCCGCTCCTTGCGGGAGGCGCCATGCGTGTACTGGAAACGGGTCGTCTCGGCGGTCAGCAACGCGCGGACGGGCTGCTCGGTCTGGGCGTTGCGACCCTGCCAGAAGGGCGACAACGCCTTGACGACGTCGGGATTCCAGCCTTCGACATTGGCGACGGCGTTCTGGACGATGAAGCCGCGCACGCGCTCCGGGCGTTTCAGCGCCAGCCTGAAGCCGATCGGTCCACCATAATCCTGCATGTAGATGACGTAGCTGGTGGCGCCGACAGCATCGGTGAAGGCATCGACGACGTCCGCCAGCGCGGCAAAGGTGTAGGGGAACGCGTCGATGCCGGGCGCCGCGCTGTTGCCGAAACCGGGATAGTCCGGCGCGATGACGCGGTACTGCGTCGCGAGCAGCGGGATCAGGTCGCGGAACATGTGAGAGGATGACGGGAAGCCGTGCAGCAGAAGCAGCACCGGCGCGTCCTTCGGACCGGCTTCCCGATAGAAAATGTCGAGGCCCTGCACCGTGACGGTGCGGAACTGGACAGGCGATGCGGCAAAAGCCTTCGGCGCGGCGGCATGGGCGGTCATGGTGGATACTCCGGCGAGAGCCGCTGCTGCGAAGGCAGTGCGGCGTGTGAGGCGAGCTATGGCGTTCAAGGCGATCTCCGTAACCATTCATTTGATATTTGAATGGTGTCATTTGCATCGACACCTTTCAAGCCTTATTTTACAGGTTACGAATTTGTGATCGCGACCAAGGACCTGCGCCATGCCGGGAGCTTCTGATGCAACGAGCGAGTTTCGCGATGGCATGCCCTTTCTCGGCGGGCGGCTCTGGCTCGATCTGCTGAACACGGTCATGACCGATGGCGTGACGCGCGCCGACGTGATCGCGACGCCGGATGCGGCTTCGGCATGGCTTGCCGCGGCGGAGATCGCCGCATCCGCACATAGCCTTGCGATGTCAGACGAGCTGGCCGCGCTGCGCGAGACATTGCGCCCGGCCTTCGATCTCGTGCGCGCCGGCGAGCCGCTTCCCGCGGCCATGACGGCGGCGGTCAATGCCCTGCTGGCGCAGGTCGCGGTCCGTCTGCATCTCGATATGGTCGACGGGCGGCCGATATTGCGCACGCGGCTCGACTGGGGCGCGGCCGGGCCGCTCGGGGTGGTCGCGGAGGACTTCGCCCGCTTCGTCTGCGAAGCCGAGCCCGAGCGCCTCAGGCACTGCGCCAACCCGGATTGCTCGCTGGTGTTCTACGATCAGGGCAAGAACAACACGCGGCGCTGGTGCTCGATGAGCGTCTGCGGCAACCGCGACAAGGTCGCGCGCTATCGCGCCAGACAGCGCCAGAGCTTGAAAAGCTAGATCGACGGCGCGCAGTCGCCCGCCCTGCTCTTTGACGGACCCAGGACGCGACCAGCCTCCGGGCAGCCCGGAATCGCGTCGATCCGGTCGAGCACGCGCGCATGCAGCCTGCCCCAGTCGCACAGGGCGAGCAGAACCGGCTCGAGGCTTCGCCCCATCGGGGTCGCGCCGTAGTCGACGCGTGGCGGCACCTGGGCATGGACCTCGCGAGAGACGAGACCATGCTCCTCCATCTCGCGCAGCTGTTGTATGAGCACCTTCTGGCTGAGCCCGGGGAAAAGCCGGTTCAACTCGGTGAGGCGCCTGGGGCCTTCATAGAGGCGGTAAAGCAGCAGCGCCTTCCAGCGTCCCGATATGACCTTGAGAGCCCGTTCGGCGGGATAGACCGGCAATCGTTTGGTCGCACCCACGGCGCCACCTTCCGGTGTGTAGGACACAAAAGAGTTCGTAGAGCGAAAACTCAGGACACGGGACAAGCCTGCGCAGCAACACACATGCCTGCGAGGTATCACCCATGAAAGCCATCCAGATCAGCCGCTTCGGCGGGCCCGAAGTCCTCGAGACCGTCGATGCACCCAGGCCGACGCCCGGGCCAGGCCAGCTTCTCGTCCGCGTCCGCGCCGCGGGCGTGAACTTCGCCGACACGCTGATGCGGGCCGACCGTTATGCGATGACGCCGCCGCTTCCGAGCATACTCGGCCTCGAAGTCGCGGGCGTCGTCGAAGCGCATGGCGAAGGCGTCGATCGCACCGCCTGGCCGCAGGACGGGCGCGTCGCCGCCTCGATGTTCGCGGCTGGCATGCATTTCGGCGGCTATGCCGAGTATGTCGTGATCGACGCAGGCTTCGCGACGGCGATCCCCGACGGCGTCTCGTTCGAGGCCGCCGACGCGCTGATGGTCCAGGGCCTGTCGGCGCACTACCTGCTTCGACAGGCGCCCGCGGCTGGAAAGACCGTCCTGATCAACGCCGCGGCCGGCGGGGTCGGCTCCTTTCTGGTGCAACTCGCCCGCCGCCAGGGCGCCGCTCGCATCATCGCCGCGGCAAGTTCCCCTGAAAAGCTCGCCTTCGCCGGACGGATCGGCGCCGACGAACTGGTGAACTACAGCCAGGCGGACTGGGCCGACGTCGTGAAGAGCGCCTCCGATGGTCGCGGGCCCGATGTGATCTATGAATCGGTCGGCGGCGCGATCGTGCAGGACAGCCTGGCGATGCTGGCTCCGGGCGGACAGATCGCCATCTACGGCGCGCTGAACATCCGCGGCTTCCAGTTCGGCGACGACGAACTCAGGCGCATGATCTTCATGAACCAGTCGCTGACCGGCTTTGCCCTGGCGCCGCTGCTGACGCCTGACAGCCTGAAGCGAGATCTGATGGACCTGTTCACGCTTGCGGTTGACGGCAAACTCGCGGTGACGATCGATTCCGTCTTCCCGCTCGCCGATGCGTCGGAAGCGCATCGGCGTCTCGAAAGCCGCAGGAGCATGGGCAAGGTCATCCTTGTTCCCTGAGAGATCCCTGTCGACCGCGTGACCGTTCAAGCCACGCGGTCCGCCGGCTTGCCGGCAAGGCCGATCCACCGCCCAACCGGAAGCGCAAAGCCGCCGGGGCCCCTCGCGAAAAGGATGAGCAACCCGCCGGCGATCGCCAGGTCCTTTTCGAAATGCAGCAACTGGTTGCCGTTCGACAGGACGTTGTGAAAGATCGCGGCCGCCAGGATGCAGAAGGCGGCCAGCGCCAGCGCCGCATAACGACTCCCCCATCCCGCCAGCAGCAGAATCCCACCGCCGATTTCGACGACTGTAGCCGGGAGCAGAAGCCAGCCCGGAACGCCGAAGCTGCTCATATAGGCCATCGATGCCTCGATATGGGTGAGCTTGATCCAGCCTTCGTGGACGAACAGCAGCGCAATCAGCAGGCGCCCGAACAGAGCGGCGGCGTCAGACAATTTCGCGATCATCATGGTCTTTGTCCTCGACACGAGGGCTGGGGCCGGCGAGCCGGCGCCAGCCCGGTGCGACTGCGGGGTGAACTGGTCCTGATCAGTTGGTCCTGATCAGTTGGTCTTGGGCGCCGATGCGACCGCTTTTTCGAGATCCTCGCGCTCCTCGCAGCCGGTCGGGCAGAGCTTTTCGAGCGCGACGAGATTGACCCGGGCCTTGGCGGTCTCTCCCATCTCGACATAAAGCTCGCCCTGATATTCGAGCGCGCCCTTGTGGCCGGGATCGAAGTCGAGCGCCTTGCGGTAGTAGGTCAGCGCGGTCTTCTGGTCGCCGCTCTTGCGCAGCGAAAAGCCGAGCAGGCTGTAGACATCGGCATGCTGGATGCCGGCGTCGACCATACGGTTGAGATCGACGATGGCGACCTTGAAGTCCTTGGCCTTGATCGCCGCCCTGACGGCGGTGAGATCGGGGGCGCCCTTCGTCGGCGTGGTATCCACCGCAAAAGCAGCGGTCGAAAGCACAAACGCAGCGGCAAAGGCAGTGAGGGCGAGCTTGAGGGTCATGACTGTTTCCTTGACGAAAGATGGCTGAGCATGGGGCTGCCGCAGCGTGCGGCAGCCCGTCCGGGATCAGGCCGTGGTGGGGGTGAAACCGTACCCAGCGCCGTCCTTGACGAAGACGCCGGTGCCCGGGAACGGGAAATGAGCGCCGCATATCGCCATCTTCTCGGCGATGACCCGGTCGATCATCTTGCGGCGCGTGTCGACCGCGGTGACGCTGTCCTGATCGTAGCTGCCCTGCCAGTCGGGATGGGGCGCGAGCAGCGCGGGGACGTAGGCGACGTCGTTGGAGATCATGAGCTGCTGGTTTCCCGAGCTGACATGGAAGGCGGCGTGGCCCGGCGTATGGCCCGGCGCCTTGACGAGGCGCACGCCCGGCGCAACCTCCGGTTCGCCATCGACGAGCTTGAAGTTCTTCCAGCCCGGGAACACGGCGTTGATGCGCTGCCCCAGCGCCTTGCGCGCATCCGGCAGCTTCTCGACGCGGCCGGGCTCGGTCCACCATTTGTATTCGGTCGAGGTCACGACGATCTCGGCATGGGGAAAGACCGGCGCGTTGGTGCCGCGATTCATCAGCCCGAAGATGTGGTCCGGATGGAAATGCGAGATCAGGATGGTGTCGATCCTGGCGGGGTCGATGCCCGCGGCAGCCATGTTGCTCGTCAGCTTCGTGGCGGTCGGCTGCCATTGGCCGGCGCCCGAGCCGGAATCGATCATCACATAGCGCTCGCCGATCTTGAGCACGACGACCGTCAGCGGAATCGGCATGAACGCCGTGGTCTGACCGGCCTTGGCCAGCGCCTCCTTGGTCTCCTCGATCGAGGCGTTCTTGATAAAGGAGGGATCGTGCGGCTTCTCCCAGATGCCGTCATAGAGCGCCGTCACCTCGATCGTGCCGACCTTGTAGCGGCGGAAACCGACGGCCGGATCGGGGATGACCTGCGCCTGCGCCGGCCCAACCCAATGCAGCGGCTTCGCCAGCCCGAAGGCCGCGGCGAGCGAGCCCGCGACGAGGGCGTCGCGGCGTGAAAGGTGGATCATCGAGAACTCCCGGGTTTCTGACAGCGAGGCCGCTGCGGCCTCGCACAGTCCGGGATGCGTGAACGGGACGATTTATTCCGGCGATCACGGAAAAGAACGCGGGAATAAACCGGACGTGATCGGGATCATGCAAAGGCAGCCGCTACCCTGTCGCGAATTTGCTCCGCCGCGACCTCTCCAACCGGACCATCCCGCGCCATGTCCTCCGCCAGGAGTTTTGAACAGCTGGCGCTGCCCCATCAGGAGGCGGCCTACAACCTCGCCTTCTGGCTCCTGCGTTCGCGCCCGGACGCCGAAGACGCCGTGCAGGAGGCCTATCTCCGCGCCTTTCGCGCCTTCGAAAGTTTTCGCGGCGAAGACATCCGGCCCTGGCTCTTCGCCATCCTGCGCAACACGGCCTATCGCATGCTCAATACGCGCCAGCGCGCCGTCAACGTGATCTCGCTCGATGCCAGCCTTCCCGGGCTCGATCATGAGGACGGGCTCCAGATCGAGATCGCCGCGGACTCTCCCTCGGCCGAGGACATCATGATCGGCGAGGCCGAGCGCGATCTCGTCCGCATGGCGCTGGCGGAACTGCCGGCCGCCTTTCGGGAAGTCATGGTGCTGCGCGAGATCGAAGGCCTCGGCTACCGCGAGATCGCCGAAATCACCGGCACGGTGGTTGGAACGGTGATGTCGCGGCTTTCGCGCGGCCGCGACCTGCTGCGCCAGTCTCTCGCCCGCAAGATCGGGAAGGACCGCTCCCATGCCCTGTGACCTGCCCTCTCACCGGCTCGGCGCCTATCTCGACGGAGAACTCTCCGAGGGAGAGCGCGAGACGGTCGCGCGCCATATCGCCGAGTGCTCCGACTGCGCGGCGCTCGCCGGCGAATTGCGGGAGGCCAGCGTCATGGTGGCCGGACTTGGCCGCGAGCCGATGCCGGCCGGATTGTCGCTGCGCCTGCAACGGACGCTGTCGCAGGCAACGGAGGACGCCAATACCGCCATGATGCCGCGACCGACCATACCGGAGCCGCTGGCGATCAAGCCGCAGCTGCGGCGATTGGCGACGCCTCGCTTCCTGCAGCAGGCTGCCGTGCTTCTGCTGGCTTGCCTGCTGTCCTCGCTGGCGACCTGGTGGTTCGTGACCGGAGCCGACCGCGCGAGCCTACTGACGCGCGACCTGCTCTCGGCCCATCTGCGCTCGTTGACGCAGGACAGCCCGATCCAGGTCGCCTCCTCGGACACGCATACGGTCAAGCCCTGGTTTGCCGGCAAGGTCGATTTTTCGCCCGAGGTGCGCGATCTGACTGCGGAAGGCTATCCCCTGCTCGGCGGCCGGCTCGACAACATCGCCGGCCGGCGCGTCGGCGTGCTCGTGTACAAGCGGCAGCGGCATCTCATCAATGTCTTCGCCTGGGGTGCGGCGGACACGCCGGACGCAGCAGCAACGCTGACCGTGCGCAAGGGCTACAATCTGCTGAGCTGGTCCCGCAATGGCGTCACCTATGCCGCCGTGTCCGATCTCGAGGCGACAGAGCTTGGACGATTGCCCGATCTGCTCTGAGCCCCGATCGAGCCAGACCAGCCTCGACACCTGAAAGCAAGGCCGCCCGATTCACCCGGCGGCCTTCAGCCGCGCGATCTCGTTTTCCAGCGCCGCGATCCGCAGATCGCGTTCGTCCAGCGCCGCCGCAACCTTGTCGGCCGGCAGAAGCTGAGGGATGTGCTGCGGGCAGTTGGCGTCCCAGGCGGCGATGTCGAACAGGATCGCCTGCTCCGGCACGCCGGCGTAGCCTTCAACGCGCAGCCGGTCGATCAGCGCGTGGTCATTCTCCACGACCCGCGCCGTACCCCAGATCTTGATGCGCTGCCGGCGCGCATGGTCGATCAGGAAGAGATAGGCCTTCGGGTTCTCGGACAGGTTGCCGAGCGTGACATATTGCCGGTTGCCGCGAAAATCGGCGAACCCTAGCGTGTGCTCGTCAAGCACGCGCAGGAAGCCGGCCGGCCCGCCGCGATGCTGGATATAAGGCTGGCCATCGGCGCTTGCGGTCGCGAGGAAAAAACTGTCGCGCGCGGCGATGAAGGCGGCGAGATCCGGCGTCACGCTCGTCTGCCAGCCGCCACGCTCCTCCATCTTGCGATAGCCGCCGCGCGAACCCTTGCGGCTCTGGATCGCCTTCACCGCCGGGGTGAAGGCGATATCGCTGGCAAATTCAGTGTCTGACATCGGAATGCTCCCAAACCGGCGACGCTTCAGCGTCGCCGGCCGTTGCAACAAAGACCCGTCGGCCTGCGCTTCAGGACGCGAGGCGCAAATCCACCGCGGGGAAGTCGATTACGGTGCCAGCTACCTCGTTGACGTAATTCGTCAACGTGTTCAGCGCGACATGGGCCACGATCTCGATGATCTGCCCATCGTCGTAGCCGGCCGCCCTGACGGCCGCGACAGCCGCTGCGCCAACATGGCCACGCTCGCGCACCATGCCGACGGCGAAGACGATGGCGGCCTCGGCCTTGGCGTCACTGGAATGACCGTTGCGATTGGCGAGGATCTCGACGTCATCAAGCCTGGCGAGGTTCTTGCCGAGATAGCTGTGCGCCGCCAGGCAATAGCCGCAGCCATTGACCTGCGCGACGGCAAGCGCGATCCGCTCGCGGGTGCGGGCATCGAGCCTGCCCTTCGAGAGCGCGCCGTTCAGGCCGAGATAACCTTCGAGGGCGGCAGGCGAATTCGCGACGACGCGAAAGAGGTTCGGCACCGAGCCGAGCTGCTTTTCGACGGCCGACAGGGCCGCGCGGGACGCTTCAGGTGCTTCGGCGATCGAAGCGGGCGTGTGAATTTGGGTCATGGCTCATCTCCAGAATGGCAGGGGAAAACGGGGCTTCACGACCAAAGAGATGACACTCACGCTGAAAAACTATAATCTGCTCAATTCTCATCTCACTGTTGCGCACAGCGGAGTAATCTCCATGGACCGGTTCGCGACGCTGGCCGCCTTCGTCAAGGTCGCCGAATTGCGTGGCTTTGCGCCGGCGGCGCGCAAGCTCGGCCTGTCGCCATCGGCCGTGACCCGGCTCGTCGCGGCGCTCGAAGAGCATCTCGGCGTACGCCTGCTCCAGCGCACCACGCGGCTGGTGACACCGACCGATGAAGGCGAGCGCTATCTGCTGCTGGCCCGCCGCATCCTTGGCGAACTGGAAGAAGCCGATGCCTCGCTGCAGGCCACGCAGGCCGAGCCGTCGGGCCGGCTGACGGTTTCGGCGCCGCTTGTCTTCGGCCGCCTGCATGTCGGCCCGCTGTTCTCGACCTATCTCTCGCGGTACCCGGCGGTTCACGGTGAGCTCATCCTCTCCGACCGGATGATCAATCTGGTCGATGACGGCGTCGATGCCGCGATCAGGATCGGCCATCTCGCGGATTCGAGTCTGAGAGCGCGACGGATCGGCGAGACGCGGCGGGTCGTCGTCGCGGCGCCCGATTACCTCGCGCGCACCGGCATTCCCCGTGATCCGGCCGAGATCGCGCGGCATCGCTGCATCCATTTCTCGGGCTTCCGCCCCGGAAGCGAGTGGGCGTTCGAGCAAGGCGGGGCAACCGCCCACGTCGCGATCCAGCCATCCTTCGTGACCAACAGCGCCGACATGGCCATCCAGCACGCACTGCGGGGAGGCGGACTGACGATGGTGCTGGCCTACCAGGCCGCCGAAGCCATCCGCTCCGGCGCGCTGCGCATCGTGCTTTCGGACCACGAAACGCCACCGCTGCCGATCCAGATCGTGTACCCGACGTCGCGCCTGCTCTCGGCCAAGGTCAGGACCTTCATCGACATGGTGGTGAAGGAAGCGGACTGGTCTTTCACCGATATGGGGTGATGCGGCGCTTGCCAGACGAGGCAGGATCGTTCCTGCCGGGGCCGTCAGACTGTCGGCTCGCCGGCGCGCCTGCGCACCCCGGCCCGGACATGGCGGAATGGCAGGGTCGATGGATCTGCTATCACCGGGCCGGGCGAGACGGCGATGATGATGCGCTCGGCGATGGGCTCGTAGTCTGCCCGGAAATGCACCGATGATTTCAGGACGATGATCGGACAGTCCGCCGGCTCGACGCCCAGATGCCGCAGGATCGCCTGGTCATAGGCCTGCGTCTTGCGGCTCGCGATCATCACCTTGATGCCAGGAGCGAACGCGACAAGCGCGGTTGGCCCCAGCGTCGCCCGGTTGCCCTTGCCCATCGGGCCGGTCAGCATGAAGTCGCCATCGCCGAGCTTGAGAACACGCGCCTCGCCGTGGAACGGAACGCCGTCGGATTTGCCGCCGAGAGCGAGCGTCAGCACCGCGCCTTCGCCCGCGGCATGGCATGCACTGGCGGATTCCGCGTCATTGATCAGACACAGCACCGCCCCTTCCGCGCCCTGCGCCACCAGCTCGGCCAGGAGTCCGGTCGTATCGCAATGGCCGCCACCGCCGGGATTGTCCTGCGTATCGGCCAGGATCACCGGTCGGCGAGCGCTCCTGGCGATGGTCAGAGCCTCCGACACAGCCTCGGCTCCGGGGACGGCGTCGAGGCGGAAATCGGCCTCGCGCGCATTCAGATAGGCCAGGAATTCATCGACGGCTGCGTCGGCTTCAGCCTGCGTGTCGGCGTGACAGGAGATCGCCGCGCCGCAATCGGCGAAATCCGCGTAAGGGAAGCCGAAGCAGAAGCCGAGTTCGGCGATGCCCGGACGCGCACCGATCGCCGCGCACTGCGCCATCACGCCGCGCATCGGCTCGATGATCGTGCATTGGGTGCTCAGCGTGAACCAGTAGTCGAGCTGCCGGAACGCTTTTGCAAAGGGTTTTCCGCGCGCAATCCGCCCCAGCAGGAGCTTGGCCGCACGGGCGCCGGTCTCGCGCTTGTCGATATGAGGATAGGTCAGATAGGGCGCGATACCATCGCTGAATTCGACCATCCGCGCCGTCAGATTGGCATGCGGGTCGAGACTGATCACCACCGGAACATCGGGCCCGAGAATGCGCCTGAGCCTCAGCAGCAACTCGCCTTCGGCATCGGGGATGCTGTCGGTCAGTGCCGCGCCATGGAGGTCGAGATAGACGCCATCGAGCGGGCCGGTCAGCAATGCGTCCGAAATATCGGCGCACAGCATCGCTGCAATCCGCTCGAAGGCCGAATCCTCGATCGGCCCCGCAGGCATCCCCAGGCACCAGAGCAACGGCACGAGCGCGGCGCCCGCCGCCTCGAGAGTTGGAATGGCGCCAGCGAGCGACGTCACCGTGCCGTTGATCGCCGCCAGCAACGCTGCCCCCCGCGTCAGAGGTGGGAAGCCAGCTGGCTGCTGAAAATCGGCGAAAACCGTTGGCCTGGGCGCAAAGGAGTGAGTTTCGTGCTGAAAACCACCGACGGCAAGGCGAAGCGGCATCGATCGGATCTCGATTTCGTCGGACGCTGCGGGCGCGGCCCCAGGCCAGACCCGCTCGCGTCCATGGTCGGCCTGCACATCGAAATGAGTGGCGCGACCTACGGGAGTCGAACCCGTCTCCCCAGCGTGAAAGGCTGGTGTCCTAACCGATAGACGAAGGTCGCGTGGCTTTGCGAACCGCGGGCGGCCCGTTGCGAAGCGGGCCGAGGTATAGTGGCAGGGACCGGCCACCGCAAGCGCCAGTTTGACGCTTTCCCGCAGCCGGATTTACCAGTCTGCCCGCCGAGACCTCGCTACGGTTGCCGGCTCAATTCGGCAGCGCCATGTCGAGGACGCGCAGTTCGGCGGTCTCATTGCCGCCCCATCGGTTCAGGGTCAGCGTAGCGGCGAGATGGACACTGTTGCCCCGCGCCGCCAGCAGAGCGCGCCCCAGCGGCTCCTGCGCGACACGGAAGGCGATGCCGCCGACGCTCGCGCCGTCGCCGCTCCTGAGCTTGATGCGGACATGACCGCCGCTGCCGATCTCGGCGGCCTCGACCAGACGATGCGCCGGAAAGACGAAGACCGGTTCCGGGCTGCCCGCGCCGAAAGGCCCGGCCTTGTCGATCTCGGCCAGCAGGCGCGGATTGGCGCCGCCGGCGCTGAGCGCGGCATCGACCAGAAGAGCTTCCGATTCGCTGGCGGCGGCGACCTGCGCTGACAGCTTTTCAGACAGAAAGGCATGGAATCCGGCGCTCTGGCCCGCGCCCAGCGTTACGCCCGCCGCCATGGCGTGGCCTCCACCCTTGATCGCAAGCCCAGCCTTGACCGCCTCGCGCACGGCCCGGCCGAGATCGACGCCGGCGACCGAACGGCCCGAGCCGGTCGCGCCGCCCTCCCCGTTCAGCGCCAGCGCGAAAGCCGGCCGCCGGAAGCGCTCCTTGAGGCGCGCCGCGACGAGACCGACGATGCCGGGATGCCAGTCGGCCGAGCCTGCCAGCAGCACAGGCAGATCGGCATTCAGCATCAGCGCATGATCGGCCTGTGACGTCGCTTCCAGCACGGCCTGTTTCTCGATCTCCTGACGTTCCTGATTCAGGCGGTTGAGCTCGGCGGCGATCGTCTTCGCCTCGACCTCGTCTTCGGTCATCAGCAGCCTCGCCCCCAGCCCGGCATCGCCGATTCGTCCTCCGGCATTGATGCGGGGGCCGAGCAGGAAGCCGAGATGCCAAGGCTGCACCGGCCCATCGAGCCCGGCGACATCCATCAGGGCCGCGAGCCCCGGGCGCGTACGGCCGCGCAGCATTGCCAGCCCCTGCCGGACGAAGGCGCGGTTGAGCCCGCGCAACGGCACGACATCGGCGACGGTTGCCAGCGCCACCAGATCGAGCGCCGCCAGCAGGTCCGGCTCGCTGCCGCGACGCGCCCAGAAACCCTGCCGACGCAACGCGCCGCGCGCCGCGACCAGCGTCAGGAAGACGACGCCCGCCGCGCAGAGATGCCCGAGCCCGGAGAGATCATCCTGCCGGTTCGGATTGACCAGCGCCTCGACGTCGGGGAGCCGCTCGGGAGCCTGATGGTGGTCGAGCACGACGACGTCGAGACCGAGCCTCACCGCCTCGGCCAGCGGCTCGTGGCTGGTCGTGCCGCAATCGACCGTGACCAGCAGCGTCGCGCCCTCGCCCGCGAGCATGCGGATCGCCTCGGAATTGGGGCCGTAGCCCTCGATCAGGCGGTCGGGAATATGGATCCGGGGTCGTGCGCCGGCGTCCGCCAGGAAGCCCGCCAGCAGCGCCGCCGAGCAGGCGCCGTCGACATCGTAGTCGCCGAAGATCGCGACGCGCTCCTGTGCGATCACGGCGCGGGCCAGGCGCGACGCGGCGGCGTCCATGCCGACCAGAGTCGCAGGATCGGGCATGAGATCGCGCAGCTTCGGCTCGAGAAAGCCCGCCGCCTCGCTCGGCTCGACGCCGCGACCCGCCAGAAGCCGCGCCAGGATGTCGGGAATGTCTTCGAGCTGCGAGAGCGCCTGCGCCCGGCCAAGCCCGACAGGGTCGAGCCTGTCGCGCCAGGGACGCCCCAACGCGGAGCGGGTGACGCCGAGAAAAGCACGCGGAGACATGAGACTCATGGATGAACGGCGTTGCGCAGGCGCGGGATTTCGTCAACCCAAAGCTCGCCACGCCGGTCACGGCGGCGGTTTATCCGCATTGCGCACGGAAGGCCGGCTCAACTTGTCCACAGGCTGCGGCGGGTTCCCTTGCGGTGCGCTCGCATCTGTCCCAACGTCAGCGGGTCGCGTTGCAAGGGAGTAGCCCATGCGTGCCGTGTCGCGTTCGCTTGAAAACCAGATATCGAGCCAGAGAGCCATTCTGCTGCGCGCGCTCGTCGTGCTTGGCGTCGCCATGGCGATCATCCTGCCGCTGGTCGATTGAGTCGGGCGCACTGCGTAATCCCGGCTCGTATCCGCCCAAATTCGCGCGTAAGCTGATTGCTCGACGTTGCGTGACATGAGGGAGAGACAGATGGCAGGGGACGAACGCGGACCGCGCGCCTGGCACGATGTGCACACGATTCAGGAAGCGCCGCGCGAAAAACAGAAGTCGAGCGGCAAGATCGCCGCGGACGAAGCTGCGGCGCGCAAGAAGATCGAGGCGCTGAGGGCGCTCAGGCTGGCAAAGCAGGCAGCCGAGCCGCCCACGCCGCCAAAGGCCAAGCCGGCCGCCAAGCGCAAGGCCGCCGCCGCGAGCTGAGCGGCGACGACCCCGATTTGCGCGCGGCGGGTTCAGTTCTGCTCGAACCAGCCGCGCAGCAGACCGATATCCGCCTGCGACAGGCCATGGCCTGTCGGCAGGATGCGGTGATCGACCGCAGCGCCGCTGGCCGACAGCGTCGCAACCAGACGCTGTGCATCCTCGGTCGGGATGATCGGATCGAGCGCCCCCGAGAGGACCAGCACGGGCTTGCCGGAAAGATCCGCCTTCGGCGGCGGATATGCCTGCGGCGGCTTGGCATAAGGCGACATCGCTCGCAGCAGGGCCGCACCGGCGAGCACATCCGGCCTGATCAGAAGCAGGCTGGCGGCGATATTGGCGCCGTTGGAGAAGCCGAGCGCAATCGGTGCCGGCAGGTCGTAGCGCTCGCGCGCCTCGGCGATGGAATCGGCGAGTTCATGCGTGCGGGCGACGAGATCGGCCTCGTCGAAGACGCCCTCGGCCAGCCGCCGGAAGAAGCGCGGCATCGCGCCTTCCAGTACTTTGCCACGCGGCGAGAGCAGGCTTGCGCCGGGCGCGACCATGCGCCCGATCGGCAGCAGATCGCGTTCGTCGCCGCCGGTTCCATGCAGCAGCAGGATCGGCGGGCGGCCCGGATCGGTTCCCGGCTCGAAGACATGAATGAAATCGGTGGTCGCGACGGCGTCCATCACGGCTCTCCTGTTTGATGATCGAAGCAAGATCCGCCGCCTGGCTTGCGCCAGGCGGCGGCCCGAGATCAGGCGAGTTCGGGCAGCAGCGCCTCGATGCGGGCGCGCTGGGTTTCCAGCCCCGCCGGCAGCTTCAACGCCTCGCCCAGCGTCGCGGCGGGCTCGTCGACGGCAAAGCCGGGCACGTCGGTCGCGATCTCGAAGAGTACGCGGCCCGGCTCGCGGAAGTAGACCGAGCGGAAATAGTTCCGGTCCCGCTGTTCCGTGGTCCGGATGCCGTGGTTCTCCGCGAGCTTGCGGACCATCTCCTCCTGCGCGGCGTCGTCGGCCGCGCGGAAGGCGACATGGTGGACCGAGCCCGCGCCCTGCCTGGCCGGCAGGAAGCCGCCTGCCGTCCTGAGATCGACGACATTGCCGAGCGCCGCGCCCTCCGCCCTGTAGCGGGTTAGCGCGCCCTCGCGAGCAACCTCGCGGAAGCCGAAGACATCGCTCAGGATCGCACCGGTGGGCGCCGCATCGTCGAGCAGCAGGCTGACGCTGTGGAAGCCGCGGATCGCATGTTCCGCCGGCACGTCGCTGCCGTTCCAGGCGACCTCGCCGTCGATGCCCGGCAGCCCGACCAGCGCCAGCCGCATCCCGTCGGGATCACGAAAGGCCAGCACGGTTTCGCCGAAGCGCTTGACCGGCGCATCATGGGGCACGCCGTTCTCGACGAAGCGATGCGTCCAGTAGCCGATCGCGCCTTCGGGCACCCGGAACACCGTCTCCTGCGTCTCGCCGACGCCGAGCCTGCCGGGAGCCGCATGCTCCCAGGGAAAAAAGGTTAGGATCGTGCCGGGCGCGCCGGCGGCGTCGCCATAATACAGGTGATAGGTGCCGGGATCGTCGAAATTGACGGTCTTCTTGACCAGACGCAGGCCGAGAACGCGGCCATGGAAATCGAGATTGCGACGGGCCGGGCCGGCAATCGCGGTGACGTGGTGGATGCCGTTGATCTGCATGGTGACTGCTCCTCCAAACCGGACTCGAGAAAGGGCCGCTGCCCCGTTGAGGCCGAAGATTGGTCCGATGGAGTTAAAGCGCCAGATCTCGCTCATTGCGCATTTGCAATATCAATGTTGGCATATCCCAATTTGTATTGCGAAGAAATCGGATCAATCTCTGGCTCCGAGACCAACCCGGTCCCTTCTGGAGACTGCCATCATGATCGATAATCGCCTCGCCCCCTATGGCGCCCTGACCTTGCGCGTCGCGCTTGGCCTGATGTTCATCGCCCATGCCTATCTCAAGCTCGTCGTGTTCACCCCGGCCGGCTTCACCGGCTTCCTCGGCCAGGTCGGCCTGCCCGGCGTTCTCGCCTGGCCGATCATGCTGGCCGAACTCGTCGGCGGCCTCGCCATACTGACCGGCTTCTACGGCCGCTATGTCTCGATCGCGCTGCTGCCTGTCCTGCTCGGCGCGCTGATGGTCCATGCCGGCAATGGCTGGGTCTTCAACGCTCCCAATGGCGGCTGGGAGTATCCCGCCTTTCTCGCCCTGACCGCGCTTGCCCATGGTCTGATCGGCGATGGCGCGCTCGCCCTGAAGCCTGCCCGTCTCGTCTGGACCGGCGCTCCCGTATCCGCCTGAGGGGATCACCCGCCTGCCCTTCTCGCCGTCATCTTGGCATCACGCCTTGATGACGGCGAAGCCATGTCTGAGAGTGCGGCATGACGATTCCCGCCAAGCCCAACCCGACCAGACCGAGCCTCGGCAAGGCGCTGGCCTGGGATGATTTTCGACTGATCAAGGCGATCGCCGACCAGCGCGCCCTGCCGGCGGCGGCGACCTCGCTTGGCCTCAACCATTCCACCGTGTTCCGGCGGCTCGGCCAGATCGAGGAGGCGCTGGGACTGAAACTGTTCGAGCGCCACCGCAGCGGCTATGTCGCGACGCCGGCCGGCGACGAGATGGCGCAGCTGGCGGAGCGCGTCGACGACGACATCAGCGCCTTTGCACGCCGCCTCGCCGGCCAGGAGATCCAGCCCGCCGGAGAGTTGCGCGTCACCACCAACGACACGCTGCTGGTCGACCTGCTGACGCCGGTCTTTGCGGCTTTCATCCGGCAATGCCCGGACATCCGGCTCGATATCCTTTTGAGCAACCAGTCGCTGAACCTCTCCAAGCGCGATGCCGATGTCGCCATCCGCGCCACCGACAATCCGCCGGAGACGTTGATCGGCCGCCGCGCCGCGCGGATCGCCTGGGCGCTGTACGGCCGCGCCTCCGATTTTCCCGATGCCGGCGATATCGGTATCGAGCAGCTCTGGACGCGCAACTGGGTTTCGCTCGGCGACCAGTTCACCGGGCTGAAGGCTGTCCGCTACCTCGCGCGACACGTCGCGGCCGAGCGCATCGTCTACAAGGTCAACACCGTGCTTGGACTGTCGGAGGCCGTGGAAGCCGGCATAGGCATCGGATTCCTGCCCTGCTTCATCGCCGACACCAAACCCGGCCTGACCCGTCTCGCCGCGCCCGATCCCGGCTTTTCGGCTGACCTGTGGCTCCTGACCCATCCCGATCTCAGGCACTCGCCGCGCGTGCGGCTGTTCCTCGATTTCATCGCCGCGGAGATCGGCCGGATGAAGCCGCTGATCGAGGGGGCGAATGCGATGTCGCCGCGTTCATGAGTGGCGATGTCGGGTGGCTCGGCTGGCTGCTGTTCCTGTCGATCCCGCCGGGCCTCGTTCTCGCGGGCTATTGGGCGCGAGGACTGCGCCGTCAAAAGGCGCCGAAGGTCCCGCCTGGCGACCCCGGAAATCCGGCTTGATATCCGCATGACACCCCCGCGGTGGACGATGTCCGTCGCGGGGGTGCACGTTTTGAATCGAATCTTTCGAGCCGGCTCAGGCCGCCTTGCGGTTGACCCCGCCCTCGGCGAGCTCGGTGAGCTTGCCGTCCGCGGCGAACTCCTCGTCGAGGTTCTGCTGCAGGAGCGCGGCGCAATCGTTGCGACCGAGCTGCTTGGCCCAGGCGGTCAGCGTGCCGTAGCGGGTGATTTCGTAATGCTCGACCGC
Source organism: Allobosea sp. P2_A10 (assembly GCF_056405115.1). Lineage (NCBI taxonomy): Bacteria > Pseudomonadati > Pseudomonadota > Alphaproteobacteria > Hyphomicrobiales > Alloboseaceae > Allobosea > Allobosea sp. P2_A10. The sequence continues at coordinate 355,695 of NZ_JBFUCS010000001.1, read as the reverse complement.
CTGCGCCGCGGCGATGATCGCCGCATCGAGAACCTGCTTGTCGGCGACGTCGCCGGCGAGTTCATCGGCTTCCTTCAGAATGCCGTCGATCGCGGGGCAGGTGACGCCCTTTGCCTCGGCGCCGTGCTGCCTGAACACCTGCTCGAGCCTGGCGATGTGACCCTCGGTCTCGCCGCGATGCATCTCCAGCCCCTGCTTGAGCTTCGCGTCGCTGGCCTTCTCGATCATCTTGGGAAGCGATTTGAAGATCTGCTTCTCCGCGTAGTAGATGTCCTGCAGAGTATGGACGAACAGATCGTCCATCGTCTTGATATCCTTGGAAAACAAACCCATTGCATACTCCTGTCGCTGGTGCTGGTCTGTGACAGGCCGACGGTGTGTGAGTGCCGCGCTTCCCCAGGATTTCAACGTGTGCGCGGCCGGTTGGTTCCGGGCCGCATCCCCTGCGTGCGTCGCGGCCCGTGATTTGATAGGGTCGCGCGATGGAACTGATCATCCCTCTCCTCGTCGGCATGACCCTGATCTGGCTCATCGGGCGCGGCGTGCCGTGGAACGCCAAACTCATCACGCTGGCGGCGACGCTGGGCGTGATCGTGCTGATCGTCCTGCTGGAGCGCGGCGGCTACTGGCCTGACGTCTTGCGACGCCGCTAGTGACTGGTCTGGAACGGGCAGACGCAAGTTGGTCCGCGACAATGCCGGGCAGCAAACGCGCGCAGCCGAAAGACCACGTCGCCACCATGTCTTTTCACATTGTCGCCGGATGCAGGGGCGCGCTACAGACGCGCGGGGATAGCGGCATTTCGAGCACGAATTCATAAGCATGGCTGAAGCTGGTCAGGACCCGGCCTGGACCGAGGATGCGCGGGCACGAGTGCTGCGCGACTACGACATCGTCGATGCGGCGCGCGATCCTGCGATCCAGGACATCGTCGGCTTCGCCGCGAACCTGTGCCGGGCGCCGATCGGCCTCGTCAGCCTGGTCGAGCAGGACCGGCAATGGTTTGCCGCCCGTGTCGGACTGGATGCCGAGGAGACGCCGCGCAGCCAGTCCTTCTGCGCCTTCGCGATGCTGGGCGACGCTGTCCTGATCGTGCCCGACGCCACGAAAGACCCGCACTTCGCCGACAACCCGCTGGTGACAGGGCCGCCGCATATCCGGTTTTATGCCGGCGCACCGCTGCGCTCGCCCGAGGGCGCACCGCTGGGCTCGCTCTGCATCATCGACTCCGTCCCACGCGAGGGACTGAGCGAGGAGCAGCTTGCCGGGCTGACCCTGCTGGCCAGGCAGGTGATGGCGCAGCTCGAACTGCGCCGCCTGCGCCGGCTCCAGGCCATTCGCGAGGCCGAGGTCGAGACCATGCTCGCCGCGGCCGAGTTCGTCGGCAAGTGGGACTGGGACATTGCCAAGGATACGGTGACCGCTGACGCGGCCTTCGCCCGGATGTACTCGGTCGCGCCAGAGGAAGCCGCCATCGGCCTGCCGATCGCTGGCTTTGTCGCAGGCATTCACCCCGACGACCGCGCGCGCGTGGAGCGCGAGATCGGACAGGCGCTCGCCGGCGATGGCGCCTTCCGCTCGGAATACCGCGTCAGGCGCGGCGACGGCGCGGTCCACTGGGTCAAGGCGAGCGGACAGGTCGAGCGCGACGGCGCGGGCAAGCCGGTGCGCCTGCCGGGCGTGGTTGTCGACATCACCGCGCGCAAGAGCGCCGAAACCGCGTTGGGCCAAAGCGAATCGATCTGGCGCACGATGGCCGACGCCATTCCCCAGCTCGCCTGGATGACCGATCGCGAAGGCTGGATCTTCTGGTACAACCAGCGCTGGTACGACTATACCGGCACGACGCTCGAGACGATGCAGGGCTGGGGCTGGCGCGACGTGCACCACCCCGACCATGTCGAGCGCGTCGTCGCCCGGATTTCGGAATGCTTCGCCGCGGGCACGCCCTGGGAGGACACCTTCCCGATCCGCGGCAAGGACGGCAGCTACCGCTGGTTTTTGTCGCGCGCCCTGCCGATCCGCGACGAGAGCGGGGCGATCATGCGCTGGTTCGGCACCAATACCGACGTCACCGGCCAGTTCGAGGTGGAGGCGGCGCTGCGCGAGAGCGAAGCGAAGTTCCGCGCCATTGCCGACGCCATGCCGCAGATGGTCTGGTCGACCCTGCCCGACGGCTTCCACGACTACTACAATGCGCGCTGGTACGAGTTTACCGGCGTGCCCGTGGGTTCGACCGACGGCGAAGGCTGGAACGACATGTTCCATCCCGACGATCAGCAGAATGCCTGGACGCGGTGGAGCCATTCTCTGGCGACCGGCGAGCCCTACGACATCGAGTACCGGCTGCGACACCACAGCGGCCAGTATCGCTGGACGCTTGGCCTGGCGCTGCCGATCCGCGACGACGAGGGCAGGATCACGCGCTGGTTCGGCACCTGCACCGACATCCACGCGACCAAGGAGGCGGCCGAAGCGCTGAACGCAGCTCAGACGCGGCTGCAGCTCGCCCTGTCGGCTTCGCAGATCGGGATTTGGGAGCTCGACGCCGGCACCGGCGCACTGACATGGGATGGCCGGATCCGAACGATCGCCGGTTTCCAGGACGAGCGCGCACCGGTTTATTCCGGCGACTTCCTGCCGATCATCCACCCCGAGGACCGGGCTCGGATCGACGCCGCAATTCAGGAGGCCATCGCCGGCTCAGGCGAGATCGAGGAGGAGTTCCGGCTGGCGTCGAGCATCGATGGCGCAAACCTGTGGATCCTGATCCAGGGCCAGAGGGTCGTGAGACAGGACGGTTCGATCCATCTCATCGGCACCGCTCTGGACATCGATGAGCGGAAGCGCTTCGCCGAAGAGCGGGCGCTCGTCGCCCAGGAACTCAGCCACCGGATCAAGAACATCTTCGCCGTCATCTCCGGCATCATCGGCCTCAGCGTGCGCTCCTTCCCGGAGGCGAAGGATTTCGCGATGCAGTTGCGCGAGCGGCTGGCCGCGCTGGGCCGCGCACATGATTTCGTGCGGCCCCACAGCACGGATAGTGGCGCACCGGGCGGCGAAAGCCGGTTCCAGGACCTGATGCGCGAATTGTTCGCGCCCTATGTGCAGCGCGAAATTCCCCAGGTCCAGATCGAGGGCGACGACCTGACGATCGATGCGCGCGCCGCGACGCCGCTCTCGCTGCTGTTCCACGAGCTTGCGACCAATGCGACGAAATATGGCGCGCTGTCGCGTCCCGAAGGCTCGGTCGTGCTGCGGGGGACGCGGGTGGGCGAACAGTTCGAGGTCGACTGGAAAGAGCGCGGCGGCCCCGCCATTCTGGCTGCCGCCACGCATGAGGGCTTCGGCACGCGGCTGTCGCGGCTGAGCGTCGAATCCCAACTCAAGGGCGCGATTTCGCGTGTCTGGGAGCCGGACGGGCTGCGCGTGAAGGTCTCGATTCCGCTTTCGGCGATTGCACCGCCGAAAAGCTGACGCTCAGGCGGCGAGCTTGAGGCCGACGATGCCCGCCACGATCAGGCCGATGCAGGCCAGCCGCAATGCGCTTGCCGGCTCGTTCAGCAGCACAATGCCCAGAGTTGCGGTGCCGATCGTGCCGATGCCGGTCCAGACCGCGTAGGCCGTACCGACCGGCAGGCTTTTCAGCACGATGCCGAGCAGCCCCAGGCTGACCACCATGCTGGCGAGCGTCAGCATGGTGGGCACGAGCCGGGTGAAGCCTTGCGTGTATTTCAGGCCAATCGCCCAGCCGACCTCGAACAGGCCCGCGACGAAGAGATAGAGCCAGGCCATGACGGCCCTCCTGTGAAGAAAGGGCGGGGCCGTCCACGCCGGATGATCGGAAAAGGCCTTAAGCCCGAGGTCGTCCTCGGCAGTGGAGCTAGTCAGCCAGATGACGCGCCGCAAGCAGGCGATACTGAATGCCCGCCAGAACGGAGCGGCATGACAACTGGGGAGACTTGTCTCAGGCGCCGTCGGGCATCGCCTGTGGCGCCAGCGCGCCGCGCAGGATGCGCTGGCACTCGCCCAGTTCGGCCAGGACGGCTGAAAGCAATGTCAGATCGTCGAGCCCCTCGGGCACGGGCTCGCGCGGCGGAATGCGCGGCGCATCGGCTTCGACGGGAGGAGCGGCAGGATCCGGTCTGGCGGATTGCGGAGCGCCGGCTGCGATTTGCGGGCCGAGCGGGCCGCCACGGCCGATCGCCTGGACGTGGCGCGGCCCCTGCTCCTTGAGGATGCGCTGCAGCCCCTTGATGGTGTAGCCCTCGCCGTAGAGCAGCCGGCGGATGCCTTTCAGCAGCGCGACATCGTCGGGGCGATAGTAGCGGCGTCCACCGCCGCGCTTGAGCGGTTTGATCTGGGCAAAGCGCGTTTCCCAGAAACGCAGGACATGCTGGGGTATGTCGAGGTCGTCTGCGACCTCGCTGATTGTCCGGAAGGCATCTGCGCTCTTGGTGTCCAATTCGGCCTCGTAGTCGGCGTTATGGATCTCCAGGCTCACTCGTCTTCACCCTCACCCAACTGTCCGTTGATGCGGGCCTTCATCACATTGGAAGGCTTGAACACCATGACGCGACGCGGCTCGATCGGGACTTCGACACCCGTCTTGGGATTACGCCCGATTCGCTCGCCTTTGTCTCGCACAACAAACGAACCGAACGAGGACAGCTTGACGTTCTCGCCGCGCGCGACCGCATCGCAGATCTCGTCCAGCACGGTCTCGACGAGCTTCGACGACTCCGTCCGCGACAGACCGATCTTCTGATAGACAGCCTCGCACAGATCGGCGCGAGTGACCGTTTGCCCCGCCATACATATCCTCCAAGGCGTTATCTCGTCAGGCGGGCTTAACCCCCTGCCCTTCGCCGTTATGGACGGCGGACGCTAGGCGTACCGGTTGCGCGGGTCAATCCTCGAACCGTCGCCAGAAGGCCCGGATTTGCAGCAACGAAAGAAAAACAGCGCGAAACCGTCACAAATCGGCAGGATTTTCGGAGACGTCGCCTACCAGCGGATCAGCGCCGAGCCCCAGGTAAAACCGCCGCCCATCGCCTCGATCAGCACGAGCTGCCCGCGCTTGATGCGCCCGTCCTTGTGGGCTTCCGCCAGCGCCAGCGGAATCGAGGCGGCGGAGGTGTTGCCGTGGCGGTCGACGGTGACGACGACGCGCTCCGTGCCGATGCCGAGTTTGTCGGCGGTGGCGTCGATGATGCGACGGTTGGCCTGGTGGGGCACGAACCAGTCGATGTCGGACCCGCTCAGCCCGGTTTCCGCAAAGGTGTGGCGCACCGTCTCCGCGAGATTGACGACGGCATGGCGGAACACCTCCTTGCCCTCCATGCGCAGCAAGCCGACCGTCTTGGTCGAACCCGGCCCGCCGTCGACATAGAGCTTGGTCTTGTGACGACCGTCCGAACGGATATGGGTCGTCAGCACGCCGCGATCGGCCAGCGTGCCCTCGCCCGGCCCAGCCTTGAGCACGACGGCGCCGGCGCCGTCGCCGAAGAGCACGCAGGTCGTGCGGTCTTCCCAGTCGAGGATGCGCGAGAAGGTCTCCGCGCCGATGACGAGCGCAGCCTTCGCCGCGCCGGTGATCAGAAACTTGTCGGCGGTGGCGAGTGCGAAGACGAAGCCCGAGCAGACAGCCTGGAGGTCGAAGGCCGCGCCCTGCGTGATACCGAGCGCGGCCTGGATCTGCGTCGCGGTCGCGGGAAAAGTGTGGTCGGGCGTCGCGGTCGCGACGATGATCAGGTCGATCTCGGAGGCGTCCATGCCGGCGTCAGCGAGCGCGGCCTGCGCAGCCTTGAGGCCGAGCGTCGAGGTCGCCTCGTCATCGGCCGCGACATGGCGCTGGTGGATGCCGGTGCGCTGGACGATCCACTCGTCGGTCGTGTCGACACGGGTCGCCATCTCGGCATTCGTGACGATGCGTTCCGGCAGATAGGAGCCGCAGCCGCAGAGAATGGAGCGTAGAATCGACAATAAAACCGTTCCCTACTCGGCCACGACGGCCTGCCGAGCCGCCTCCGGCCGCGCCGTGGCGGACACCATCTCGCGGACCTTCGCCATCAGGTTCTCACGGGCCATCTCATAGCCGAGTTCGGTCGCGCTGGCGAAGCCCTCGGCGTCGGTGCCGCCATGGCTCTTGATCACGATGCCCTCGAGCCCGAGGAAGACGCCGCCATTGACCTTGCGCGGATCCATCTTGTCCTTCAGCGCCGCGAAGGCGCCACGCGCGAACAGATATCCGATCTTGGCCATCAGCGAGCGGCTCATGGCGGCGCGCAGATATTCGCCGATCTGGCGCGCCGTGCCTTCAGCCGTCTTCAGCGCGATATTGCCGGTGAAGCCCTCGGTGACGACGACATCGACCGTGCCCTTGCCGAGATCGTCGCCCTCGACGAAGCCGTGATAATTCAGATGCGGCAGGTTGCTCTCGCGCAGGATGCGGCCGGCTTCCTTGACCGCCTCGACGCCCTTGATCTCCTCGACGCCGACATTGAGCAGGCCGACCGTCGGACGGTCGAGATCGAAGACGACGCGGGCCATCGCCGCGCCCATGACCGCGAGATCGACGAGATGGCGGGCGTCGGCGCCAATCGTCGCCCCGACATCGAGCACGATGCTCTCGCCGCGCACGGTCGGCCACAGGCAGGCGATCGCCGGCCGGTCGACCTGCGGCATCGACTTCAGGCAGAATTTCGACATCGCCATCAGCGCGCCGGTGTTGCCGGCGGAGATCGTCACATCGGCCTCGCCGGTCTTGGTCGCATCGATCGCGCGCCACATCGACGACTTGTAGCGGCCATAGCGCAGGGCCTGGCTCGGCTTGTCGTCCATCTTCACCGAGACCTCGGTGTGATGGAACGTCGTCACCGCCTTGAGCCTGGGATGGGCGTCGAGGAGAGGCATGACCTCGGCCTCGTTGCCGAAGATCACGAACCGCGCATCGGGCCGACGCTCCAGCGTCAACGCGGCGCCGGGGATGACCACGGACGGGCCATGGTCTCCGCCCATCGCATCGAGCGCGATTGTAACCGGTCGTGTCATGGGGTGATGGCTGGTCCCGGTAGCGACCGCCCTTCGAATGGGGGCGGTTCGATGCCGGCCGGACAATAGCGAGTTGGATGGCCGCCGCAAGCCGAAGCTAAGGGGTTCATGCGCCTCATTCGCCGCGTTTCAGTTTGGCGAGCGCGGCGAAGGGGGATTCCCGTTCGACCGGAGCCGGAGCCTCGTCGAAGCTGACGCCGGGCTTGCGCGGATAGGGATCGAGCGCCAGCGCCAGGAATTCGAGCGTCACCGCGCCGAGGTCGATCACGCCGTCGACGATGGGCTCTGGCGGATCGGCTTCATTGAGCTTCACCTCGATATCGATCCTGTCGTCCTTCTGCGCCTCGGCGCGACGGGCGACCGCCCTCTCCTGCTCCGGCGGTGCGAAATCGAGGTTGAGAGGCATGTCGAGCGCAACCGGAAAGGCATCGAGCGTAACAACGCAGACTTGATGCATCCTGGCCGAAATCTCGCCCTCGAGCTTGACGGCCTCGCCATTGCGGAAAAGCTGATAGCGCGCCGCCAGCGACTCCAGCGAAGCGAGGCCAAGCTCGGTCGCGATGCGCGGCAACTCGTCGGCCTGCGCCTGCACGACGATTCTGGTGCCGCGCAACTTGATGCCCTCGACACGAACCGGACGGCTCATCGGCAGGCTCTTGTCGGGTTCGACGGTGTTTTCCGGCTCAGGCGTCATGACCGGTCTCCACCAAAGTAGGCGCCGGAAACAGCTCAGCGTCGTTCAGAAGGCGATCGAGATCGCGGGCCGCCAGTGCCGATTGCGCCTGCTTCATGTAAGCAGCCAGAACCGCCGCGCCCTCGCCAGGGCTGGCGTTACGACGCAGCGCCTCGATCAGCGTCGCAGGCTCGGCGGCGTCGAGCGCGTTCTCATAGGCCTGGATGCGGCCGTAGAAGCTCTGTGCGATCTTCTTCATGCGCTTGGGCACGGCGATGTCGCTGATCCCGCCATTGCGGAAGCCGAGTTCGAGATAGGCGAAGCTGGCGTCGGTGAACTCCTGCGCCAGCTCGGCTGCCGGCGCGGGCAGTTCGCGCAAGCGGCGCAGCACGAGAAAGACGTGCAGCGTCAGCGATTCGAAGCGGCCCTCGAAGGTGTCGGGGATGCCGCCGGCGAGATAGAGCGCCGGCTGCCGCGATGCCTCGGCAACACGTGCGAACAAGGCCTTCACCGGCGCAAGCCGGTCCTCACCCCTGCCAAACAAGCCGAACATCACGCGACCGTCTCCAATGCCGCTCCCTCGCAGGCGCGCTTGCCTTGCCAAAGCCATGCTCGGGCGTTACGCCAACCCTCACCCATTTGACAAGCGGCTTGGGTTTTCGCCCTCGTCCGACGGCCCTGGATCTGAGAGCCTTTGATGACTGTCACCACCCGCCGCACGGCCCTTCTCGGCATCCTCGCGACTTCGTCCCTGGCGCTGGCCGGCTGCGGCCCCGATGCAGGCGGCTTCATGCTGCCGACATCGGCCGGGCTGAACGAGGAATACACCCGCGGCTTCATCATGGATGACGGGCTCCTCGCTCAGGTCAAGATCGGCACGGACGTGCAGACCGTCCTGACCACGCTGGGAACGCCCTCGACGACCTCGACCGTCGGAAACCGGACCTTCTACTATATCAGCCAGACCGTGCGCCGCCGCTTCCAGTTCCAGGAACTCAGCGTCATCGACCAGAAGGTGCTGGTTGTCTATTTCAACAAGAGCTTCAAAGTCGAGCGTATCGCCAATTACGGCCTGCAGGACGGCGTGATCTTCGACTTCATCAGCCGGACAACGCCGACCGGCGGCGAGGAGCAGAGCTTCCTGAAGAACCTCTTCCGCGGCGTGACGAAGTTCACGCCGTTCGGGGCGTGAAAGGGCCGCCCGTCGGCTTCAGCGATTGCTCGCGGCCCGATAGACCGCGCCGCGATCTCTGCGGCCGACGGCGACGACCACAACCAAGAGCAGCCCATCCTGCACTTCGTAGACCAGCCGATAGCCGGCGCTGCGCAGCTTGATCTTGTAGCGATCCTTGTGTCCCGACAGCTTCGCCGCTGGTATGCGCGGCTGAACGATGCGCTCCGAAAGCTTCCTCTTGAACTGCTCGCGAATGGCGTTGTCGAGCCGCTTCCACTCCTTCAGGGCTTCCTCGCGAAAGCCGAGCTCATAGCTCATCCAATGTCACCTTGACGACAGGTTGGCTTTTTCGCGCTTCGGCGATCGCGTTGAGCTCGATATCGTCGAGCCGCTCGACCATGGCCTCGTATGCACGCGCCGGCACGCAATAGAATGCCGGCTCGTTGCGATTCAGGATCGCGACCGGCGCACCCTCTCCGGCCGCCACCGTGCCCATCGGATTTCGCTTCAGTTCCGATACGCTCGCCGTCATCTCCGCCAGAATGAGTGCGGTCATCATCTCGCCTTTCGATCGATCCAAGGTACGATCAATAGCACTCACAAGAGGTCTCGACAACAGCTGGCGACATGGCGCGAAGCGAGCGGCGCGGTCCTCATGCCGGCTTCTTCTCCGGCAGCGTCATCGCCGCGACGCCGATCACGACGAGCCCGAGGCCAGCCCAGGCCGTGGCGCTGAGGCTCTCGCCGAGGAACAGAATGCCGATGGCGACGCCGACTGGCACGCGCAGATAGGATACCGCAGTGGTGCCGACCGCACCGAGCGTGCGGATCAGGCGGAAATAGATCGCGAAGGCGAGCGCGGTCGAGAACACCGACAGCGCCAGCAGGGCAAGCAGCGAGTCCTGCGAGGGCGAAAGCGTCCAGGGCCGGTCGATCACGAGCGCCAGCGGCAGCAGGACGACCGCACCCGTCAGCATCGAGCCGGCGGCTGGCAGCAGCGGATCCATGCCGCCGAAATTGCGCCCGAACAGCGCCGCGCAGGCATAGGCCACCGTCGCCAGCACGATCGCGATCTGCGGCAGGAGTTGATCGCCGAGGCCGGCGAAGGCCTGCATGCCGACGATGAGCGTAATCCCTGCAAGGCCTGCCGCGACGCCGAAGGCCTTGCGGCCATCGGGGCGCTTGCGCGGAGCCAGCGCGAGCGTGATCAGGAAGACGAACACCGGCGTCGCCCCGTTCAGGATCGATGCGAGCCCGGCATCGACGCTGCGTTCGGCCCAGGCGATCAGCGTGAACGGCACGACGCTGTTGAGGCAGGCCTGCGTCAGAAACCGCCGCCAGACGGCGCGATCGCGCGGCAGGCTCACGCCGCGCAGGCGCAGGATCGCCAAGAGGATCGTGCCGGCGATCAGGGTGCGGGCCGCGATCAGCGTCAGTGGCGGGATCGTCTCCACGCCGATCTTGATGAAGGTGTAGGACCCGCCCCAGAGTGTCGCGAGCGCCAGCAGCAAGCCGAGTTCGGTGGCGCGGTTCGAGCCCGCGGCGGGGGTCGTCGACAGGGTCTTCAGCACATGCGTTGTCATGTCTCTCTCCTTGGCTGGGGAGACCATGCCAGCCGCCGGCGGCTGTGGCTTGCCGGAACGCTACGGTCCCGGTCGTAGCTTCGCGGGTTGATTCAACGTCGTTGGAAGCTGATTCAAGAACTGGTCGGAAGGCCTTGCCATGCAATGAAAAACCCCGCGGATCGCTCCGCGGGGTTGGTGCATTTCAGCGGGCGCGCAGCGATCTCAGCTATGCGCCAGGATCGCCAGCAGCAGGAGCGCGATGATGTTGGTGATCTTGATCGCGGGGTTCACGGCGGGGCCCGCCGTATCCTTGTAGGGGTCGCCGACGGTGTCGCCGGTGACGGAGGCCTTGTGCGCCTCCGAGCCCTTCATGTGACGCACGCCGTCCTTGTCGACGAAGCCGTCCTCGAAGCTCTTCTTGGCGTTATCCCAGGCGCCGCCGCCCGAGGTCATCGAGATCGCGACGAAGATGCCGGTGACGATGACGCCCATCAGCATCGCGCCGACCGCGGCAAAGGCCTGGTTCTTGCCGGCGATCGCGTTGATCGCGAAGAAGGTCACGATCGGCGCGAGCACGGGCAGGAGCGATGGCACGATCATCTCCTTGATCGCGGCCTTGGTCAGCAGATCGACGGCCCGCGCATAATCGGGCCGCTCGGTGCCGTCCATGATGCCGGGCTTCTCCTTGAACTGACGGCGGACTTCCTCGACCACCGAACCGGCGGCGCGGCCGACGGCGGTCATGCCCATGCCCGCGAACAGGAATGGGATGAGACCGCCGAGCAGCAGACCGACGACGACATAGGGGTTCGACAGCGAGAAATCGACGACCACGCCCTTGAAGTACTGGAACGCGGTCGAGCTCGGCTTGTTGGCCTCGGCGATAAAGAAGTTGAGGTCCGAGGTGTAGGCGGCGAAGAGCACAAGCGCGCCGAGACCCGCCGACCCGATGGCGTAGCCCTTGGTGATAGCCTTGGTGGTGTTGCCGACGGCGTCGAGCGCGTCGGTCGAGTGGCGGACTTCCTTGGGCAGGCCGGCCATCTCGGCGATACCGCCGGCATTGTCGGTGACGGGCCCAAATGCGTCGAGCGCCACGACCACGCCGGCCAGCGCCAGCATGGCGGTGGTGGCGATGGCGATGCCGAACAGGCCGGCAAAGCCATAGGAGACTATGATGCCGGCGATGATGACGATCGTCGGCAACGCGGTCGATTCAAGCGAGACCGCGAGGCCCTGGATGACGTTGGTGCCGTGGCCGGTGACGGAGGCCTGGGCGATCGAGACGACCGGGCGCTTGCCCGTGCCGGTGTAGTATTCGGTGATGACCACGATCAGCAGCGTCACCGCGAGGCCGACCAGCGCGCAGGCGAAAAGTCCGCCCGAGGTAAAGGTGACGCCCTGTACCGTGGTGAAGGAGGCCTTGAAGCCGCCGAACATCAGGTAGTTCACGGCCGCTATAGCGCCGACCGAAAGCACGCCCGCCGCGATGAAGCCCTTGTAGAGCGCGCCCATGATCGACTGGTTGGAGCCGAGCTTCACGAAGAAGCAGCCGATGATCGAAGTGACGATGCAGGATGCGCCGATCGCCATCGGGTAGAGCATCATCGTGCCAAGCGTCGCCTGGCCGGCGAAGAAGATCGCCGCCAGAACCATGGTCGCGACCAGCGTCACCGCATAGGTCTCGAACAGGTCGGCGGCCATGCCGGCGCAGTCGCCGACATTGTCGCCGACATTGTCGGCGATGGTGGCGGGGTTGCGCGGATCGTCCTCGGGAATGCCGGCCTCGACCTTACCGACGAGGTCGGCGCCGACATCGGCTCCTTTCGTGAAGATGCCGCCGCCGAGACGGGCAAAGATCGAGATCAGCGATGCGCCGAAGCCGAGCGCGACGAGCGAGTCGATGACGACGCGGCTCGACGGAGTGAAGCCGAGGATCGAGGTCAGAACGCCGTAATAGACGGCGACGCCGAGCAGAGCCAGGCCCGCCACAAGCATGCCGGTGACCGCGCCCGCCTTGAAGGCGACGTCGAGGCCATCTCCCAGCGACTGCATCGCGGCCTGGGCGGTGCGGACATTGGCCCTGACCGAGACGTTCATGCCGATGAAGCCCGCAAGGCCCGACAGCACCGCGCCAATCAGGAAGCCGATCGCGACCCACTGCCCGAGCAGATAGGCCAGGACGACGAAGAGCACGACACCGACCATGGCGATCGTGACATACTGGCGCTTGAGATAGGCCTGCGCGCCTTCCGCGACCGCAGCGGAAATCTCCTGCATGCGCTGGTTGCCGGCGTCGCGTTTCATCACGTCGCCATAGGCCCAGACGCCATATGCGATCGACAATGCACTTAAGAGGATGATGATAAGCAGGGCTGACATTCGATTTCCTGACCTTGAGCTTTCGACCCGCGGGGCGACTTTGCGCGCCCCTTAGCGTTCTTGGACCACCGACTCATGAGAATGCGGGCCCGAAGGATTCGCGCCCGCATGCGCATCGTCAGTGTCGGCCGGATTTGTGCCAAGTTTCGAACAAAATCGCAAACGCGGTGATTGGACTTTCGAAGGGTTCGCAGGAAGGCCGTCGCGCGTCTCAGCAGGCAGACTGTCGCCAGCCGTATCGTCTTAGAGCGCGATCTCGCGATTGACATTCTTGTAGAGCAGGTAGGACGCGTCGTTGAAGCCGGTCGGGTAGAATTGCTGCGGGCAGAAACCGCCCATCCAGATGAAGTCGTGCGCCCAGATCTCGTGCCAGTCCGCGCCTAGGAAGTAGAGCCCCTGCCCTTCCAGCATGTAGAGGCCGTGCTCCATCACATGGGTCTCGACATCGGGGAAATAGGCGCCCGGCTTGAACCCCATCAGGTTCATCTCGAAATCAAAGCGCATGTCGCCATAAGGCAGCAGATACTGGAAGCCGCGCCCCTCCAGTCCCGATGGATTGGCGACGGGCACCCGGTCGCGATGCGAGACGATCGGCTTGGGTACCGGGAGGTCGATCGCCTCGTAGCGCTTGCGCAGGGCGAGCACGCGCAGTTTTTCGGAACCGGCATTGCGCAGCGAGAACGGCGTGCCCGGCGGCACATAGGCGAATCCGCCCGGCGTGAGTTCGGCAGGCGGCGCGCCATCGACCGAAAAAGCTGCCGTGCCGGACAGCACATAGCAAAAATGCTGGATCGCCTCTTCCCGCACCGGCTGGCGCGTGCCCCCGGACGGCTCGGTCTCCAGAACATATTGCGCGAAGCGCGCGCCCAGCACCGGCGCAGCGAGAATCCGCGCGATCGTCAGTTCGTATTGCGGCAGCCGACTGACCAGCACGCCTTCGGGCGGCATGAAGGCGTAGTTATGCCTGACGACGCCGCGGTTGTGGCCGATCGCGCCGGGAGGCAGGCGCCCCGCAGGAACCGGAAACCGATGGGGGTGCATGATCTGGCCTCCGCTTGCGGTGCGGCCGGCGTAGCAAGGATCAGACCGGCCGTTGTGAGAGACAGGGCGGCCGTCAGGCTGGAACGGCCCGGTTCCGCCAGCCCTGCCAGGCGACCAGCGTCAGCGCGACCGCGACCGGCGGGAAGACCAGCCAGTTCACGCTGTCCCAGCCGCCGGCATGGAGCAGGCCGCCTGACGAGAACGAGGCGATGGCGACCGAGCCAAAGACGAGGAAGTCGTTAGCGGCCTGGACCTTGACCCGCTCCTCGGGGCGGTAGCAGTCGGTGACGAGCGCGGTCGCGCCGATGAAGCCGAAATTCCAGCCGACGCCGAGCAGGACGAGCGCGATCCAGAAATGGGCGACGCTGAGGCCCGACAGCCCGACCACCGCCGCCGCAGCGGTCAGCAGCAAACCGACCGCCGTAATCCTCTCCTTGCCGAAACGCGCGATCAGCCGGCCGGTGAAGAAGCTCGGACCGAACATGGAGAGCACATGCCACTGGATGCCGAGCGCGGCATCGCCGACCGAATGGCCGCAGCCGACCATGGCGAGCGGGGCAGCCGTCATCACGAAGCTCATCAGCCCGTACGCGACGAGGGCCGCGATGACCGAGGCGATGAATTTGGGCTGACGCATGATTTCGCCGAGCGGCCGGCCGCCGCCCGACTTGACGACCGCGACCGGCGGGGCGCGCAGCCGCATGACAACGAGCACGGCGATCAGCGCCAGGCAGCCCTGCGCGAGGAAGCTCGCCGCGAACGGCGCATCGGGAGTGAGGTCGCGCGTCCAGTAGACTGATTGCGGGCCGATGACGCCGGCCGCGATGCCGCCGATCATGACCCAGGAGATGGCGCGCGGTTTGAAACTCTCGGTCGCGGTGTCGGCGGCCGCAAAGCGGTAGCTCTGTACGAAGGCGCCGTAGAGCCCGCACATGAAGGTGCCCAGGCAGAACAGCCAGAACATCCGCATGCCGGTGCCTGCAGCAGCGATGCTGGCGGCGGTCGCACCAACCAGCGCGCCGATCAGATAGCCGCTGCGCCGCCCGAAACGCCGCATCAGCATGGCGGCGGGAATAACGCCGGCAGCGATGCCGAGCTGCATCAGGCTGACGGGCACGGTCGCGAAGGTCTGGTCGGCGACGAGGCCCGATCCGACGATACCGCCGAGCGAAATCACGATCGACGGACTCGCGCCGCCCAGCGCCTGCGCGCAGGCGAGAACCAGCGAATTGCGTTTGGCGAGCGCGTCGCCGTCGCTTGCGGAAAAATGCTGGTTCATACCTGCGCCGCCCTAGCCAGAGACGACGCTTGAGACTGCCGTCTTCAAAAATGAGCGAAGGAGCCGCGCGCGAAAATCCGCGCCCTGCCCTTTTCGCGATAGTTCACCACGCCCCGGTCTTCGGTCACGCGGCCGATCGCCGTCAATGGAACCCCGACCGTGTCGGCTGCAGCGATCAGAGCAGGATATTCCCTTTCCGAGGCCGTGCAGAGAATTTCGTAGTCGTCTCCGCCGGTCCACGCCAGTTCCGCGAGCGCGGGATCGGCCATGATCGCGGCGCGGACCGCCAGCGAGAGCGGGACAGCGTCGAGATCGACGCCAGCTCCGACCCGCGAGGCGGCGAGCAGCTTGGCGAGATCGCCGACGAGACCGTCGGACACATCCATCGCGGCCGAGGCATGAGCCTGCAAGGCGGCTGCAAGCGCCAGGCGCGGGCGCGGATGGAGATAGCGGTCGATGAGATGAGCGCGCTCAGCCTCGCCCAGCAGCGCCACCCAGCCCGGCTTGTCGGGGCCATGGACCTTCAGGCCGAGCGCACCGTCTCCGATCGTGCCTGAAACCAGCACGACATCGCCGGGCTTCGCGCCCGAGCGCGGCACCATGCGTCCGGCCGGAACGCTGCCAAAGGCGGTGATGGAGAGGGTCAGGACGCCTGACGTGGACACCGTGTCGCCGCCGATCAGCGGACAGGCGCCCTCGCCCGCAATCCGCGCCAACCCCTGTGCGAAGCCCGCAAGCCAGTCTTCCGTCCAGTCTTTGGGAAGTACCAGCGACAGCACGAACCCCCCAGGGCTAGCCCCCTTGGCGGCAAGGTCGGACAGGTTCACGGCGAGCGCCTTGCGGGCGATCGAAGCCGGAGGATCGTCGGGAAAGAAATGCACGCCGGCAACGAGCGCGTCGGTGGTGACGACGATCTCGTAGCCTCTCGCGGGGCGGATGAGGCCTGCATCGTCGACAAGGCCGAGACCGCCGGGACCGGCGATCGGCGCAAAATGACGGGCGATCAGGTCGAACTCGCCGGGCCTTGCGCTGTCGCCGGCCATTCTGGCGTCACGCCGCAGGCTGGTCGAATTCGTCGGCGCGGAAATCACGGGCCATCTTGTCGAGCACGGCGTTGACCATGCCGATCTCCTCGCCCTCGTAGAAGGCGCGCGCCACCGCGACGTATTCGGAGATGACGGCGCGACCCGGCACGTCCTTGCGGAAGGCAAGCTCATAGGCGCCCGCCCGCAAAATCGCGCGCACGACGGCCTCGACCCGCTTCAGTGGCCAGCCAGAAGCAAGCGTGTCGTCGACCGAGCGATCGACCAGACGCTGCTCACGCACGACGCCGCCGAGCAGATCGCGGAAGAAGGCGATCTCGGCCTTGGGGAGCTCGATATCCTCGACCGCCTTGCCGATCCAGAACGCCTCGAACTCCGCCATCGCCTCGATGACGCCGCGCCCGCCGATCTCCATCTCGTAGAGCGCCTGCACGACCGACAGCCGCGCACCGCGACGCATTTCGGCCCGGTTCGATTGTTGCCGGCCAGACTCTTGCCGGCTCACTTGGATTGCTCCCCGAGCGAGCGCTTGTAACGCAGTACGGCAAGCGCGGCTTCGGCGGCGCCGCCGCCCTTGTCCATGTCGGATCGATTGGCCCGGGCCCAGGCCTGCGCCTCGTTCTCGACGGTGAGGATGCCGTTGCCGAGCGGCAAAGCGAAGGCGACGGAGAGATCCATCAGAGCGCGCGAGCTCTCGCCGGCGACGATGTCGTAGTGGCCAGTCTCGCCGCGGATGACGGTGCCCAGAGCGACGACCGCCTCATAGGGATCGACCGCTTCGTCGGCGGCGCGCATGCCGATGACGATGGCCGAGGGGATTTCGAGCGCGCCGGGAACGGTGACGACATCGACGCGGCAACCGGCCTTGTCGAGCACGGCGAGCGCGCCGTTGAGCAATTCGTTGGCAAGCTTGTCGTAGAATCGCGCCTCGATCACGAGCACGCGGGCGCCGTCGAGCGCGACAGCGGAAGTTGCGGCATGGTCAGCCGAGATTTGCCGGGGTCCGGCCATGGTTCTTGTCCTTTGGAGTTGAGGGCGCTGACTAGACCGAGCCGCGCGCCTCCGCAAGCCGCGCGGCGTAGCGCGCCATCAAATCGACCTCGAGATGAATGGAATCGCCCGCCTTGCGCTGCCCCCAGGTGGTCACGGTGAAGGAATGCGGGATCAGCAGCACCGTGAAGACATCGCCCTCGACGCTGTTGACGGTGAGCGAGGTGCCATCGAGGCAGATCGAACCCTTGCCCGCGATGAAGGCCGACAGGATTTTGGGCGCCCGGATATGGAAACGGGCCGTCGCGCCCCAGGGTTCGTCGGGATCTGCCGCGATCGGGTCGATCGTCTCAATGGTGGCGACGCCGTCGACATGGCCGGTGACGAGATGGCCACCGAGTTCGTCGCCGACCTTGAGCGAGCGTTCGAGATTGATCGCGGTACCCGGCTGCCAGCCGCCGACCAGCGTCTTCGACAGCGTCTCCGCCGCGGCCTCGACCAGAAAGATGCAGCCGGGCGCTCCATCGCCGCGCGGCCGCAGCGCGGTCACCGTCAGACAGACGCCGGCGCAGGCGATCGACGCGCCGATCTCGATGCCATCGGCCTCATAGGGGCAGGCTATGGCGAAGCGCTTCAGGCTTGGGCCCTTGCTCTGCGCCTCCAGGACGGTGCCGATGGCGGTGACGATGCCGGTGAACATCAGGCGATCCTCAGATAATGCTCGAAATGGTCGTGGCCGATCAGGCCGTCCTCGGCAAGGCGATACAGATCGGGATCGGCCAGCAGCGCTGCAAGGCCCGGACGCACGGCAACGACGCCGGGGTGACCCAGCGCGTTCGGCGAGGTCGATACGATGACCTCGTCGGCGAGCCCGGCCTGCGCCAGCTTTTCGCCGATGTTCGGGCCACCTTCGGAGAAGATGCGGGTGATGCCGCGCGTGCCGAGCAGGCGCAGCGCCTCGTCGAGATCGAGATGGCCGTCGGCGCCGGCCGAAACGCGCATGACCTCGACCCCGGCCGCGACCAGTGCGGTCTCGGCTTCGACAGGAGCGGTTTCGGCAGCCATCACCCAGACCGGCACGACCGCGGCCGTCCTCACGAGTTGCGAGGCCAGTGGCAGGCGCAGATGCGAATCGAGGATGATCCGGATCGGCGAGCGCCCGGCCATGCCGGGCAGGCGCACGGTCAGCAGCGGGTCATCGGCCAGCACCGAGCCGATGCCGAGCATGATCGCATCGTGATGGGCGCGCTGGAGATGGACGAAAGCGGAGGCCGCCGGACAGGACACCGCAAGCCGCGCTCCCCTAGCCCCGCCGGCATAGCCGTCGGCGGTGCGGGCGACCTTGAAGGTCACCATCGGCCTGCCATGGGTGACCCGCAGGACATGGCCGCGATGGACGCGCTGCGCTTCGTCCTGCAGCACGCCCGTGGTGACGCTGAGCCCGGCTGTTCGCAACAATGCGAAGCCCAGACCGCGAAACAGCGGGTTGGGATCGGCCATCGCGGCGACGACGCGCTTCACGCCCGCCAGGATGGCGCGCTCGACGCAAGGCGTCGCGGCCCGGATGGTGCGATGCGAGCAAGGTTCCAGCGTGACATAGAGCGTGCCGCCGGCCGCCGCATTGGCGCCTGCCCGGTCGAAGGCGTCCGCCTCGCCATGGGGTCTGCCGCCGGGCTGGGTATGGCCGCGTGCAACGACCACCGGCCCGTCGGGCGTGCCTTGCGTCACGATCGCGCCGACGCAGGGGTTAGGCCAGGTCGTGCCCTGCCCGCGCGCGCCGAAAGCGAGCGCCTGCCGCATGAAGGCGCGGTCGATCGCCGCCTGATCAGTCATCTTTGCGGGCGGCCGGAGCGGCGGCCGCGCCATCCTCGTCATCGGCGCTGAGCTGGCCAAGGATTTCCTCGAAATCGCGCGCCTCGCGGAAATTCTTGTAGACCGAGGCGAAGCGGACATAGGCGACGTCGTCGAGCGATTTCAGCCCTTCCATCACCAGTTCGCCGACAGCCGAGCTCGCGACCTCGCCCTCGCCCGCGCTTTCGAGCTGGCGCACGATGCCGTTGACCATGCGCTCGATGCGCTCGGGTGCGACCGGACGCTTGCGCAGGGCGACCTCGATCGAGGTCTGCAGCTTGTCGCGGTCGAAGGCCGTGCGCCGCCCCGAGCGCTTGACCACGACGAGATCGCGCAACTGCACCCGCTCGAAGGTGGTGAAGCGGCCGCCGCAATCGGGGCAGACGCGGCGGCGGCGGATCGAGGCGTGATCGTCGGTCGGGCGCGAATCCTTCACCTGCGTGTCGAGGGAGCCGCAATAGGGACAGCGCATGGCGGACTTTCAGGACGGGGTGGCTTCGGAGGCTGCCGCCTCCTCGCTCAGGACAGCGGCGAGATTGGCGCTCGACCATGACGGCCAGCCGGTACCCGCAAAATCACGATCGTGGGACCAGATGTCGGCGTCATAAGTCCAGGCGAGCGCCAGGATGTGAGCGTCCTTGGTGCTGCCGTTTCGAGAGGCCGGGCCGTTGCGCAAGGCCGAGCGCGCCGGATCGAGATTCGCCGAATATGTCTCCCGGTCAATGACTTCGATCGCGGTCAGGAGCGTCTCCGCCCGTTGTGTTTTGCGTTCATCGATCCGCGCGACCACGAGACGGAACTCTCGCGCCATATCCGCCGAGGCGATCAGCGCCCGCTGGCGACTGACCTGCGTCAATACCGTCGCGTAACGGACGCCCAGGATCGCGCCGACGAGAATGTTGGTGTCGAGGACGAGCGACGGGCTGGGCGAGAACAGGCGCATCAGCCGCCCGCATCGGCCAGGAATCGCTCGATCCGGGCCTGCATTTCAGGTGAAAGCTGTTCGAATTCGGCTTGCGCGTCTGCGACCACCTTCGCAATGGCTGCGGAATCGGTTTTCCTGACAGGAGACAGCAGGCCGATGACCGCCTTGCCGTTGGTGATGGGCACGGGATGGGGCAGCGCTTCGATCACGCCCGCCGACATCTTCTGCAACTCACGCATTGTGACGCTTTGGCGTACCATATCGACCTCCATCGCTCGATATGTATGTAACCCTGTAGGGCAGCTCTCACAAGCCGCCCGCCGGTCCCGTCCCTCAATAGATCGGGAACCGCGCCGTCAGTTCGTGCACCTTGACCTTGACCGCCTGTTCGACGGCCGCGTTGCCCTCTTCGCCGTGAGCGGCCAGCCCGTCGAGGACCTCGGCGACCAGTTCGCCGACCTTCTTGAATTCGGCGACGCCGAAGCCGCGCGAGGTCGCCGCCGGCGTGCCCAGCCGGATGCCGGAGGTGACCATCGGCTTTTCGGGATCGAAGGGGATGCCGTTCTTGTTGCAGGTGATGTGGGCGCGGGTCAGCGCCGCCTCGGCGGCCTTGCCGGTAAGCTTCTTGGAGCGCAGGTCGACCAGCATGAGATGGTTGTCGGTGCCGCCGGTGACGAGATCGAAGCCCCTGGTCTTGAGGGTTTCGGCCAGAGCCTTGGCGTTCTCCACGACAGCCCGGGCGTAGATCTTGAACTCGGGCTGGAGCGCCTCCTGGAAGGACACCGCCTTGGCGGCGATCACATGCATCAGCGGCCCACCCTGGATGCCGGGGAAGATCGCCGAATTGAACTTCTTGGCCAGGGCCTCGTCATTGGTCAGGATCATGCCGCCGCGCGGGCCGCGCAGCGTCTTGTGCGTCGTGGTGGTGACGACATGGGCATGCGGGAACGGCGACGGGTGCGCGCCACCGGCGACGAGCCCGGCGAAATGGGCGATGTCGACCATGAAATACGCCCCGACCTTGTCGGCGACCTCGCGGAAGCGGGCGAAATCCCAGTGGCGGGCATAGGCTGAACCGCCGGCGACGATGACCTTGGGCTTGTGCTCGACCGCGAGACGCTCCAGCGCGTCATAGTCGATGGTCTGGTCGACGACGCAGACGCCGTAGGAGACGACGTCGAACCATTTGCCGGACTGGTTGACGGGCGCGCCATGGGTCAGATGGCCGCCCGCGGCGAGATCGAGCCCCATGAAAGTGTCGCCCGGCTGCATCAGCGCCATGAACACGCCCTGGTTCGCCTGGCTGCCGGAGTTGGGCTGGACATTGGCGAAGGAGCAGCCGAACAGCCGGCAGGCGCGCTCGATCGCCAGCTTCTCGGCGATATCGACGAACTGGCAGCCGGCATAGTAGCGCCGGCCGGGATAACCTTCCGCGTATTTGTTGGTCATCACCGAGCCCTGCGCTTCGAGCACGGCGCGCGAGACGATGTTCTCCGACGCGATCAGCTCGATCTCGTCGCGCTGGCGACCGAGTTCAAGGTCGATGGCGCGGGCGATCTCGGGGTCGGCATCGGCCAGCGAGGCGGCGAAGAACGAGTTCGAGAGATGCTTTTCAGTGGCGGCTTGAGTCATGTCCGGCTCCTGACGATTCGGCGGCCGGGCACGGCCCGGTTCGGTCGCGGCGTCCCTATCATGGGGCGATGGGCTGTCCAAGGAATAGATGGGGCGGGACCTGGTCGACAGACCTCCGGGCTTACGCTCGTCGCGGCCTACGCGCTGCGGGTCGGTTTGCGTCGCGCGCTTGGTTGACCGCCGGATGCCTGATCCGAGCGACGCTTGCGCGTCGCCGCCTTCATGAGTCCCAGAAAAGCCGGGCATTCCAGATGCGATGGGGCCCGGCAATCGGCAACGTGGCGAAGAGCGTCTCGCAGCACCCGAAGATCCAGGATCTGCTTCTGCAAATCCGCCGCCTTGGCATGAAGCTGGGCACGGGGAATGTCGGGCTGACCGTCCCGGCCGAACATCCCGGCGATCTCCGTCAGTGAAAAACCGGCGGTCTTGCCCAGTCCGATCAGCGACAGCCTCACCATGACGTCAGGACCGAACTGGCGTCGCAGGCCGTGCCTTCCGATGGAGGCTATCAGCCCGATCTCCTCGTAGTAGCGCAAGGTCGACGGCGCGACGCCGGAGCGTTGCGCCACCTCCGCGATATCGAGAATTTTCATGCTTGACCTCAAGTTCACTTGAATTCGTACGGTCTTCCTAACCAGCCATTCCGGCAAGAGGGAAAACCATGCAGAGCACCAATATGACGAACGCCGACCCCATCTGGAGGGACAAGCGCGCTATCGCGCTGCTGATGGCGGCATCGCTGACCACGATGGCCAACGCCACGATCAGCCCGGCGCTGCCCGGACTGGAACGCCTCTTCGCCGGAGACCCGAATGCGGCCATGCTGACGCGCCTCCTGGTTCCGGCGCCCTCGCTCAGCGTCGCACTCTGCGCCCCATTCGTCGGACTGGCTGCTGATCGGATCGGACGACGACCGCTGCTGTTGAGCGGGATCGTCCTGTTTGTGATCTCCGGTTGCGCCGGGCTTTATCTGCCCGATCTGCCGACGATCTTTCTCAGCCGAATCGTTCTCGGCGTCGCGGTCGCACTGATCATGACGGCCCAGACAGCACTCGTCGGCGACTACTTCACCGGCAGCCAGCGGAACGCGCTGACAGGCTTGCAGATCTCGGCCCGGAATTTTGGAGGTCTGGTCTGCATTCTGCTAGCGGGCTGGGTCGCGGCTATCGCGCCACGCCTGCCCTTTGCGATATATGGCCTGGCGGCTGCTTTCCTGCCCCTGATGTGGCGGGTTCTCCTCGATTCCCCGCGCGCCGCGCACACCTCTGGCGGCCCGGCAGACGGCAATCCGGCGAGCAACGCGTCCTGGTTGGCGCCAGTCGCATTGCTGGGGCTGCTCCAGGCCGCAACCAACCTGATCTTCTTCATCATGCCGACCCAACTGTCGTTCTTCCTCGAGGCTGGCGGCCGCGACAGCGCGGTGATGACCGGGACAGGCCTCGGCGTCCTGATGCTGTCGGGTGGCTGTGTCGCTCTGCTCTATCCGCGGATCCAGCGGGCGACCGGGTATGCCGGAATTTTCGCTCTGGGGTATGGAGCCATGGCGCTCGGCTTTTTGCTGCTGACGCTCGTGACATCGACCACGCTTTTGCTGCCGGCAGCCGTCGCGATCGGCACGGGTTATGCCCTGGTCTCGCCGACATTCGTCGCTCTTGCCCTGGGCCTCACGCCGAGCAGGTCCAGGGGTCTGGGCGGCGGCATCCTGACCACCTCGATCTTCATCGGCCAGTTCTGCTCGCCATTCGTGAGCATGCCCATGATCGCGGGACATGGCTATGCCGGCCTGTTTCGCGGAGCCGGCACGGTGCTCGCGATCCTGGCCGTTGCCGCCATGTCGGCCGCTGTTCTCTCTCGCCCGCGCCGGTGAACGCACACGGCCCTCGGTGCTCAAAAACGAAAAAGCCCGCCGGCGGACCGGCGGGCTTTTCGATAGTCGCGCGACCTTGAAGCTCAGATATCCTCGCCCTGCAGCGCGGCGACCGGGGCCGGTCCGAGACCGTCCTTGTTGTAGATGTCGTCCCGGAACTGCACGCCGCCATCGGGCGTGGCCCAGGCGGTGACATAGACCCAGTAGCACGGCACCGGTGTGCTGATGCGAGCGTTGATGCGCTCGCCCGAGGCGATCACCTGATCGATCTTGGCGCGGTCCCAGCCGGGCGTATCCTTGAGCAGCCAGGCGACGTAGTCCTTGACGTTCTGGACGCGCATGCAGCCCGAGGAGACGAAGCGGAAATCATCGCCAAAGACACCCTTGGCCGGGGTGTCGTGCATGTAGACGCCATGCGGACTGGGGATGTTGATGCGGACGACGCCGAGCGAGTTGAAATCGCCGCCGGGATCCTGCCGGAAAGTGTAGCGGGTCGCCTCGTCGGAATTCCAGTTGACGCGCTCGGGCGGGATTTCGCCGCTGGGGCCGATGATGCGGATCCGGCTCTCGGTCAGGTAGCCCGGCTCCTTGCGCATCTTCGGGATCAGGTCCTTGCGGATGATCGAGGCGGGCACCGTCCAGGTCGGGTTGAAGTTGATCTCGGGAATCTTGGTCTGCAGCAGCGGCGACTGCCGGTCGATCTTGCCGACGCCGGCGGCGTGGCGCGTCGCGACGACGCCGTTCTCGACGGTCTCGACGGCGGCGGCGGGAATGTTGGCCACGACATAGCGGTTGCCGAGATTGCCCGACCAGGTGCGCAGGCGCACGACATTGGTCTCGAGCTGGCGGATGCGGCGGTCGATCGGCACATTCAGCGCGGCGACGGTGGCGCGGTTGATCGCGCCCGTGGTCGAGAGGCCGACGCGGGCCTGGAAGTTGCGCACGCCTGCCTCGACATAGGAATCGTAGACGTTGCTGTTGCCGGCGCTGGCGTCGAGATCGCCGGTGATGATCAGGCGCTGGCGCAGGGCGACGACGCCGGGGCCGCGCGCGCCGACGCCCAGCTTGTCGCTGATCTGGACCATCGGCCAGCCGCCGCGCGCCGCAAGATCGCGATAAGCTGCGATCGCCTGCTCGGTGGCGGCAAGCGATTCAGGCGACAGCATCGGCGTGTGCGAGCGGGCGACCGCGTTACGTGCGCCGGCATCATAGCTTTGACGCCACTCCGCCTGCTGGGCAAAAGCGGGGCTGATGGCTGCGGTGGCAGCGCCGGACAGCAAACCGAGAACGGTGTCGCGGCGGGTCAGGCTGAATTTCGACATCACGTTCTCTTCCATTCCATCAGAAAGTCTGGCGCAACACGGTCGCGCCCTGCCCGGATCGACCGCCGCCTGGCACGCCATGCGCCAAAATCGGCTATCGGAGTTAACGTGCAGTGACGGCAAGGCAAATTTGCGGCGGATCACGCCGATGTGACACCATCGACGATCATTTCGCTTCTCTTGCGCCCTCTCCTACATCCTGGCGGGCCGCATGACGACAGACGGGCGGACATTCCGGCCATGCCGCAGCCGTCGGGCGCGTCAGTAGAGGCCGCAGAGGACGAGCCGGGCTACCGCCTGGGCGCGGGTGCGGGCCCCGAACTTCTCGCGAGCCCGGTCGACATGGGATTTCACGGTCGTCGCGGAGATCGTCAGGATCACGCCGATCTCCCAGTCCGTCTTTCCGGCCGCGACCCAGCGGAGGCATTCGAGCTCCCGTCTGGTCAGGGTCTCCATCACCTGTTCCGCCGTGAGCGCGGCAGAAAATGCGCGATAGCGCTCGTCGACGAGCAGCGCCATCATCTGCAGGCTGGCGCGTTGCCTGAGGCTCAAGTCGAGATCGGTCTCGGTGCTGGCCATGCTGACGAGCGACAGCGAGCCGAGCGGGCCACGGATAGGGATGACGAAGCCGTCCCGCCAACCCCATTCATAAGCGACGTTCCAGACACGCTGCTCGCCCTCGGAGAGCTCGCGCCCGGCTTTCACGTCACGCCAACTGAAGCCAGCGGAGCGCTGGCGGGCCTCGATCGCAGTGAAACTGTTGGCGGAAAGATCTTCCTGATCGCTGACCCGGGCCCAGTCGTCAGGCCAGTCGCGAAACACGAAGACCGAAGGGGTTCCCGGATCTCCGGGAGCGACCGCGCGATAGGCAGAGGACGAGAAGCCGCAAGCCGCCGCCTGGCGCTGAAAAAGCCGGCCGACCTCGCCTGGATCGGCGGCGGACAGAAGCGCGTCTGCGAATTCGTCGAGCATCCCGCGTCAAGCCTCGCTGGCCGTCCCGGCAGACCATAGGCACGTCGCTGATCTGGGTTGGGCCGGGTCAGTCAGACGACAAGGGCTGGCAGGCTGGCAAAGGCAGTATTGCTCATCGGGGCGCGGCGATCCAGCCCCCTGCCTTCCGGCAAGAGCGCAGGCGCATTCTCGCTCGCTTGGCCGGAAGCGCGTTCAATGCCGCAGCGGCCCCCAAGGGAAACCGGCGGGTCGGTGATCAGCAAACTATTTGCGTCGCCGTGTCCTGACCACGGGCGGGCGCGTTTCGGCCCGCCTGTGCGCCAATCGTCAGGTCTCGCTCAGAGCTTGTAGCGGATCTGGTCGGTCCAGAAGCGCTCCAGGCGCAGCAGCGCGTTGTTCATGCGCTCGAAATCGTCCGAGGCGATGCCGCCGATCTGCTCGACCGTCTGGACATGCTTGTCGTAGACGGCCTTCACGAGATTATGCACCTCGTTGCCCTTCTCGGTCAGGCTGATGCGGACCGAGCGACGGTCGATGCGCGAACGGGCATGATGGAGATAGCCCAGTTCGACCAGCTTCTTGACGTTGTAGGAGACGTTGGAGCCGAGATAGTAACCCCGGGTCCGCAGCTCGCTCGCCGAGAGCTCGGCATCGCCGATGTTGTAAAGCAGTAGCGCCTGCACGCTGTTGACGTCATCGCGATTGCGCCGCTCGAACTCATCCTTGATGACGTCGAGCAGGCGACGGTGAAGCCGCTCCACCAGAGTGAGCGACTCAAGGTAGAGAGGCTTCACCTTGAGATTAACATCGTCCGAAACGGCAACAGCCGCAGTCTTTACGCTGGCTTTCATGGTATATCCCGCCTGTTGAATATCGGCCAGGATTTTTCTCCCGGTCCGCTTCTGAGAAACACCATAGGCGGGCCGGATGAAAACGAGTTTAAATATCAGGATGAATCAGAGATTTAGCCGTTTCGGTGAATGCAAAGTGAAGTCAGAAAGGCTTAAGCTGAAGCATTAGTTACCAGCGCGCGCAGCATTCGTGCCGATGCCGAGGCGTCAGGAGTTCTCGTTCTCGGCTAGCCAGGTCGCGAGGAAATAGGCCAGCATCAGCGCCACGACGCCGCCGATCATCGGCAGGGTCATCGGCAGCAGGCGCGGAAAGAAGAAGCCGAGCAGGAGTTGGCTGATCGCCGCCAGCAGCCAGAGCACGCCGCCCCAGGTCGAGGTCAGCCAGAGTCCGACGGCGGCGACGAGATCGATCACCGCGAAATAGACCGTGATCGCCTGCGAACTCAGCAGGCGGCCCTCGAAGGGCGGCTGCGCCTCGACGCCGATGCCGAAGATCGCCGCCCAGGCGAACAGGCCCTTGACCATCCAGCCGATCGAAAGCAGCCGCAGCAGCCAGACGAGGATCAGCCGCCAGCGCTTCGTGCGGCGACGCGCGCCGCCGGGTCCGTCCGCCGCCGAACCCTGCCCGCCCTGAATCGGCTCGCCGTCGACGCCAAGCCCCATCATTGGCCGCCCAGCACGAGTTCGTCAGCTCCGAGCGTATCGAAATAGGCCGCGATAGCATCAGGCGTCACCGCTTCGATCGTATCGGGCCGCCAGACCGGGGCATGGTCCTTGTCGACCACCACGGCGCGCACGCCCTCATAGAAGTCATGGGCATGGACGATGCGCGAGACGATGCGGAACTCGGTGCGCATGGCTTCGGCGAAATCGAGCCGCGCACCACGCCGCATCTGCTCGAAGGCGAGAGCGACGCTGGTCGGCGATTTTCCGGCCAGCGTCTGCTGGACCTTGGCGGCGAAGGTGTCGCCGGCCTCGACATGCCGGGCCAGCGTCGCGCGGATCGCCGGCAGGCTCGGCTGGCCGAAGCATTCGGCGATCGTGGCGCGCGCCGGGCCGAGCCGGTCCTGACCCGGATCGCTGGAAAACTCCGCGATGATGGCGTCGAGTTCGCCGCGTCCGGTCAGGGCGTCGGCCAGCTCCGCCATGCACGCGCTCGGCGCGGCATGGGTCGCAAGCCCCAACGCCAGCGCATCGGCGGCCCCGACACGATCCCCGGTCAAGGCGAGATAGATGCCGGATGCATCGGGCAGTCGGGGCAACGCGAAGGTCGCGCCGACATCGGGAAAGAAGCCGATGCCGACTTCGGGCATCGCGAAGAGATAGCGCTCGCCGGCGATCCTGTGGCTGCCATGCAGCGAAATGCCGACCCCGCCGCCCATGACGATGCCGTCGATCAGCGCGACATATGGCTTGGGATAGCTCTTGATCCGAGCGTTGAGGATGTACTCCTCGCGCCAGAAGGCGAGCATCTCGGCAAAGCGGCCTTCCCGACCGAGATCATGCAGTTGCCGGATGTCGCCGCCAGCAGAGAAAGCCTTTTCGCTGATGCTGCTCACGACGACGCGGGCGACCTTCGGATCATGCTCCCATGCGTCGAGCGCGCGCGCGAGTTCGCGCACCATGCCGAAGGACAGCGCATTCAGCGCCTTCGGCCGATTGAGAATCACGACGCCGGCCGCGCCGCGCGTTTCGCAGATGATCTCGGCGTCCGGCTGCGACATGCGGCTGGCATCCCTCTCGGTTTCGCGGCGGTTCTGGGCTGCGGCACAGGGCGTTGTCAACGCCGAGCCTTGTCGACCCAGGACGCGCGGGACGCAGACTGGACTTGCGACCATAGAGCTTGTTTTGGAATGGTTCCGATGTGCTAGCATTGCTGCAAAAGCAGACCAATCCCGTGTTCTCGGGGCGGAGGAATCCATGGCATCTCGGGTTGTGCGGCCGTTTCCGGCGCCGCAGGCACGCAAGGACGACGCGGCCGTCGCGAGCGCGGACACGCTAGGACTGACCCGGCGGATGCGCCGCAATCGCAAGGCCGACTGGTCGCGACGGCTGGTCCGCGAGAACGTCCTGACCACGAACGACCTGATCTGGCCGCTCTTCCTGATGGATTCGCGGGAGGCGCGCACGCCCATTGCCTGGATGCCCGGCGTCGACCGGCTCAATATCGAGGAAGCGGTTCGCCAGGCAGCGCACGCAGCCGAACTCGGCATCCCGGCGATCGCGCCGTTCCCGTTCGTCGAGAAGGGCCTGCGGGATGCGACCGGTTCAGAAGCCCTGAACGAGCGCAATCTGATGTGCCGGGCGGTCAGGGCGATCAAGGCGCAGGTGCCGCAGATCGGCATCATCTGCGACGCCGCGCTCGACCCCTACACCTCGCATGGCCATGACGGCGTGATGGCGGGCGAACGCATCCTCAACGACGCCAGCGTCCACATTCTGACGCAGCAGGCGCTGGCGCTCGCCGATGCGGGGGCCGATGTGATCGCGCCGTCCGATATGATGGACGGGCGCGTCGGCGCGATCCGGGCCGCGCTCGACGCAACAGGCTTCGAGGACACGCAGATCATGGCCTATGCGGCCAAATACGCCTCGGCCTTCTACGGTCCGTTCCGCGACGCCATCGGCACCAACGCCACCCTGATCGGCGACAAGCGCACCTACCAGATGGACCCGGGCAATTCCGACGAGGCCATCGCCGAGGTCGCGCTCGATCTCGAGGAAGGCGCCGATATGGTGATGATCAAGCCCGGCCTGCCCTATCTCGACATCGTCGCCCGGGTGAAGGACCAGTTCCGCGTGCCGACCTTCGCCTACCAGGTCTCCGGCGAGTACGCGATGATCATGGCGGCGGCCGGCAATGGCTGGCTCGACGGCGACAAGGCGATGCTGGAGAGCCTGATGGCCTTCAAGCGCGCCGGAGCCGACGGGGTGCTGACCTATTTCGCACCGCGTGTGGCGCGGATGCTGAAATCGGGCGGCTGAGTCCTCCACGCTGCTCCAGATCATCGCGCTGTCATCACGGACAAGCCGCGTCGCGGCGCAGATCCGGGATCCATCATAAGGCGCGACGGTCATCTGCGATGGATCCGGGATCTCCGCTTCGCTGCGTCCGGGATGACGTGGTGTTTCCATGCTTCATCGGCAGCGCTAGCGTCTGCCGACATGCGTCTCCTTCCGCCGATTCTGCTGGTTCTCCTGCTCGCCTCCTGCGGGACGAGTTTCGACACCGACCAGCAGCGGCTTTGCCGACAGGCGATCCCGCCGTTCAACCCACCGGGAGTGCGGATTTCGGTCGAGCGGGCCGAGAGCGGCTCGCGCCCCAACCTCCTGCGCATCCTCTACCGGGTCGAGGGCGGCCAGCGCCAGCGCAGCATCGACTGTCTCTTCGCCGGCGCAGGCCAGAGCATCCAGCGCGGCGAACTGATCGGCGTCGCCTCGGACGGGCGCCCGATGCCCGATGCGAGCTTCTACCTGATGCGGCGTTTCTATCTGGAGAACCGCGACGAGCCACCCCCCGACCCGGGAGCGGCGCGCAAGGAAGATCTGACGGAGCTGCCGCCGGGTCTGGCCTACGGCCTGCAGCAGGGCCTGAGCGCCCTGCCCTCGGCCGCGATCTACGCGCTGCTCGCCTCGTCCTACGCCCTGATCTACGGGCTGACCGGGCGCATCCTGCTGGCCTTCGGCGAATTCGCGGCGCTGGGCGCGCTCGCCTCGGTCGTCGGCGTCGCACTCGTCCTGTCGCTGGCGGTATCCACCCCGGCGTCGGGCCTCATCGTCGCCTTCGTCGTCGCGATCCTGGTCTGCGCCTTTCACGGCTTCGCCATGGGTCGCTTCGTGCTGCGCCCGCTGTCGCGCGCCAACGGCCAGCAGATCCTGATCACCACGATCGGGCTTGCCATCGCGATGTCGGAATATCTGCGGCTGGCGCAGGGGCCGGAGCTGCGCTGGTTGCCGCCGGTCTTCAACGAGCCGTGGTCGCTGGCGCGCGCCGGGAATTTCGTCGTCACGGTGACGCCGCTTGGCCTCGTGTTGTCGGGACTTGGCCTTGCGACAACACTCGGGCTCGTGCTGCTGATCAGGCGCTCGGCCTATGGACGGAACTGGCGCGCGGTCTCCGATGATGCGCGCACCGCCGCACTGTTTGGCGTCGATGAGCGCGCCGTCCACGACAAGGCGCTGATCCTCGCCTGCGCCGCCTGCGGCATGGCCGGCGTGATCGTCACGGCGGTTTATGGCGGCATGGGATTTGCCGGTGGATTCACGCTGGGACTGAAGGCGCTGGTGGCGGCGATTCTCGGCGGCATCGGTTCGGTTTCAGGCGCTGCGCTCGGCGGCCTTTGCATTGCGCTGTTCGAGGTGGTCTGGTCCTCGACCATGCCGCTCGATCAGCGCGACATCGCCGTCTATACCCTGCTCGCGGTCGTGCTGATCGTGCGGCCGGGCGGATTCTTCGGCGATGGCGAACTTGCGCCGCGTCCGGTCTGAAAGGGATGTCATGAGCGAGCCCTTCGCCATCAGCTTCGCCGATATCGAGGCCGCCGCGCGGCGCATCGAAGGCCATGTGCTGCGCACGCCGCTTGTGGTGGCCCCGCGCCTCTCGGAACTCACCGGGGCGACAGTGCTGGTCAAGCACGAGAACATGCAGGCGACCGCCTCGTTCAAGGAACGCGGCGCGGTCAACAAGCTGCTCGGCCTCGACGAAGACGAGACCTCGCGCGGCGTCATCGCAATGTCGGCCGGCAACCACGCCCAGGCGGTGGCCTATCATGCCCGCCGTTTCGGCATCCCGGCCACGATCGTGATGCCGGAGACGACGCCGCTGGTGAAGGTCGAGAACACGCGCTCGCATGGCGCGCGGGTCGTCCTCCATGGCGAGACACTCTACGAATCGGCCGAGAAGGCGCGCGAACTCGCGCAGGCGGAGGGGCTGGTCTTCGTCCATCCCTATGACGACGCCGCGGTGATGGCCGGCCAGGGCACGATCGCCCGCGAAATGCTGGACGACGAGCCCGATCTCGACATGCTGATCATCCCGCTCGGCGGCGGCGGCCTGATGGCGGGCAATGCGGTCGCGGCCAAGGCGCTGAAGCCCGAGATCGAGCTGATCGGCGTCGAGGCCGCGCTCTACCCCTCCTTCTTCAACGCTGTGAACGCGGAGGACCTGGCCATCGGCGGCGCGACGCTGGCCGAGGGCATCGCGGTCAAGACCGTCGGCGTCCAGACGCTGCCGATCGTCTCCAGCCTGATCGCCGACATCGTGCTCGTCGGCGAAGACCTGATCGAGCGCGCCGTCAACGCCTATGCCTGCCTGCAGCACACGCTGGCCGAGGGCGCGGGAGCAGCCGGGCTCGCGGCCATGCTGAAGGACCCCAAGCGCTATCACGGTCGCAAGGTCGGGCTCGTGCTCTGCGGCGGCAATATCGACACGCGCCTGCTGGCGGCGATCATGGTGCGCGAACTCGAACGCGAGGACCGCATCGTCGCCTTCCGCCTGACGACCTCCGACCGGCCGGGCCTCCTCGGCAAGGTCGCGAGCCTGCTCGGCGCTGAAGGAGCCAACATCCTCGAGGTCAGCCATGGCCGGCTCTTCCTCGACGTTCCCGCCAAGGGCGTGACGCTCGACGTCACGGTCGAGACGCGCGGAGGGGCGCATTCGCAGGCGATCGAGGCGAGCCTTCGCGAGAACGGCTTCGCGCCGCGCCGGATTTTTCCGCGAGGTCTTGCGGAACACGGACGCTGATCAAACATTGTGTTGCACGGGCCGATTTTCGCCCGCGCCAATACAGGATCTCCACCGCCGATGAGCAATGTCCGCTACGCCCAGAGCCCGATCACGCCGATCGAGCAGCGCGCCCTGCAGGATGTCAGCGGTGTGCTTGGATCGCGCATCTTCGCCTGGCTCGGCGATATCGTCGCGGTCTTCGTGCTGAGCTCGCTGATCGCGATGGCGCTCGTCGTGCTCGGCGTCTTCACCTTCGGCGCGACCTGGCTGCTCATACCCGCCGCCATGGCCCTGACGGCCTTCGCCTATGCCGCGCTGACGATCGGAGGACCGAAGCAGGCGACATGGGGCATGCGCATGGCCGGGCTCCGGGTCGAGACCGCCAATGGCGGCCGGCCGGACGGGCTCGCAGCAGCCGTGCACGCATTGCTGTTTTACGTCGCGGCGGGCACGGTCGGCCTCTGGGTTCTCGACATCGCCTGCGGCTTCGTGCGAGCGGACCGGCGGCTCGGCCACGACCTGCTGACCGGGCTGGTCGTCGTCCGCGCCTGATCCTGTGGGCCCAATCTTGCGCGCCCAATCTTGCGCGCCTGACCTGTGGACAGTGACGCCCGCGAAGCGAAATCGCTTCGCGGCCATGACGCAGCGTGCTCTCGTGCCGATCCTCGGCACGGGAGCCTTTCGTCGATATGGTGCAGTTCGCCGCCGCGATCGACCGCGTCATCGAATTGGCTGTCCGAGCCGCGCGCTGGCTTGCCCTGCCGCTGGTCGCGATCCTGTTCCTGCAATGGCCGCTTCGCGATCTCGTCAAGGGCTGGTCGCGCGAGGCCAATGATCTCGGGCAATGCCTGTTTGCGCTCTACGTCGCCGTCGCGGTGACGGCCGCCACCCGTGCCGGCCGGCATCTCGCCGCCGACACGCTGGCGCATCATTTCACGCCGCGGACGCGCATTGTGCTGCGCCGCGCGATCTGCCTGGCGGCGCTCGCGCCGTGGGCGATCTTCCTGCTGGTGACGGGGTTTTCGGCGCTGCGCAGCACGCTTTCGCAATGGGAGGCGTTCCCCGACACCAGCAATCCCGGCTATTTCATCGTCAAGGCGTCGGCCTCGCTGCTGGCGCTGCTGGTCCTGCTTCAGGCCGTCGTCGACACGCTGCGGGGCGACACGCGGCCGGAGACACCCGCGCCGTGACCCCGGTCCTTGGTCTGCTCATGCTTCTGGGCGTCGCAATCGGCGCGGTCGCCACCGGCCTGCCGGTCTGGAGCATCCTGATCGGCGTCGCCAATATTGGAGCCGGGCTCGCCGTCCTGACCGGCGCGATCGAGCCTGGCATCTTCTTTGCGCTTCCAAACCGCGTCGTCGGCCTGCTCGAATCCGATCTCCTTCAGGCCTTGCCGCTCTTTGCAGCGATGGGGGCGCTCTTGAACCGTCTGCCGCTCGCCGACACGCTGTTTCGCGCCGGGCTCGGGCTTTCGGGCGGCAGCGCAGCCGGTGCGCCGGCCTCGGCACTCGTGCTGGGCGCGGTGCTGGGACCGATGAACGGTTCGGTCAGCGCCAATGCGATTGCGCTGACGCGGGCCGTCGAACCGGGGCTGGTGCGTGCGCAGGTCAAGGCGGCGGACAGGATCGCGTTGATCTCGGTCGCCAGCACGCTTGGCGTCCTCGTCCCGCCATCGCTCGTGCTGATCCTGCTGGGCGACGCGATGATGGCGGCCCACACCATCGCCCTGAACAGTACCGGCCGGATGGCGCGGATCATCAACACGCAGGATCTGTTTCGCGGCGCATTGCTGCCGGCGGCGCTGTTTCTGATCGCCTGTCTCGCGATCGCGACGGTCCGCAGCCTGCGGCGGCGCGAGGTCGCGCCACCACGCGATCCGCTGAGCCTGCGCGACTGGATCACTGCCGCCGCGACGCTGTGCTTCATCGCGACCCTTCTCGCAGGCGTGACGATCGGTGCGTTCTATGCGGTCGAGGCCGCTGCGATGGGCGCGGTCGGGCTCTGTCTGGCAGGCTGGCTCGGCGGCGGGCTCGACGGCGTGCGCCTGCGTGGCGCGCTCGACGACACCATCGCCATGACCGGCGCTCTGCTGGCGCTTCTGATAGCCGCCACGACATTCACTCTCGTCTTCCGCATTCTCGGGAGCGACCGGCTGATCGCGTCCTGGATGGCGGCGGCACCGGGCGGGACGCTGGGAATCGTGCTGATCGGGCTCGGCATCGTTGCGGTCGCGGCTTTCGTGCTCGACGCATTCGAGATCATCTTCGTACTGATTCCGATCATCATGCCGCCCGTACTGATGCGCGCCGAGGACGCTGTCTGGGTCGCAGTGCTGGCGCTGCTCGTGCTGCAGACCAGCTTCCTGCTGCCGCCCTTGGGCTATGCGCTGGCGATGACGCGCAGTTCAGCCCGCGAGCGTGCGCCCCTCTCCGTCATCGCGAGAAGCCTCGCGCCCTACCTGATCGCGCAGGTGCTGATCGTTGCGGCAGTCATCGCCTGGCCGGCATTGACGCATCCCTCGGGATCAACGCTGGCGACCGCGTCGCCTCCAGCCGCCTCCGAAGCCGATATCCAGAAGCGCTTCGAGCAGATGATGCCGCCGCCGCTCGACCTGCCGGACCTCGGCGCGCCAAAGCCCTGAGCCAGCACGGCCGTTCATGTGACGTTCCCGTTTCCACGGAACGGAAACATGATCTAGAGTTTGCCGGCAGCCGCCGGATCGAAGGTTAGAGACGTGACGCGCCCGTTGCGGGATGCCCCGCAATTCTATCTGACCTCGCCGACCACGTGCCCCTATCTGCCGGGCCGCGAGGAGCGCAAGGTGTTCACCCACCTCGTCGGCGCCCGCGCCCGCGACCTGAACGACGTGCTGTCGCAGGGCGGCTTCCGGCGCTCGCAGAGCATCGCCTACCGCCCGGCCTGCGAGACCTGCCGGGCCTGCGTCTCCGTGCGCGTCTGCGTCGACGACTTCCGGCCCTCGCGCGGGTTTCGCAAGGTGCTCTCGCGCAACACCGACCTGATCGGCGAGACGTTGCCGCCGCAGCCGCGCTCGGAGCACTACTCGCTGTTCCGGTCCTATCTCGACGAACGCCATCCCGAGGGCGGCATGGCGACGATGTCGGCGCTCGATTTCGCGATGATGGTCGAGGACAGCCATGTCGAGACCTCGCTGATCGAATACCGCCGGCGCGGCCCCGATTCCGGCTTCACCGGCCGCGGCCAGGGCGACCTCTTCGCGATGGCGCTGACGGACACGCTGAGCGACGGGCTCTCGATGGTCTATTCGGTGTTCGACCCCGGGCTGGAGGCGCGTTCGCTGGGCACCTTCATGGTGCTCGATCACATCGCCCGCGCCCGCAAGCTCGGCCTGCCTTACCTCTATCTCGGCTACTGGGTCGATGGTTCGCCCAAGATGGCCTACAAATCCCGCTTTCTGCCGCAGGAACGGTTGTCTCCCCAAGGCTGGGATCGCGTCGGATAAGTCGGACTGAACCGCTTGAAGCGCGTTGGGGCTGCGCGGTTCAGGCAATGGCTCCGCTGCATGCCTTGCCGTCGCTCCGGACTCGACTGGCCGGCCAAAGGCAGGACCGGCGCATTCGAGGCGCATGAGACGCTGCTCGGTTGGATCGGCATGACGTCCCGCGAAGCGTACCGTTGCGATGTTTATCTATAAAATACAACCATAGATTGCATTATACTTACCGAAGCCGGTCACCTGGTGCGCGAATACGTTGCAATATCCGGTTTTCGCCATCGATCTTAAGCTTACGGCAAGCAGCCGGATTCTAAGCTCCCTTTGAAATCAGGCCTTTGGGGGGCTGCATGCTTCGTTCCTTGACCCGGATGCCCGCCGACATGTCGTCGGATTCGCGCCGGCAGCTGCTGAATGCGGTCACCGATCTGTTCCTGCTCGACCATGACCCGAGCGAGCAGGCCAAGGAGCATTATGGCGAGATCGCAGTCCACTCGCTGCCGCATCTGGGGAGCGACGACCGCAAGGGCTACGCCGACCAGGTTGCCGCCGTGCCGACTCTGCCGCGCGCCGTCGCCATGACGCTCGCCGGCGATGCCGACGCCGATGTCGCGCGCCTCGTGCTCAAACTCTCGCCGGTGTTGACCGATACAGACCTCGCCGCAATTGCCATCAGCCAGTCGCAGCGCCATCTCGTGGCGATCGCGGAACGTGTCCGGCTTTCGGAAGGCCTGACCGACATTCTGGTCGAGCGCGGCGACAGCAACGTGCTGCAAACCGTCAGCTCGAATGAGGGCGCCCAATTCTCCGAAAACGGCTTCGACCGACTGCTGACGCGCAGCGCCGAGGATGCGGCCGTAACACGCGCCTTGTCGCTGCGTTCGGACCTTTCGCCCAATCGCGCCCAGCGCGTGCTGCGAATCGTCGAACAGATGAGCGAAGATCCGGTCGCGCCCAATTCGCAGATCAGCGACGCACAGTCGCTGGCGCGCCAGGCCAGGCAGCAACGCCTCGAGGTCAAGCTGCTGATCTCCGACCTTGCGGCCAAGACCCGTGAACTCGACGACGTGCTGATCATGCTGGCCGACGAGGACCGGGCCTATCATCTCGCCCAGGTTATGGCGCATGTCTCGGACCTCAGCACCGAACAGGCGCTGCGCGTGCTGATGCAGAAGGACCCGAGCGGCATCGCGGTGACCTGCAGATCGCTCGGCGTCGGCTCGACCGCCTTTCGCGCGATGATGACCCTTCGCGGCCGCCGGCTCTATTTCTCGCAGCAGGACCTCGACGACGCCGTCCATGACTACGGCAAGCTCGACGCCGCCACCGCCGACCGGACGCTGCGCTTCCTCAAGATCAAGTCCAAGCTGAACTGACCGAGGCCGGGGCGGCGGCCGCCGGTCCGGCCTGCCACAAATCCGCGACAATCGCCCGCCCTTCTGCTACCTTGCGATTGGTTTGGCGCAAGGAAGCCTTGGACGTGAGATTTTCGCTTGTCTCCGGCGCAGTTTGCGCACTGGTTCTGGGTTCCGGCGCCGCGCAAGCGCAGATAGCCCTGCCCTATTCGGCTTTCGGCGCGCTGCCGTCTTTCGCCTGGTCGGAGCCGACGCTCAAGCCCGGCGGCGTCACCTGGGAGGGCAACTATGCCCGCATCTCCAGCGGCTTCCAGGTCACCAGCTCGAAGCGCCTCGGGACCACGGCGGGTCCGACCTTAGGGCTTGAAGCAGGCACGATGCGGCGCGAGGGCAATTTCGTCTACGGCATCGTCGGCGCACTCAACTACCAACCCGCGATCGGCGGCTATGGCACGCCGAGCTTCGGCAGTGTCGCGCTGACGCGGGATTTCGCCGGCGCTTTCCAGATCAAGACCGGCGTGCTGCTGACGCCCGAGGTGCTGCTCTACACCAAGGTCGGTGCATCCGCCGCAAACGAGACCCTGCGTTTCGGGGCCTCGCCGTTCTCGGCGCCTTTCTCGCGCTCCGACATCGCGGTGCGGCCCGAGGCCTATGCCGGCGTCGAATGGGCGGTGACGAACAACCTGACGCTCGGGCTGGAAGTCGGCGTCGTCGGCCAGGCGATCCGCTGAGGGGCCGATTCAAGTGGCTGCGGGGCTGATTCAAGCGACGCCGCCAAGGCTTTGACAACATTGCAGTCGCACGGTTCTTCCCTTCTCCCCTTGCGGGAGAAGGGAGAGCCCTACCATCCGAACCTGTTGTTCTTCGCAAACCCCTTCGGCGGCAGCCTCCCCGCTTCGCCGCGATGCCCGAGCCATTCGGTCAGCTCGCTTTGCGGCACCGTCCATGTCCGGCCGGACGTGTCGCGCCAGGTCAGGCCATCGGCGAGGCTGAACACCTTCGCGTCGGAGACCCCGCCGTCCTTGTAGCGCTGCAGGCGTACGCCCTTGCCGCGCGCCATTTCTGCCACCTCCGAGAGCGGGAAGCAGATCAGCTTGCGGTTCTCGCCGATGATCGCGACGTGGTCTCCTTCGGCCGGCGCGGCGAGCAGCGCCACGACCGGCGCATCGACGTTCAGCACCTGCCTCCCTTTTCGGGTGTTGGCGACGACATCGTCGGTCGGTGCGACGAAGCCGCGCCCGTCGGTCGTCACCATCAGCAGCTTCAGGCCCGGGCGATAGGGGAAGGCGGAGACGATTTCGGCCGTCTCCTCAAGCTCGATCATCAGGCGGACCGGATCGCCAAAACCGCGCCCGCCCGGGAGCTTAGCCGCTTCCAGCGTGAAGACCTTGCCATTCGAGGCCAGCACCAGCAGCTTCGCCGTCGTCTCGGTGAAGAACGCCGTGCGCAGGCCGTCATCGCCCTTGAAGGTGAGCGTCGAGAGATCCTGAACGTGACCCTTCAGCGCCCGGATCCAGCCTTTCTTCGAGATCACGACCGTCACCGGCTCGCGCTCGACCATTGCCTGCGTCAGGTCGACATCGGTGGTGTCTGGCATGTCGGCGAAGGTGGTGCGGCGCTTGCCGATCGCGGTTTCCGGCCCGAAGAGCTTCTTCACCTGGCGGATGTCGTGCTGGATCAGCTTCCACTGGATCGGCTCGGAGCCGAGCAGTTCCTCGATCTGGCCTTTTTCCGTGGTCAGTTCATCGAGCTCGGTCTTGAGCTGCATTTCCTCCAGCTTGCGCAGCGCGCGCAGGCGGGTGTCGAGGATGGCGTTGGCCTGGATTTCCGTGAGATCGAAAAAGCGCATCAGCTCGATCTTCGGCTCGTCCTCCTCGCGGATGATCTTGATCACCCGGTCGAGGTCGAGATAGACGATCAGCAGTCCGCGCAGGATTTCGAGCCGCCGGTCGATCTGGCCGAGCCGGAAACGCGAGCGCCGCAGCAGCACCTCGCGTCGATGGTCGAGCCAGGCGCGCAGGGCCTCGTTCAAGCCCAGTACACGAGGCACCAGCCCGCCGGTCAGCACGTTCATGTTCATCGAAATGCGCGCCTCCAGCTCGGAGAGCCGGAACAGCGATTCCATCATCAGATTGGCGTCGACATTGCGGGCGCGCGGCTCGATGACGACGCGGATGTCCTCCGCCGACTCGTCGCGCAGATCGGCGACCAGAGGCAGTTTCTTGTCGTTCAGAAGCTCGGCGATCTTCTCGATCAGCCGGCCCTTCTGGACCATGTAGGGGATTTCGGTGACGACCACGTTCCAGGTGCCGCGTCCGAGGTCCTCGACATGCCAGCGGGCGCGGGTGCGGAAGGCGCCCCGCCCCGTCCTGTAGGTTTCGGCCATCGAGGCCCGCGTCTCGACGATGATGCCGCCGGTGGGAAAATCCGGCCCCTGCACGAAGGTCATCAGCTGTTCCGACGTCGTCTCCGGATGCTGGATCAGATAGAGCGCGGCGTCGCAGAGTTCGGCGGCGTTGTGGGGAGGGATAGAGGTCGCCATGCCGACCGCGATCCCCTGCGAGCCGTTGGCGAGCAGGTTCGGGAAGGCGGCGGGGAGCACGATCGGCTCCTCGTCCTCGCCATTATAGGTCTCGCGGAAATCGACCGCGTCCTCCTCGATGCCGTCGAGCAGAAGACGCGCGACCTCGGTCATGCGGGCTTCGGTGTAGCGATAGGCGGCGGCGTTATCGCCGTCGATATTGCCGAAATTGCCCTGGCCATCGACGAGCGGATAGCGCTGGGCGAAATCCTGCGCGAGCCTGACCAGCGCGTCATAGACCGACTGGTCGCCATGGGGGTGGAACTTGCCGATGACGTCGCCGACGATGCGGGCGCATTTCTTGTGGACCTGCCCGGGATCGAGCCGCAGCAGCCGCATGGCGTGCAGTATGCGGCGATGGACCGGCTTCAGTCCGTCGCGAGCATCCGGCAAAGCTCGGTGCATGATGGTCGAGAGCGCATAGGCGAGGTAGCGCTCTTCCAGCGCCGTCTTCAGATCGATGCGCTCGGATTCGTCCTCCGGCGGCGGCTCGACGGGTTTGCCCATGGGAACACCTTACCAACTCTCGGCACTGTCCACTTCACAGCCCTCATCCTGAGGAGCCGCGCAAGCGGCGTCTCGAAGGATGGTCCAGAAAGCGCTGGCTGGAGCATCCTTCGAGACGCGCTCCGGCGGAGCGCTCCTCAGGATGAGGGCTGAGGGAGACGGCGCGAATCACTTCGCATAACGATGCCGGCTGCGTACAGCTTTCGCCAAGCGCACCGGCCCGAAAACAGGGAAAAATCAGTGGATTCTCGCCGCAAGCTCGACCAGTCGCGCCCGCTCGGGCGGCTCGGCCAATCCACGCGGCTCGTAGAGGTGGCGGCGCAGGAAATAACCGGTCAGCGCAAAGCCGGCCAGGATGTCGGCGGCGGACGGTGCGCGCGCGCCCTGTCCCTGGCTGAGGAAGGCCGGCAGCGCCAGCAGGCGGTCGGCATAGGGCTGCGCCTCCCTGCGGCTGACGGCCTTTCCCGATTTTGGCGAGACATGGCTGAGATCATCGGGCGAACCCGTCACCGCACAACGCGTCAGGTCGAGCCCGAAGCCGAGCTCTGCCAGCATCGCGATCTCGAAGCGCACGATGAGGGCCGGCGCAAGACGAAGCTCGTCGAGATGCTGGACCAGCACCGACAGCCCCTCATGCAGCGCCGGATGCGGATCACGCTCCGGCAGCAGGCGCAGCAGGGCCGCAATCGTCGCCAACCCGTAGAGCGCGACGGGCGCTTCGATCAGCCTGGCGGCATGGGATGTCAGCAGTTCGACCCGGTATTCGCCAAGATGTTCGTCGAGCCGAGCCCGCCATGTCACCGAAACGGCATTTCCGGGCTGGAGCGCGGCCTGAGATTTCGACGACCGCCCGCCGCGCACGAGGCCGAGATGGCGGCCGTGAAGAGCCGTCATCACCTCCAGGATCACCGAGGCTTCGCCGTGCTGGCGAACGCCGATGATCGTGCCCTCGTCGGTCCATTCCATCGTGGCCATTAGAGCCAAGCGCGCTGGAGTTTCCAGCCCCTCCCTTAGCGCATGGCCAGCCGATTGCGCCGTGCGCTCGCCTGCGGCATTGCCGAGGTTCCTCCGGCCTGTGCCGGCACCCTGCAGGATGACGCCATGGATCTCGATCTCGCTTCACGCACTGCGCTCGTTACCGGGGCAAGCTCGGGCATCGGCACCGGCATCGCGCGTGTTCTCGCCAAGGAAGGCGCGCATGTCGCTGTAACGGCCCGCCGCGCCGACAAGCTGAAAAGCCTTGTGCAGGCGATCGCAGCTGCGGGAGGACGTCCGCCGGTCATCATCACCGGCGACATAACCGATGCCGCCGACGTCGCCCGGATCGCGGCGGAAGCGACGGCGGCGCTCGGACGGGTCGATATTCTCGTCAACAACGCCGGCGGCTCGCGACCCCTGTCGACGGACGCCGCCGACGAGGCCTGGGACGAGGCTTTCGCACTGAACTTCACGGCGGCGCGACGCCTGACCGAGGCGGTCCTGCCGGCGATGCGGGCGCGGAAATGGGGCCGGGTCGTCAGCATCAGCGGCTCGATGGAACCACGCAGCCTGAACGCGGCGGGCCCCGCCAAGGCCGCACTGCACCTCTGGGCCAAGGGTCTGGCCTGCGACGTGGCGGCGGACGGCGTCACCATCAACACGATCCCGCCCGGCCGGATCAACAGCGAGCAGATACTGAACCGGCTGCACCCCACCGAGGAGGCGCGCAGCGCTTTCATCGCAAGAAACATCCCGATCGGCTATTTCGGCGAGCCGGAGGATATCGGCAACCTCGTCGCCTTCCTCGCCTCGCCGCTGGCGCGCTACATCACCGGCGCGGTCATCCCGGTCGATGGCGGGATGCGCTTTTCGGCGCATTGAGGCGGGAGCGCATATCTACCCCACCACCCGCTCGATCCGGCTGATCGCGCGCTTCTGGCGCAGTTCGCTGATGATTGCGCTGAGGTGCTTCAGGTCCCACACCGTCAGGTCGATGGTGATGTCGGTGAAGTCGGGGTTGGGCCGTTCCATCGCCACCGCATCGATATTGCCGTCATGCTCGGCGATGGTCGTGGTGATCTGCGCCAGCGAGCCGGGCTCGTTGATCGACTTCAGCGCGATCCGGGCCGGGAAGCGCTGCGGCGCCTTGTCGTCGAGATCCCAGCGCACATCGAGCCAGCGATCGGGCTCGTTGTCGAAGGCGGCGAGCGCCGTCGACTGGATCGGATAGATCGTGACGCCCTCTCCCGGCGTCAGGATGCCGACGATGCGGTCTCCCGGCACCGCGCCGCCATCGGGCGCGAAACGCACCGGCAGATCGCCGCCAAGGCCCCGGATCGGAATGGCGTTGGCCTCCTCGCGCGGCTCGTCGGGCAGCTTGAACTTGAGATTGTCGCCCTTGGGCAGCTCGAACCAGCCCTTGCCACTGCCGGCGCTCAGGCCCGCCGACTTCGCCTCGGGCGTGCCGCGCTTCTCCAGTTCGAGATCGGGGTAGACCGCCTTGACCACGTCGCCGGAATACATCTCGCCGCGCCCCACTGCAGCGAGAACGTCGTCCACGGCCGTGCGGGCGAGCCGTTTCAGCGAGGCCTTGAGCTTGTCGTCAGTGAAGGGGCGCTCGGCGCGCTGGAAGGCACGTTCGAGGATCTGGCGGCCGAGACCGGCATATTGCCGGCGCACGGCGGCGCGGGTGGCGCGGCGGATCGCGGCGCGGGCCTTGCCGGTGACGACGAGCGATTCCCAGGCCGCCGGCGGAGATTGCCCCTCGGCGCGGGTGATCTCGACCTCGTCGCCGTTCTGGAGTTCGGTCAGCAGCGGCGCGATGCGGCCGTTGATCTTGGCCCCCACCGCCGTGTTGCCGACATTGGTGTGGATCGCATAGGCGAAATCGATTGGCGTCGCCCCGCGCGGCAGCGCGATCAGCCGGCCCTTCGGCGTGAAGCAGAAGACCTGATCGTGGAAGAGTTCGAGCTTGGTGTGCTCGAGGAATTCTTCCGGGCTGTCGCCTTCAGCGAGCATGTCGACCGTGCGCCGCAGCCACTGATAGGCCCGGCTCTCATCGGCGAACTGGCCGAGTTCGGCGGTCTTGCCTTCCTTGTAATGGGCGTGGGCGGCGATGCCGAACTCGGCGATGCGATCCATCGTGTCGGTGCGGATCTGCAGTTCGACGCGGCTGTGGCCCGGCCCGACCACGGTGGTATGGATCGAGCGGTAGTCGTTCTGCTTGGGCGTCGAGATGTAGTCCTTGTAGCGGCCGGGCACCATCGGCCAGGTCATGTGGACGATGCCGAGCACGCGGTAGCAATCCTCGGCGGAGTCGACGATGACGCGAAAGCCGAAGATGTCGGAGAGCTGCTCGAAGGAGACCGATTTGCGCTCCATCTTCTTCCAGATCGAATAGGGCCTCTTGCGCCGTCCGGAGACCTGCGCCTGGATGCCGCGCGCCGCGAGCTTCTCCTTCAGGTCCTTCTCGATGACGCCGATGACCTTGCCCTCGCGCTCGGTCACCTCCTCCAGACGCCGCGTGACGGTGGCGTGCGCCTCGGGCTTGATATGGCGGAAGGCGAGCTCCTCCAGCTCCTCGCGCAGCTCCTGCATGCCCATGCGGCCGGCGAGCGGCGCGTAGATTTCGGCCGTTTCCTCGGCGATGCGCAGCCGCTTATCGGCCGCCATGTAGTGCAGCGTGCGCATGTTGTGCAGCCGGTCGGCGAGCTTCACCAGCAGCACGCGGACATCGTCGACGATAGCCAGCAGCAGCTTGCGGAAGTTCTCGCCCTGCGCGGCCTTCTTGGAGACGAGATCGAGCTTCTTGATCTTGGTCAGCCCGTCGACCAGCCGGCGGATCTCGGGGCCGAACATGCTCTCGATCTCTTCGAGCGTGGCGGCGGTATCCTCGACGGTGTCGTGCAGGACGGCCGCTACGATCGTGGCATCGTCGAGCTTGAGATCGGTCAGCAGCGCCGCGACTTCGAGCGGGTGGGCGAAGAACGGGTCGCCGGAGGCGCGCTTCTGCGTGCCATGAGCCCGCATGGCGTAGACATAGGCCCGGTTGAGCAGGTCTTCGTCGGTATTCGGATTATAGCTCCTGACCCTGTCAACGAGCTCGTATTGCCGCATCATGCCCATTCGGGCTCT
This sequence comes from Allobosea sp. P2_A10, assembly GCF_056405115.1. Classification (NCBI taxonomy): domain Bacteria; kingdom Pseudomonadati; phylum Pseudomonadota; class Alphaproteobacteria; order Hyphomicrobiales; family Alloboseaceae; genus Allobosea; species Allobosea sp. P2_A10. Next base: position 311,346 of record NZ_JBFUCS010000001.1, on the reverse strand, counting down.
TGCCTCGCTTGTCACCGACTCTGCCGGATTTCAATATCGGCGGCGACGCCTGCAGCGGCAAGGCGAATATGGACAGGGCAGACATGAAAAAGCCCGGCGCGGCCGGGCTTTAGCAAATGCCGTGAACAAATTGATTCAGGAGCGGCGGCCGGCACGGCCCAAAAGCGGACCAGGCGCCGACGGCGGCCAGCGGCTCAATCCTCGTCGTCGGCGCTCTCGGTCGGCGGCACGAGGCCGTCGAGGCCGCGCAGCAGGTCGTCCTCGCTCATGCGGTCGAACTGGACCTCCGAATCGGGCGTCGACGAATTCGGCACGGACGTCGTCAGCAGCGGCACGGTCTCGGCCTCCGGCTCATCGACCTCGACATGCTTCTGCAACGAGTGGATCAGGTCTTCCTTCAGATCCTCGGGCTTCAGCTTCTCGTCGGCGATCTCGCGCAGGGCGACGACCGGGTTCTTGTCGTTGTCGCGGGCGACCAGGATCGACGAGCCGGACTGGATCATCCGGGCGCGGTGGCTGGCGAGCAGGACCAGCTCGAAGCGGTTGTCGACCTTGTCGATGCAGTCTTCAACGGTGACGCGAGCCATGGCGCGGCTCCTTCCGATCTTGGCGATGCAGGGAAGATGATGTGGCCCGGCCTTACAGCCAACGCGCGCGGATTGCAAGATTCCGCTCGCGCATAGCGGGCTCTCACCCTCAGCCGCGCATGCGCCTGACCATGTCGTCGAGCGTCGGCTCCAGACGCATCTCCTCGGGCGGCGCCCGGCCGCCCGCCATCGCCGGCAGTTCGTGCGGCTCCAGCTGGGCGAAACGCATCCGCATCGTCGTGGCGACGCCCTCGCCGAACGCGATCGCCTCGCGATTTCCGATCGAGGACAGGAAGCTGATCGTGCTCGCCGACGCATCGCCGATGGCCGAGCGGATGATCTGCTGGTCGCTTTCATTGGCCAGCCGCATCGCAAAGACCGTCGAACACTGCGACAGGATGGTCGCGTCGAGTTCACCGGGGCGCTGCGTCACGACGCCGAGATAGGCGCCGTATTTGCGGCCTTCCTTGGCGATGCGGGCGATGGCCTGCCGCGTCGGGGCGAAACCGAGCTTGGGGTCGGACGGCACATAACGATGCGCTTCCTCGCAGAGGACGAGGATTTCGCAGGCGCCGTTGCTGGCGACCGCAAGATCGAAAGCCAGCCGCGACAGCACGGAGGCGACGGCGTTGACCACCTCGGAGGGAAGCCCGGCGAGCTGGAAGGCCGTGATCGGGCGGCCATAATGCGGCACGCGGAAGATCTGGCCGATGACCGGAGCCATCGTCTCGATCAGGTTGGCGCGGGCGAACATGAAGCGATAGCGCGGATCGCCATGGAGCGCTTCCAGACGCACCTTCAGTGAACGCAGCGAGGCGCGGGGATAGCGCAGTTCGTGCAGGCCGATCAGTTCGTCGATGATCGTGAAGGCGTCCTTCATGCGATAGGGCGTCGGCGCATCGAGCGAGCTCGCCACCTCGGACGTGTCGCGCGGAGCGGCGGCGTCGAGCGGACGCCTGAGCAGCGACGTACCCAGATCGCGCGCGGCATCGCTGGCCTTCGGCGTGCGATAGCGGACGCGCGCCGCCGCGACCACCTCCCGCAGAATGTCGGTCTCGTCGTCGAGCGGCGGACGGCCGCGGAAAACGACGTCGCCCAACTCGTCCAGCCGGAACATCCAGAACGGCAGGTCGAGGCTCTCCCCGTCGATGGTCAGAGCCTTGTCGGGAAAGGCGCAGGCATATTCATTGTGGGGGTCGAGGATCAGGACGCGCAGACGTGGCCGCGCGGCAACCGCCCGGCGCAGCAGCAGGGAGACCGCGCTCGACTTGCCGACGCCGGTCGTGCCCAGAATAGCGAAATGGCGCGACAGCATATCCTCGATGCAGACCGTCGCGGCGACGCTCGAATCCTGCGTCAGGTGCCCGACGGAGGCGCCCGACCGATGGCCGAGATCATGCACCAGCGCGAGATCGCTGCTGCGGATGCGATGGGCGATCGTGCCGACTGGCGGATATGTCGATATGCCGCCGCGGAAACGCGCGGGCTCGCCTTCGCCGTCTGCGATCTCACCGAGCAATTCGACAAGGACGTGGATGGCGTTGTCGGCGGCCTCGTCCCACACCGTCTTGACGGTGCGGATGTCGTAGACCAGTCCGACGACGCGGGTCGCGCCGAGGTTCATCGAGATCATCTTGCCGATGGTCCAGGTGTCGGGACCCAGCCGGCTCGCGCTCGCGACCGTCCCGGCGATGGTCGCCCGCGCCCCGTCGCAGGCGATGACACGGCCGAGCGCCCGCTCGGCCAGTTGGCCAGGGTCGCGCCGATCCGCCGCGATGTCGTTCTCGAATAGTCCGGTCTTTACTGCAAGCTGCACGATCTCGCCTGCCTTTTCGCTGATCTCGCCGAAAGATGACGGTAACGCCCAGCTCTTTACGATTGCCTATATTGGCGGACGCAGGCGAGCCGCGCCTGTCGACGCGGTTACCAAATCACCAACGATCCGCCGCCTCGCGATCGATTCATCAGCGGAATTGGCGACGTCGATCACATTCCTTGCCTTGAGCCGTGCCGCCGCGGCGTCTATGCACGGCGGGTCACTCAGGGGATGGCCATGACGATCAGCCGTTTGCGACTTGGCGTGAATATCGATCACGTCGCGACGGTGCGGAACGCGCGCGGCGGCGCGCTGCCCGATCCGGTGCGCGCCGCGCATCAGGCCATCGCGGCCGGCGCCGACGGCATCACCGCCCATCTGCGCGAGGACCGCCGCCATATCCGCGACGCCGACATCGAGCGGCTGATGGCGGAACTGACCAAGCCGCTCAACTTCGAGATGGCGGCGACGCAGGAAATGGTTGCCTTGGCCGAGCGCCTGCGCCCCCATGCCGCTTGCCTCGTTCCCGAGAAGCGCGAGGAACGCACCACCGAAGGCGGGCTCGACGTCGTCGGCCAGCACAACATGCTCGCTCCGCAGATCGAGCGACTACGCAACGTCGGCTGTCGCGTCTCGCTGTTCATCGAGGCCGACGAGGCGCCCATCGCCATGGCGGCCAGGCTCGGCGCGCCGGTGGTCGAACTGCACACCGGCACCTGGTGCCATGCCGTCGCCGACGGCCATGCCGAAAAGGCGAAAGCCGAGTTCCAGCGTCTGGCAACGGGGGCTGCGTTCGCGGCCTCGCTCGGACTCGAAGTCCATGCCGGTCACGGGCTCGACTACGACACGGCGCGGACGCTTGCGGCCGTGCCGGAGTTCGTCGAGTTCAACATCGGCCATTTCCTGATCGGCGAGGCGATCTTCGTCGGGTTGGCGCAGGCGCTGGCGGCAATGCGCCAGGCCATGGACGACGGACGGGTCCAGCGCTAAATCGGGGCATGATCCTCGGTATCGGCTCCGACCTCTGCGACATCCGCCGTATCGCGAATTCGCTTGAGCGCTTCGGCGAGCGCTTCACCCACCGCGTCTTCACGCAAGGCGAGCGCATGAAATCGGACCGGCGCGCGACACGCGCCGAGTCCTACGCTCGACGCTTCGCGGCAAAGGAGGCCTGCTCCAAGGCGCTCGGCACCGGCATGCGCGCCGGCGTGTTCTGGCGCGACATGGAGGTGGTCAACCTGCCGGGCGGCAAGCCGACGATGCGGTTGACGGGCGGCGCGGCCGCAAGGTTGCAGGCGATGACACCGCCCGGCTTCGAGGCCTTCATCCACGTCTCGCTGACCGACGAGCCGCCTCTGGCCCAGGCCTTCATCGTGATCGAGGCGCGCCCGGTCACCAGCTGAACCTGACGCGCGGGCAACGCGGCCGGCGCCAGAGCGGCAGCCGCGGAACCCGTTATTCCGCCGGGGCCGTGCCGACAACCTGTCCGCGCGGCTCTTCACTGAGCCAGCGATAGGCGATGCCGCCCAGCGCACCGCCGATCAGCGGCGCGACCCAGAACAGCCAAAGCTGCGTCAGCGCCGCACCGCCGGCAAACAGGGCGACCCCGGTGCTGCGAGCGGGGTTCACGGAGGTGTTGGTGACGGGAATGCTGACGAGATGGATCAGACACAGCCCCAGCCCGATGGCGAGCGGCGCGAAGCCGGCCGGAGCCTTGCCATGGGTCGCCCCCATGATGATGAAGAGGAACATCGCCGTCATCACCACTTCGGTCAGAAAAGCGGCGAACATGCTGTATTTGCCCGGCGAGAAATCGCCATAGCCATTCGAAGCGAAGCCCTTGGCGAGATCGAAGCCAGGTGCGCCGCTGGCGATCAGATACAAAACGAGAGCGCCGAGAACGCCGCCCGCGACCTGCGCCGCGATATAGGGCGCGATCTGCCCGCTCGGGAAACGGCCGCCTGCCGCAAGTCCGACCGTGACGGCGGGATTGAGATGGCAGCCGGAAATGTGACCGATCGCATAGGCCATCGTGACGACCGTCAAGCCGAATGCCAGCGACACGCCGAGCAAACCGATCCCGACACCGGGAAAGCCCGCGGCGATGACGGCGCTGCCGCAGCCGGCGAAAGTCAGCCAGAACGTGCCGATGAGTTCCGCGACATATTTTTTCGTGTTCATGGCATCCCCCCGGATTTAGCTGGGGTAAATGCTGCACCCTGCACAAGAAGCGGTCAATCGCGTCAGGCGCACTCCGGCGCGTTTTCAATGCTGCGTTGCAGTACCCCCCGTTCCGCGGCGGCAGAAATGCGCGGCAACGCTGCCCGGGAAGCTGTGACGGCGCCCGGACGCAACGAGTCAGGCGCGGGCTGACCTGGCGGCGAAGCGCATTTTCAGCCGGAAACGCGAAGCCGGTGCGACCGCGATTCGAATGCGGTCCCCAGATGATGCCGGCCATGCGGCTCACGAGTTCGCCAAGGCGGCGTTGTCGCCCGCGCAATAGTCGGCTAGACCGCGCGCTGCAAGACGACACAGGAGCGCCCGCGTGGCCAACGACGCCGAGATCAAGAGCAAGCCTGCACGCGACAAGGCTGCGAGAGACGAAGGCGGCTTCCTCGAGACGGTCAAGGTCGTCGTCCAGGCGCTGCTGATCGCGCTCGTCATCCGCACACTGCTGTTCCAGCCGTTCAACATTCCCTCCGGCTCTCTGATCCCGACCCTGCTGATCGGCGATTACCTGTTCGTCTCCAAATACACTTACGGCTATTCCAAGCACTCGGTTCCCTTCAGCCCGCCGCTGTTTTCGGGGCGCGTCTGGGCGGCCGAGCCCAAGCGCGGCGATATCGCCGTGTTCAAGCTGCCGACCGACAACGTCACCGACTACATCAAGCGCGTCATCGGCCTGCCGGGCGACCGCATCCAGATGATCGACGGCATCCTGCACATCAACAACGTGCCGGTGAAACGCGAGCGGATCGCCGACTACGTCTCCACCGACAGCTGGGGCCGCAGCGCGCCGGTGATTCACTACCGAGAGACGCTGCCCAACGGCGTCAGCCACGAGATCATCGAGCGCGAGGGTGATACCGGCACCTTCGACAACACGGTCGTCTTCACCGTGCCGCCGGGTCATTTCTTCATGATGGGCGACAACCGCGACAATTCGCTCGATTCGCGCGACCGCAGCGTCGGCTATGTCCCATTCGAGAACTTCGTCGGCCGCGCCGAGATCATCTTCTTCTCGATCGAGGATGGCGCTTCGGCCTGGCGGGTGTGGGAATGGCCCTGGACGGTGCGGTGGAACCGCCTGTTCAACCCGATCAAGTGAGCAAGGCTGGCGAACAGGGGCGAAAGAGCCCGAACCTCGGGCGGCTGGAGACGACGCTCGGCTATGCCTTTTCCGACCGCGCGCTGCTGACGACGGCGCTGACCCATATGAGCGCGGAAGGCGGCACTCGTCTCGGCAGCTACCAGCGCCTGGAATTCCTCGGTGACCGGGTTCTCGGCCTCAGCGTCGCCGACATGCTGTTCGTGCGCTATCCCCAGGCCGAAGAAGGCGACATGTCGCGCCGGCTTGCCGATCTCGTCCGCAAGGAAACCTGCGCCGAAGTGGCTCTGGCCTGGGATCTCGGACAGTTCATGCGGTTGGGCGAAGGCGAGATCCTCGGCGGGGCACGCAAGAACAAGGCGATCCTGGCCGATGCCTGCGAGGCGATCATCGGCGCCGTCTTCATCGATGGCGGCTATGCAGCGGCGCGCGGCCTGGTCGAGCGCGCCTTCGGCGAGCGGCTGCTGAAGCCGGTCAAGCCGCTGCGAGACGCGAAGACGGCGCTGCAGGAATGGGCGCAGGGCAAGGGCTTCCTGACGCCGACCTATAGCGAGCGCGGCCGATCGGGGCCCGATCACGCGCCGCTCTTCAGGGTTGCCGCGCGCATCACCGGGCTCGTCGACGCCGAGGCGCAGGGCCCCTCGAAGCGGCTGGCCGAACAGGCCGCGGCCGAGGCTTTCCTTCGCCGCGAAGGGCTCTGGAGCGAGACCATGGAGAACGACAATGGCTGAGGCTAAAATGCCGACGCGCTGCGGCTTCGTGGCCCTGATCGGTGCGCCAAATGCCGGCAAATCGACGCTTTTGAACAAGCTCGTCGGGGCCAAGGTCTCGATCGTCTCGCGCAAGGTGCAGACGACGCGCACGCAGGTGCGCGGCATCGCTTTGTCGGGCGCGGCGCAGGTGATCTTCGTCGATACGCCCGGCATTTTCGCGCCCAAGCGCCGGCTCGACCGCGCGATGGTGACGAGCGCCTGGGGCGGCGCGACCGACGCCGACCTGATCGGCGTGCTGATCGATGTCGAGCGCTTCGACAATGAGGAGAATACCCGCCTGCTGGAAAAGCTCGCCGAGCTGAAACAGCAGAAATTCCTGATCCTCAACAAGGTCGATCTCGTCGCGAAGGAAAAACTGCTCGAGATCACGACCAAGGTGAACGAACTCGGCACGTTCGAGACGACCTTCATGATCGCGGCGCTCTCCGGATATGGCGTCAAGGACATCCTGACCTGGCTGGAGACGCGGCTGCCGTTCGGCCCCTGGCTCTATCCGGAGGACCAGATCTCGGATGCGCCGCTGCGCTTCCTCGCCGCCGAGATCACGCGCGAAAAGATCTTCGAGCGCCTGCATGACGAGTTGCCCTATCGCTCGACCGTCGAGACCGAACAGTGGCAGGAGCGGCCCGACGGCTCGGTCCGGATCGAGCAGACGATCTATGTCGAGCGCGAGGGCCAGCGGAAGATCGTGCTCGGCGAAGGCGGCCAGACGATCAAGTCGATCGGTCAGAAGGCGCGCATCGAGATCGCGGAGGCGGCCGAGGCCAAGGTGCATCTCTTCCTGTTCGTGAAAGTGCGCGAGAACTGGAGCGACGATCCCGAGCGCTATCGCGAGATGGGGCTGGAATTTCCCAAGGGCTGAGGCGGCCTCAGAAAGCGGCGCGAAACGCTGCCGCCAGTTCCCGGACGAAGGCGCCGGCGCGGGGCGTCGCGACATTGCTGCGCAACACGACCTGCGATGCGCCCAGCACCGGCAGCCCCCATTCCGGCCCGACATCGACGGCGCCGCGGGGCGCGATGCGCGCCGCCAGCGGCGAGACCCCGAGGCCACCCTGAACGGCCGCCATCACCGCCGCCATGCCGCCGCCGATGAAGGCCTCGCGCCAGGCGATGCCGGCGCGGTCCAGCGCATCCATCCCGTATCGCCTCAGCCAGCAATCGGCGATGAGACTGACAAAAGGCAGGGGGTCGGAGGGCCTGCGCACCAGGCCATCGGCGGCAAACCATCCGACGACATCCTCGCACAGCACCTCTCCCGTCCGCCCCGCTCCAAGCCGGCGGATGATCGCAACGTCGAGTTCGCCGCGCTCGAAGGCCTCTTCAAGCGCCCGCGACGGCTCGATCCTGAGATTGATCACCAGTCCGGGATCATGAGCCGCGAGCCGCGCCAGCACTGCCGGGATTTCAGCGCCGACCGCCTGTTCGCTGATGCCGACGGCGATCCGCTCGGGCGCTGACGTAAAGGCCGAAAGCGCCTTGCCATGCGCCGCCAGCAGGTCGCGAGCGGCAGGCAAAAAACGCTCTCCGTCCGCTGTCAGCCGCACCAGCCGGGGATGACGTTGCAGCAGCATATGGCCGAGCGCGCCCTCGAGCTTCTTGATCCGCGTGCTGACGAGCGATTGCGTCGTGCCGAGCGCCTCGGCGGCGCGGGTGAAGCTCCTGAGTTCGGACGCGTTCAGGAACGCCGCGATCGCATCGATATCGAGCGAAGCTACACCAATCATTTTATTTCCATATCTATGATATCGCGTAAGATAGGATATCAGAATTTATTGGTGACGGCTAGGTTGGCTTTGCAAGCGGGACGCCGTCCCGTCATCCAAAGGTGATCGTCATGCCCCTGATCCGCATTTCCATGAGGCGCGGCCGCCCGGCCCCGGAGCGCGCTGCCATTGTCGATGGCATCTACAAGGCGCTGCGCGACACCTTCGAGGTGCCGGAGAACGACCTCTTCGCCGTCGTGCACCAGCTTGACGCAGACGAGTTCATCTTCAATCCCCATTTTTTCGGCTTCGAGCGCGGCGCCGGTCTGGTGATCATCCAGCTCACCATCTCCAATACGCGCGGCGTGACCCAGAAGAAGAAGCTCTACGCCGCGATCGCCGAGAACCTGCAGCGCAGCCCCGGCCTCAAGCCGGACGACATCTTCATCAACCTCGTCGAGACCAAGCGCGAGGACTGGTCCTTCGGCGGCGGCATCGCGCAATATGTGGCGTGAGAGCTGCGGGGCGGGCAACGACGACAACCGCCCTTCCCGCCCGTCAACAGGTCCGGGCGGGGCTGCGCGAAAACGGGTTTCCCCTTTTCGCAAGCTGCTCTAAGACGCGCGCAGCCTTCGATGCGAGAGATGCCCCGATGACCGACGACGACGTTCTGGCCGAATTCCGCGATGCCGGCGCGCTCCTCGAAGGGCATTTCATCCTGTCCTCGGGCCGGCGCAGTTCGGTCTTCCTGCAGAAGATGTTCGTCTTCCAGGACCCGGAGCGGACATCGCGGTTGTGCAAGGCGCTCGCCGCCAAGATCGAGGCCGCGTTCGGGCTGATCGACTATGTCGTGTCGCCGGCGATCGGCGGCATCGTGCCGGGCTACGAGACGGCCCGGCACCTGAAGGCCAAGGCCATCTTCGTCGAGCGCGAGGGTGGCGTCTTCCGGCTGCGGCGCGGCTTCACGCTGCCTGCCGGCGCGAGGGCCGTGATCGTCGAGGACATCATCACGACGGGCCTGTCGCTGCGTGAATGCCGCGACTCGATCCTCGGCGAACCCGGCACCGTGCTCGGCGCGGCATGCCTGATCGACCGCTCCGCCGGGCGCGCCGATGTCGGCATGCGCCTCGTCAGTCTCGTGACGCTCGATATTCCCGATTACGCGCCAGACGCCCTGCCCCCGGAGCTCGCCGCCATTCCGGCAATCAAACCCGGCAGCCGCGGCCTCAGCGCCTGAGCAGCCCGGACAGGGCCACGATGCGGCGAGACGCCGCGTCATCTACCCCGGGTTGCTGGAAAAATGGCCGTCATTCGACATTGTTAGACCGTCATCTTTGCCGACTTTATTTATTCGAGCTGATTTGAATCAGGAGTTCATTGCCATGGCCACCGAACCGCGCATCGCGCTTTTCATCGACGGCGCCAACCTCTACGCCACGTCCAAGCAGCTTGGCTTCGACATGGACTATCGCCGCCTGCTGAAGGAGTTCCAGGGCCGGGGCAACCTGATCCGGGCGTTCTACTTCACCACCCTGATCGAGAGCGAGGAATACTCATCGATCCGGCCGCTGGTCGACTGGCTCGACTACAACGGCTACCGCGTCATCACCAAGGCAGCGAAGGAATTCACCGACGCCACTGGCCGCCGGCGCGTAAAGGGCAACATGGACATCGAGCTTGCGATCGAGATGCTCGAACTCGCCCCGCATCTCGACCAGATCTACCTGTTTTCAGGCGATGGCGACTTCCGGCCCCTGGTCGAGGCCGTGCAGCGCAAGGGCGTCAAGGTCTCGGTGGTCTCCACCATCGCCACTAATCCGCAGATGGTCTCGGACGATTTGCGCCGGCAATGCGACGATTTCCTCGATCTCGCGCATCTGATGCAGAAGATCGGGCGCGACCCCTCCGAGCGCTCGTCGCGCGGACCCGGCCCCGCCGGCACGCCCGGCAATCCGGGGCTGGAGCGGCGCTATGGCATCCGCCAGGGCGACGAGCCGGTCGTCGAGGGCTGATCCTTCTCGCCCGAGGGAGAGGGTTCAGGCGCCCGCCTTCAAGATGCGGGCCTTGTCGCGATTCCAGTCGCGGTTCTTCTCGGTCTCGCGCTTGTCGTGCAGCTTCTTGCCGCGTCCGAGGCCGAGCTCGACCTTGGCCCGGCCCTTCTCGTTGAAATAGACCTTCAACGGGATGATGGTGTAGCCGTCGCGCTGGATCGCCCCCATCAGCTTGTTGATCTGGCGGCGATGCAGCAGCAGCTTGCGCGGCCGCTTGACGTCATGGTTGAAGCGGTTGGCTTCGAGATATTCCGGGATATGGGCGTTGAACAGGAAGAGCTCGGTGCCCATCGGCCCGGCATAGCTCTCTCCGATGGTCGCACGGCCGCCGCGCAGCGACTTGATCTCCGTGCCCTGCAGTGCGATGCCCGCTTCCAGGGTCTCTGTGATCTCGTAGTTGTAGCGGGCCTTGCGGTTGTCGGCGGCGAGTTTGTAACGGTCCGGATCGGGCTTGTTCATGCGCGTTCACGAAAGCCATAGGTCTTGACCAGACCCGCCATCGCCTGCGATTCCGATTCAGGATCGGCGCTCAAGCCATTGAGAACGCCGAGCTTGTCGGCCTCCTGCCGGTTCTGGCTGAGCTTGAACTTGCCGAGCAGCGACGCGATCTCGATCTCGATGCCGACGATGCCGCGCATTTGCCCGGCGATGAACGGCTCGGGCGCGTCGGTCACGGCCCAGGGTTCCTCGCGTGGCCGCTCCTGCTGGGCGGTCAGCGCTTCGAGATGGGCATGCAGCCAAGCGGGGTCCTCGACGGTATGCGCCGGTCCGCGCGCCTGTACGGTGACATAATTCCAGGTCGGCACGACCTTGCCGTGCTCCTGCTTGGAGGCATACCAGGCCGGCGTGACGTAGCGCTCGACGCCGGCGAAGACGACCAGCGTCTCGGCCCCGGCGGCGATCGCCTTCCACTGCGCATTCGGCCGGGCGAGATGGGCGCGCAAGATTCCCTGCTCGCCCTCGTCGGCATGGAGCACGAACGGCACGAGATTGGCGATGAGGCCGCCCTCGCCCATCGTCACCAACGTCGCCAGCGGATGCGCGCGCATCACGCCGTGCAGGGCGGCGCGGTCCTCGACCTTGAAATGGCTCGGCTCGTACATGGCAACCTCCAGGCGCTCACCCGAAGCCGGACGAACGCGATCCCTTTATCTAGGCATTCAGGAGCCCGGCGAAAACCATCGCATCGCGAATGGCCTTTCCGGTCGGCGCCGTCACCGGCAGCAGCGGCAGGCGCAGCTCCTCCTCGATGCGGCCGAGCAGGCTCAGCCCGTGCTTGGCTCCGGCGAGACCCGGCTCCTTGAAGACGGCATCATGCAGCGGCACGAGGCGGTCCTGAACCTTCAGCGCCCCAGCATAGTCGCCCTTCAGCACCGCCGACATCAGCTCGGCGCAGAGTTGCGGCGCGACATTCGCCACGACCGAGATGCAGCCATGGCCACCGGCGGCCATATAGGCCAGCGCCGTCATGTCCTCGCCCGAGAGCTGGATGAAATCGGCCCCCATGGCGTGGCGCTGCTGCGAGACGCGGGCGAGATTGGCGGTCGCGTCCTTCACGCCGGCGATGTTCTTGAGTTCGTAGAGCCGCGCCATGGTCTCGACGGACATATCGACGACCGAGCGCGGCGGGATGTTGTAGATGATGATCGGAATGCCGATCGCGTCGTTCACCGCCTTGAAGTGCTGATACATGCCTTCCTGGGTCGGCTTGTTGTAATAGGGCGTCACCACGAGCACGGCGTCGGCGCCGGCCTTCTCGGCATGGACGGCGAGGTCGATCGCCTCGGCCGTGTTGTTGGAGCCCGCGCCCGCGATCACCGGCACCCGGCGCGCGGCCTGCGCGACCACGATCTCGACCACGCGCTTGTGCTCGTCATGGCTGAGCGTCGGGCTTTCGCCGGTGGTGCCGACGGGCACGAGCCCGGTCGAGCCGCTCTCGATCTGCCATTCGACCAGCGCCCGCAACGCCGCCTCGTCGATCTTGCCGCCTTTGAACGGCGTGACCAGCGCGGGAAGCGATCCGGTGAAGGCTGTGTGCTTGGTCATGTGCGCGGCGTCCTGACGCGAGGTGTCCAATCCGAGGGCCGTCACACATAAACCCTTGGCGTGCCGAGGCAAAGCCGGCAACCCATCAAAAAGCGTGGCCTCATGGTTAAGGCTTCATAAACCGCCATCGCCCACCATCGCAGATCGAGTGCCCCTTCAAGGAGCCTGCGATGGCCTCGCCCCTCGCCTGCATGCGCCTGGCCTGCCTCATCGTTCCCGCCTTGCTCGCCGGGCTCTCCGCGCGGGCGGCCGACGATGGCGACCACGCGATGCAGCAGCCGCGTGGGCTTGCGGTCGATGTCGAGACGACGGCCTCGCTGCCACCCTTCCCCGATGAATTGCTGCGCCAGAACGGGAGCGCCAATCCCGACGTCGTAAAGTCCGCCGTGGCGGCCTATCGCCGGGGGGCGCTTGCCGAGGGCGACGCCCTCGCTACGGGCGCAGCCGACGACCGCGTCGCGCGTCCGCTGCTGGAATGGGTCGCGATCCGTTCGGGCGCGAATATCATCCCCTTCGCGCGTCTGAACGCCTTCCTGCAGACCTATCCGAACTATCCGGCGACGACGCTGTTTCGCAGGCGAGCCGAAGAAATGCTGCTTGCGGAGAAGAAAAGCCCGGTCGTGATCCGAGCCTTCTTCTATGCGCAGCGCCCGGTCAGCCCCGCCGGCCGCGTCGCGCTGGCTTTGGCGCTCAAGGCGGAAGGCGACATCGAAGGAGCGACCGCGCTGGTCCGGCAGGTCTGGCGGCAGGACCATCTCGGCCTGCCGCTGGAGACGATGGCGCTTGCCGAATTCGGGGATGTGCTGACACGCGACGACCACCGGCTGCGCACGGAGCGCTATCTCTTCCGCGAGAATGCAACGGCTGCGCTGCGCAACGCCGCGCGCGTCTCGGCCGACTATGTCGCGCTCGCCAAAGTTCGCCTTGCCAGCGCCGATTCGCGACGCCCGCTCGCGCCCGCCACGATCGCCGCCGTGCCTGCCGCGCTGAAGACCGACATCTCCTTTGCCTTCGTGCTGGCGCAGCAGGCGCGACGCGCCGACAAGCTCGCCGACGCCGTCAAGGCGCTGGCGAACGTACCGCGCGATCCCGACCTGCTCGGCAATGGCGACGCATGGTGGGCCGAGCGCCGGCTGATCGCGCGCAAACTGCTCGACGCCGGCGACACTGCTCGCGCCTATGAGGTCGCGGCCGGCCATGGCGCGGAAACGAATGCCGAGCGTATCGACGCCGAATGGCATGCCGGCTTCATCGCGCTGCGCTTCCGCAACGATCCGGCGGCAGCGTTGAAGCATTTCGGCGAGGCCGCCAAGCTCGCGGAAACGCCGATCTCCGTCGCCCGCGCCGGCTATTGGGAAGGCCGCGCCGCCGAGGCTCTGGGCAAGGAAGAATTGGCCAAGGCAGCCTATGAGCGCGCCGGCGAGCACCCGATCGCCTATTACGGCCAGCTCGCCCGCGCCCGCCTCGGCCTGCCGGACCTGCCGTTGCGGCGTTCCGCCAGCGCGGCGCTCGGCCCCTTGCCGGGCCATCAGGGCGTGCGCCTGCTCTACAGGATCGGCGCCAGCGACCTCGCCGGCGTGATGCTGGGCGATCTCGCCCAGAGGCTGCACACGACCCCGGCGCTGGAGGCGGTTGCGGCCATCGCCAAACGCCAGGGCGACGTCAAGACGCTGCTTTCGATCGGGAAACTGGCGGTCCAGCGTGGCTTTCCGCTGGATTCCGCCGCGTTTCCGACCTTCGGGGTGCCAGACTTTCCTGTGCTCGGCGATCCGATGGAGCGCGCCATCGTCCACGCCATCGCCCGGCAGGAAAGCGCGTTCGACCCGACGGCGGAATCGCATGCAGGCGCGCGCGGCCTGATGCAGATGATGCCGGCGACCGCGCGCGAGACGGCAAGGCGGGCGAACCTGCCCTTCGACTGGCCAAGGCTCGGCCGCGACGCGCTCTATTCGGCCCAGATGGGCGCAGCCCATCTCAACGACCTTCTGAAGGACTGGCGCGGCTCCTACATCCTGACCTTCGCCGCCTATAACGCCGGCTCCGGCAATGTGAAGAAATGGATCGCAGCCTATGGCGATCCGCGTTCACCCGATGTCGATGCCGTCGACTGGGTCGAACGCATCCCGTTTTCCGAGACGCGCAACTATGTCCAGCGCGTCATGGAGAACCTGCAGGTCTATCGGCAACGGCTCGACCAGCGCACTGCCTATCTGATCGACCAGGACTTGAAGCGCGGCGGCCGGCGGGAGTGAGTGACCGCCGTCGAGCATTGGCTTAGGTTCTAATCTATGGTCGTCGCCGTGCCCTTTCTGATCTTTGTAACCTGCGTGATTGTCGGCATCGCAGCCGTCACTTGGTTTTGTCGCCGGCGTTTGAGCGTCACATTGCGATTTTCAACCGTTCTTCTCACCTTGTTGGTCTGGGACGCACGGGCCTATCTCGCTGATCGGAGTGTTGCGAGCCGCAATGACTGGCCGTTTGCAACATTTACCGAAAGTGATTGGCAAACGATCACGCGTCATCGCGTTTTGCTTTTTTGGATCATCCTCGCGAGCGTTGGGCCAGCCGGCGTGCTCGTCTTGAGTCTTGCAATCCGACCGGGTTAGGGAAGGGAGGGTGCCCTGAAGGTTTGTAGGCGGATGACAGCATGACCCCAGACACCGGCTTCACCTCCCTCTTCGCCAGCGCCCGCGACGGGCTGAAGCTTCACGCCCGCGACTACGGGCCGCTCGCCGCGCACGCGCTGCCCGTGATCTGCCTGGCGGGCTTTGCCCGCACCGCGGCTGATTTCCACGAGCTGGCGCTGGCGCTCTCGCAGGACGAGGCCGCGCCGCGCCGCGTGCTGGCGCTGGACTATCGCGGCCGCGGGCGTTCGGACTACGACGCGGACTGGGCCAATTACGACATTCGCGTCGAGCTCGACGATATGATGCAGGTGCTGACGGCGGCGGGCATCTCGGAAGCCGTCTTCGTCGGCACTTCGCGCGGCGGTCTGCTGACGATGGCGCTCGCGGCGGCGCGGCCGGCCATGATCAAGGGCGCGGTGCTGAACGATGTCGGGCCGGTGATCGACGCAAGGGGATTGCTGCGGATCCGGGGCTATGTCGGCAAATTGCCGGCGCCGCGCAGCTTCGCTGAGGGCGCGGAGATCCTGAAGCGCCTGTCGGACCAGCAGTTTCCGCTGTTCGGCGATGCGGAATGGGAAATGATGGCGCGCCGGACCTGGACCGAGCGCAATGGCCGGCTGGCGCCCGATTACGATCCCAATCTGATGAAGGTGCTGGAGGCACTCGATCTGGAGGCGCCGCTGCCGGTGCTGTGGAACTACTTCGCCGGCCTCAACGCCGTCCCGGTGCTGGCGATCCGCGGTGCGAATTCCGACCTTCTGGCCGAGAAGACGCTGGTCGAAATGGCGCAGCGCCATCCCGACTGCCAGATATTCGTCGCGCCGGGCCAGGGGCATGCACCTCTGCTCGGCCCCAGGGACATGGTGCGGCGGATCGGCAAGCTGATCGCCCGGGCCGAGCGGCTCGCGGCCTGAACCTCAACCCTGGCGCTGTGCCTTTATCGCGCGCGAATGCGCGGTGTCGCCGCCATTGGCGAGAATATCGGCGTCCTCCGCCCAGCTTGCCGAGCCTTTCGCAGGAACATCGGCGAAGGCGCAGAGATAGCGCAACTCGGCCTCATGCAGCGCCGCGATCTGGTCGAAATGCCAGAGGCCAAGGCGATTGAGATCGGCCGCGATCGCCGGGCCGATGCCCTTGATCAGTGTCAGATCGTCCGGCTTTCCGTCGCGCGCGGCCGTGAGCAGGTTCTTCGGCTTCTCGCCGTCGAACTCGTCATCGGTGACGCTGGCGACGTTGGCCTGCCCTTCCGAACCGTCGTCACGCGAGGACGCGACTTCGCCTGCCTTCGCGCGCCTGGCAAAGTCGGTCTCGACGCCGGCAGCGAGAGCCTTGGCCTGTCCGACCCAGTCCTCGCGCTCGATCCGGCCTGGAAAAGCGAGATAGCTGCCGATCCATTCGATATTCCGGGCATTCCATGCCGATACCTGGTCGAAATGCCAGATACCGAGCCCGTGCAGCCGACCCTCGTTCTGTCGGCCGATGCCCTTGATCAGCTTCAGGTCATCGGGCTTGTCGGCGCGGGCGGCGATTGTCCCCGAGGGGCGCTGACCGGGAATGGCGTCCTCGCCTTCCACTTTCGCCAGACCGGACGCACTCTCGCGGCCGGGCCTCAGCGCCTGAATAACCGTTTTACCATCGTCGACGAGCGCTTCGGCCACGTTGGCGGGCGCAGCGACAGAGGCCGCCGACGAAAGCGCGACGCTGACGAGGCCAGGCATCGCCTGTGCCGGCTCCTGCGTCGCACGTATAGCCGCAGCCAATGCGCAGCCGCCGAAATAAGCCGCGACAAAGAGCAATCCGGATTCCAGCCATAGCGCCGGGGCGCCGTTCAGAAACTGGAACCAACTCAAGCAGCCAGCAAGCATCCAGATCCCGGCGCCATAGAGCACCACCTGGCCGAGGAGCCGTAACTTGCCACCATCATGGCTGATCCAGCCCATGACGAAGCCGAGCGCGAAGGCCGCAAGCAGGAACCAGGCGAATTGCGAGGCGAGATAGAGCATGGCCGCCTCCTACTTCGCCACGGTGAACTGGACGCGGCGGTTCATCACCTTCGCGTCCGCCGCATCATGGGGCACGAGCGGCCGCTCCGTACCGAAGGCGGCAATCGAAAGCTGCCCGGCGTCGAGACCGCGCCGGACCAGCTCGTCGCGGACCCGCAACGCCCGGCGCTGAGACAAATCGAGATTGTTGAAGCCGCGGGCATCGCCGTCGCGATTGGCGTGGCCCTCGATGCTGATGCGTGCCGCCGGGCACTGCTTGAGGATCGCAAACGCCTCGCCGATGACCCGCTCCGTCGTGGGATCGAGCGTCACGACCGAGGTTCCCTGCCCGAACATCACGGTGTTTCGCTTGGTCAGCGCGTCGAGATCGTTCTGGCAGGTGTTGGGCGGATCGATGACGCAGCCGGTCTGGCGCAATCCAATCGTTGCCTCGACCCTTAGCCCGGACGCATCGCCCGAGGCCGCGCTGGTCTCGACCTCGCTCTTGATCAGGTCACGGCAGGTCAGGCCCTGGATCGTCACGCCGCTATCGCCAATGCTGGCCGAGCCGAGGTCGAGCCGAAGCAGGTTGACCAGCGCAGAACGCGCCGCGACAGCAAAACCGGCCGGCGCCCCGGGCAAGATGGTGGTCTCGTCGCTGAGCTTGCCGCGCAAGGGCGACGCGTCAACGAGCGCCGCCAGGGTCTGGCGCGACTGTTGGTCAGGCAGATAGCCGCCGAACGTGACGCCGGATTTGTCGACCGCGACGGACATGGAGTAAGGCCGCACCGACATGGCCGCGATTGCGGTCCGGGCTTCGAGACCAGCCGGCAGGGGCTTTTGCGCCAGCGCCGCCTCGAGCGCGCGCCAGCCTGCTTCGCCCGCGACTTCGCCGGAGAAAGCCAGTTCCCGCCCATCGAGCGAGACCGCGCCCTGCCGCATGCTGCCGAGAAGCTGCAAGGCGAAGCGCGTTGCCGCCGCATAGTCAGGCTCGGCGGCGAGCTTGGCGTCGCGCGTCAGCCGATCATCGATCTGGCCGGAACTGCCAAGCTCGGAGGCTGCCGCGCGCAGGGCCGCTAACGCCGCCTCKTCACGCACGAGCCCGCTCAGCAACAGGCCCTGATCGCTCTTTTGCGCCCGCCAGCGCAATGGTGTCGGAGGTGGCGGCGGTGGTGGCGGTGGAGCAACGGCAACGACCGGCGGCGGTGTCGCAGGAGCTTCGATGGCCGGCGTCGCGGGGACCGGCGTCGGTACGAGCGCCGGCTCGGCTGGAATGGAAAGCGGCGGAATATCCGGCAAGGCCGGCATCGGGGGCAAGGGTGGCGGCGCTGCCGGACAGGCGATCGTCGCCTGCGCGACGGAATCGGGCCCATCCAGTTGCGCGACCAACAGGCGCAAGGCCTGGCAGGCGTCATAGCCCTCGGGCCCGTCGCCCGACAGGGCATAGACGTCATCGGTCAGTTCGGCCTTGCCGCTGCGCAACCGGGCAAGATCGGAGATCGCGCGGGTCGCCTTTGCCAGAAACGCGCTTGGCGCGCCCAAAGCGGGCTTCATCAGATCCTCGATCCGGGCCGGTTCCGGAAAGCTGCCGCGCAGCAGCCTCAGCATCTGGCCACGCAGGTCATCGCTGGGATAAAAGCCGCTGATATCGACGCCGCCATCAGGGCGGCGCTCGACGCTCCAGCGATAGGGCGTCACGACCGGCGGCTCGAGAGCACAATCGACCGGCTGGAAACCGCTCTGGGCCAGACGCGACGCAGCGCCCTTCAGCGCCAGGAAGGCGTCAGGCGTATCGGCCCGACCCTCGACGCAGAACCGGCCATCGTCGAGCGCGACCTTGCCGGAAGAGAGCTTCGGCAACTCCGCCAGCACGGATTTCGTCATCGCCTCGAAACCGGCCGGCGCGCCAAATGCGAGCGTCTGGCGGTCATCGATGCGCAGGCCGGGCAGCGCGGCGACGGCTGTGGCGACATTGCTCGTTGCGACGGTTTCGTCCGGCACGAAGCCGTCCAGCGTCACGACATTGTTCTGGCGGATCGCCGCCCAGCTATAGGGCCGCTGCGCAATGACCTGAGACAGGCCGCCAAGAGCGCGCCGGACCCCGAATTCGGAGCGTAGCTGCGCCATCGTGGCGGCCGCGCCATCCGTCGACAACGCCTCGCCGCCGAGCAGGACGTCGCGACCAACGACGCGCGCGACGATCGGCTTGGCGCCCGGGGCCTTTCCCGCAGCGGCGTTGGCGACCGCCAACGCACGACGGCCGACATCCTGCTGGATCGTATCGCCAAGAACGAGATTGCCGACGCCCCAGAGCAGGGCAAGTGGCGCCAGCCCCCAAAGCCAACCCAGCGGTTGCGCCATCCCCATCCCTCGCAGGCCCGTCTAGAACAGCAGCCGCTTAGCCGGCCTCTCCCAGACACAGCCAAGTCACCCCGGATCGCCGCGTCATGTCAAGCGGCAGGGAACGGTAAGCCACGCTGTACAAACGAAAAAGCCCCGGGTTTCCCCGAGGCTTTCCAACTTGAGACCGGTAAACCGATCAGAAGTCGCGCTGGATGCGCAGACGGCCCTGGAAGGAGTCGTCGGTCTTGATCGTGCGGCCGAACGGCGTCACGTCGGCGCCAGTGGCGGCGATGCGGCGGCGGGCTTCGACGCGGGCGTAGAGAACTTCGACGCCGATGTCGAGACCAGCGACGGGCGACCAGATCAGGTTGGTGCCGGCGCGGATTTCGGACGGGTCGAGGGTCGAGACAGCCGAGCTGTAGTCCAGCTTGGAGTACGAACCATAGACGCCCTGGCGGATCGTCGGGGTCCAGTAGTGCAGCAGGCCGGCCGTGATGGCGTAGCCCTTGGTCAGGTGCGAGTTGCCGAGCGCGTCGATGGCAACGTCAGAGTTGGAGACGTTGATGCGACCGATACGGCTGGCGGCGGCCCAGGTCGACTGCGTCGAAGCGCCGCCGTAGCCGAGGTAGGAGATGCCACCCTGCGAGTAGGCAGCCTGCAACCAGAGATAGTCGCCAGCGGCGAGCATCGGCAGGTTGATCTTGACGCCGGCCTGAACGGCGAAGCCGTAGTCGTCGTTGTTCTGGGCGTTGGCGACAGCGCCACCGGCGAAGGAGCCGATCGGGCCGATCGTGTTGCGCTGAATGAGCGCGCCCGACAGCTGAGCCGAACCCCAGCCCTGCGTGATGTTGATGTTACCAACAACGTCAGGGATGGTCTGGCCGCCGAGGGTCGCCGTCGTGACGCCAGCAACGTTGGTGGTGATGCCACCGACCTGCTCACGCTCCGAACGGTCTTCCAACGACACCGTCGCCGAAATGCCCGAGCCGAAGGTCGCGGTGTAGGCCAACAGGTTGCCGGCAAGGTCCGAACCGCGGATGACGCCGTAGTTCAGGTCGTCGGCGTAGAAGTCGAAGAACGACTGAGCGCGACCAGCGGTGATCGGGCCGAACTGGATGAAGCCCTTGTCGAGCTGGAAGTTCGACTGGCCGTTGGCCGTCGGGCCGTCGCCCTGGCTGGCCGGACCGCCACGAGCGGCGCCGGCATGCAGGCCGGTGCCGTTGAAGGACTGGCCGTAGACGCCGTTCGAGTTGGTCATCTCGAAGCGGATGAAGGTGCGCAGCGTGCCATAGGCAGTCGCGGTGCGGGCGTCGATGTTCAGACGGCCACGAGCACGGAAGCCGTAGCCATCCTGCGCGCGGGTCCAACGCTCGCCAACGCCGTACTCAGCGCGGATACGACCGCCGACGCGAAGGCAGGTTTCGGTGCCGGGGATGTAGAAGAAGCCCGCGCCGTAGGTGGAGCAGACACGAACGTATTCGACCGGAGCGGCCTTCCGCGAAGGAAGGTCGGCGGCCTGAGCCCCGGCAACCGCGGCGATACCGGCGGCAGAACCGAGGAGGAGGCTCTTAACGAGCTTCATTGGTAACCTCCAAAATGAGTTTCGAGACCCTCGGGCTTCGGTTTGTTTCGGCGAAGGCCCCAGGAGACCAACCGCCGCACTCGCCTATTCCCGGCCTTTCGCCCGCGTCCCTGAACCATTCAGAGGCGAAGACGAAAAACAGCGACCGGGAATGTCCCGACGCAGGTTCACCATACGAATGCAGGATTGCCGATCAACCACCATCACGCCGTCGAGAGGGTCCCCGGGGTGCTTTGGAACCCGGTGTTGCAGGCGCGCCACGCTTTGAGAGCCAAAATTTACAGGCGCTTAACCAAGATCGCCCGGACGCGGCCCAATCAACTGCGAAAGTCCGAGAATCGCGATGGATCGCAGCGCCTGTCCCGATGGTTCGGGCAGGAGCGATTCCCGCCCGGCCCCGGCCTCTTCAGTACTCCCACTCCGCTCCCACGCCGACGGCGGCGCTGCCATCGGCGCCGGTCTCGGCCTGGATCTTGAGTCGGCGGGTGACGTCGATGCCGATCGAGACGCCGCTATCTTCGGGCTTCGCACCTGCTTTGACGCCGATCGAGACGTTGTCGCCGATATACCGGGAGACGCCGATGGTCGGCCCGCCCGCTCCGACCTGGATGTCGAGATTGTCGACGCCAAGCGATTTGCGCAGCCGTTCGAACGAATCGTCGCCGCCTCCGCCGGCGAACTGCGCCGCCGTCTGCGCGAGTTGCAGCGCCTGGAAGGGCGAGAGCGAGCCCGAGGCCCGGGCGAACAGGATGCGCGAGAGCACCTCGTCCTGCGGCAATTCGGGCTGCGAGGTGAAAGCGAAAGCAGGTTGGTCGGCCGCGCCGCTGATCAGGATCTTCGCCGTGACGTCAGATGCGCGCGTCTCGGCGACGAAATCGAGCTCGGGAATCGTACCGCCAGTGAAGCTCAGGCGGCCTCGTGAAAAGTCCAGCCGCTGGCTGAGCACGCTCAGGCGACCGCGCCGCAAGTCGAAACCGCCGTCCAGCGCCGGCGAAGCCAGCGTCCCGCCGACGCGAATCTCGCCGCCGAGTTCGGCATCGATGCCCCGGCCGCGGATGAAGACGCGGTTCGGCGCGGAGACGACAAGCGCCAGGGCTGCGTCGAAAGCGGGTTGCGGACGCCCCCTGCCCTTGCCCGCCGGCTGGGCCTTTCTGGCGGCTGCCAGCCGGGCGGCGGCAGTGCCCTTGGCCTTGACATGCCTGATGCCGTCGACCGGACGCAGCGAGGCCGGCAGGCGATCTGGCACCGCGACATCGAGCGAAACGACATCGACGCGGCCACCGATGCGTGGGCGTTGAGCCAGCGGGCCGCCGATCTCGAGCGCGAGATCGGCGACAGCGTTGACGATGCCGTTCGAGACGAGTTGGGCGCGGGCGCCCTGAATGCGCAAATTTCCCGGGAAGCCGGCGGCGGGATCGAGCCTGACCTGCCCGCTCGCCGAAAGCGTGCCGCCATTGGGCGCGCGGGCCGAGGCGCGCTCGATCGTCAGATTCTCGCCGGTGGCCGCGATGCGCGCCTCGATTTCGGTCAGGCGGACGCCCTGCAGCGCATCGGTGAAGCTGCCTTTCGCGAAGGTCGCGTTTCCGCTCAGGCGCGGAGCCGTGGCGGTGCCGGCGGCGCGCAGATCGAGCGCAAGCGCGCCGGCGAGCCTCTGGCCCTGCGCGGCGATCGACGCATTGGCGAGCGCGGCGTCGATACGGCCCTGCGCTGCGAGATCAAGCGAGCCGGTCGCGTTGAGCGGAGCCGAGCCGCGCACCGTCAGATTGACGAACTGGCCGGCGTTCAAGGCCGCGTTCACGCTGGTGCGGTTGCCGTCGAACTTCCCGTCACCGGTGATCGAGACAGGAGGCAATCCGGCCCGTCGCGTTTCCGGCGTCGCCAGCCCGGCGACACGCAGCGACCATGGGCCGGTCAGGGCGGCCGGTGTGCCTTTGACCTGCACTTCGGCGTTGAGCGTGCCAGCCAGATCGAGTTTCGGCACAGCGATGCGCGCTGCCGAGAGCGGTACGTCGCGGGCGGTCAGGCGCAGATCCAGCGTTTCGCCGGCCCGGCCATCGAGCGTCAGGCGGCCGGCATCGACCGCCAGCGCAAGATTGGCGATCGCGACGCCACCCGTCGGAAAGCTCAGCGTCGTCGGCTGCGCGAGCGCGATGCGCCGTCCGTCGCGACGCGCTTCGAACGAGGCGAGTTCGAGCCTCAGCGGTTCGGCCGGAACCAGCCGCCCGGCGCCGTTCAGGGCAAAGCCGCGCGCCGACGCGCTGAGCGTGAGGGCGCTGGCGTCGGCTGCTCCCCTGGAATTGAAACGGATCGTGCTGATCGGCTCGCCCGACACGACGGCTCGGTCGATCGCGACGATCGCGTCCAGCGACGGACGCCCGAGGATGTCGGCCGCGCCGATCGTCGCGTCGAGCCGATCGACCGTCAGCGACGGCAGGCTCAGCCGCGCCGCACGCGCCGTCAGGCTGGCGTTCTGGCGGCCATCCACGACGGCGAGCGCGACATCGGCATTGAGCTCGCCGCCGAGCCTGGTCAGCGCCAGCGCGGAGAGATCGTCGAGATTGCGGGCCGCCAGCGTGACGCGGCCAGCGGCGCGGTTCAGCGCATCGACCGTCAGCGCGCCGTTCAATCTCACCGAGCCGATTGCGAGATCGAGCGCTGACAGGTTCCAGCCATCGTCGGCGGCGCGGGCGAGCGCCATGCGGCCCGTCGCCGGCTTGGAGTCGATCTCGCCGGCGAGCGTGAGATTGGTGTCGAGCGCGCCCTGTAGATCGCGGATGACGGCGTCGATGGCGAGGCGCGGGATGGGACGACCGAGCGCCGTGGCGTTCGCGACCGCGATTTTCGCCGTGGCGTCGAGATGATCCTGCGGGCCGGTGACCCGGGCGGTGATGTCGCCTCGTCCCGACAAACGGGCATCGGCACGCTTCAGATCGGGCAGCGCAAGCGCGAGGCGCAGATCCGAGCGCTCGCGACCGATCCCGCCATCAGCCGCAATCGTCGCATGGCCTCCCACGATCTTGAGCCCGGTCACGGTCGCGTTGCCAGCCAGCACGCCGACCTGACCTGCGAGCGTCAGATTGCCTGCCAGCAGGCGGTCGAGCACAGCGTCGCCGGTAACGAGGTTGGCGATACGGCCGTCGAGCGTCGCGCCAAATGCGTTGGTCTTGGGCGTCGCGTCGAGATTGGCCGTGAACTCGGCGCGGCCGGCGAGCGTCCGTTCGGCGAGAGCGCTCAGCCGCGACAGATCTGGCAGGACGGCCTTGGCCTGTCCGAGGATCCGGGCGTTGCCGAGCTTGCCCTTGTAGTCGAGCTCGACCCCGGACATCGCAAGCCGCAGCGTCTCGAAATCGGCGGTCGCGTCGTCATTGCTCGCGCCGCGCAGCGTGAAGACGACGCGGTCGCCGACGATCCGGGCAAGTTTCGCATCCGCCAGCGCGACGCCGGTCGCCTCTCCATCGGCGACAAGCGCGATCCTGGTGCCGGGCTCGCCGATCAGGCCGCTCGGCGTTGCCGTAAAGCGGGCCACGAGCTTGCCCAGCGTGCCGGTCGATAGCCGCGCATCTTCGGCATCGAGCGTCGCGACGATGGCCGGGGCCGCGACGGCTCCCTTGATGGTCGCGTCGAAAGCGAGTTTCGCGATCTCGGTCCCGCTGGCGACGGTCTTGCCGGCGGCATTGGGACGGGCGGCGGCGGTGACCCGCAGATCGACGGTTTTGTCCGCGCCGTAGCGTCCGAGCACATCGAGCCGCGCCAGCGCCGAGACCAGAGCAAGATTGCGGATATCGACGCCGCCATCGTCGCGAATGCCGACCGCGCCGTCGAGACGGGTTGAGCCGGCAAAGACCGGCGCGGCTGGAGCGGGCATCAGTCCCTCGATCCGCGCGTCGAGCGCCAAAGCGAGTTCGCGCCCAGCGCCGGCACGCGAAAGATTGGCCGACCCCTGTGCGCCGATGGTCTCTCCTGCGGTGAAGGTCAGGTTCGAACGGAAGGCGTCGAGCGGGCCGTCGCCGTTCAGGTCGAGCTTGACCGGCGGCCGGCCCGGCAGATCGGCGACGCTGGCGATCAGGCCGCCTTGCGGCTCGTCGACCTTGGCCGAGACCTGCAACCGCGTGGTCTGCGGCACGAAGCCGAGCCGGACCGTGAACTCGCCCGGCCTGTCGAGCCTGCGGGCGTCGAGCTTCAGGTCGAGCCCTTCGGCCGGTGGCCCGAGCGTCGCCGAGCCGGTCGCTCCCAGCCGCGCGGCCGTCCCGAGCAGCGGCTCACCGAGCGACAATTCGCCGAGCTGGAAGGCCGTGACGACGACTTTCAGCGGCAGTTCCGGCAGGATCGGCTGATCCGTCGCGGCAGCTACGGCGGTCGAGGGCTGCGCCGCCGGCTTGCGCAGGATCTCGAGCTTGCCGATCTCGAGCCGGTCCACGGCGAGACGACGCAGCAGCAGCGCGCTGCGCGTCCAGACCAGCCGGGCACGATCGAGCCTGAGCCAGGGGCCGTCACGGTCGGACAGGACGATGTCGCGGATCGTCACGTCGGAGGACAGCGCGCCGTCGACCGCGCCGATCGAGACCTGGCTGGTGTCGCTGGAGAGCGCCCGCGAGATCAGGTCGGCGACGATGCCGCGATCGGTCTGGGCATTCTGGGCGAAGCCGCCGAAATGGGCGGAAACCAGCAGCCCGGCGACGAGCACGGCCATTGTCAACGCCAACCGGGCGAGATGGAAACGGCGGCCTACACCACAGCCCTCATCCTGAGGAGCAGCCGCAGGCTGCGTCTCGAAGGAGGCTCCAGAGCGCACTGGAGCATCCTTCGAGACGCGCTTCTGCGAAGCGCTCCTCAGGATGAGGGCTGATATTTGGAGGCCGAAGACTTTGAAAACACGCCGCATCAGAAGGCCTGCCCGATGCTGATATAGACCGCGACCGGCTTGTCGCCCTTGCGCGGGTTGAGAGGCGCGGCGACATCGAGCCGGATCGGGCCGATCGGCGTATAATAGCGCAGGCCGAGCCCGGCCGACATCTGCAGCGTCTCCTTGAAGTTCGGCAGGCTCGATTCGAAAGCCGTGCCGGCATCGAAGAAAGGCACGACGCCGATCGTGTCGGTGACCTTGATACGGGCCTCGACCGAGCCCTCGAACAGGCTGCGGCCGCCGGTCAGACGTCCGAGCGGGCCGAGCGGCGACAGCGATCGATAGGCATAGCCGCGCACCGAACCGCCGCCACCGGCATAGAAGCGCCGCGTCGCCGGGATGTCGGCCAGGCTCTCGCCGGCGATCGAGCCCAGGCCGAGGCGCCCCGCCAGCACATAGCGCGCATCCTCGTCGAGCGCGTAATAGGCCGAGAGCGCCGCCTTGGACTGCACGATGTTGACGGTCGAACCGAGCAAGCTCGGATAGGGCGTGACCGAAGCGGTGGCGCGGATGCCGCGCGTCGCGTCGAGCAGGCTGTCGGTCGAATCGTATTTCACCGAGAGCGGAATGCCGACAAGCGTGTAGTCGACCTGGCCGAGAACATCGCTGGTCTGGCCGCGCTCGACCTCGATGCCGGCCTGAACCGAGAAGGTGTCGGTGAAGCGCCGGCGCAGCGCCGTGGTGACGTTGGCGTAGCGCGCGGTGTAGCCGCCATAACGGTTCGTGCCGACGCGCTCGCGGGCGCCGGTTCCATCGACCAGCCAGTCATAGCGCGTGCCCCACAAGGCTGGCTTGAGAAAGCTCACGGCGAAGCGCCCGCCGAGATCGGAGCGCTCGAAATCGTCGAAGGTCGTGATCTTGGTGCCGTCGATGCGCGGCGCGAGGAAGACATCGCCTTCCAGCCGCAGGCGCTCGGCCCCGCCAAACAGGTTGCGGTGCTCCCAATAGGTCTTCACCGCCGGGCCATCGATGGTCGAATAGCGGGCGGAAAAGCCGATCAACCGCTTCGGACGTTCGGTCACATCGAGGAAGATCGGCAGGTTTCCGGCGGCATCGAGCCTGTCGCCCTCGCGGATTCGGACCGAACCGATGGCAGGGATCGTGGCGATCGACTTGCGCGTATCGGCCAGCGCCTTGGGCGAATAGGGGTCGCCCGGCTCGAGGTAGATGAAGGAGCGCACCACGGCTTGCGGAACATCGCCGCTGTCGCCGATCGTGACATCGCCGAAGCCCGCATGGGGGCCGGGTTCGACGACATAGGTCACATCCATGGTCTGCGCCGCGTGATCGACGACCGGGCGCAGTTCGACGACCTTGGCGAGCGGCCGCGACTGATTGCGCAGATGGTCGACCAAGGCGGCCTGCGCGGCGCGCAGCGAGGCGGAGGTCGCGGGATCGCCGGGCTTCAGCCGCGAGACCCGGGCGGGATCGACGATCGCTCCGCCGGCGCCCGCCCCGCGCTCGACGACCGCGACGCCGCGCAGGCCGAAGACCGGACCGGGCTGGACGCGCACCGTGATGGGAACCGGCTCGCGGTTGCGATGGGATTCGGCCGCGCGCACCAGGGCAGCGCCGGGTTCGACGCCCAGCTTGAGCGAGACCTCATCGACAGCGACTACGACCTCGGCGTTGAAATAACCCTGCGACCAGAGCGCGTCGACCAGCGGGTTGAGATCCGCCGCCATGCGGCGCGCCAGCGTCTCGCCATCCGGCGGCGCGTCCTGGCGCAGGCGATACAGCAGCGAGGCGTCCTGCAGCGTCCGCGTCAGCGCCTTGGCGTCGGCGGCGTCACCAAGGTCGAAGCTGAGCTGGTAGGGCAAGGCGGAGGCGCTTGCAGCCGGCGGCTGCTCCTTCGATCCGAACAGGCCGAAGACGTCGAGCGACGACAGATCGAAGGCCTCGGCCGGCACGGTTTGCCCACCAAGCATCGCGGCGAAAGCGCAGACGCCTCCGCCCGCAAGCCTGCGGGTCACCCTCCGCCACAACCGCATCCACCCTCCAAACGACGCCACCGGAACGCGAACGAATAAGTCCAGACTGTGTTCCCAAGATGATCGGATATTTCCAGATGATCTTGGAAAGATCGAGCGAACCGCCCGCGCAATACCTAACGCAGCGTCAGAGATACTGTGCCCAGCGGCGTCAGCTTCGTCACGATCTCGCCCTTGCCAGGCGAGAGAACGCCGCCACAAAGGCTGCCCGTGGTGACGACCTGACCGGCGCGCAGCCCGCCCATGAACTCGTTCTTGCGGTTCGCCCAGGCGAGGAATGGCGTCATCGGATCGCCGTTGGCGTGCACGGCCGGCTTGTCGTAAATCGTCACGCCGTTGAGCGAGATGAAGCAGCCGAGGCCGCTGACATCGTCGAGCGTCCTGATGTCGAGTTCCGGCCCGAGGACATAGCCGCCATGGCCCATGGCGTCGGCAAGCCAGAGCGGAAAGGCGACATTGCCGGCCCAGTCGGCCAGCCGGCTCTCGACGATCTCGATGCCGAGCCAGGCCTTGTCGCAATGGCCGAGCAGTTCGGCGCGGGTATAGGGCTGCTCCGGCCGCAGCGGCACATCGCTGCCGAGCCTGAGCGCGAGCTCGATCTCGACGCGCAGTTCCGCACCGATCGCGCCTTCATAGACATCGCCGGATGCCAGCCATGGCCCGGGCATCAGCCCTGCGACCGGCGTGCCGTCCTCGGCGATGGCGACCTTCCAGCCGGCTTCCGCCAGCCCCGCCAACTTTGCGACAGCGGCCTGCGCGGCAAATCCATCGGCAAGCGACGCCGGCACGGGCTGGTCCGCGAGCGGCAGCAGGCTCTTGTCGCGGCGGGCGGCGCTGAGTGCGTCGCGCAGGGTCTCGGTGGTCGTCGGCATTGCGTTTCATCCCTGTCGGCGTGTCAGCCTGGCCCGTCGAAGCGCCCCTGCCCTTGCTGCGAGGCGGATGCGCTTGCCAAGTTGCTACAGCAGCCGGAGGGTTTGCGACAACCCGCATCGCGGCATCGGCGTCCTGCCACGCCCTGACAGCGTTTTCAGACATACCGCCATAAGCAGGCCAACAGGAGGAAAAGCCCATGAGCGCGTCAGCCAATGACCAGCGCATCGACTATATCGAGTTCAACGTCGCCGAGCTCGGCCGGGCACGGGATTTCTATGCCGCCGCCTTCGGCTGGACGATGACCGATTATGGCCCGGAGTATTGCGCCTTCGCCGACGGCCGGCTCGAAGGCGGCTTCACCACGCAAGGCAAACCCAATCCCGGCGGGCCGCTGGTGATCCTCTATGCCGACGATCTCGCCGCTACGCAGGCCGCGATCGAGGCGGCGGGCGGGCGGATCGTCAAGCCGGTCTTCGACTTCCCGGGCGGCCGGCGATTCCATTTCGCCGACCCCGACGGCTATGAGCTGGCGGTATGGTCGAAGGGCTGAACCGCGCGTTCAAAGACCAGCAAGACCGGGGTTTTCGTGATAGGATTTCAGCCTTGGACATGGAGGCTACCGATGCGTGTCATCGCGGAGTTCATGATGGCCTACCTCACCTGGCTCTGCGAAGCGTTTCGCGTGAGCCCGGATGAACTCACCAAGGGCCGGCGCGGCAACCTGCCGCCACCGTCGGGCGGTATCGGGTCGTACTGACCGCCTCGTCAGCAGCGGCCCTGCCTCACTTCCCCCAGCGCAGCGCCAGCGGGTCCAGCTCGCGCGCCAGTTCGATCAGGCCCTTGCGGGTCTCAGGGTGCAGCGGCGTCAGCGGATGGCGCACGGCCTCCGATTTGATCACACCGCCTTCCTTCATCACCGCCTTGGCCGAACGCAGGCCGCATTGGCGGTTCTCGAAATTGATGATCGGCAGCACGTCGCGGTAGAGCGCGGCGGCCATCTTGCGATCGCCGGCGGCATGCGCGGTCAGGATCGGCTTGATCAGGTCCGGGATCATCGCCGATGTCATCGTTCCGGTCGCACCCGCATCGAGGTCTGCCATCAGCGTGATCGCCTCCTCGCCGTCGAACGGACCGGCGACCGCACTGCCGCCAGCTTCGATCAGCGCGCGCAGCTTGTTTGCCGTGCCCGGCACCTCGATCTTGAAATAGGAGACGAGCGGCACCTCTTTCGCGAGGCGCACCATGAAGGGCACGGTCAGCGTCACGCCCGAAAGCGGCGCATCCTGCAGGATGACGGGCAAGCCGCAGGCTTCGGTGACGGCCTTGAAATGCTCGATCATGCCCTGCTCATCGGCCTTGAGCAGCGCACCGTGATAGGGCGGCATCATCATCAGCATCTTCGCGCCCGCATCGGCTGCGGCCTTGGCGCGCTGCGAGGCGATGCGGGTCGAGAAATGCGAGGTCGTGACGATGACCGGCACGCGGCCAGCGACCTGCTCCAGCGAGAGCCGCATCACCTGGTTGCGCTCGGCGTCGGTGAGCAGGAACTGCTCGGAGAAATTCGCCAGGATGCAGATGCCGTCGACGCCCTGATCGACCATCAGGTCCATGACGCGCCGGTTGCCCGCGATGTCGAGGTCGCCGTTCTCGTGGAAGATCGTCGGCGCGATCGGCAGGATGCCCTCGTAGGGTTCGGTCATGGGATTACGTCCTTCGTGGAACCGGAGCGATCAGTCGGCGAAGCCGAGAACTGCAGCGAGCATGCGGTCGAGCCGCGACATCTCGTCCGCCGTCACCCGACCGACCGAGCGCGCAATGCGTTCGGCCTTCACGGTAATCGGCTTGTCAGCCATGATCTGACACCTCGCGCGCAGCCCATTTGCGAGAGTCGGTTCGAGCGTGATGCGGAAGTCCGGTGCTGCGCTCAACGTCGTGGTCATCTGGCAAACGACGACTGATGGATGACTCTGCGGCATGCCATCGGACTGAATGACGACGGCAGGCCTCGGTTTGCTGTAGTCGCCGGACGCGGCGACGATGACGACATCGCCGCGTTTCACCATTCTTGAGAAGGATCGGGATTGTCGAATTCGGAAACGGATTCGATCCAGGCCAGTGCTTCGGCTTCGTCGGCAGGATCGAGCGCGGCGGATTGGCGGGCGATGCGCTCCCGGACCTCGGCAGAGCGCATGTCCGGCACGAGCAACCGCACCTCGCGCAGGCCCTGCTCGCGCCGTCGCCGGCGCATATCGCGCATCCGGTCTGCAACCGCCGCCATGACATCGTCTCCGAATTCGTCATCTCAGCGTAACGCGTTACGATTTCCGGAGCAAGGCGCGGCGTCATGATGCGAGGTCTCAACTCTCGGCCGATCCTGCGACGGAACGGCCCCGCAGCCGACGGATCGTACCGCCGACGAGCGGCATGAAGAGCAGCACGAGGCCGATCGTCATCAGCGTCGCGACGAGCGCGTTGGACCAGAAGATCCTGAGCGAGCCCTGGCTGAAGATCATCGACTGGCGGAAGGCGTCCTCGGCCTTGTCGCCGATGACCATGGCGAGCACCAGCGGCGCGATCGGGTAGTCGAGCTTCTTGAAGACGTAGCCGACGAGACCGAAGACCAGCGCGAGCCAGATGTCGAATTCCTTGCTCGCGGCGGTGTAGGCGCCGATGAAGCAGATCACCACGATGATCGGCCCGATGATCGAGAAGGGTATGCGCAGGATCGAGGCGAACAGGGGAACCGTCGCCAGCACGACGACGACGGCGACGACATTGCCGAGATACATCGAGGCGATCAGGCCCCAGACGAAATCCGGCCGGTCGGTGAACAGTGTCGGGCCGGGGTTCAGGCCCCAGATCATCAGGCCGCCCATCATCACGGCAGCCGTCGCGGAGCCCGGAATACCCAGCGCCAGCATCGGCAGCATTGCGGCCGACCCTGCGGCGTGGTCGGCGGTCTCTGGCGCGATCACGCCCTCCGGCTCGCCCTTGCCGAACTTGTCGGGGTTGCGCGAGGAGCGCTTGGCCATGGCGTAGCTCATGAAGGAGGCAGCCGTCGGCCCGCCGGGCGTGATGCCCATCCAGATGCCGATCAGCGAGGAGCGCAGCAGCGCGACCCAATAGCGCGGCAGCTTGGCGGCGGTCGTCAGCACGTCGCGGATGCGCACCTTGGCGGCGACGCCCTCGAACTTCAGCCCCTCCTCCATGGTCAGGAGCAGTTCGCCGATGCCGAACAGGCCGATCACCGCGATCAGGAAGCTGACGCCGGCGAGCAGCACGTCGAAATCATAGGTCAGCCGGACATTGCCGGAGATCGAATCCATGCCCACGGCAGCGAGCGTGAAGCCGATGCCCATCGAGACGACCGTCTTCAGCGGCGACGAGCCGCCAAGCCCGATGAAACTGGCGAAGGTCATGAAATAGACCGCGAAATACTCGGGCGACGAGAATTTCAGCGCGAATTTCGCGACCCAGCCCGAGAGCAGCGTGATCAGAATGACGCCCGCCAGCGCGCCGAATCCGGCCGAGAGGAAGGCGAAGGAGAGCGCCTCGGTCGCCTTGCCCTGTTTGGCCATGGGGTGACCGTCGAAGGTCGTGGCGACGGAAGACGGTTCGCCGGGAATGTTGAACAGGATCGAGGTGGTCGAGCCGCCGAAGAGCGCGCCCCAATAGAGCGAGGTCAAAAGGATGATCGCCGAGACCGGGTCCATCGAGAAGGTCAGCGGCAACAGCAGCGAGACGCCGTTGGGCGCGCCCAGCCCCGGCAGCACGCCGACGAGCACGCCGAGCAGCACGCCCGCCATCATCAGCAGGAGATGATGCGTGGTCAGCGCGACCGAAAAACCATGCATCAGGTTGGCGACGTTATCCATGCAGGCGCACCATTTTCTTCGTCGCGCCGATCAAAGGCCGATGAAGGCTTCGACCGGCCCCTTGAGCAGGCCGATCTGGAAGAATTTCTCGAGCGAAAAGTAGAAGAACGCAGCCGTGGCGAAGGCGGTCACCAACGTCTGGAACCAGCCATAGTGGCCCTGGAAGCGCATCGTGAAGACGAGATAGAGGATCGTCGCCAGGTACATGCCGAGCGTCACGCTCAGCACGACGAAAACGACCATCGGCAACAGGAAGGAGGCGACGCGTTTCGCCCGCTCGCCGTCGAGGAAATCCTCGCTCAGCGCCGCGCTGCCGGCGACCTTCCGACCGAGCGTCTGGACAATCGTCCCGCAGCTCGCCAGCGCGACAAGCGCGCCGATATAGAACGGGAAGGCGCCGGGCTGCGGCCCCGACGAATCCCAGCCTATGCCGAATTCGAGCGCGCCCTTGACGATGACGAGCCCGAAAACGAGCGTCGCCAACGCAGTCGCTATCTCGGCCCAGAAGCGGTTGATCATGAGGCGGTGTCCTCGCTCATGTAACGTTGCATAACGCGCCGTCATTCCGGGCGTAGCGCAGCGGAGACCCGGAATCCATCATAAGGCGCTGTTGTGCGTTACGATGGATTCCGGATCGGCGCCGCTGCGCGGCTTGTCCGGAATGACGGCGGTGTTTCGGGGATTACTTCGCGACCCAGCCTTCGTTCTCGAAGACCTTCTTGCTGGCGGCATCGTCCTTGGCGACGAAATCGGCGAGGTCCTTGCCCTTCAGGAAGCGGCCGGTCTGTGCCGTACGCACGACGAAGTCCTGCCATTCCGGCGTCTTGCTCACCTTTTCCAGAAGGCCTTCGTAATAGCTCACGGCGTCGGCCGGCACCTCGGAGGGCAGCCAGACGGTGCGCGGCATCTGGAAGGTCTCGAGCGGAACGCCGGCCTCCTTGCAGGTCGGGATGTCGCCCCAGCCCTTGCCCTCGAAGACCGGCTCGCTCTTGGGCAGGCGCACCGGCGAGAACACGCACAGCGGCCTGACCTGACCGGCCTTCCACTGGCCGATATTCTCGTTGGGGTTGTTGACGTTGGAGTCGATGTGGCCGCCGGCAAGCTGCACCGCCGCCGCCGCGCCGCCCTGGAACGGCACGTAGATCCATTTCACGCCGGCCGCGTCCTGGATCATCGCGGTCAGCGTCTGGTCGGTGTCCTTGGACTGGCTGCCGCCCATCTTGAAGCCCATCGGCTTGGCCTTGACGGCGTCGAGATAGCTCTTGGCATCCTTGTAGGGGGAATCGCCGTTGACCCAGAGCAGGAACTCGTCGAGCGCCAGCGAAGCGACCGGGGTCAGGTCGGAGAATTTGTAACCGAGCTTGGCGACGTAAGGCAGCAGATAGGCGTTGTTGGTGCCGAAGATGACGCGGTTGGGATCGCCCTTGCCGCCCTTGCCGTAGACATAGCCTTCGGCGCCCGAGCCGCCGCCCTTGTTGACGACGACGATCGGCTGTTCGGTCAGCTTGTACTTCGTGATGATCGACTGGACGACGCGGGCGAAATTGTCGGTGCCGCCGCCGGCGCCTGACGTGACCACGAACTCGATCGGCTTGGTTGGCTCCCAGGCCTGCGCTGCACTGATGCCGGTGAGCGCGAAAGCCCCTGCGAGCGCGGCAGAAATGCTGAAGGTCTTCATTTTGTGTTTCTCCCTGATGCTGTGTTGTTGCGAGGCCACTCTATAGCGGCGGCCCTCGTGAAGGGTCGTGAGGTCAGGCTGCGGCTTTCGCCCTCACCTTTCCGTCCTGCGCCATCTTGATGGCGAGCTGGAGCGCGGCGCGGCTGGCGCCGAGATTGGCGATGCCCTTGCCGGCGATCTCATAGGCCGTGCCATGGGCCGGCGTGCAGATCGGGAACGGGAAGCCGCCGATCAGGGTCACGCCGCGATCGAAGCCGATCAGCTTCATCGCGATCTGACCCTGATCGTGATACATCGTCAGCACCGCGTCGAAGTCGCCGTTTTTCGCGCGCAGGAACACCGTGTCGGACGGAAACGGCCCCTCGACCGTAAAGCCCTGCGCCTTGGCGGCCTTCACCGCCGGCTCGATCGTCTCGATCTCGTCGCGGCCGAAATTGCCGCCGTCGCCGGCATGGGGATTGATCCCGGCGACCGCGATGCGCGGCGGCGCGAAACCGGCGGCGCGCAGATTGGCGTCGGCCAGCGTCAGGGCCCGCAGGATGCGCTCCTGCGTGATGTTCCGCGCCACTTCCGAAAGCGGGATGTGCGAGGTCACCCGGCAGTTCCACAGCCTGTCGAGAACGTTGAACTCGCTGGCTGGCCCCTCGAAGGAGATCGCGTCGCGGACGAAGCGGATCTCGTCGTCATAGCCCGGATAGGCAAAGCGCATCGCCGCCTTGTTGAAGGGCGTGAAGAACACCGCATCGGCCTTGCCGGAGGCGGCAAAACGCAGGGCGCGGCGGAAATTGTCGGTCGCGGCCTTGCCGCCGGCCAGCGTCGCGACGCCGCGCTGCAGATCGGCTGGATCATGGTTGGCGAGATCGACGAAGACCGGCTTGTCGCCATCCGAGGGAACCGCGTCGCGCTCGCTGACAACGCGGACATCGGGATCGGCCTTGCCGTCGGCCGCGCCCATGTCGAGCAGGCGCTTGTCGCCGAAGACGACATAGCGCGCGGCGTGGCGCAGATCGGCTTCGATCAGGAGGCGGGCCAGCAACTCGGGGCTGATGCCCGAGGGGTCGCCCATCGCGACCGCGATCACCGGCAGCGGGCCGTTCGCAGGGCTGGTCATCGGACATCCTCCAGTCTTGTCTTGTTGCTGCCTTCGCTAGCACGGCGCTCTCTCGCCATCAAGTATGCTGTATGCAGCATAATTCGATTGCTGTAGTCTTGCCGTCGAAAGGCGCGCGCCGGCTTGCCGGGCGACAGCGCCGCGCCAGGGAGGCTGCCCATGAACTTTCACGCGCATTACGCCAGCATCGCCAAGCCGGTCGAAACTTGCCTCGTCGGCAGCGGCGGCTTCGGCCGCAGCTATCTCGATCAGGCTCGCCGCATCGCGCTGGTGAATGCCCGCATCGCCGTCGACATGACGGCGGACGCCGCAGGGCGGGCCTTCGCGGCGGCCGGAATCGACCGGCGTGAGATCGCCTTGTGCGAAACGGCGGCCGAGGCGCGCGCCGCGTGGGCCACTGGGCGCCATGTCGCGGCAGGCCGGCTGGAAAGCGTGATCGACCTGCCCTTCGACATGCTCGTCGAGGCCACCGGCGGACCGGAGGCCGCGACGCGCCACGCCCTGATGGCGATCGAGGCCGGCCGCCACGTCGCGCTGGTCTCGAAGGAGGCCGACAGCGTCGTCGGGCCAGGCCTTGCGCTCCTCGCGCAGCAGAAGGGCGTCGTGGTCACGCCGGTCGATGGCGACCAGCCGAGCCTCCTGATCGGGCTCGTGACATGGGCCGAGGTGCTCGGACTGGAGATCATCGCGGCGGGAAAATCGAGCGAGTATGATTTCGTCCTGGACGCCGCGACCGGCTCGGTCGCCTGCAACGGCGTGACGAAATCGCTGCCGGAGTTGCGCGACCACTGGCTGCCGGGCAGCCGCTCCATCGTCGCGACCGCCGCCGAGCGGGCGCGCATTCTGGGCCAGGCTTTCCCGTTGCGTGCAGTGCCCGACCTCTGCGAGATGACGCTCGTCGCCAACGCGACCGACCTCGCCGCCGATACCGCGGGCTTCCATGCACCGCCGGCGCGCATCCCCGAAATCGCCGACCTGTTCTCGCAGAAGTCACAGGGCGGACTGCTTTCGGGCACGCGCCGGATCGACGTATTCCACCATTTGCGGTTGGCCGAGGAAGCGAGTTTCGCCGGCGGCGTTTTCATCGTGATCCCATGCGAGAACGCCGAGACCTGGGAGATGCTGGCCGGCAAGGGCCATGTCGTCAGCCGTTCGGCCAAGACCGCGATGATGTATCTGCCGCGCCACCTGCTCGGCGTCGAAGTCGCGACCTCGATTCTCGATGCGGCGGGACTTGGGCGCTCCGGCTATGGCGAGGATTACAGGCCGCGTCAGGACCTCGTCGCCGTCGCCGGGCGCGACCTTGCTGCCGGCACGGTGCTGACCATGGGCGGGCATCACCACAGCATCGCCGGCGTCGGCGCGGAAATTCGACCTGCCGCCGCGCTGGCGGACGACCGCCCTGCCCCGTTCTATCTCGTCGCCGACCACAAGCTGGTCCGCCCGGTCAAGGCCGGCGAGGCGATCCGCCTGGGCGATATCGCGATCGATCAGGGCTCCGGCCTGCTGGCGATGAGAGGGCGTCAGGACGCGCTTTTTGCCGGCGAGACCCATTTGACAGCGTCGGGAGCCCATGCCGTAAACGGCCTGCATCGGGGAGCGCTGGCGACATCATGAGCGAGGCTTTGGCCGAGTATCCGCGCATCCTGCGCCGCACCCTGCATGACGAGGTGCTGGAGCGCCTGCGCGACATGATCATCGAGGGCAGGCTGCAGCCCGGCCAGCGTATCAACGAGGGTCTCGTCGGCGGCCAGCTCGGCGTCTCCCGCACGCCGCTGCGCGAAGCGATCAAGACGCTGGCGAGCGAGGGGCTGGTCGAGATTCTGCCGGCCAAGGGCGCGATCGTGCGCAAGTTCAGCGCCGGCGACCTCGGCCAGATCCTGCAGGTGCTGAAGACGCTTGAGCAGCTCGGCGGCCGCATGGCCTGCGAACTCGCGAGCGACGCAACGATCGCGGCGATCCACGGCCTGCACAAGCAGATGATGGCGCTCTACGCGACGAAGAACCGGCTCGAATATTTCAAGCTCAACCAGGCGATCCACTCAGCCATCGTCGCCGCATCCGGCAACGCCGTGCTGACGGAGATGCACGAGACGCTGCAGGCCCGGATCAAGCGGCTGCGCTTCATCGGCAATGAGGGGCCGGTGAAATGGGCCGGCGCGGTCGCCGAGCATGAGGAAATGATTGCGGCCCTGCTGAAGCGCGATTCAGAGGCGCTGCAGGAGGTCATCGGCCGGCATATGGATTCGACCAGGCTGCGCGTCCACGACGTGCTCTGAGACCGTCGCTCTAGCGCGCGGCCAGCCGCTTGGCAGGCTCGTACTGACCTTCGAGCCGGTTGGCGTGGCGGTGGATCAGGCGCCAGCCGCCCTCCTCGAAGCGAAAGACATGCGTCACGCGGTTCGACCATTGCGTGGCTGAATCCATGCCGGCCATTTTGACGTCGAATGTCTCGATGTCCGTAGTGTAGGCGAGGTCGGCCCCGACCACCGTCGTGACGTTCTCATGGCTGACGGTGCCGCCCTTGAACTGCTCGCCGGCCCAGTCCCAGCGCCGCGAGACCTCGTCCCAGCCCTTCTCGTAGCCGCCCCAGCCATAGAAGCTGGTCGCGTCGCCGCTATGGGAATAGAGCGCCTTGATCGGGCCGATATCGCCATTGGCGACATGGACGAGCGCGGTGCGCAGCTGCGCCAGCGCGGCCGGGAAGGCTTCGTCGGGTACCATCGTCATCTCCATCGGACGCATGTTCATTCTGTCGCTGGCTTGACAGCCTAGCGCGCCTCGCCTCCGCTGCCAGCAAAAGAACGCCCCGAGGAACCCGCCGATCATGCTGACGCTGCGCCAGATCGAGGTGATCCGCGCCATCATGATCACCGGAACGATCAGCGGCGCGGCGAAGCTTCTCAATGTTTCGGCGCCCGGCATCAGCCGGCTGATGAAGCACACCGAGCGGACGCTCAGGCTCAAGCTGTTCGAGCGCCGGCACGGCCGCTATGTGCCGACGCCTGAGGCCAACGACATCTTCGAGCAGATCAACGGCGTCTACAAAAAGGTCGACGATCTGCACTATACGCTGGCCCGCATCGAGCGCGGCGGCGGCATCGAACTGCGCATCGGCTCGGTGCCCAGCATCTGCCATGTGATGGTGCCGCGCGCGATCGAGAAGCTCCGGCGCAAGCATCCCGACCTCCGGCTCGACATCAACATCCTCAAGATCGAGGAGGCGCTCGACTATCTCCTGCTCGGCAAGGGGGAGATCGCCGCGATGAGCTACAAGCTCGACCATCCGGGCATCGATTTCCTGCCGCTATGCATGGGAGAACTGCTCTGCATCGTGCCGGAAGGGCATGAGCTCGCGAGCCGGCAGAGGATCTCGGCAGCCGAGATCGTGCGCCACCCGCTGATCGGGATCGACCCCAACGACCCTTATGGCCGGGTCATGGCCGAGATCTTCAGCCAGCAGAAGCTGGGCTACGATCTGATCATCAAGGCGCGCTTCGGCACCACAGTGTGCTCGCTGGTGCGCGCCAATCTCGGTATTGCGATCATCGACCAGTTCACCGTGGCGCATGGCTCGATGCAGGGCATCGTCGCGATCCCGATCGCCGAGCCGACGCAGTTCCAGACCTATGTCGCGATCAAGAACGACAAAGCGCTCTCGCTTTATGCCGAAGCCTTTGTCGGCCTGCTGCGCGAGGAGATGCATGCGGTGGTGACGCCGCGCGCGACGGCGGCCGCAAGGCTGCGCCAGAAAATAACATCAGGTTAGGTAATCACGACAGATTGGTTATCGCGTTAGGCCGCCAAATCGGCTTAGGTGACGCCCGGCAACGCCTGCTGACATGACAGGCGAGCCGAAACGGGGATGGATATGCCGGCTTTTGCCATAGCCAACCGGACGAAACGGGTGCTGCTGGGCCTGATCGGCTCGCCGATCGCCCATTCCGCAGCCCCGGCGATGCATGAGGCGGCGGCACGGGCTGCCGGCCTTGCTCTCCATTACCATCTGATCGAGATCGCGAGCGCCAGGCGCGACGACCTCGCCGCGATGCTCGACGGCATCCGCCGGCTCGGGTTTTCCGGCGTCAACGTCACCTTTCCCTACAAGGAAGCCGTCGTCGCGCTGCTCGACGCGCTGTCGCCCGATGCGGCCGCGATGGGCGCGGTCAACACCGTGGTCGTGCGCGACGGCGTCCTCACCGGCCACAACACCGATGCGACCGGCTTCGCCACCGCCTACCGCGCGCTCAAACGCACCGATGGCGATGCGCCGGTCGCGATCATCGGCGCGGGCGGCGTCGGCAAGGCGATCGGCTTTGCGCTCGCCTCCTGCGGCGTGACCAAACTCAGGCTGTTCGACCCTGACAGGGCGAGATGCGAGGCCCTGGCGGCCCAGCTTCGAGACCGCGCCACGGTCGAGATCGCCACAACAGTGGCGGCAGCGGTCGCGGACGTCGCCGGCATCGTCAACGGCAGCCCGGTCGGCATGCTGCCCAACCGCGACACGCCTGTTCCCGCCGGCCTGATCAGGGCGTCGCAATGGGTCGCCGACGCCGTCTATCACCCGCTCTGGACACCGCTGCTGAAAGACGCGCAGAAGGCCGGCGCGACCGTGATGACCGGGCGCGAACTTTCGATCCACCAGGCCATCGACGCCTTTGCGCTTTTCACCGGCGTTGCGCCGTCGCACAGCGCGATCGCGGAGGCCTTCGACCAGACTCTGGCGGCGCAGGAGCATAGCCACCGAGCCGCCTGACCAACGACCCGGCGAAACCGGGCGCACCACAAAACAGAAACCCGCTCTCTGGAGGAGACGACATCATGAAGACCCAATGGATCATCGCAGCCGCCGTCACGGCGGCCTTCAGCCTGCCCGCACTGGCGCAGGACAAGGTCAAGCTCATCGACGTCGTCGAGTTGTCGGGCGCGGGCGCGACCGCCGGCACCAACTTCAAGAACGGCATCGACCTCGCCGTCGCCGACATCAACGCCAAGGGCGGCATTCTCGGCAAGCAGATCGAGATCGTCCACTACGACACGCAGACCAACCCGGGAAACACCCGCGCCGCAGTGCAGCGCGCCATCGACGAGGGCACCTATGCCGTGCTCGGCCCGGTCTTCTCCGGCCCGATCGCGGCTTCGATGCAGATCGCCCAGCGCGCCGAGATCGCCCAGATCGTCGGCGGCGAGGCGGCCGGCTTCACCCTGCAGGGCAACAACTACATCTTCCGCACCTCGCTCAGCCAGACGGCGGCGATGCCCAAGATCGCGAAATACCTCAAGGACACCGTCAAGGCCGGCTCGGTCGCGGTCGTCTGGGTCAACAACGACTTCGGCAAGGGCGGCCGCGACGCGATCCTGCCCGAACTGCAGAAGGCCGGCATCAAGGTCGTCGCCGATGTCGCAACCGAGCAGGGCCAGGCCGATTTCGCGGCAGACGCGATCAAGGTCAAGAACGCCAATGCAGACGCCGTCTTCGTCTATCTGAACGAGGAGGAGAGCGCGCGCTTCCTGACCGCAGCCAAGCAGCAGGGCGTCACCAAGCCGATGGTCGGCGAGACGACGCTGCTCGGCGCCAAGGTGATCTCGCTCGCGGGCGACGCCGCCAACGGAGTCAAGGGCCATGTCGGCCTGTCGATCGACGCGCCGATCCCGGCCTTCCAGGAGTTCGGCAAGAAGTTCCAGGCGAAGTTCAACTACGCGTCCGACCATAACGGCCTGAAGGGCTACATGGCCGTCTATATGGTGAAGTGGGCGACCGAGAAGCAGAAGAAGTTCGACAAGAAGGGCCTCGCCGACACGCTGCGCGGCGCGACGATCAAGGTCTCCGACGAGCCGGGGATCCTGATGGACACCACGATCGAGCAGAACGGCGACCTCGACCGCGAGAGCTTTCTGGCCGAGGTCAAGGACGGCAAGCAGGTGATCACCGCGACCCTGCCGAAGATCAAGCCGTAGGTTTCTAGGCTTTCGACAAAAGGAAGCGCCGTCATCCCGGGCGACCGAAGGGAGACCCGGGATCCATTCCTGAACTGTTCCGGAATGGATCCCGGCTCTGCGCGGCCAAAGGCCGCTACGGCCGGGATGACACGGCAAAATTGACAACGGCGCTCTCCAACCGAGCGAGACAAAGCCATGGCCGAATTCGTCGCCTATCTCATCGCCGGCATCGCCACGGGCGCGATCTATGCGGTCGCCGCCATCGGCTTCACGCTGGTCTGGCAGACCTCGCAGACGATCAACTTCGCCCAGGGCGAGTTCGTGATGCTGCCGGCCGTGCTCGTCCTGCTCGCGATCAAGCTGCTGGGCGCGCCGATCTGGCTGGGAGCGCTCGTCGGCATCGCCGCCTTCATCCTGATCTTCGGCGTCGGCTTCAAGCTGGCCGTGGTCGATCCGATGATCCGGCACGGCGTCCTGCCGCTCGCCATCGCCACCATGGCGCTGTCGATCATCATGAAGGAAGGCGCCAAGGACGGCTTCTCGGCCGAGGCGCAGAATTTCCCGTCCTTCGTGCCGTCGCAGACGATCTCCGTCTTCGGCGCCTCGGTCTCGCTGCAGCATCTGGCGATCATCGCGGTCGCGTTTGCGGTGATCTTCCTGCTGCAATGGTTCGTCGGCGGCACCCGCCTCGGCCGTCAGATGCAGGCGACGGCGCAGAACCCGACGGTCGCGCGGATTCTCGGCATCCCGGTCGAACGCATGGTGCTGCTGACCTTCGTCATCAACGCGGGGCTGGCCATCGTCGCGTCCGTGCTGATCTCGCCGATCTATCTGGCGAAGTTCTCGAATGGCGAAGTCATCGGCCTGTTCGCCTTCATCGCGGCGATCGTCGGCGGCTTCAATCAGGTTCGCGGCGCGCTCGTCGGCGGGCTGGTCGTCGGCATCGTCGACAGCATGGCCGCTGCCTACATCTCGTCGCAATACCGGCTGGCGGTGCCGCTGGTGCTGCTTGTCATCATCATCCTCGTCAAGCCCGAGGGCCTGATGGGCCGCAAAGAGGAGCGCCGCGTATGACCGCGCCAGCAACCCGCGGCTCGCTGCCCGAGCAGGCACGCCTCGCGAAGCTGCCCATGCTCGGGGGCACCGTCGACGGCATCCTTGTCACACTCGTGCTCGGCGCCGTCATCCTCTGGTTCGCGCCGGCTGGCATGGGCCGCTACGGCACCTATGTGCTCTCGCTCTGGCTCGTCATGAGCGTCGCCGTGATGGGGCTGAACCTGACGCTGGGCTATGCCGGGCTGAAGTCGCTGGCCCAGGCCGCCTTCATGGGGATCGGCGCCTACACGACCGCGATCCTGACGACGAAATACGGCGTCTCCTGGTATGCCGCCTTTGCGCTGTCGGGGCTTCTGGCCTTCGCGGTCGGGCTCGTGCTCGGCTTCCCGGCGCTGCGTGTGAAGGCGCATTACCTCGCCTTCGTGACGCTCGCCTTCTCGACCCTGATCTGGCTGATCTTCCGCAACGAGCAATGGCTGACGGGTGGCGTCTTCGGCATCTCCAACATCAACCGGCCGGATTTCCTCGGCATCAAGCTGTTCGGCGCGCTCGAATTCCATCGCTTCGTCGTCGTCATCACCTTCATCCTCGCCGTCATCCTGTGGTGGATGATCCGTAGCCCATGGGGCCGCGCCTTCACGGCGTTGCGCGAAAACCCGATCCGGGCCGCGAGTCTCGGCATCGACACGCGGATGTACACGCTGCTGGCCTTCGCGATCGGCTCGGCCTATGCAGGCTTTGCCGGCGCTCTCTACGCGCCGCTGGTCGAGTTCATCGACCCCTCCCCCTTCTCGCTGTCGCAGAGCTTCTTCCTGCTGCTGATGGT
The DNA here is from genome assembly GCF_056405115.1 of Allobosea sp. P2_A10. Lineage (NCBI taxonomy): Bacteria > Pseudomonadati > Pseudomonadota > Alphaproteobacteria > Hyphomicrobiales > Alloboseaceae > Allobosea > Allobosea sp. P2_A10. Next base: position 268,255 of record NZ_JBFUCS010000001.1, on the reverse strand, counting down.
GGTGGCGGGCGGCTCGGGCTACCTGCTCGGCCCCTTTGTCGGCGCGCTGCTCGGCGTCGTGCTGCCGGAATGGCTGCGCTTTGCCGGCTCGCTCTACCTGATCATCTTCGCCGCGATCGTCATGCTGCTGCTGATCGCCTGTCCGCAGGGGGTGAGCGGGCTTCTGGAGCGGGCTTACGCCAGGCTCACCGGGAAGAAGGTCTCGCGCTGATGGGCAATCCCTCGCAAGGCGGCAAGGTTCTGGAAGTCACCAATCTCCATAAGGCTTTTGGGGGCATCAAGGCCGTGAACGGCGTCTCCTTCTCGGTCAACGAGGGCGAGATTTTGGGCATCATCGGCCCCAATGGCTGCGGCAAGTCCACCCTGTTCAACTGCATCCTAGGCCAGCTCGAACCGACCGAGGGCTCGGTCAAGCTAGACGGGCAGGATGTCACGAACCTGCGCCCGTCCGAGCTCAACCGGCGCGGCGTCAGCCGTACCTTCCAGCTCCTGCAGGTCTTCCCGGAGCTGACCGTGCGCGAGAACCTGATCCTCGCGGGCCAGGAGCACGAGGGGACGATGCTGTCGCGCTTCTTCGGTGCGCGCGATGCCGGCCTGTCGGAGAAGGCCGACCAGATGATCGCCTTCTTCAAGCTCGGCCATCTGATCGAGGCCAAGGCGGGCGGCCTCTCCTACGGCCAGCAGAAGCTGCTCGATGCCGCGATGGCCTTCATGGCCGGGCCACGCCTCGTTCTGCTCGACGAGCCGGCCGGCGGAGTGAACCTGACCATGCTCGGCGACCTGAAGGAGCGGCTTCGCGCCATCAACGCCGAACAGGGCGCGACCTTCGTCGTGATCGAGCATAACATGGATTTCGTGATGAGCCTGTGCTCGCGGGTCGTGGTGCTCGCCGAAGGCAAGGTGCTGGCGCAGGGCACGCCTGCAGAAGTCAGGGCCAACCCGGCCGTGATCGAAGCTTATCTGGGGCATTGAGGAGCCGGCGATGACAACCCCCATCCTCGAACTCGACGGCGTGGTCGGCGGCTACGGCGCCATGACCATCCTGAACGGCACCACGTTCAAAGTGCCGCGCGCCGCGATCACGACCGTCATCGGCCCCAACGGCGCGGGCAAATCGACGGTCTTCAAGGCGATCTTCGGCCTGCTCAAGGTCCGAGAGGGCCATATCCGGCTCGAAGGCCAGGACATCACCAACTGGTCGCAGCGCAAGCTGCTGGAGGCCGGCATCTGCTATGTGCCGCAGGGCCGCAACATCTTCCCCGAGCTCTCGGTGCGCCACAACATCGAGCTCGGAGCGGTCGCGGCAGGAAGCCACATCACCGACATGCCCAGGCGGCTGGAGGCGGCGCTCGACCGTTTTCCGGCGCTGCGGGCGAAGGCCGATGTGCAGGCGTCCACGCTCTCGGGCGGCCAGCAGAAGCAGCTCGAAATCGTGCGCGGGCTGCTGCTCGACCCCAAGCTCGTGCTGATCGACGAGCCCTCGATCGGCCTGTCGCCGATGCTGGTGCAGGAGACGTTCGGCATATTGATGGAGCTTCGTTCGAAGGGCGTGACGATCCTGATGATCGAGCAGAACGCGCGCTCGGCGCTGGAGATTTCCGACGAGGGCCTCGTGCTCGAACTCGGACAGACCCGGATGCAGGGCCCGGCGGCGACCATCCTCAACGACCCGCGCGTTGCGCAGCTCTTTTTGGGCGGCGCGCTGACGGAGGCGGCGTGATGAGTGGCGCGACGCCTCTTCCCTTCCCCCCTTGCGGGAGAAGGTGGCACGGCGAAGCCGTGACGGATGAGGGGTCGCGCCGCCCTCTCCGCTGTTGTCGGAAAGCGCAGCCCGACCCCTCACCCCAGCCCTCTCCCGCAAGGGGAGAGGGGGTGCGTCGCGCTTCCAGCCCAAGCTTCTCGACGTGAGTGCGGCCCTGAAAATAGCCCTCGTCGGCGCAGGTCTGATCGGGCGCGCCCATCTCGACCGCCTGGACGCTTCGGCCGAGTGCGATTGCGCCGCGATCTGCGACCCGACCGAGGTCGCAAAGGCGCTCGCGGCCGAGCGGAACCTGCCCTGGTTCGCTTCGCCGCGCGAGATGCTGGCGGCGCTGAAGCCCGATGGCGCGATCATCGCGACACCCAATGCGCTGCATGTGCCCAATGCGATCGACTGCCTCGATGCCGGCGTTCCCGTGCTGGTCGAGAAGCCGCTGGCCGAAAGCGTCGCCGCGGCGCAAAGCCTGATCGAAGCGCAGGCGCGCACCGGTCTGGCCGTGCTGGCAGGCCACCACCGCCGCCACAACCCGATCGTCAAGGCGGCCCGCAAGCTCGTGCAGGAAGGCGGCATCGGCCGGCTCGTCGCGGTCAACTCGCTGTTCCTGATCCGCAAGCCGGACGATTATTTCGACGTGGCCTGGCGGCGCGAGACTGGGGGCGGCCCGGTGCTGATCAACCTGATCCACGACATCGACAATCTTCGCTTCATCTGCGGCGAGATCGAGAGCGTGCAGGCGATGATGTCGAATGCGACGCGCGGCTTTCCCGTCGAGGACACGGCGGCGCTGACCTTCCGCTTCGCCAATGGCGCGCTCGGCACCGCGACCGTCTCCGATGCGACGCCCGCGCCCTGGAGCTGGGAGCTGTCTTCCGGTGAAAACAAGGCGTACCCACCGCAGCAGAGTGATTGCTACCTGATCGCCGGCAGCGAAGGCTCGCTGTCGCTGCCGAAGCTGGAACTCTGGCGCTACGAGGGACGACCGGGCTGGTGGGAGCCGCTGCTGCGGGAAACCTTGGACGTGACACCAGTCGAACCGCTGGCCGAACAGCTGCGCCATTTCTGCGCGGTGATCCTCGGCGACGAGACGCCGATCACCAGCGCCGCCGATGCGACCCGCACCCTTGCCGTTGTCGAAGCCGTAGCCGAAGCTGCGCGGCATGGCGGCCTCGTATCCGTCGATCCCGAGGCAAGGGCCAGAGCCGCATGAATCAAACCTCGATTGCGACCGTCTCGCTCAGCGGCGACCTCTCGGAGAAGCTGCAGGCGATCGCGGCCGCCGGCTACGACGCGGTCGAAGTCTTCGAGAACGATTTCCTGACTTTCGACGGCAGTCCGCGCGATGTCGGCAGGATGATCGCCGATCTCGGCCTGACGATCTGCGCCTTCCAGCCTTTCCGCGATTTCGAGGGCATGCCGGAGCCGCTGCGCTCGCGGACCTTCGCCCGGGCCGAGCGCAAATTCGCGATCATGAACGAGCTCGGCGCCGAGTTGATGCTGATCTGCTCGAACGTTTCGCCGCAATCGCTCGGCGGCATCGACCGGGCGGCGGCCGATCTGCGCGAACTCGGCGAACTGGCCGCCCGTTTCGGCGTGCGCGTCGGCTATGAGGCGCTGGCCTGGGGACGACACGTCAACGACTATCGCGACGCCTGGGAGATCGTGCGCCGGGCCGGGGATGAGCGGATCGGCCTGATCCTCGATTCCTTCCACACGCTGGCGCGAAAATCACCGCTGGAGCCGATCGCGTCGATCCCCGGCGACCGCATTTTCCTGGTCCAGCTCGCCGATGCGCCCAAGCTCGACATGGATGTGCTGAGCTGGAGCCGGCATTTCCGCTGCTTCCCCGGCCAGGGCGATCTGGCGGTCGCCGATTTCGTCAGGGCGGTCGAGGCCACCGGCTATTCCGGCCCGCTTTCGCACGAGATCTTCAACGACCAGTTCCGGGCGGGTTCGGCGCGCCGGCTCGCAACCGACGGCATGCGCTCGCTGATCGCGCTCGCGGACCAGACGAAGCCGACACTGCCGCCACGCGCCGATGTGCAGGGCGTCGAGTTCATCGAGTTCGCGCTCGACGAAGATACGGCGGCCGATCTCGCCGCGCTGTTTTCGGCGCTGGGTTTCCGCCAGACCGGGGCCCATCTCAGCAAATCGGTGACGCGCTGGAGTCAGGGCGCGATCAACCTCGTGCTCAACACCGAGAAGGACGGCTTTGCCCAGTCTCATGCGATCATGCACGGGCCCGGCGTCTGCGCGATCGGGCTCAAGGTCGGCGACGTCGCGCAGGCGATGGAGCGGGCGCGGGCGCTGAAAATCCCCGCCTTCGAGCAGCCTGTGGCGCCGGGCGAGATGCATATCCCCGCCATTCGCGGCGTCGGCGGCTCGCTGATCTACTTCACGCAGGACCAGGGCGAATTCGGCCATGTCTGGGAGCGCGAGTTCATCGCCAGCAGCGCCGGGGCCGCGCCTGCCGCGCCACTCCTCCAGAGCGTCGACCATATCTCCCAGTCGATGGACTATGAGGAGATGCTGTCCTGGCTGCTGTTCTACACCTCGCTCTTCCATCTCGAGCGGATTCCGCAGACGGCCGTCGCCGACCCCGGCGGGCTGGTCGAGAGCCGGCCGATCGTCAGCGCCGACGGACGCCTGCGCTTCGTGCTGAACGGCTCGCAGGCGCAGCGCACACTGTCCTCGCGCTTCGTCTCGGAGCATTTCGGCTCGGGCGTGCAGCATATCGCGTTTGCAGCGCCCGACATCTTCGCGGCCGTCAAGGCGATGCGCGAGGCCGGTCTCTCCTTCCTCGACATCCCCGAGAATTATTATGAGGATCTGGAAGCGCGCCACGGGCTCGATCCGGAGCTGATCGACGCGCTGCGCGAGCACCACATCCTCTACGACCGCGACGGCGAGACCGAGTTCCTGCAGGTCTACACCCATGTCTTCGCGCAGCGCTTCTTCTTCGAGATCATCGAGCGGCGCGGCGGCTATGCCGGCTTCGGGGCGGTGAACGCGCCGGTCAGGCTCGCGGCACAGGCGCGCGAGGCGCGGCCCGTGACGGTGCCGCGTCCGCTCAGAGACGGCTGAAGTCCCTTCGCGCCGTCTGGGATCAACGAGAACTGGAGTTGCTGCGCCCGACATCGTCGGAGAAAACGATTCAAGCCGCCGGCGCAAAGCACTGCCGTACATCGGATTTCTCGATCGTTTCGCTCGGCTGGCGCAACGTCTGGCTTTCACGCATTCTGTTACCCGGCCGCTGGCCTTCCCGGACCCCTGGCGTTACCGCCGGTGATGGGATCGAGACGCTCGACCGGAGGCCTTGAACCGCGATGGATCTGCGCCAGCTCCGCTATTTCACCGCGATCGTCGAACAGGGCTCGTTCTCGAAAGCCGCAACGAAGCTGCGCGTAGCGCAGCCGGCGCTAAGCCAGCATCTGCGCCATATGGAGGACGAGCTCGGCGTCACGCTGCTGCATCGCGGCGCGCGCGGCGTGCAGCCGACGGAAGCCGGCGAGCGCCTGCTGATGCGCGCCCGCGCGATCCTCGCCGAATTCGCGGAACTCCGCGACGGCGTGCGCGGCGAGACGGCGCCGCCCGGCGGCGAGGTCCGCATCGGGCTTCCCGGCACCGTCAGCGAGCAGTTCAGCGTGGCGCTGATCCAGGCCGCGCGCGAGCGCTATCCGGCGATCCGCATCCGGATCGCCGAAGCGATGAGCGGCTTCGTGCTGGATTGGCTGCGGCGCGGAGAGGTCGATCTCGCGGTGATCTATTCGACCTCCGATCCCAAGGGCCTGAGCATCCATCATGTCCTGACCGAGGAACTCTGCCTGTTCGGCGCGCCGACGCTCGACGCCGTCACGATCCCGCCCGGCGGCAGGATCGGGCTGACGCAGGCCGCCGCGCTCGACCTGATCCTGCCCGGTCCCGGCCACGGCCTGCGCGACCAGATCGACGAGGCGGCAGGCGTGCAGACCACGATCCAGCCGGCGATCGAGATCGAATCCTACGGCCAGATCAAGCGCCTGGTCGAACGCGGGCTCGGCTACGGCATCCTGCCGCGCATGGCGGTCAGCGCGCAGGAAAAAGCCGGCCTGTTCAACACCTGGAGGATCGAGAAGCCGGCGCTCTACCGCAAGGTCTATCTCGCCTATTCCAAGGAACGCCCGATCCCGACCGCGGCGCGCGCCGTCGGCCAGCTCTCCTGGGACATCCTGCGCGGGCTGGTGATCGACGAGACCTGGACCGCGACGCTGGGGGAAGACGGTGATCCGCCGGCCTTGTATCGCTGATCGCGGTTTGGGCTTTGACAGGGAGCCGCGAGCGTCGGACCTTTCAAAGGCTATATCCTCAGCCCTCATCCTGAGGAGCAAGCGAAGCTTGCGTCTCGAAGGATGCTCCAGACAGTGCGGACTGGAGCATCCTTCGAGACGCGCCTTGCAGGCGCTCCTCAGGATGAGGGCTGTGAGATAGACTCCTAAAAAATCGAGGAACGCCTTTGAAAATCCGCGCCGCCGTCCTGAACGCCAGCCCCGTCTCCGCGCCCTATGCCGTGAGCCGCCCGATGTCGATCGAGGAGATCGAACTGGCTCCTCCCGGCCCCGGCGAAGTGCTGGTGCGCGTACGCGCGGCGGGCCTGTGCCACTCCGACCTGTCAGTGATCGACGGCAACCGCCCCCGCCCCGTCCCGATGGTGCTGGGCCACGAGGCCGCCGGCGAGGTCGTCGAGACGGGCGCAGGCGTCCACGACCTCAAGGCGGGCGACCGCGTCATCATGGTGTTCGTACCGTCCTGCGGGCATTGCTCGCCCTGCAGCGAAGGCCGCCCGGCGTTGTGCGAGCCGGGCAATGCGGCCAACGGCGTCGGCGAACTGATTGGCGGCGGACGCAGGCTGTCGATCAACGGCAAGCCGGTGCATCACCATGTCGGGGTCTCAGCCTTCGCCGAATACGCGGTGATCTCGCGCCATTCGCTGGTGAAGATCGAAGCCGACATTCCCCATGAGATCGCGGCGCTGTTTGGTTGCGCGGTGCTGACCGGGGTCGGCGCGGCTGTGAACACCGCCAAGGTGCGCGCCGGCGAGACGGTTGCCGTCGTCGGCCTCGGCGGAGTGGGCCTCAGCGCTTTGATGGGCGCGGCGGCGTGTGGAGCCGCGCGCGTCATTGCGGTCGATCTCTCCGACGACAAGCTCGCAGTCGCGCGGACGCTTGGCGCAACCGACACGTTCAACGCCGGCGACGCTGATGTGGTCGAGGCAATCCGCGCCGCGACGAAAGGCGGTGTCGATCACGGGCTGGAGATGGCGGGCTCGGTCAAGGCGCTCGACCTCGCCTACCAGATCACGCGGCGCGGCGGCACGACCACGACGGCGGGCCTCGCCAACCCCGCGCATACGCTCTCGCTCGCGCCGGTMAGGCTGGTCGGCGAGGAACGCACGCTGAAGGGGTCTTATGTCGGCTCCTGCATCCCGGTGCGCGACATTCCGCGCTTCGTCGATCTCTACCAGCGCGGCAAGCTGCCGGTCGACAAGCTCTGGACCAGTTCGAGCGGCCTCGAAGGGATCAATGAGGGGTTCGACGCCCTGAACGAAGGCCGCACGATCCGGCATGTGCTGGTGATGTGATCGCCGCCGGGAAGCCGCTGGACCGGCGCGCGGTTTTCGCTATGGCGCCCATCGCAAAAGACTATTTGACCTCGGCTGGTCGCGGACGCCTGTTCTGCGCCGACTGCAAGGCTGGCACGGCGTGGCGATGACGAATGCTCTTGACGGAATTCTGGTGGTGGCGCTTGAGCAGGCCGTCGCTGCGCCGACTGCGAGTTGCAAACTGGCCGACGCCGGCGCGCGCGTCATCAAGCTGGAGCGGGCCGAGGGTGATTTCGCGCGCGGCTACGACGGCTACGCCCGGGGGCAGTCGTCCTATTTCGTCTGGCTCAACCGCGGCAAGGAATCCTGCCGGGTCGATCTCAAGGACGCCGGCGACCGCGCCATGGTGGAGACGATGCTGTCGCAGGCTGATGTCTTCATCCAGAACCTCGCTCCAAGCGCGACCGCGAGGCTCGGCATGGGCGCGGCCGAATTGCGCGCGCGCTATCCGCGCCTGATCACCTGCGACATTTCGGGCTATGCGCCCGGCACGCCGCAATACACGCGCAAATCCTATGATCTTCTGGTCCAGGCCGAATCCGGTCTCGCGGGCATTACCGGCACCAGGGAATCGGGTCCGTCCCGGATCGGCATCTCGATCGCCGATATCGCAACCGGGCAGGCTGCCTATGCCGCGATCCTCGAGGCGCTGCTTCGGCGCGCCAGGACCAGCGAGGGCTCGGCGATCCAGCTCTCGCTGTTCGACACCCTCGGTGACATGATGAACGTGCCATATCTCATGCGCCGTTATGGCGGCATCGAGCCGCCGCGCGTCGGCCTGGCCCATCCCTCGATCGCGCCCTATGGCGTCTTCGCCACCGCTGACGGCAACGTCCTGATCTCGATCCAGAGCGAGCGCGAATGGCAGATTCTCGCTCGTGACGTGCTGGGCAGCGAGGCACTCGCCAGCGATGCGCGCTACGCCACCAACATGCTGCGCGTCCGCGAGCGCGAGGCGCTCGATGCGGAAATTCAGGCGATCCTGGGCACGCGCTCCTTCGCCGAGGTCGCCGCGGCGCTCGACCGCCACGGCATCGCCTATGGCACGGTCTCCAGCATCAGCGACCTGATGAGCCATCCGGCGGCGACGGTCCTGCCCGTCGCGACGCCGGCGGGCGATGTCGAGATGCTGGCGCCGCCCGCGATCGTCGACGGCAAGCGCGCGCGGATGCGGCCGGTGCCGGCTCTGGGCCAGCACGACGCGGCCTTGCGCGCCGAATTCGGCCGCAAGGCCGTTCGATCACCCTCTCCGTCATCCCGGACAAGCGGCTTTACCGCGCCGATCCGGGATCCATCATAAAGCACCACGGCGCCCTACGATGGATCCCGGGTCTGCGCTTCGCTTGCCCGGGATGACGACGGTGGAGATGAGTGCGTTTTGCTTGAACGAACAGCTTTTATTCAGTGCCGGAAAGCCAAGACGAGTCATGATGCACGCTTCTGACCATGCCGACATCCGCGACGCCGTCGCCAAACTCTGCGCCGGCTTTCCCGGCGAGTACTGGCGCAAGCTCGACCGCGAGATGGCCTATCCGGCCGAGTTCGTCGGCGCGCTGACTGAGAGCGGCTTTCTTTCGGCGCTGATTCCGGAGGAATTTGGCGGCGCAGGCCTGACGCTCTCGGCGGCGGCGGCGATCATGGAGGAAATCCAGCGCCAGGGCTGCAATGGCGCAGCCTGCCATGCGCAGATGTACATCATGGGCACGCTGCTGCGGCACGGCTCGCCTGCGCAGAAGCAGCAATACCTGCCGAAGATCGCCTCGGGCGAATTGCGGCTGCAGGCCTTCGGCGTCACCGAGCCGACCAGCGGCACCGATACGACCGCGCTCAGGACAACCGCAAGGCGCGACGGCGACCATTACGTCGTCAACGGCCAGAAGATCTGGACGAGCCGGGCGGCGCAGTCGGACCTGATGCTGCTGCTCGCCCGGACCACGCCGCGCGAGGAGACCGCCAAGCGCACCGACGGGCTGTCCGTCTTCATCCTCGACATGCGCGAGGCGCTAAAGGCCGGGCTCACCATCCGGCCGATCCGCACGATGATGAACCACGCCACCACCGAGGTGTTCTTCGACAATGTCCGGGTGCCGGCGGAAAACCTGGTCGGCGAGGAGGGCAAGGGCTTTCGCTACATTCTGTCGGGCATGAACGCCGAACGCATCCTGATCGCGGCCGAATGCGTCGGCGACGCGAAATGGTTCATCGACAAGGCCTCCGCCTACGCGAAGGAGCGCAACGTCTTCGGCCGGCCGATCGGCCAGAACCAGGGCATCCAGTTCCCGATCGCCAAGTCTTACGCCAACATGCGCGCCGCCGAGCTGATGGTGCGCGAGGCGATCGCGCTCTACGAGGCGGGCGAGAACCCCGGCGCCGAAGCCAACATGGCCAAGATGCTCGCGGCGGATGCGTCGTTCGAGGCCGGCAACGCCTGCATCCAGACCCATGGCGGCTTCGGCTTCGCCGAGGAATACGACATCGAGCGCAAGTTCAGGGAGACGCGGCTCTACCAGGTCGCGCCGATCTCGACGAATCTGATCCTGTCGTATCTGGCCGAGCATGTGCTGGGCATGCCCAGATCCTATTAGACGCCGGTTTTTCAGAATCGAGCGCGAGGAACCCCTCTCCTGTAAGGAGAGGGGCAGGGGTGAGGTGGCGGCCCGCAGACCAGTCGAGCATCGATGCTGCCCGATGCTTCGGTCAGGTCGCGCTCGATGCGGAGAACGTCCTTCCCCTCACCCCTGCCCCTCTCCCTCCGGGAGAGGGGTTCCTCGCGCCCTTCATTCAAAGCGTGGGGAATTCAAATGCTGCTCGACATCGATCACCTCAAAACCTGGATCGGACGCACCGAAGAGGCCTCCGACATCGTCACGCCTCGACTGGTCGAGAGCTTTCACGCCACCTTCGCGCCGCATCTCGCGCCCTGCCCGGCCGGCGACGCGCCGCTCGCGCTGCACTGGTGCCTGTCGCCGCGCATCGCCGCGATGAATGCGATCGGCGTGGACGGGCACCCGGCCAAGGGCGATTTCCTGCCGCCGGTGCCGCTGCCGCGCCGGATGTGGGCTGGCGGCCTGATCGAAACCGTCGCGCCCTTGCGCACAGGCGACACCGTGACACGCGGCTCCCGCATCGGCGATGTCTCGGCCAAGGAGGGGCGCAGCGGCGCGCTGTGCTTCGTTGCGGTCCACCATGACATTGTCAGCCCGCGCGGCGTCGCCCTGCGCGAGCGCCACGACATCGTCTATCGCGACGCAGCCGCGCCGGGCGCGCCGGCAAACCCTGTGCCCGCTGCCGTCGAGCCGCAGGCGGCCGATATCGCCTGGCAGGTCGAGGCCGATCCGGTGCTGCTGTTCCGCTATTCGGCGATCACCTTCAACAGCCATCGCATCCATTACGACCTGCCCTATGTCACGCAGGTCGAAGGCTATGCCGGCCTCGTCGTGCACGGACCGATCCAGGCGACGCTGATGCTGAACCTGATCGCGACACTGGCTCCCGGCGAGCCGATCCGGCTGTCCTATCGCGGGCTCGAACCGCTGATCGCCGGCGCAGCCTTCTCGGTGAAGGCCCGCCGCCTGCCCGATGGCGCGATCCGGGCCTGGACCGAGGGCGCGGACGGGCGCGTGCGGATGGAAGGCGTCAGCCGGCCGGAATGACGGCGAGCCACTGCATCACCTCATGTTCCGCTGGAATCGCTGCGCGGGTCATCCCGGACAAGCCGCGCAGCGGCGCCGATCCGGGATCCATTCCTGACCCTTGCAAAAGTAAAGTCCCACAAAACCTGAACCTCTCAAGACCACCGTTCCGGAATGGATCCCGGGTCTCCGCTTCGCTGCGCCCGGGATGACGGCGTGAGGTCAATCTGCCCGCGAGATGGTCTACGCCGGCGCGACGAAGGGCTGGGCGATCTCGACGAAGGCCGGCGTCGCCTCCAGCCTTGCGGCATGGGCGGCGAGTGCGGGATAGTCCGCCCAGGCCACCAGCCCCGGATGCGCCTCACTGAGAAAGCGCAGCGCGACGGCCACCGCGATGTCGGCATGGCCGATGCCGCCGCCGAACCAGTATCCGCCCGGCCGTCCGGCACGATCGGTCTCCAGCACGGCGAGCGTGGCGAGGATCTGGTCGCGGCAGCGACCGGCCCAGACATCGGAGATCTCGCTGTGCAGCCGCTGCTCGTAGAACAGGCTGACCGCCTTGTCGGCGAGCCCCGTCGCCAGCGCGGCGATCCTCACGGCGCGCCGCCGCGCCGGTTCCTCGCGCGGGAACATGGCGCGCTCCGGCGGCACGAGGCTGTCGATGAAGTCGATCATGCTGGCGCTGTCGACCAGCACTTCGCCATCGTCGAGCACCAGCGTCGGCACGCGCGTCAGCGGGTTCACGGCGCGGACCTTGTCTGCGTCGCCGAAGACCGACCAGGGCCGGTGCTCGAAGGCCAGCCCATAAAGCCGCAACGCGATCGCGACACGGCGCACGAAGGGTGAATCATACTGCCCGATCAGGATCATCGAAGCCCCCAGCTTCGGCGTGTCACGCCGCCGCCGCAATGCTAGCTTCCCTTCGCCGCAGAAGCGATCAGGAGCCGGCCATGTCAGGCGAAATCCAGTTCAACCGCCGTGACACGCTGAAGGCCGGCAGCGCCATCGCGGCTGTCGCCGCCCTGCCCTCGATTGCCGCCGCGCAGACGCCGGCGCGGCTGAAACTGCGCCTGCTAGAGACCGCCGATCTCCACGTCAATGTCGTGCCTTACGACTATTTCCGCGACGCCGCCGACGACACGGTGGGGCTCGCCAGGACAGCGAGCCTGATCAAGGCAGCCCAGGCCGAGGTCAAGAACAGCATGCTGTTCGACAATGGCGACTTCCTGCAGGGCTCGTCGCTGGGCGACTACATCGCCTACAAGAAAGGGCTCAAGGCCGGCGACACGCACCCGATGCTGGCCGCGATGAACGCCCTGCCCTATGCCTGCGGCACGCTCGGCAACCACGAGTTCAACTACGGCCTCGACTTTCTCGACAATGGTCTGGCCAAGGCCGAGTTTCCGCTCGTCTGCGCCAATGTCGAGAAGATCGGCGGCTATCCGCTGGTCGATCCGTGGCGTCTGTTCGAGCAGAGCTTCGAGGACGAGGCCGGCGGCCAGCAGATCATCAAGATCGGCGTCATCGGCTTCGTGCCGCCGCAGATCATGCAATGGGACAAGGGCAATCTCGACGGCAGGATCGTCGCCGGCGACATCGTCAACGCGGCGCTCAAGCACCTGCCCGAACTGCTCAAGGCCACGCCCGACATCGTCATCGCGCTCTGCCATTCCGGCATCGCGGGCGGCGAGCGCAAGGGCATGGAAGAGAATGCGGCGCTGCATCTGGCCAAGCTCGACGGCATCGACGTGATCCTGACCGGGCACCAGCATCTCGTCTTCCCCGGCGGGAAGGCCTTCGACGGCATTGCCGGCGTCGACAACGTCAAGGGCTCGTTGCATGGCAAGCCCGCCTGCCAGCCCGGCTTCTGGGGTTCGCATCTCGGGATCGTCGATCTCGACCTGGAGAAGCTCGGCGAGAGCTGGCGCGTCGCGGGCTTCATGGTCGAGCCCAGGCCGATCTACGAACGCACGCCCGACCGCAAGATCGTGCCCAGGGCGGCTGTCGAGGCCTCCGTGCTTGCCACGGTGAAGGCCGACCACGAGGCGACGCTGGCCTATATGCGCGAGCCGGTCGGCGCGACGGCCTCGCCGATCAACAGCTTCTTCGCGCTCGTCGCCGACGACCCGTCGATCCAGATCGTCAACGAGGCGCAGACCGCCTACGCCAGAACGCTGATGGCGCAGACGCCGCTGAAGGGCCTGCCTATCCTGTCGGCGGCGGCGCCGTTCAAATCCGGTGGGCGCGCGGGGCCGTCCTTCTACACCGATATCCCGGCCGGGCCGCTGGCGCTGAAGAACGTCGCCGACATCTATCTCTACCCCAACACCGTGCAGATCGTGAAAGTGACCGGCGCGCAGGTGCGAGAGTGGCTGGAACGCTCGGCGGGCATCTTCAACCGCATCGACGCAGGCAAAACGGAGGAGCAGCCGCTGATCAATCAGGGCTTTCCGCCGTTCAATTTCGATGTGATCGACGGTGTCAGCTACCGGATCGATGTCACGCAGGCCTCGCGCTACGATGGCGACGGCAAGCTCGTCGCGCCGGACGCCCATCGCATCGTCGATCTCGCCTTCGAGGGCAAGCCGATCGGCGAGAGCGCCCAGTTCCTCGTCGTGACCAACAATTACCGCGCCTCGGGCGGCGGCAATTTCCCGGGCACGAAGACGACGATCGTATTGGAAGCGCCCGATCTCAACCGCGATGTCGTGGTGCGCTACATTCTCGCGAAGGGGACGATCGAGCCCAAGGCCGACGGCAACTGGGCGCTCAAGCCATTGCCGGCAGGCGTGAACGCGACCTTCGTGACCTCGCCCGCGGCAGCCGGCAAGCTGCCGGAGGGGCTGAAAGCCGAACCGGCCGGCGATGGCGGCGAAGGCTTTGCGAAGTATCGGCTGACAGGCTGACAGGCTGACGCAGCGCGTCGTTACCCATCAACTCAGCCGTCCCTAGCCGGCCGACGCCCTGTTCGCTTCCGTCAGAAGGCTGCGCGCTACCTCGACGATCCGTTCGACGGGCAAAAGCGCGTCCTCTTCCGGATCGAAGCAGACCGCGTCGTTGGCCGCGACCAAAGCCGCGGCGAAAACATAGGCGAACGCGCCTTCGATGAAGCTGCCACTCCAGCGAAAGGCCGCGATGCGCCCCATCGTCGAGGCTCTTTCGCCAAAGGCTTCCGCCATGTCGGCGACGTCGTAGCGATCGAAAACCTCGACTTCGACGCCTGCCGTCTCGCCGTCCAGGCTGCCGGGCTGGAAGCCGGCGAGCTCATCGAACACCATGGCGTCGGGCAGAGCGAGATCGAAACCCAGATGGCGCGCTTCGGCGACGACAGCCGCGGCCGTCACTACCTCCCCGACAGGCAGCGCGACCCAAAGCTCCATCGACATCGGCAACCTCCACTCAACGCTTGCATGTTCATTTTTTGTTCTGGCATCGTTTGATGTCAAGAGGCCGATTTCGGCTTGCAAGCGGCTGCGCCGGTGGCCATCCTCGGCAAAAAAACGGGAGGACAGAATGCTGCGGACGATCCTGGTCATCATGACGCTATTCTCTGGAATGACGGGCGAGGCTTTTGCGCAATCGGGCAGCCTCGCCTGGAAAACGAGTTGGGCCGCCTCGGCGCAGGGCCCCTACCCCGTCGGAAACCCTTCGGCCCAGCCGGACCAGCGCTTCGCCTTTCCCGAGCCAGCGGCCGGGGCCGTCGACCAGAGCTTTCGGCTGATCCTGCGTCCGAGCCTGTGGGGCCGGCAGGCGCGCATGCGCCTGAGCAACGCGTTCGGGACAAAGCCGGTGACGTTCGACGGCGTCCATGTCGGGCTGCAGCTCGGCTCGGCCGCGCTCATGCCTGGCAGCAACAGGCCCGTCAGCTTCGCCGGCAAGGCCTCGCTGACGCTGGAGCCGGGAGCATCGGCGTGGAGCGACCCGGTCGAGCTGCCCTTCGCCGGCGATCCCGCTTCGCCTTTGCTGCAGGGCCGCAAGCTCGCGGTCTCCTTCCATGTCGCGGGCGAGAGCGGGCCGATGACCTGGCACGCCAAGGCGCTGCAGACCTCCTATGTCAGCGCCCCGCGCGCCGGCGCCAAGGGAGCCGAGGAGACCGAGGCCGCCTTCCCCCACGCGACCGCCTCCTGGTTCTTCCTCGATGCGGTGGACATGCAGGCTCCCACTGAGACACCCGTCGTCGTCGCCTTCGGCGATTCGATCACGGACGGTACGGCCTCGGTGATGAATGGCGACGACCGCTGGCCCGACGTGCTGGCGCGCAGGCTCGCGCAGGCCTTCGGCGTCAACCGCGTCGCCGTGGTCAATGCCGGGATCGGCGGCAACCAGATTGCGGGGCCTGCCGAGTATTCGCCGGCAAAGCCCTTTCCCGGCGGGCCGGCCTCGGGCCAGAGGCTGGAGCGCGACGTGCTCTCGCTTTCGGGCGTCACCAGCCTGGTCTGGCTGGAAGGCATCAACGATTTCAGCAAGAACGGCAACGCCAGCGTCGAGGCAGCCCAAGCCGCGATGCGCGACGGCGTCGCCAGATTGCGGGCGCGCGGCATCCGCGCGGTCGGCGCAACGGTCGCGACCGCGCTGGGCAGTTCGAGCGCTGCCCATGGCTCGCCAGAGCAGGACGGGAAGCGCAAGGCGCTGAACGCCTTCATCCGCAGCCCCGGCAGTTTTGACGCAGTGGTGGATTTCGACGCGGCGACGCTCGACGCTTCGACCGGCGGGCTCAAGGCCGAGTTCGTGCCGGAATCGACCACGGGCGGCGCGGGCGACAAGCTCCACCCCAACCGCACCGGCTATCAGGCAATGGGGTATGCGGTCGATCCGGCGGCCGTGGTGCCGGGGCTGAAGCGGTAGGTTTGCGCCGGCGAGGCGCGCGCCGCCGGTCCGCGACGTGGATCGCACCGAAAACCTCGGCCGGCTTGCGCCGCGAGGTTTTCGGGTCTTCCGATTGCGTATCCAAAAGGGGATGCGCGGGGAGAGGTGGCGTCGCAGTCGACGGCTGCGTGCCGATGTCGATGTCGAGATGTCTGTCGAAGCAGCGCCAAAAGCCGCCACCCCGCCCCGCGCGCGGTTGTCTTTCGGTGTCCCCGCCGTGCTTTGATGTCTCGGCACGAGACCGGACCCGCCTCGGTCCGGACGACGATCGACCCCTTCATGGCCCGAGCCAGCGACGGCCGAGAGCCATGAACACCGCAATCCCACCCGGCCGCACGACGCCTCGCGACAGCCCCCTTGGTCGGGTGGAACGGGGGGAGAATAGGCATGGGGCGGAGGGGCCGGGGATAAGTTTTGTGTGGGGGCGCCGCCGTCCTCTTCCCTTCTCCCGGATGGGAGAAGGTGGCGCGGAGCGCCGGATGAGCGCCTGCCGTCTCCGTGCAAGGCTCTACGGCTTCGTCGCGCCCTTGACGATCAGCGGCTGGCCCTCATCGCTGACCTTCCCAGTGCCGGGTCTGCGGCCACGGCCGCCAAAACGTCGCCTCTCCGCAAACGTTCACTGGCGTGGAAATCAGCATTAGCGACGCTAAAAGCCTCAGTCTTAATGCCATATCATGCAGGCAGCCACGCTCCAGCATCATACCAGAACTCAAAAGCCTTATTTATGGTGCAGCGCGAAACCAAACGGCGTGGCGCGCGTATGACTCGTGTCCTTAGTGTGTATTTCGAGCCAGTTGTCATGAGCGATATGCAGCATCAACCCAAGTGCGACAACCCGCATCAAGCGGCAGTTTATGCAGACCCAAACGAGAGTTTGGATCTGGTCAGATTATTTTTAGCTTTGTCTACACCAGATCGAACAAAAGTAATGGATTTTGTGAGGACGTTGGCTGGTGACATTAACTGCACAGATCGAAATAATGACTAGCTGAACAAAGTTGGAGCCGTCATTCCTGACATGCTGCGCTACTAAAGACCGCCCCTAGACTAAGCGAGGCGGTCTTTTTGAATATTGTCCGGCATCAATCGGCTGACTTGTCTGGAAGCTAGTGCTCTGCCGATCTCAAGCAAAACCATATCCAATAAATATGCGATAAAATTTCGCTTATCGGCAACGGCAGAATTCTTTGCGGCTATTGTTAAATCTGACAACTCGTCAAGAGGCTCTTTGGTTTTTGCAGAAACGGGCTCGATCTCGGTGACGAAGCCAGGATACCGAATAGGCTCGCCGTTCTGGTAAAAGCAGCGCCCAGTCGCAAGAATTCTGCGCCATTTCCGGTCGCTCCCGAAAACTCGGTACTCAGAACGAAATGCGCTTTGCCCAGCGCATGTTCTCGCAATTTCGTCCTGAACTCGCGCAAGATCGTCTGGGTGTACCGCATCAAAGAATACATCCAAAGGCAATCCTTTCGAAGCTTCCTCCACAGCAACTCCGAAATAAAGCGCGAGAACAGGGTCGCCATAGACCAAATCCTCTTTTACATCGAACGTCCACATGCCCATATTTGGACTCTGAACTGCATGCGGGAGCTTCATGCCCATGACGACGTGCTTTACTTTCTTCAGAAATGGTTGCTAGGCGGCAGGCACTCGGCCACTCATGGCGCGATCTCAAGCGCGCCCCGTTAACCATGCTGCATTGCACAATGGAAGCGCCAATCGGACATGACGCGCCTGCACTTTTGAGGGGTCCTAATCTGGCCGGCACACTCCTGGCTATATGTCGTCAGCAGAACTGATCCTGGCTCGCGCGCCTGTGGCCAGCAATCATCGTCTAATATCTCAGACGCCCCCCTCTCACCCCTCCACCAGCCGCCGCGCAATCACCTGCGCCTGAATCTCCGCAACCCTCTCGAAGATGTTTAAAAATCCATGCGTACACAACACGCGGCCGATCGGATATTCCAGCGCGAACCTGTTGTCGCCGACGTGATGCCCGTCGCTGATCACGATCGCGGCGTGCCTGGTACTCGGCCAGGCGCCGTTGCAGACGATGCTGCTGCCAGTGTC
This sequence comes from Allobosea sp. P2_A10, assembly GCF_056405115.1. Taxonomy (NCBI): domain Bacteria; kingdom Pseudomonadati; phylum Pseudomonadota; class Alphaproteobacteria; order Hyphomicrobiales; family Alloboseaceae; genus Allobosea; species Allobosea sp. P2_A10. The sequence continues at coordinate 250,293 of NZ_JBFUCS010000001.1, read as the reverse complement.
ACTGGTGGTCGCCGGCGCGCTTGTCAGCAGCCTGCCGCTTTATACCCGCCTGAGCGGCTCGACTTATCCCCGGGTCGCGAATTCGCGCTTAATCTCCGTATCCGCCGTAGGAGATCAGCGCCGGATGCACCCCTCATACCTCCATATCGCGGATGAATTTTACGCTGTCCGAGCGCGCCGCAACGCGTTGCTGACCAAGCTTGCAGGCGATCGGATGATCGCCGCGCTGGACCGATTGGGCGAGATACTAGGCGAGAAGAGCGACGACGCTGATCAGCCAGAGGTGTCCGTCGGCGCCCACGCGGGATACAACGCCGATCAGCCGCGAGTCCCTGCCGGCAGCCCGGACGGTGGTCAATGGGCAAGCCAAAACGGCAGCCTTCTAGGGGATTTGCCGATCGGATCGATTGCATCCAGTGGAGGACGCGCCCTGCGCAACGCGTGCGAAGCACAACTCGAACGCGACATCTTCCAATGTCGAATGGTTGGGATGAGGTCTTGTTACGATCAAGCCTACCAGCGTTATGCATCGTGCTTGGCGAAGCAGCCGATACCGCCGTTCAACTATTGAGATTTTTTATGGAAATCATAAGACGTTCACTCACTTACGCGACGCTGTCCGGCGATGTCGAGATAGCGATTGTTGTCTCCGAGCCTATTCAGGGTGAACGGGATTGGAGTTGCGCGTATGAAATTGGGTGGCCGGACCATCCGAGACGTGGATTCGGCTACGGCATTGATTCGACGCAAGCCATGCTCTTGACGATGCAGGCAATAGGAACCGACATCTACACCAGCGACTATCATCTCTCCGGACGGCTGCGCTGGGAGATCTCGGGCAAGGGTTACGGCTATCCCGTGCCGAGAACGATAAAACATCTCCTTGTCGGAGACGATGCGTTCGTATTCGGATGATCTACCCCTCCACCAGCCGCCGCGCGATCACCTGCGCCTGAATCTCCGCCGCGCCCTCGAAAATGTTCAAAATCCGCGCGTCGCAGAGGACGCGGCTGATCTTGTATTCCAGCGCGAAGCCGTTGCCGCCATGGATCTGCAGGGCGTTGTCGGCGAACCGCGACGCAAGGCGGGTCGCGCCTCGACTTATCCCCGGTGTCGTTTTCGCGCTTAATCTCCGTATCCGTCGCGGAGACCAAGCGCCGGATGCAACATCTCACACATCAAAGACTGATCGAAAACCGGCGCGCCTACCGGCAGCGCTACAACGCCCTCACATGCAAGCTTGCCGGCGACCGGATGATCGCCGCGCTCGACCGGCTGGGCGCGCTGATCGCGAAGGCGAACTTCAATCCCGCCCAGCCGCGAGCGCCAGGACCAGGGCCCGGCGCCGGCCAATGGATCTATGTCGAGGGCTATGCGCGGGAGCGTGAGTCCGAGCGGTCGATCATCTTAGCCAACTCGCCCGGCATTGGGCACAACAAAGGTCCATCGCTCGACGAGCCGCGACAGATTCCGAAGCAGGATCCTGGCGATCCGAAGTCCAGGCTGCAACAGGCCAAGGAAGTCGCGAAGTGGCTTGCGCTGTTTGGCGCGCGGCGCGTTCCGCAAGTTGCGGTCGCGCTGGCGGCGATCGAAGCCGCCGACTGGCTGCGGACGGAATGGCCGTCGATCCGATCGAATCTCGATTCACCCAAGCCGATGGACGAGTTGATCGGCGGGGCGCGGGAGGCGAGATCAGGCTATCATCGCCATCACATCGTCGAGCAGACTCCAGCGCAACGGGACGGCTTCCCGCGCTCGATGATCGACGGCGTGGACAATGTCGTCAGCGTGCCGATTTATAAGCACCGGGAGATTTCAGCTTGGTATCAAACAGTAACCCCTGAACTCGGCGGCCTCTCGCCACGCGAGTATCTTCGCGGCAAAGACTGGTCCGAACGTGCCCGGGTCGGCCAAAGCGCGCTGAGACGCTTCGGAGTTTTAAAGCCATGAACACGACGCACTATAAAAAAATGACTGATTCGGAGCTCGTCGACAAATTCGAACAGTTGTGTCTGGATCAATATGTCGCACTCGAGCGCGAAGAGATTTCCGTCTACAATCGTCGATATAAAATCATCAAAGCTATCGAGAACGAGCTTAAAGCGCGTGATGGTGATCGCCGGCACCTGCTCAAGAAGTTCTTTGGGCACGGCAATCTACAGCTTCGGCTAACTGCAGCCCACGCAACGCTCGCAGTCAACTATATGGAAGCTCGACGCGAGCTTGAGTTGGTCGCATCGTCCAAATGGAACCCACAGGCAGGTGCTGCCGGCATGGCGCTCGACAGCTTGGATCGTGGCATCTATCGGCCTACCTGACGCCACTCACCCCTCCACCAACCGCCGCGCAATCACCTGCGCCTGAATCTCCGCAACCCTCTCGAAGATGTTTAAAAATCCATGCGTCGCAGACGACCCGGCTGATCGGATATTCAACGCGAACCCGTTGCCGCCGACGTGATGCGTGTCGCTGATCACACTCGCGGCATGCCCGGGTCGGTCAAAGCGCGCTAAGACAATTCGGGATTTTAAAGCCATGACCGCTGCACAGTTCCAAGAAATGACCGATCTTGAGCTTATCAACGAATTCGAGCGCTTGTGTCTTTCCCAGTATGTAGCGCTGGAGAGGGAAGAAATCGCCGCGTGTAGCCGCAGATACAAAGTTATCCAGGCAATCACGGACGAACTCAAATCGCGCAGTGGCGATCGCCGCCGCATGCTCAAGAAATTCTTCGGCCAAGGCAATTTTCAGGTTCGCCTGACAGCAGCTCATGCAGTGCTCGCGGTTGACTACAAGGAAGCCCGCCGCGAGATGGAGCTGATCGCTGAATCGAAATGGCAACCGCAAGCGGGCGACGCTGGCATGAGCCTGATCAATCTTGACCGTGGCATTTACCGTCCAACTTAACGCTCCTCACCCCTCCACCAACCTCCGCGCAATCACCTGCGCCTGAATCTCCGCAGCGCCTTCAAAAATGTTCAAAATCCGCGCGTCGCAGAGGACGCGGCTGATCTTGTATTCCAGCGCGAAGCCGTTGCCGCCATGGATCTGGAGCGCGTTGTCGGCCGCCGCCCAGGCGACGCGGGCGCCCAGCAGCTTCGCCATACCGGCTTCGAGATCGCAGCGGCGTTCGGCGTCCTTTTCGCGGGCGGCAAAGTAAGTGAGCTGGCGGGCGATCAAGATTTCGACCGCCATCATGGCGAGCTTGTCGGCGACGCGCGGGAAGGCGATCAGCGGCTTGCCGAACTGGATGCGGTCGCGGGCGTATTGCAGGCCGAGGTCGAAGGCCGATTGCGCGACGCCCACGGCCCGCGCCGCCGTCTGGATGCGGGCGGCCTCGAAGGTCTGCATCAGCTGCTTGAAGCCCTGGCCCTCGACGCCGCCGAGCAGGTTCTCGGCCTTGACCTCGAAACCGTCGAAGGCGAGCTCGTATTCCTTCATGCCGCGATAGCCGAGCACCTCGATTTCGCCGCCGGTGAGGCCTTCGACCGGGAACGGGTCCTCGTCGGTGCCGCGCGGCTTCTCGGCGATCATCATCGAGAGGCCGCGATAACCGGCCGCGTCGGGATCGGTGCGGACCAGCAGCGTCATGATGTCGGCGCGGACGGGATGGGTGATCCAGGTCTTGTTGCCGGAGATTTTCCAGACATCACCATCCCTGACCGCCTTCGTGCGCAAGGATGCGAGGTCGGAGCCGGTGTTGGGCTCGGTGAAGACGGCGGTCGGCAGCACCTCGCCGGCGGCGAGTTTCGGCAGCCATTTCGCCTTCTGTTCGTCGGTGCCGCCGCAGAGGATCAGTTCGGCTGCGATCTCGGAGCGCGTGCCGAGCGAGCCGACGCCGATATAGCCGCGCGAGAGTTCCTCGGAGACGACGCACATCGAGACCTTGCTCAGGCCCATGCCGCCGAATTCCTCGGGGATGGTCAGGCCGAAGACGCCGAGCTCGGCCATCTTCTCGACGACGGGCATTGGGATGTAGTCGTTCTTGAGGTGCCATTCATGGGCGTGGGGCGTCACTTCGGCGGCGCAGAAGCGAGCCATTTCCGAACGGATCGCTTCCAGCGTCTCGTCGAGGCCGGGATCGCCGACGCTGATAAGGCCGTGGTCCTGGCTGAAGAGCGAGACGAGGCGGGCGCGGTTCTCGGGCGTATTGCCCTGCGCGATCAGCGTGTCGGCCGCATCCGAGCAGGCGGCGGCGATCGCTTTCGCGGGCAGGCCGAGCGCGCCCAGCCGGACCATCTCGCCCTGGCTCATCGGGATGCCGCCGAAGATCTGGGCGGCGTATTCGCCGGCGCCGATCCGGATGGCGTAGTCCTCGGTCGCGCCATAGCGATCCTCAGCCTGCAGGCGCTCGCCATAGGCCTTCATCTCGCGCAGCGCCATGACATAGGTCGCAAGCCAGGACAGGCCGTGGGCGGCGTGCTGCTCGGCTTCGAGCTTCTGCGAGGAGATCTTGCCGTCGACGGTGACCTTGTGCCGGACGGCCGCGATGGCCTGCTCCAGCAGTGTCTCGAAACCCGGCAGCGCCGCGCCGATCAGCTCGATGGCCGTCGGCGGCGTCTGCGACTTCAGGGCGGCGTTCGCGCTCATGATTTCTCTCCCCGTGTTGCGACGCAGCATAGGGCGAGTTTTCGGAAATCAGAAATGCCTCTTTCGGCGCATGGGCCGCCGCCGCGGCGCTATTTCCGGCTCGCCAGCACGACGCCGATGACGACCACCAGCATGCCCGCGATCTGAACGGGGCTCAGCGCCTCGCCGAACAGGATCCAGGCCTCGACCGCCACGGTCGCCGGGACGAGATAGAGGAAGGTCGCGGTGCGCGAGACCTCGCCGCGCCGGATCATCAGCAGATAAAGCCCGATGCCGCCCAGCGACAGCGCCAGCACCGACCAGGCCAGGACCAGCGCCATGGTCAGGTTCCACTCGATCCGCATCGGTTCGAGCGCCCAGRCGAAGGGCAGCGTCACCAGGAAGGCCGCGGCGTATTGCACGGCGGTCACCGTGCGCAGGTCGCCGGAGACGATGCGCGCCTTCTGGTAGAACGAGCCGAAGGTCACCGCGAACATGCCGACGACATTGATCGCGACCGGCAGCAGCACGGCCCAGAGCGCGGCCGGGTCGACGCCGACGATCTTGGGCTCGAGCACCAGCGCGATGCCGAGAAAGCCGCAGAGGATGCCGGCCCAGCGCACCGGCGAAATACGCTCGCCCACCAGCATCGGCGCAAACAGCGCGGTCAGGATCGGCTGCAGGCCGGCGATCAGGCCGGAGATACCCGCCGGCAGGCCATGGCGCACCGCCCACCAGACGCCGCCGAGATAGGCCGCGTGGAGCAGGATGCCGGTGACGACGCAGTCGAGGATGGCGCGCCGGCCTTTGGGCCAGGGCGCACGCAGCGCGATCGCGATCCCCGCGATCAGCACGCCGGCGGAGGCATAGCGCACCAGCAGGAAGGTCAGCGGGTCGGCATAGCGCGCCGAATAGCCCGCCACGATCCAGCCGGTCGACCAGAGGAAGGTGAAGATCAGCGGCGTGGCGCGCAGGAAGAGCGGAGAATCGAACATGGTTCGCCTGTGGGAGGCGATGCTTTACCCACCTATGGACCGTGCCGACAGAGCGGCAACGCCCTGCCGCCATGTCCGCCAGACCTGTATCGGCCGTCAATCGCGGTCGGGCGCGCCCGGCGGGAAGAAGTGCCGATAGGGCCGCGCCTCGTCGACCGCGCGGGCGAATGACGGCCGCGCCAGCAGCCGCGCCCGATAGGCGCGCGCATGCGGAAAGGCCGTGTCGATCTCGTGCACCCAGTCGGCGTAGAACAGGGACGGCGCGGCGGCGCAATCGGCCAGGGTGAAGTCGGGGCCGCAGGCCCATTCGCGATCCGCCATCACGCCATCGAGCCAACGATAGGCGTCGTCCAGATTTTCGCGCGCCTTGGCGACGCCATTGCGATCCCGCTCCTCGGGGGGCCGCATATGGTCGAACACGATCGCCTGCATCGGCGTCATGACGTAATTGTCGAAGAAGCGGTCCATGGTCCGCACCGAGAGCGCCGCCTTCGGATCGGCTGGGACCAGCGCGACCGGCCCGGGATGGTACAGGCCGAGATGCTCGATGACGACGCTGGATTCGACGACGGTCGCGCCGTCGTCGACGAGGACAGGGAATTTCTTCAGCGGCCACAGCGCCGCGAGTTCCTCGCCGGCCTTGGGGTCGTCCGGCCCCAGCGCGCGATAGGTGAAGGGCGTGCCGTTCTCGTAGAGCGCGATCAGAACCTTCTGGCAGTAGGACGAGAACGGGTGGGCGTAGAGAACCAGCGGCATGGTCGCCTCGGCAGTTGTTACTTTACCGATTGTTTAAGTGTTAGCCATCGCGAATGCAACCCCGCGCGCCCGTCGGCACAGCGCGCGTCAAACGCAAGAGAGCCGCAGCGACGTTAATCGCTGCAGCTCTCCGCCGGTCTTTTTCGGTCTGCGATCGCCAATCAGCCGGCGATGCGCCCTTCCGGCGTGTAGCGATCGACGGCGTCGGGAAGTTCGCGCGACAGCCGCGCGAGCAGTTCGGCGCGCGAGAGACCCGTCTTCTTTTCGAGCTCGATCAGGACATCCGGCCCCAGGGCATGTTCGAGATCCGGTGGCGAGATCGCTTGATTGGCGCCGGGCCCGACCCAGGAATCGGCCGCCTCGCTCTTTCCACCCTGGCGGAAGCGATCGATCAACTCCTGCAGGCCGCTGCCGAGAAAACCTCCGACGCCGCCCGCGCCGGTATTCTGCGCTGGTGGCGGCGCAGATCCCCAGGGCGCGCTTTGCGGCTGCGCCTGCCCCTGAGAGCCGGAGAACCACTCCGCGAGCTTGTCGCGGTTCTGGTATCCGGCCACGGCCAACAGGCCGAGAAGCGCCGTCATGGACGGAAATCCACTGTTTTCGCTCATCGAAAATTCCTTCCGAATGCCAGCATTTTGCGGTTGGCTCAGGCGTTGCGGCGGCTCAGCATCGACCAGGCGATGAGGACTATGACCGCGCCGACAACGGCGCCGATGAAGCCAGCGCCCTGGCCGGGGCCATACCAGCCCATCGCCTGACCGAGATAGGTGGCCACGACCGCGCCGATGATGCCCAGGATCGTCGTCAGGATGAACCCGGATGGCTCGTTGGGACCGGGATGCAAAAACTTCGCGACGATACCCGCCAGAAAACCGATCACGATCGTACCGATGATACCCATATCCGCCCCCTCGATGTCGAGCAGCCGGCGGCCGAACGGCCTGCCCCATGCTGCTCAGACTTCGAACCGGGACGAAACCGGAAAGTTCCCTCTCTGTCTCGACGACCCGACGCCAATGCCGGAACGACAAGCCTGATGCCTAGCCCCCTAATGCCTCGGCGACATCCTCGTAATTCCGCAGGCCCGTGCGCGGGGCGTAGACCAGCACCGACATGTTGCCCGGCGCGTGCTCGTTCTTCCACATCTTGTGGTGGGCGAGCGGGATCTTGTCCCAGGGGAAGACCTCCGACATGCAAGGGTCGACGCGCCGGTCGATGACGAACTGGTTGGCGGCGCTCGCCTGCTTGAGATGGGCGAAGTGCGAGCCCTGGACGCGCTTCTGCCGCATCCAGACATAGCGAGCGTCGAAGGTGATGTTGAAGCCGGAGGTTCCGGCGCAGAACACGACCATGCCGCCGCGCTTGGCGACGAGGCAGGAGACCGGGAAGGTCGCCTCGCCTGGATGCTCGAAGACGATGTCGACATCCTTCTTGCCCGTGATGTCCCAGATCGCCTTGCCGAACTTGCGGGCCTCCTTGGTCCAGTCGTTGTATTCCGGCGAATTGACCGTGGGCATCTGGCCCCAGCAGTTGAAGTCCTTGCGGTTGATCACGCCCTTGGCGCCCAGGCCCAGCACGTAGTCGCGCTTGCTCTCGTCGGAGATCACGCCGATCGCGTTGGCGCCCGAAGCCGCGCAGAGCTGGACGCCGAAGACGCCAAGGCCGCCCGAAGCGCCCCAGATCAGAACGTTGTCGCCGGGCTTGATGGTGTGGGGGCTATGGCCAAACAGCATGCGGTAGGCGGTTGCCAGTGTCAGCGTGTAGCAGGCGGCCTCCTCCCAGGTCAGATGCTTCGGCTTGGGCATGAGCTGGCGCGACTGGACGCGGCAGAACTGCGCGAAGGAGCCGTCCCCCGTCTCGTAGCCCCAGATGCGCTGGGAGGACGAGAACATCGGGTCGCCGCCATTGCACTCCTCGTCGTCGCCATCGTCCTGGTTGCAGTGGACGATGACCTCGTCGCCGACCTTCCAGCGCTTCACCTTGGAGCCGACCGCCCAGACGATGCCCGAGCAGTCGGAGCCCGCGACATGCAGCGCGCCCTTGTGGACGTCGAAGGGCGAGATCGGTTGGCCCAGCCCGGCCCAGATGCCGTTGTAGTTGACGCCGCCGGCCATCACGAGCAGCAGTACCTCCTCCTCGCCGATCGACCAGGTCGGCACGATTTCGACCTTGAAACTCTCCATCGGCGGGCCGTGGCGCTCGCGCCGGATCGCCCATGCGTACATCGTCGCCGGCACATGGCCGAGCGGAGGGAGTTCGTTCAGCTCGTAGAGATCCTTGAGCGGCTGCTTCGCCTCGGAGTTCGCGGCCTTGGACATCGTCGTCTCCCCTGCTCGTTTCCGCCGGCGGCTTGTCGCGCGCTCTGCGGCCTTCAGTCCCGTTCAGTTCCGATGATGCAGCCTCATGCTGCGCTGCGCTATCCCCCTAAGGAATTATACCGCAGCGCAAAACAATCATGCGCCTGCGCGACGACGGGGCCGGAAAGAGGATCGCCACCGGGCCCTGCGTCCATGCTATCACCAGAATCAGGGAAACGGGGGTCCTGTCCGATGCGCAACGCGCTGCTGATGCTCGGCTTGCCGGACATGTCGATGGACTACCTGTGGGTCATCGTGGCCATAGCCGTCGTCGCGGCAGCCGCGATCGGCTGGATCGCGGACCTGATCCTCGGCGACGGCGCCTTCGGCGTCATGCTCAACACCTTGTGGCTGCTGGTCGGCGCGATCATCGGCCTGCTGCTCTGGCGCAAGTTCGGCTTCGCCGTCAGGATGAACGTCCAGGCAATGAAGGCGCTAGTCGCGACCGGATCGGGCGTGATGATGCTGCTGGTTTGCGGCGTGCTGCGACGCTGGATCTGACGGCCGGTCAAGCCAAAGTCAGGCAGGCCGATACGCMGCCAGCATGTAGTTGACGTCCATGTCGCGCGACTGCGACCAGCGCCCCGAAAGCGGATTGTAGACGACGCCGGTGCTCTCGCCGGTTTCGAGGCCGCAAGCCTCGATCGCCTGCCAGAGTTCGTCGGGCGTCACGAATTTGTTCCAGTCGTGGGTGCCGCGCGGCAGCCAGCGCAGGACATATTCCGCGCCGACGATGGCCAGCGCATAGGATTTCAGCGTGCGGTTCAGCGTAGCCATCACAAGCAGGCCGCCGGGCTTCACCGCCGCACAGCAGGCCGCGACGAAGGCGTCGACATCGGCGACATGCTCGACCACCTCCATCGCCAGCACGATGTCGAAGGTTCGCCCTTCCGCCACCAGCGCCTCGATCGTCTCCTGCCGGTAGTCGATGGCGAGGCCGCCGCCTTCGGCATGGGCGCGCGCGACGGCGATATTAGTCGGCGCGGGATCGAGCCCCGTGACCTCGCAGCCCAGCCGCGCCAACGGTTCCGACAGCACACCGCCGCCGCAGCCGATATCGACCAGCGTCAGCCCCTCAAGACAGCCGAGCGTTCGGGCATCGCGCCTGAAAAGGTCGCAGGCGAGATCGCGGATGAAAGACAGGCGCACGGGGTTAAACTTGTGCAGGACCGCCATCGGTCCTTTCTGGTCCCACCAGGTCGCGGCGATCGCATCGAAGCGGGCGACCTCGGCGGGGTCGATCGTGGCGCTCTCGCTCTGGGCCGTCGCCGCCATGGTTCGATTTCCCGTTGATACGCCGCCGGCGCTGATCGCATTGACAGTCGCGCCTTCGCCCGTCATCTACACCGGCCCTTCGACCAGCGCGAGGGTGACCTTTCGTCCCGGCCTCCGCGCCGGGATTTGCGATCGCAGAAAGCCTCTGGACTGTCATGGCCCGTCTGGTGATGAAATTCGGCGGAACCTCCGTCGCAACCGTCGAGCGCATCAAGAACGCCGCCCGCCACGTCAAGCGCGAGTTCGATGCCGGCCACGAGGTCGCGGTGGTGGTCTCGGCCATGTCGGGCAAGACCAACGAGCTGGTGGCCTGGGCCAAGGAGGCCTCCCCCCTTTATGACCGCGCCGAATACGACGTGGTCGTTGCGTCAGGCGAACAGGTGACGTCGGGCCTGATGGCGATCGCGCTGCAGGAGGCCGGCCTGCCGGCGCGCTCCTGGCAGGGGTGGCAGATCCCGCTCTACGGCTCGGACGCGCATGGTTCCTCGCGCATCGAGGATGTCGACGGCACGGCGATCATCGCCGGCTTTGCGAAAAATCGCGAGATCGCGGTCTGCTCCGGCTTCCAGGGCGTACACCGCGAGAGCAACCGCATCGTCACGCTCGGGCGCGGCGGCTCAGACACCAGCGCGGTCGCGCTGGCCGCCGGCCTCAAGGCCGATCGCTGCGATATCTACACCGATATCGACGGCGTCTACACCACCGATCCGCGCGTGGTGCAGAAGGCGCGCCGCATGGACCGGGTCTCCTTCGAGGAGATGCTGGAGATGGCCTCACTCGGCTCCAAGGTGCTGCAGGTGCGCTCGGTCGAGATCGCGATGACCCAGCGCGTGCCGACCTATGTGCGCTCCTCCTTCGACGACCCCGACAATCCCAAATCCGGCACTCTCATCTGCGACGAGGACGACATCGTGGAACAGCAGATCGTCACCGGCATCGCGTTTTCGCGCGACGAAGCCCAGATCACGCTCCGGCGCGTCGCCGACAAGCCGGGCGTGGCCGCCGCCATCTTCGGCCCGCTCGCCGACGCCAACATCAATGTCGACATGATCATCCAGGTCGTGTCGGACGATCAGGCGACGACCGACATCACCTTCACCGTGCCGACCGCCGACTACGAGCGCGCCCGCAAGCTGCTGGAGGAGCGCCACAACGAAATCTCCTATCAGGCGCTGCAGGGCGCGACCGATGTGGTGAAGGTCTCGGCCATCGGCGTCGGCATGCGCTCGCATGCGGGCGTCGCGGCGCGCGCTTTCCGGGCGCTGGCCGAGAAAGGCATCAACATCCGCGCGATCACGACGTCGGAAATCAAGTTCTCGGTGCTGATCGACGCGGCCTATACGGAGCTGGCGGTGCGGACGCTGCACTCGCTTTATGGGCTGGATGCGGCGTAGCGGCAGCGCCAGGCCTTCTTGAATAACCCATCCGGATAGGTTATTTTCCTATGGTCGTGATCCATCGCGAGCATGGCCTGCGCGTCGTTATCTTCGTCGACGATCACGAACCTGCTCACGTCCATATTTTCGGAGACGGGCAGGCCAAAATCAACTTGACCGGCCCTGACGGCGAGCCAGAACTGGTATGGGCCGCCGGCATGACGCGGACAGAGGTGAGACGCGCGATGCGGCTTGCTGTCGAGCGGCGCGATGACTTCCTGGCCCGGTGGAGAGACATCCATGGCTGACTTGAGCGATGCCGAGATCGATGCCGCGCTCCGGCGCGGCGCACTGGCCCAGAGTACGGAACCACGTGCGGCATCGGCCCGCTATGACAGGCATATCGGCCGCGTCATTGTCGATCTGACCAATGGTTGCACCTTCGCTTTCCCGCCACGGCTGGCACAGGGACTGGAGAGCGCAACCGACGAGGAACTCGCCACGGTCGAAGTATTGGGCTCTGGCTACGGGCTGCGCTGGGATGCACAGGACGTCGACCTTTCCCTGCCGGGATTGCTGGCCGGGCTTTTCGGAACACGAGCGCATATGGCGCGACACGCCGGACAGGTCACTTCGGCGGCCAAGGCTGCAGCCGCACGCGAGAATGGCGCCAAAGGCGGACGACCGCGCAAATCCGCGATACGCTGAATCCTCCTCATCCAGACCCGCCATGCTCGCACCCGACTACGATTACATCATCATCGGCGCGGGTTCGGCCGGCGCGGTGCTTGCCGCCCGCCTGAGCGAGAACCCGGCCATCCGCGTGCTGCTGCTCGAGGCCGGCCGCGATTTCCGTTCGGCAGAGACGCCCGAGCACATCAAGATTCCCAACCCGATGCGGGCGATCGGCGACGACGATTATCGCTGGCCGAAGCTGCTGGCGCGCCGCACCGAGAGGCAGGAGCCGAAGCTGCTCTGGCGCGGGCGCGCGGTCGGCGGCTCTTCCACCATCAACGGGCAGATCGCGATCCGGGGCGTGCCGGATGATTTCGAGCGCTGGAAGTCGCTGGGCTGCATCGGCTGGGGATTCGACGACGTCCGGCCCTTCTTCAACCGGCTCGAAACCGACGTGAATTTCGGCCACGAGCCGTGGCATGGCGTCGACGGGCCGATCCCGGTCTACCGCGCACCGGAAGCCGATTGGGGCCGGGTCGATCTCGCGCTGAAAGATGCGGCGCTCGCGCTCGGCTATGGCTGGTGCGCCGACCACAATGCTCCGACCGGCACCGGCGCCTCGCCCTATGCGATCAACAGCGCGGCCGGCGTGCGCGTCTCGACCAATGACGGCTATCTTGAGCCGGCGCGCGGGCGGGCGAACCTGACTATCGTCGGCAACGCGCTGGTCTCGAGGCTGACCTTCGAGGGCAACCGGCCCCACGCCAACGGCGTCGAGGTCATGGCCGGGGGCAAAAGCTTTTCGCCGCGCGCGACGCGCGAGGTCATCGTCAGCGCGGGTGCGATCCATTCACCCGCGATCCTGCAACGCTCCGGCATCGGCCCGGCCGCGCTGCTGGCCGCGCTTGGCATCCCCGCCGTGGCCGCGCTTCCGGTCGGCGAGAATCTGCTCGACCATCCGATCATGTCGTTCGTCCTGCGGCTGCGCGAGAATGCCGTCGTCGACACGCCGATGCACCGTCACACCAATTGCTGCCTACGCTACGGCTCGGGACTGGCTGGTGCCGGCGAGAACGACATGATCGTGATCGCCGGCAACCTGACCGCGCTCGGCAAAGGCGATCTGACCATCGGCCGCCTCGCCGTCTCGGTCTACCAGGCCTTCAGCCAGGGCCGCGTCGCGATCACCACGCGTGATCCGGCGGTCGATCCGCGCGTCGACGAGTGCATGCTGTCTGACGAAAGCGATCTCGTCCGTATGCGCGACGGCGTGCGCCGGCTGGAGGCGCTAGCGGCGACCGAGGCTTTCCAGGCGATCGCATCGCAGATCGAATACGGCATGTCGGGCCGGCCGATCACGCAGCGGCTCGACGATGCCGAACTCGACGACTGGCTCTTCGACGAGTGCTCGGACGCCCAGCACGCCACCGGCACCTGCCGCATGGGCGCAGCTGACGATCCCCGCTCAGTCGTCGATCCATCCGGCCGGGTCATCGGCTGCACCGCCTTGCGCGTCATCGACGCCTCGATCATGCCCGAAGTGGTGCGCGCCAACACACATCTGACGACGGTGATGATCGCCGAGAAGCTTGCCGCCGAGATCGCGCGGGGCTGATCCGGCGACCTCACCGCGAATATGCAACGGCAGGAACTCTGCCCAAAGATAGGGCATCGAAAATCGTTAACATATTCGTGCAAGCGTTTGCGGCAGAATCCAGGTGATTTTGCCCTTGTGACCAAGAAACTCCAAAGCGCAGCCGGGCCCAGGCCGGTATCGATCACCGCTGCGGCGGTCGAAAAGCTGCTGCAGGCATCGGGCGTCGCCGCGCCATCGAAAGCGGTGGCACGCGCCCTGTTGCCGGTCGCGACCGCGCACATCACCACCGCCAGCAACGCCTATTGCGATCATCTCGACCGCTCGGTCGCCGACATGAAGGCGCATGTCGCGCTTCATCGCGAAAAGATCGTCGCGACCGAAGAGAACCATTTCCGCATCCTGTTCGCGGCTGAATTCGGCGAAGACTACGTCGCCTCGCTGACGGACGCCGCCCAGAGCGAATTCGGCGATGCGATGGGCGTGCGCACCCGGCTGGGCACGACGATACGCATGATCGAGCCGCTCTTTGCGGAAATCCAGCGCCGCCGCCGGTTCAGCAGCAAGAAGGCGGTCGCCGAATGCGCCGCGCTGACCAAGCTGCTGCTGTGCGACGTGCTGGCGGCGACCTCGTGCCATCAGCGCGCCAGCCGGATCGGGCTGACCCAGCGCGAGAACGATCTGCGCGCCGCGTCCTCGGCGTTCCAGGCCGATGTCGCGTCGCTGTCGGGCAGCCTGAAGGTCGCGGCCGGCACGCTTCGCCAATACGCCGCCAACAGCCTGGCCGGCAGCGAACAGGCCGACCGGCAGGCGACCTACGCCGAGGACGCCGCCCGCGACTGCACGAAGCGTATCGGCGACGCGGTCTCTGCGACGCAAGGACTGGTGCTGGCGCTCGACCATGTCAGCGGAGAGGCGCAGCAGACCTTCTCGATCACCGGCCAGGCGGTCTCCGACACCCGCGAGGTCACGGCCGCGATCGGCATCCTCGCCGAGGCGACGGGGCGGATCGGCTCGATCGTCACGCTGATCCAGCAGATCGCGACCAAGACCAACCTGCTCGCACTCAATGCCACGATCGAGGCCGCCCGCGCCGGCGAGGCCGGAAAGGGCTTTGCGGTCGTCGCCGGCGAGGTGAAGTCGCTGGCGCACCAGACGGCGAAGGCGACCGACGAGATCTCGATGCAGATCGCGCAGGTCCAGGCCGCGACGCAATCCTGCGTCAGCCATGTCGGTTCGATCGGCGGCACGATCGCGCGGCTCGAACAGTCGGCCGCGCTGATCGACCAGACCGTGGAACAGCAATCGGTTGCGACCCGCGCCATGGTCGCCGGCACGCAGGAGGCCGCGACGCGCACGCAGGAAGGCCTGTCGGCGGCGCAGGCAGCGCGCGAATCGATCGCCGACGTGACGCGGATGTCGGCAGAACTCGACATCGCGGCCGTTCAGGTCGAGGCCTCGTCGGGGATGATCAGCGATCTCGTCGCGCATTTCCTCTCGACCCTGCGGGCAGCCTGACGCGCCTCCTCACGCGTTGACCGCGTCGCCCGCAATCACGATGATGCCGGCGATGTCAGCCGGCGCCGCCTCCCCACCAGAACCAGCCTCCGCTCCCGAATTCGACGCCACCCGGCTCGACGCCTTCATGCGCGGGGCCCTGCCGCGCCGTGCGGCGGGCGCGATGACGCTGGAGCGGATCAGTGGCGGGCAATCCAATCCGACCTTCTTTTTGTCCTATCCCGACGCCGGCACCCGGCTCGTCCTGCGCAAGAAGCCGCCCGGCCCTCTGCTGCCCTCGGCGCATGCAGTCGAGCGCGAATACCGCATCCTGAAAGCGCTCGGCGGCTCGCCCGTGCCGGTGCCGCCCGTCTTGCTGCTGCATGAGCAGGACGATGTCGTCGGCACGCCGTTCTACCTGATGGAGCGGCTGGACGGACGCGTCTTCCACGACACGGCGCTACCCGGCGTGACGCCGGACGAGCGGCGGGCGATGTATTTCGCGATGGCGCAGACGCTGGCCGCGTTACACGGCTTCGACTGGCAGGCGGCCGGGCTTTCCGATTTCGGCAAGCCCGGCAACTACTACGCAAGGCAGCTCCGCCGCTGGGGCGGCCAATGGCAGGAGACGAAGACGCGCGAGATTCCCGCCGTGGATCGCGCCATCGCCTGGCTGACGGAGAACCTCGACGAAAGCGCGGAGACCGCCATCGTCCATGGCGATTTCCGGCTGGGCAATTTGATGTTTGCACCGGGGAAGCCGCGCATCGTCGCGGTGCTCGACTGGGAGCTCTCCACGCTCGGCCATCCTTTGTCCGACGTCGCCTTCTCCTGCCTGCCTTGGCACTCGACGCCGGCGATGTATGCCGGCATCGTCGGGCTCGACCGCGAGGCGCTCGGCATCCCGACGCAAGGCGAGTATCTCGACCGCTATATCGCCGCTGCCGGTCGCAGCGAAGGACCGGGGCGATTCCATCTCGCCTTCTCGCTGTTTCGTTTCGCGGTCATCCTCGACGGCATCGCGGCGCGGGCGAAATCCGGCAACGCAGCCGCCGAGAACGCGGTCGCGGTCGGCGCGATGGCGGAGAGTTTTGCGCTGCGGGCGCAGGCGGTGATCGAGGGAGCGGAGTGAGGGATCGATGACGCCAAGACTAGACATCGCGTCATTCCGGACAAGCCGCGCAGCGGCGCAGATCCGGAATCCATCGTAAGGCGCTGTCGTTGCTCTAAGATGGATTCCGGGTCTCCGCTGCGCTGCGCCCGGAATGACGGCGCGTTACGACGAATACAAGTAAGACTGAACGAGGAACGCCATGGATTTCGCCTATTCCGACAAGGTCGAGGCCCTGCGGGCCAAGCTGCAGGACTTCATGGACGCCCATGTCCAGCCGGCCGACGCGACCTACAAAGCCGAGACCGAAGCCGGGCGTTATCCGATCGCGCTGATCGACGGGCTTAAAGCGCGGGCCAAGGCGCAGGGCCTGTGGAACCTGTTCATTCCCGCGTTGAAGCCCGACGAGCCCGGCACGCGGCTGAGCAATCTCGAATACGCCCCGCTCGCCGAGATCATGGGCCGGCTCTACTGGTCCTCGGAGGTGTTCAACTGCAACGCGCCCGACACCGGCAACATGGAAATTCTGCACATGTTCGCCACGCCCGAGCAGCGGCAGCGCTGGCTCGTGCCGCTGATGAACGGCGAGATCCGGTCCTGCGTCGGCATCACCGAACCCGGCGTCGCCTCCTCGGACCCGACCAATCTCCAGACCACGATCATCCGCGACGGCGACGACTACGTCGTCACCGGCCGCAAATGGTGGACGACCGGGGCGCTGCACCCCAACGTCAAGTTCTGCATCGTGATGGGGCTGTCGGACACACGCCCCGACGCCGATCCGCACAAGCGCCATTCCATGGTGATCGTGCCGATGGATTCCCCCGGTCTGACGGTGATGCGCAATCTGCCGCTGCTGAACCACCATTCGCCGGAAGGCCATACCGAGACCGATTTCGCCGGGGTCCGCGTTCCCGCCGCCAATATCCTCGGCGAGGAAGGCGCCGGTTTCGCGCTGGCGCAGGCGCGGCTCGGGCCCGGTCGCATCCATCACTGCATGCGCTCGATCGGCCAATGCGAGGTCGCGCTCGAACTGATGGTCGAGCGAGCGCTGGAGCGAAAAGCCTTCGGCCGCAACCTCGCCGACTACGCCAACATCCAGGACTGGATCGCCGAGGGCCGCATGGAGATCGACCAGGCGCGGCTGCTTTGCCTGCGCGCCGCCTGGATGATGGACAAGCACGGCAACAAGGCCGCGCGCACCGAGGTCTCGGCGATCAAGGTCGTGGCGACGCGGCTGCAGACCAAGATCGCCGATCGCGCCATGCAGGTTTTTGGCGCCGGCGGGCTCTCAAACGACACGCCGCTGGCCTTCATCTATTCATGGGGCCGGGCGCTGCGCTTCATCGACGGACCCGACGAGGTGCACTTACGCACCGTCGCGCGCGCCGAGGTGAAGAAGCACCGCGAAAGCAACCGCTCGACTTTCGCCGAGCAGGGCGTATTGCGGCCCTACATCAAGCCGGCGGCGCATTAGGCGCGGCGAGGGTTCCGGCGAGACAGAGAACCGTGACCGCAAAACGCGTGCTGCTCGTCGGTGCGACCGGTGTTTTCGGGCGGCGGCTGGCGATGCATCTGGCTGGCATCGCCGGGCTCGACCTCGTTTTGACCTCTCGCAATGCCGCGAAGGCGCTGGCGCTGGCCGGGCAACTCGCACCGGTGGACGGCACATCCGTCTCGGGAATGGGCTTCGATCATCGCCGCGATCTCGGACGGCTCGCGGAACTCGCGCCCTGGCTGGTGATCGACGCGTCCGGCCCGTTCCAGGGCGCTGGCTACGACCTGCCGCGCGCGGCGCTCTCGGCCGGCGCGCATGTCGTCGATCTTGCTGATGCGCGCGAATACATTACAGGCTATGGCGCGGCGCTGGACGATCTGGCGAAGACGCGCGGGCTTTGTGCGTTGGCGGGAGCGAGTTCGACGCCGGCGCTGTCAGCCGCGGTCGTGGCCGAACTGACCCGGGGCTGGCGACGGATCGACGCCATTGACATCGCGATCACGCCCGGCGGCCGCAGCGAGGTCGGCGAAGCGGTCATCGCCGCGATCCTGAGCTATGCCGGCCGCCCGGTCCCGGTCTGGCGTGAAGGCGAGTTGCAGGAGGCCGATGGCTGGATCGACGGCAGGAGGATTGCGATCCCGGGCCTGGGATCGCGCCGCGTCGCCGTGGTCGAGACCGCCGATGCGCAGTCGCTGGGGCCTCGCTTGCGCGTAACGTCCCGCGTCGCCTTTCATGCCGGGCTGGAATCGTGGATCGAACAGGCGGGCGTCGCGCTGCTGGCCAGGCTGCGGCGCGCCGGCTCGATCGACGGCCTCGCACCGCTCATCCCGTGGCTGCTCGCGGCGCGGAGGCTGACGCGGCTGCCGACCTCAGATCGCGGCGGCATGCTGGTCGAGGCGACCGGGCTCGACGGCGAAGGCCGCTTGCGCACGGCGCGCTGGTCACTGTTGGCGGCGCGCGGCGACGGCCCCCATGTTCCGACGCTGCCGGCGGCCGCCGCGACGAGAGCACTGCTCGACGGCGCGCTCGCGCCCGGCGCACGCTCCGCCGCTGGGGCCTTGTCGCTCGGCGCGATCGAAGCGGAGATGGCGCCTTATGCCATCAGCACCCAAACCGACGCAGGAGCGCACCGCGATTGCGTGTTCAAGGCCGCGCTGGGCGAGGTCGCATACGCTGCCCTGCCCGCGCCGCTGCGCCTGTTGCACGGGCTCGACGGACCACCGGTCTGGCATGGGTTCGCCGAAGTCGCGGTCGGCGGCAGTCTGGCAGCGCGGCTGCTGCACCATATCATCGGCCTGCCGCCCGCGAGCCGCGACATCCCGCTCGCCGTCACGATCGACCGGATCGATGCGACGACCGGCCCGGTGGAAATCTGGACACGGAATTTCGGCGGACGACGCTTTGCATCGCGGCTCTCGACCAGTCCGGACGGTGCGCTGACTGAACGTTTCGGCCCGCTGTCCTTCAAGCTCGGGCTCACACCGGCCGATGGCGGGCTGGCGCTGCCGGTCACGGGCCTGCGCTGTCTCGGCCTGCCCCTGCCGCGAGCGCTATGGCCGCGCTCGGAATCGCGGGAGTTTGTCGATGACGAGGGCCGCTTCCGGTTCGACGTGAAGCTGACTCTGCCGCTCGTGAGCCTGTTGACGCATTACAGGGGCTGGCTCGTGCCGGCCGGCGAAGCTCTCACTCCGCCGGAGCCGGATGAGGCTCCAACGCTCCCGCGATAGGAGCGGGCTTGCGCGTGAACAGGGCCTCGAGCTTCTCCATGTAGAGAAACAGCACCGGCGTGATGAACAGGGTCAGCACCTGCGAGATCATCAGCCCGCCGACCACCGCGATGCCGAGCGGCTGGCGCAGCTCGGCGCTGGAGCCGGCCCCCAGCGCGATCGGCAGCGTGCCCATCAGCGCCGCCAGCGTCGTCATCAGGATCGGCCTGAAGCGCAGCACGCAGGCCTGATGGATCGCGTCCCGCGGGCTCTTGCCCTCGCGCTTCAGCACCAGCGCCACGTCGATCATCATGATCGCGTTCTTCTTGACGATGCCGATCAGCATCAGAAGGCCGATGATGGCGATGACCGACAGGTCGAGATTGAACAGCCTGAGCGCGCCGAGCGCCCCGATCGCGGCCGAAGGCAGCCCGGTCAGGATCGTCAGGGGGTGGATGAAGCTCTCATAGAGGATGCCGAGCACGATGTAGATCGTCAGGATCGCGCCCATGATCAGCAGGCCCTGATTGGCGAGCGAATCCTGGAAGGTCTTGGCGGTGCCCGCCAGCGTGGTCGAGAGCGATTTCGGCAGGTTGATCTCGGCTTTCAGCGCCTCGATCCGGTTGACGCTCGCGCCGAGCGCGACGCCCGCCGGCAAATTGTAGGAGATCGTCACCGCGGGGAGCTGGCCGAGCTGGTTGACGGTGAGCTGGCCCGCCGTGCGCTCGACATGGGCAAACGCGCTGAGCGGGATCAGCACGCCATTGCCGGCGCGAATGCGGATCTGGTCGAGCTTGTCGGCCGACCAGCCGCCCTTCGGGTCGAATTCGACCACGACCTGATAGCTGTCGCCGGTGGTGTAGATGGTCGAAACCTGGCGCACGCCGAAACCGGAATACAGAGTCGAACGAAGCACATCCGCGCCGATCTTCAACTGGTTTGCCTTGTCGCGATCGACCACGAGCGTCGCCTCGGCGGCGCTGTTCTGGAGGTCCGTGGTCACGTCGGCGAAGGTCGCGCGGTTAGCCGTCATGGCGTCGGCTAGCTTCACCGCCCAGTCGTTCATCACGGCCTGATCGAGCCCCTGCACGACGAGCTGGTACTGGCTCTTGGAGGCGCGCGCGCCGATGTTGAGGTTCTGCACGGGGGTCATGTAGGCGTTGATGCCGGCGATCTGCGCGAGATCGCGGCGCAACCCCGCCAGCACGACCTGCAAGGCCGGGCGCTCGGCCTGCGGCTTCAGCTCGACGAAGAGCCTGCCGGCGTTGAGCGCGCCGGCGCTGCCGGCGCTGCCTCCGACCGTCGAGGCGACATGGGCGACGTAAGGCGATTTGCGGAAGACCTCGGCCACCTTGGCCTGCAGTTCCTTCATCGCCGGGAAGGAGATGTCCTGCCGCGCCTCGGTCGAAACCTGGAGCTGACCGATGTCCTCCTGCGGGAAGAAGCCCTTGGGGGCGCTCTGGAGCAACCAGACGCTCAGCGCCAGCGTGCCGAAGAAGGTCAGCAGCATGAGCGGCTTGAAGCGCAGGACCCAGCCGAGCGCGCGGTCGTAGCCGCGCAGGATGGCGTCGAAACCGGCTTCCAGCACACGGCCGAAGGCGTTCTCCTTGTGCTCATGGCCGTAACCGCTCAGCAGCCGCGAGCACAGCATCGGCGTCAGCGTCAGCGAGACGAAGGCCGAGGCCAGGATCGCGACCGTCACCACCACCGCGAACTCGTTGAAGATGCGGCCGATGACGCCGCCCATCAGCAAAACGGGGATGAAGACCGCGACCAGCGACAGCGAGATCGAGATGATGGTGAAGCCGATCTCGCCCGAGCCTTTCAGCGCCGCGTCATAGGCCGAGAGACCGTCCTCCTCCATATGGCGGACGATGTTCTCCAGCATGACGATGGCGTCGTCGACGACGAGGCCGACCGAGAGGGTGAGGCCGAGCAGCGAGATGTTGTCGATCGAGAAGCCGAAGGCGTACATCGCGGCAAGCGTCGCGACGATCGAAATCGGCACCGCGACCGCCGGGATGAAGGTCGCGGCGAACCGGCGCAGGAAGACGAAGATCACCATGACGACGAGCACGACCGTCAGCATCAACGTGAACTGGACGTCGTCGACCGCCATGCGGATCGAGCGCGAGCGATCGTTCAGGAGCGCGAGCGAGGCCGCGGCCGGCAGCTGCTCGGAGAAGGCCGGCAGCATCGCCTTGACCCGGTCGACGACCTCGACGGTGTTGGCGTCGGGCTGGCGCTGCACGGCCAGCACCACGGCGGGCATGCCGTCATAGGCGCTCGCGGTCTGCGCGTTCTCGACGGAATCGATCACCTTGGCGATGTCGCCGAGCCGCACCGGGCGGCCGTTGCGCGTCGCGATGATGACGTTGGCGAACTGGGCGGCGTTGGCGATCTGGGTGCGGGCCTGGATGGTCAGCTGCTGGCTGGTGTTCTGCAGCGTGCCGACCGGGGTGTTGGCGTTGGTCGCGGTGATGGCGGTCTGCAACTCGTCGACCCCGATGCCGCGCGCGGCGAGCGCGACCGGGTCGATCTGGATGCGGACCGCGTATTTCTGGCTGCCGAAGATCAGCACCTGCGCGACGCCGTCCACCGTCGAGAGGGCGGGCGAGATGACCTGCTGGGCGAAGGCGTCGAGCTGCGAAAGCGGCACGACATCGCTCTTGAGCGCCAGCAGGATGATCGGCGCATCGGCCGGATTGACCTTCCGGTAGCTCGGCGGCGTCGTCATCTCCAGCGGGAGCTGCTTTTGCGCGCGGGCGATGGCGGCCTGCACATCGGCCGCGGCGGCGTCGATGTTGCGGCTGAGCACGAACTGGATTGCGATCGAGGTCGAGCCCTGCGCGTTCGTCGTCGCGATCGAGTCGATGCCGGCGATGGTGGCGAACTGCTTGACCAGCGGCGTCGCGACCGAGGTCGCCATCGTATCGGGCGACGCGCCGGGAAGCTGCGCGGAGACGTTGACGACCGGAAATTCGGCGCGCGGCAGCGCCGCGACGGGCAGGAAGCGATAGGCGAACAGGCCCGCCAGCACGAGCGAGAGCGACATCAGGATGGTCGCGACCGGGTGGCGTATGCAGAAACCCGACAGGTTCATGACTTCGCTCCCTCGGCGACCGGCGTTCCCTCCGGCTTTGCTGGCGGGGCCGCGCCCTTGTCGTCGCGCTCGCGCACCTTCGTTCCCGTCTTCAGCCGCATCTGACCATCGGTGACGACGCGCTCTCCGGCCGCGACGCCCTCCGACAGGGCGGTGCGATCGCCGTCGCTGAGCGCGAGCTTGACCTGGCGCAACTCGACCGTCTGGTCGGCCTTCGCGACGTAGACATAGGGCCCCTTCTGGCCGGTCTGGACGGCGACCGTCGGGACGATCGTCGTGCCGAGCAGCGTGTCGGCGGCGATCTCGACATCGACATATTGCCCCGGCCACAGAGCGAGGTCGTCATTGGCGAAGGCGGCCTTGGCCGTGATCGTGCCAGAGGTCATGTCGACGCTGGAATCGACGAAATTGAGCACGCCCTGCGCCGCCGGCTTGCCGGTGTCGGGCACGCTGGCCGTCACCGGCACCGGCGTCCCCCGGCCGAGCGCACCCTGCAGAACCGGCAGGTCGCGCTCAGGCAAGGTGAAGGTGACGCGCAGCGGCTTCATCTGCGTGATGGTCAGCAGACCCGTGCCGGTGCTGTTGGCGCCGATCAGATTGCCCGGCGTCACCAGGACGGCGCCGATGCGGCCGGCGATCGGCGCGAGAATGCGGGTGTAGCTCAGTTTCAGCTTGTCGGCGTCGAGCGTCGCCTTGTCGGAGAGGATGGTCGCAGCCGCCGAGCGCTCGTCGGCCGTCGCCTGATCGACCGATTGCTGCGTGCCGGCGTTCTTCAGGAGCAGTTGCTGATAGCGCGCGAGGTCCGCTTCAGTGCGCTTGTGCACCGCTTCGTCGCGAGCGATCGCCGCTTCATCCTTGGCGATCTGCGCCTTGATGTCGCGATCGTCGAGGGTGAAGAGCAGGTCGCCAGCATTGACGAACTGACCGTCCCTGATGTCCTGCGTCATGATCTGGCTATCAAGCCGCGACTTCACCACGACGCTGGCCGGCGTCTCGACGAAGCCGATGGCGCGCTTGCGCACGGGCATGTCGCCCTGAACGGCCGCTGCCGTGACCACCGCGACGGCCGAGCCCTCGCCATTGCGGCCGGCGCGCGCCGAGCGCGCGGCGTCACCCGTATCGACCGCTCCACGCGAGGTGGTCAGCCAGGCTCCCGTGGCGATGGCGGCTGTCGCGATGATGGCGCTGATCAGGATGGTGCTTCGGTTCATGTCTCGGCTCTGCTCGTGTCGTGGCTCTGGTCGTGTCGTGGCTTGGCCCGGCTTCGCGGTCAGGCGGCGGTGTCCGCGGTACGGGCGTGGCCAGCGACGCGCTCCGCGCGCGCCGGTCTGATGCGATCGCGAATGGCGCTCAGCGTTGCAAGCGATGTCTCGATCGCCGTCCACTCGACGCGATCGAGCAGTTCATCGGCGATCTCGCTGCGGACCGCATCGAGATCATCGACCAATGCGCGGCCACCCGCCGTGAGGTGCAGCAGATGGGCCCGGCGGTCGCCCGGGTCTGGCCTGCGCTCGACGAAACCCTGCTGCTCCAGCCTGTCGATCAACCGCGCCAGCGAGATCGGCTGAAGCTCGAGCTGCTCGGCCAGCGCGGCCTGGTTCAAGCCCTCCTGCCGGCGCAGCCGGGCCAGCACGCCCCATTGCGCCCGCGTCGTGCCATGCTGGCGCGCACGCTGGTCGACATGGGTGCGCAACAGCCTTGCGGTCTCGACGAGCTGGAACACCAGTTCGCGCTTGAGCGGGCGCATATTTGCCATGCCTCCATATGATAAGCCTACTTAGGAGATGGCGTGCGATTGCGGCGATTTCGGGATCGTCTTCGCAGGTGCACAATCACCAGATCGCGAGCGCCGTCGGGGCTTGCCACGCGACGCCGTCCGCGCGACATGGCATTGGCCGGATCGCGGGAGGCGAGATGAGCACGGACACGCCGATCTGGCTTTACGACGGCGTTTGCGTCCTCTGCTCAGGCGGCGTCCGCTACACGCTCCGCCGCGAGCGCGACGACAAGATGCGTTTCGTCGCGATCCAGTCGCCGGAAGGGCGCCAGCTTGCGCTGGCGCATGGCATCGATCCCGACGAGCCCGACAGCTTCCTGTTCATCGAAGGCGGCCGGGCGCTGACGAAATCGGACGGTGTCCTTGCCCTGATCGCGCATCTCGACGGGCCAGCGCGGCTGCTGCTGGGCGGTCGCATGCTGCCGCGCCAGCTGCGAGACTGGCTCTACGACCGCGTGGCGCGCAACCGCTATCGCCTGTTTGGCCAGAAGGCGTCCTGCGATTTGCCCGACCCGGGCCAGCGCCACCGCTTCACTCTGCCGGGCGGGCCGTGACGGACTGGCGACACTCGCAAATCTTTAGGATACCGACAGATATCGCGCGCATGTTGCAGTGCATTTTCAGCGTTTGCTAGCTATAGCCGTTCTAAACAAGGACTCGCTAGCGAGCCGGGGCAGACGTGAGCATCGTTCCATCTCTTGACCGGCAAAACGTCGCGCTGGCGTGGGCGCCTGCCGACGCATCGGCGACGATCGCCGAGCCTGCATTGACCGTTCGGGAAGTCGCGCTGGGGGACATCGGCGCGGCCGAATGGGACGCCGCCATGGCGCAGGTCGGCGGCTCGATGCGCTCGGCCTTTGGACACTTGCGCGCCCTGTCCTTCAAGCAGCCCTGGCGCCGTCCGCTCATCTTCGCCGTGATACTGCCCGGGACGCCGAAGCCGATCGGCTATTTCACCATCCGTTTCCGGCGCGACGTGCGCGAATTCTACGACGGAATCCTGCTCGACCCCGGCCACGCCGAACGATGGCCCGCCGCGATGACAGCGGCGCTGACCGCGTGTGGACCAGGAACCTATCGCTATGGCTGGAACTGGAGCCTGGAAGCGTCGCGCGAGGACGATCTGCGGGCCCTGCCTGGCGTCGCCGTCGAAACGACGATCAACGCCGTCGTTCAGGGCATCGATTTCGCGCGCTGGCCGACATGGGATCTCTATCGGGCGAAGATCAGCCAGAACACCAAACGCAACGTCAAGAAGTTCACCGCGCGGTTTGCCGATGCCCCCGTCGTCAGGCGCAGCAGACTTGCTTCCATTCTCGACATCTTCACGCTGGTGAAGATTCGCGGCGAGATGTACGCGCGCAAGGGCATGGCCTTCAACGCACTGGGCGCGATCGTCGGGCACCTTGCAAACCTCGTCCTGTGCCCGGCGCAAGGTGTCATCGCCAGCGTGCGCGGCCGCGATCAGGTCGCCGCGACGATGCGGCTCGTCGAAAACCGCGATGTTACCTACTATCTGGAGGGTTCCGCCAAG
The DNA here is from genome assembly GCF_056405115.1 of Allobosea sp. P2_A10. Lineage (NCBI taxonomy): Bacteria > Pseudomonadati > Pseudomonadota > Alphaproteobacteria > Hyphomicrobiales > Alloboseaceae > Allobosea > Allobosea sp. P2_A10. The sequence goes on along the minus strand of NZ_JBFUCS010000001.1, from coordinate 224,470 downwards.
GCGGATGAAGACGGCGCAGCCTCGTATCTCGGTCTCTCCGTACTCAAGCGCGCCTATCAGGCGTTTCCGAAGGGCAAGTTCCTGATGGGCTTCTACATCGCCGGCGACGAGCTGGCGGAGGGGCTGATCCGCTCGCGCAACGCACTGCGTGTCAGCGACTGGCCCAACTCGATCGTGACCTTCGCATGGCACCCTCAGGCCAGCACCGTCGTCGCGACTCTGCTTGGCTAGCTCCTCGCCTCCTGCTCCATCGTCGCGCCATGGAGGCCGCCGGGCACACAGAGCCTGGGATAGATCCGCGCCATCTCCGCGATCAGGAACTTGGTCGGGACATCGAAGAACGCGCCATGCTCGGCAAGGTAAGCCATGAACTCGCGGCCCTGCCCGTCGAAGCTCTGCAGCAATGCGTCATGCCGGCCATCGAACGGCAAGGGCGCGACGCCGAGCTTTTCACACAACGTCGCATTGAAGGTCGGTGAAGCCTTGAGCCAGCGCCCGCCCAGATAGACCTCGGTGAAGCCATGATAGTGGAACACGTTGGTCCCGATCGCCTCGATCAGGCGCGGCGTGGCGAGGTGATTCTTGACGTCGGCGAGCCCGACCCGGGCTGGAATGCCGACGACCCGGCAAAAGGCGGCGTAGAGCGCGGCCTTGCCGACGCAAAAGCCCGTCCCTGCCGCCAGCACAGCGCTGGCACGAAACGTGTCGGGATCGGTGAAATCGCGATAGGGATCGTAGCGGATGCCGTCGCGAACGGCCTCATAGAGGATCGACGCCTTCTCGACGGGATCGGCGATGCCGTCGGTCAGAAGGCGTGCTTCGGCCGCGACGATGGGAAGGTCGCTGTCGACGTATTCGGCCGGGCTGGTGAAAAGCGTGCGGTGGCTGTCCTGCATGGCTTGCGTCTTTCAGCGTCCGCTGAAGYGCGGGGCGCGCTTTTCGAGGAACGCCGTTACGCCCTCGCGGAAGTCCTCCGTCCGGGTCGAAGCGCCAAAGGCTTCGCGCTCGACCTCGAGCTGCCGCGCCAGCGTGTTGCCACCCGATGCTTTCAGCATTTGCTTGATCGCGCCATAGGACTGCGTTGGTCCCGCGGCGAGACGCGCCGCCAGCGCCATGGATTCGGCCTCGACACGATCATTGGGCACAACGCGGTTGACCAACCCCAGACGCAGCGCCTCGCCGGCGTCCAGCGTCTCCGCCAGCAGGGCGATCTCCAGCGCCTTTCGGGCGCCGACGATGCGCGGCAGGTGATAGCTTGCCGAGCCGTCGGGCGTCGCGCCGATCCGGGTATAGGCGAGGGTGAACTTCGCGTTCTCGGCGGCGATGACCATGTCGCACGCGATACCGAGACTGAAGCCGCCACCGGCGACAGCGCCATGGAGGCAGGCGACGCTCGGCTGTTTCAGACTGTCGAGCAGCCGAAGCCCGGCGTGAAAGGGCTGGATGATGGCATCGATGGCAGCTCCCGAATCGCCACCGGCGCTGAATTGCGAGACATCGCCACCGGCGCAAAAGCCCCTGCCCGCTCCCTTGATCAGGATGGAGCGGACATCGTCACGGACAGAGATCCGCTCGATCGCAGCCAGAAACGCCTGCGCCATCGGCACGTCCAGGGCGTTGAGCACGCTTGGCCGGTTGAGCGTCACCGTCGCGACGCCGGCGGCGATGTCCAGCAGGATCGGGTCTGACGAGGTGAACATCACGCGCTCCGGATCAGCCCCGGTTGCGGGGCTGGAGCCGTTCTAGCACCAGTCGCGGCAACCTTGCGACGGCATGCGATGGCGAGCCCGATGGGCGCGGCCACACGACCGTTCAGGCTGCGACCGGCGCCCTGTTGCCCTGGTCGGGCTGCTCGAAAGCCGCCATCGCCGCCGCGACGCCGCCGCTGCGATGGGGCACGCCAGCCGCCGCCAGCCCCATCTCGACGCCCGACAATGCGCCGAGCAGCATCAGCTCATTGCACTCGCCGAGATGGCCGATGCGGAAGACCTTGTCGGCGACCTTGCCGAGGCCGGAACCTAGCGAGATGTTGTATTTCTCCAGTGCGATCCTGCGGTAGCGGTCGGCGCTGTGGCTCGGCGGCATCATCACGGCCGTCAGCACCGGCGACTGCTCGGCCGGGTTCTCGCAAAGCACCTCCAGCCCCCACGCCTTGACGGCGGCGCGGCAGGCGGCGGCGAGGCGCTGGTGACGGGCGAAGACGGCGTCCAGCCCCTCCTCCTGCAGCATCGCGATGGCCTCCTTCAGCCCGTAGAGCAGGTTCGTCGCCGGCGTGTAGGGGAAGAAGCCGCCGGCATTGATCTTCACCATCTCCTGCCAGTCCCAATAGGAGCGCGGCAGCGTGTTGGCTTTCGAGGCCGCCATCGCCTTCTCGGAAATGGCGTTGAAGCTCAGGCCGGGCGGCAGCATCAGGCCCTTCTGCGAGCCCGACACGGTGACGTCGACCTGCCATTCGTCATGGCGGTAGTCGACCGAGGCGAGCGAGGAGATCGTGTCGACCATGAACAGGGCGGGATGACCGGCGGCGTCGATCGCCTTGCGGATTTCGGCGATGCGGCTGGTCGACCCCGTCGAAGTCTCGTTATGGACGACCATCACCGCCCTGATCCTGCGCGCTTTGTCGTCGGCGAGCCTGGCCTCGATTGCGGCGGGGTCGGCGCCGCGCCGCCAGTCGCCGGGGATGAACTCGACCTCTATGCCGAAGCGGGTGGCGATCTGCTTCCACAGCGTGGCGAAATGGCCGGTCTCGGCCATCAGCACGGTGTCGCCGGGCGAGAGCGTGTTGACGATCGCCGCCTCCCACGCGCCGGTGCCGGAAGCCGGATAGATCACCACCGGCTGCTTCGTCTTGAAAACGGTCTTGCAGCCTTCCAGCACCTCCCTGCCGAGCACCGCGAATTCGGCGCTGCGATGGTCGATGATCGGCATCGCGATGGCGCGCAGGATGCGGTCCGGAATCGGGCTCGGGCCGGGGATATGCAGAAAATGACGGCCCTGTTGCGCTGCCATGGCTAGTCCTCCCTAGAGCGACGCAGTTTCAGGCGCGCGCTTCCGAATTCGCTTTTTTGCATTCATTTTTTGGGAATGCAATATCATGATAGAGTGCAATTATACGATGCGATCGCTCGACAGGCGGATATTGGAGGCTTAGCGATTGAGCATGGCAAGCATGGCTTTCGACGTCCAGACGGCAGATGACGCGACCGAGGCCGGCAGCAGTGGCGAGCCGCTGCGTCCGGCCGCATCGTTGCATGACGGGCTGCTGGCGGCGTTGCGCGACTATATCGTCGAGGGCAATCTCGCCGACGGCGCACGCGTGCCCGAGCGGGCTCTGTGCGAGCGCTTCGGCATCTCACGCACGCCGCTGCGCGAGGCGCTGAAGGTGCTGGCTGCCGAAGGCCTGATCGACCTGCTGCCGAACCGGGGCGCCCGCGTCCGCGAACTCAGCCCGGCGGATCTGCACGAGCTGTTCGACGTCATGGGCGGGCTCGAGGCTCTTGCCGGCCGGCTCGCCTGCGAGCGGATTTCCGATGCCGAGGTCGCCGAAATCGAGCAGATGCATCACGAGATGTATCGATTCTACCTTCGGCGGGAGATGCACGGCTATTTCCAGTGCAATCAGGCGATCCACCGCATGATCGTGGAAGCCGCCGGCAATGCGGCGCTGAGCGCAACCTATGCCAGCTTCGCCGGCCGCATCCGTCGCGTGCGCTATTCGGCCAATCTCGCCAAGGATCGCGACCGCTGGGGCGAGGCGATGCGCGAGCACGAGGCGATCCTCGACGCGCTGCGCCGGCGCGCCGGCAGCGAGCTCAGCGACATCCTGTTCCTGCACCTGCGCAACAAGCGCAAGGCGGCGCAGTCGCAGGTCGCCGCCGACGTGTGAAGGCTCCTGACCGAACCGCCATCGTCATCCCGGGCAGCGAAGCGCAGACCCGGGATCCATCATAAGACAGGACGGCGCCCTATGATGGATCCCGGATCGGCGCGGCTTCGCCGCTTGTCCGGGATGACGCGGAGGTTCTTTGCCCAATATCGCGCTCATCTTCGTCCAGGTTAAATTTCAGATTGAATGCAAAATTTTTTGATTCTACGCTCTCCCCACGACGCCGTCAGAGCGCGACTTCAGGGAGATCGAGGATCATGAAACAGCCGAGGATCACGAAACAGCACTGGCTTGCCGCATCCGCCCTGCTCGCCGGCGTCGCGCCGGCCTTCGCCTGGGAGCCCACCAAGGCGATCGAGATCGTCGTGCCGTTCTCGGCGGGCGGCGCGTCAGACCAGATGGCGCGCACCATCCAGGGCATCATCCAGAAGAACCAGTTCACGACGCAGCCGATCATCGTCGTCAACAAGCCCGCCGCCGGCGGAGCCGAGGGCATGCTCGACATCCAGAAGGCGGCGGGCGATCCGCACAAGCTGATCACCACCTCATCGGGCATCTTCATGACGCCGATGGCGACGAAGCTGCCGCTGAACTGGACCGAGTACACGCCGGTCGCGATGATGGCGCAGGATTCCTTCCTGCTCTGGGTCAACGCCAAGGCGCCCTACAAGACGGCCAAGGACTTCATGGACGCGGCCAAGGCCGCGAGCGCCCCGCTCAAGGTCGGCGGCACCTCGTCGAAGCGCGAGGACAATCTGCTCGTCTACGCGATGGAGAAGCAGGGCAGCACCAAATTCGCCTACATCCCCTACACCTCCGGCGGCCAGGCTTCGACCCAGCTCTCGGGCAACCATGTCGACGCCAACACCAACAACCCGGCCGAGGATCTGGCCAACTGGCGCGGCGGCGCGACGCGCCCGCTCTGCGTCTTCGCCGACAAGAACATGGCCTATACCGAGAAGGTCGCCGACGGCATGTCCTGGGCCGACATCCCGACCTGCGCCTCGCAGGGGCTGCCGGTCAGCTACCAGATGCTGCGCGGCATGTTCATGCCCGGCAAGGTCACCAAGGACCAACAGGCCTTCTACGTCTCGCTCTTCAAGAAGGTCTCCGAGACGGCGGAGTGGAAGGAGTACCTCGCCCGCAACGCGCTGGTGCCCGACTACCGCGATGGCGAGGCCTTCGTGACCTTCCTCAAAGCGGACGAAGCCAAGCACGAAAAGCTGATGAGCGACGCCGGCTTCATGGCGAAGTGAGCGGGCGGCGCATGCTCTGCTCCATTCGCCAGACACGCCACGTCATTCCGGGCGCAGCGCAGCGGAGACCCGGAATCCATCGTAAGGCGCTGTCGAGCTCGATGATGGGTTCCGGATCGGCGCGGCTGCGCCGCTTGTCCGGAGTGACGATACCGGGGATGCCAGATGTCGAGTGCTGAAGACGCTCCGCCGCCGCGCGGCCTCTCTCGCCGCCCGGTCGAGATCGTCACCGCGCTGCTCCTGATCGGGCTTGGCCTGCTGGTGCTCTACGATTCCTACGGGCGCGGCGCGGGCTGGGACAACGGTCCGCAGAACGGCTTCTTCCCGGCGCGCGTCGGCTGGATCTTCCTTGCCGCCTCGCTCTTCATCCTCTGGCAGTCCTTCCGCGCCGAAAACAGCGTGTTCGTGACCTATGAGCAGCTTGGCCAGGTCGCCCGGGTGTTCGGGCCGCTGGTGCTGTTCGTGGCGCTGGTCCAGCCGCTCGGGCTCTATGTCGCCGCCGGCATCTTCATCATCGTCTTCATGGGCGTGGTCGCGACCTCGCGCTGGTACGCGATCCTGCTGACAGCCGTGCTCGTGCCGATCGCCTGTTTCTGGATCTTCGAACTGCAGTTCCGCGTGCCTTTGCCCAAGGGTCCACTCGAAACCATGCTCGGCTACTGAGGTGAAGTGATGGAAGACTTCTCCTCCCTGATGGCGGGCTTCCAGCTCGCTCTGTCCTGGCACAATGTCGGCTTCATGATGATCGGGGTTATCCTCGGCATCATCGTCGGCGTGCTGCCGGGCCTTGGCGGCCCCAACGGCGTCGCGATCCTGCTGCCGCTGACCTTCGGCATGGACCCGACCTCGGCGATCATCCTGCTCTCCTCGATCTACTGGGGGGCGCTGTTTGGCGGGGCTATCACCTCGATCCTGTTCAACATTCCAGGCGAAGCCTGGTCAGTCGCGACCACCTTCGACGGCTATCCGATGGCGGTGCAGGGCAAGGCAGCGGAAGCGCTCACGGCCGCATTCACCGCCTCCTTCATCGGAGCGCTCTCGGGCGTGATCCTGATCACGTTTGTGGCCCCGCTGGTCGCGTCGTTTGCGCTCAGATTCGGGCCGGCCGAGTTCTTCGCCGTGTTCCTTTTGACCTTCTGCTCCTTCATCGGCATGGGCCGGGAGAACCGGGCCAAGATCCTGGCCTCGCTGTGCCTCGGCTTCCTGCTCGCGGCGGTGGGCCTCGACTCGATCTCGGGCGATCTGCGCATGACCTTCGGCTCGACCGAGCTGATGCGCGGCTTCGATTTCCTCGTCGTGGTGATCGGGCTGTTCGGCGTCAGCGAAATCCTGCTGACGGTCGAGGAAGGCCTGGTCTTCAAGGGCAAGCAGGCCAAGATCGACCTCAAGGTGGTGCTGAAGACCTGGGCGGGCCTGCCGCGCTACTGGGCGACGCTTCTGCGCTCCTCGATCGTCGGCATGTGGATGGGCGTGACGCCGGGCGGCGCGATCGCCGCCTCCTTCATGGGCTATGGGCTGGCCAAGCGCTTCTCACGAAACCCTGAGAGCTTCGGCAAGGGCAACATCGAGGGCGTGCTTGCGCCGGAGACCGCGGCGCATGCGGCCGGCACCAGCGCGCTCCTGCCGATGCTGGCGCTCGGCATTCCCGGCTCCGCGACGGCGGCCGTGCTGCTTGGCGGCCTGCTGGTCTGGGGCCTGCAGCCCGGGCCGCTGCTCTTCATCGAGCAGAAGGAATTCGTCTGGGGGCTGATCGCCTCGATGTATCTCGGCAATCTCGCAGGTCTCGTCATCGTGCTGGCGACGGTGCCGCTGTTTGCCGCGATCATGCGGATCCCGTTCTCCTATGTCGCGCCGGTGATCCTGATCGTCTGCGCCATCGGCGCCTACACGATCTCGAATTCGATCTTCGACATCTGGCTGATGCTCGGCTTCGGCCTCGTCGGCTACGTCTTCAAGAAGCTCGACTATCCGTTGGCGCCGCTGGTGCTCGCGCTGGTGCTCGGCGACCGGGCGGAGGATTCGTTCCGGCAGGCGCTGCTGGGTTCCGGCGGGTCGCTCAAGGTCTTCGCCGCCAACGGATTGGTCGGGACGCTGGTCGTTCTGGCGCTGCTGCTGCTGTCATGGGGACCCGTGATGGACGCGATCGGCGCGCTGCGCGGGCGCAGGCGGTCAGCGGCGGCCGGTCAGGTTCGATGATTTCGCAGGGCAAGACGCGCCGTCATCCCGGGCGGAGCGAAGCGGAGACCCGGGATCCATTCCTGAACCTTCATCGGTTGCGTTCTGGAATGGATCCCGGATCGGCGCGGCTGCGCCGCTTGTCCGGGATGACGGCGCGGATACGGGGCGGGTCGACAGGACGATGAACCAGACGACCCTGCCCAAATCCCACGCCCGCAATCTCGGGCTCGAACGGCGGCTCGGCCAGGCGCTCGAGGGCGAGGTGCGTTTCGACGCCTTTACGCGCGGGCGCTACGCCACCGACGCCTCGATCTACCAGATCATCCCGCAGGGCGTGGTCTTCCCGAAGAGCGAGGCCGACATCGCAGCCGCCCTGACGATCGCAGCCGAACATGGCGTGCCGGTGATCGCGCGCGGTGGGGGCACCTCGCAGAACGGCCAGCCGATCGGCGATGCGCTGATCCTCGACATGAGCCGGCATTTTCGCGCCATCCGCGACTACGACCCGGCGGCGAAAACGATCTCGGTCGCGCCCGGCCTCGTGCTGGAGGCGCTGAACGCACATGTGAAGAAAGACGGGCTGTTCTTCCCCGTGGAGCCCTCGACGGCCAGCCGCTGCACCATCGGCGGCATGACCGGCAACAACTCGTCGGGCGCGCGCTCGCTGCGCTACGGCAAGACCGTCGACAACGTCATCGCGATGAAGGCGATGTTCCATGACGGCGAGCCCTTTGCGCTCGGCGACGGGCCGCTCAGTGACAACCAGTCGACCCGGGCGCGCGACCTGATGACCCGGATGCTGGCGCTCGCCGACGGCCAACGCGCCGAGATCGAGGCGATCTTTCCAAAAGTGCAGCGCCGCGTCGGCGGCTATAATCTCGACGAATTGCTCCCGGCAAATCCGAACCTGTCGCATCTCTTGGTCGGCTCGGAGGGGACGCTTGCGATCACCACGGAAGCGACGCTCAAGCTCTCGCCACTGCCCGGACATCGCGTCATGGGCGTCTGCCACTTCCCGAGCTTCCGCTCGGCGATGGAGACGACGCGCCATATCGTGGCGCTCGGGCCGGTCGCGGTCGAACTCGTCGACAGCAACGTGCTGGAGCTGGGCGCCGACATCCCGCTTTTCGTGCGCACGCTCGCCGACATCACGAGGGGCCAGCCGAACTGCCTGCTGCTGGTGGAATTCGCCGGCGACGATCTCGGCGCGCTGAAGCATGAGCTCAAACGCCTCGACCAGTGCATGGCCGATCACGGCTTTTCGGACGCCGTCGTCGAAGTCATCGAGCCCGCCCGGCAGAAGCCCGTCTGGGAGGTGCGCGAGGCCTGCCTCAACATCATGATGTCGATGAAGGGCGACGGGAAACCGGTCTCCTTCATCGAGGACTGCGCCGTCCCGCTCGAACATCTCGCCGATTACACCGACGCCGTCACCGCGCTGTTCGAGCGACACGGCACGCGCGGCACCTGGTATGCCCATGCCTCCGTCGGCTGCCTGCATGTCCGCCCGATCCTGAACATGAAGGGCGAGGCGGGCGTTAAGGCGATGCGCGGCATCGCGGAAGAGGCCTGCGAACTCGTCCGCAGCTTCAAGGGTTCGTTCTCGGGCGAGCATGGCGACGGCATTTCGCGCTCGGACTTCGTCGAACCGATGTTCGGCGACCCCCTCACCCGCGCTTTCGAGCAGGTCAAGGACGGGTTCGACCCGGACAACGTGCTCAATCCCGGCAAGATCGTGCGGCCCTACCACATGGACGACCGCGCGCTGATGCGGTTTGCGCCGGGCTATGCGACGCCGGTGCCGGCTGAAACGGTACTGGACTGGTCCGACTGGGGCGGGCTCGGCGGCGCGGTCGAGATGTGCAACAACAACGGCACCTGCCGGAAGATGTCGGGCGGGACGATGTGCCCGTCCTGGCGCGCCACGCAGGACGAGACACATGTGACGCGGGGTCGGGCCAACAGCTTGCGCCTCGCGATCTCCGGGCAGCTCGGCCCAGACGCCTTCACCTCGCCGCAGATGAAAGAGACGCTCGATCTGTGCGTCTCCTGCAAGGGCTGCAAGCGCGACTGCCCGACCGGCGTCGACATGGCGCGGATGAAGATCGAGTTCCTGCATCACTATCACGCCAGGCACGGTCTGCCCGTGAGGGAGCGGCTGATCGCGTATCTGCCACGCTATGCGTCGCTCGCAGCCAGGCTCGCGCTGCTGATGAACCTGCGGGACAAAATTCCATTTTTGGCGCGGCTGAGCGAACGTTGGCTCGGCTTCAGCGCCAAGCGGTCGCTGCCCGTCTGGCGCAAACCATGGGCGCAGAACGGCAGACCTGCGACGCCCGCCGATGTGCTCGGCGACGGCCGCGACGTCGTGCTCTTCGGCGATACCTTCAACCGCTATTTCGAGCGCGAGAATCTTGAGGCTGCCGAGCGCGTGCTGGCGGCAGGCGGTTACAGGCTGCACAAGATCGAGCCTAGAGATGGCGGCCGGCCCTTGTGTTGCGGCCGCACCTTCCTGTCGGCCGGGCTTGTCGACGAGGCGCGGGCGGAAGCGCGTCGCACGCTCGATGCGCTCGGCCCCTTCGTCGCCAAGGGCGCGCGCATCGTCGGGCTGGAGCCGTCCTGCCTGATGACCTTCCGCGACGAGTTTTCGGCGATGCTGCCGAAAGCCGAGGTCGAGCCGATGGCGAAGGCCGCGCTCCTGCTGGAGGAGTTGCTTGCCGCCGACATCAAGGCTGGCGCGACGACGCTTCCGCTCAGGGATCAGGCCGGCCGCGTCGCCCATCTTCATGGCCATTGCCACCAGAAGGCTTTCGACGCGATGGGCGCGGTCGAGGCGACGCTGCGCGCTGTTCCCGGCCTCGATGTCCGGCCGATCGAGTCGAGCTGCTGCGGCATGTCCGGGGCGTTCGGCTACGGCGCGGCGACGATCGATGTCTCGCTGGCGATGGGCGAGCTTTCGCTGCTTCCGGCCGTGCGAAAGGCGGGAGCGGACGATCTCATCGTCGCCGACGGCACCAGCTGCCGCCACCAGATCCATGACGGGGCGAGCCGGCAGGCCGTGCATGTCGTGCGTGTGCTCGACGACGCGCTGGAGGGCTGAGCCAGACCGATCCAACGACCCGGCAAACGGGCGATTAAAACAGGAGGAACGACCCATGCTACGGATGACGCTTCTCGGCGGGACGATGATGCTCGCCGCCTTCGGATACGGACGGCAGGCCATGGCCAAGGACTATTTCCTCGCCAGCGGGCGCTGGGACAATGTCGTGCTGGTGATCGACCTCGCCAAGGCGATCGATCCGGCCAATGACGGCACGCCGAAAGCGGTCGTGAATCGCCTGCGTGTGACGCCCGACATTCAGGTCGACGGCAAGACCGTGATCTCGAGCGGGCAGCCGATCTCGATTGCGATTTCGCCCGACAACAAGCGCGCCTATGTGGTCAATCATTCCGGGCGCTCGACGCCGGCGGCCGCCGCCGCCTTTCAGCACGGCCATGCCGGCACGGTGACCGTGGTCGATCTGAGCAGGGCGCTCGACCCGAAGAACAACGAAACGCTCGGCGCGGTCGAAACCTATATCGAGACCGGAGGCTTTGGGCCGACCGGCTTCGCCATCGCAGCCGACGGCAGGCACGCCGTGCTCGCCCATGCCGAGCGCGAGGGCGACGAGGATGGCGGCCGGCATCTGAGCATCGTCGACCTGACGACGAACAAAGTCGTCCGTAAGGTCGAGCAGGCCTTCGGCAAGCCCGGCTTCCCCTGCCCGCCCGATCCGGTGCCGCATCGCGCGCCCGATCCGAAATTCGGCTGCTTCCCCGACACTAACGGCGTCACCATCAGCCCGCTCGGCGGCGGCACGATCTTCGGCGCCAATGGCGGCACCGACGACATCACGGTGATGAGCCTGGCCAGGGCGATCGCCGGCGAGTCGGGAGCAGAGCTGGCGCGCATTCCGGTCCAGGCCGGCGGATTCGGCATCTCGACCAGCCCGGACGGCAAGCTCGTCGCGCATGCCTCGCGCGAGAGCGCCCAGACCGACATCGCCGGCAACACCGTCTCGATCATCGACGTGGCCAAGGCCCTGGCTGAACCGGGCAAGGGTGAGGTCGCGCGCGTGCTGGTTGGAACTGACGACAAGGCGACGCCGACGCGGCCCTTCGTCGCCGCGTTCCTGCCGGACGGCAAGCGCATCCTCTCGACGCATTTCCGCTCCAACAACATCGACATCATCGATGTCGAGAAGGCGCTCGCGGGCGGACCTGCGACGATCAAGCGGATCGAGCTGAAGACGCCGGGCGGCGAACCCTCGCGGCCGCGCGGCATCGCGATCACGCCCGACGGCAAATACGCCGCCATCACCGGCGCGCCAAAGGGCAAGCCGAACTCCAGCGTGGTCTGGATCGTCGATCTCGCCAGCTATGAGGTGAAGGGACGCGTCACCGAGATCGGCAATGAGAGCTATATGATCGGAGCGTTCCAGGGGCCCTGACAGCGCTCGCAAAGCATCGGGCCCGATGACCCTGGCGCGCGTGACGCGCGATCACTGCTCCCGGCCCGATGCGGAAGTGTCAATTGCGCTTGCGGCGACCGACAATATTGGTCAAACCTCATCGCCCTTGACGCTTTTTCATCGAGATTTCATGCCGGCCGCGCACGCGAAAGATGCCTTCAGTTTCCTTGCCGACGGAAGCGAAACGGCCGCGCTGATCCGCGATTTCGACTGGTCGGCGACCGCGCTCGGGCCGCTGGAAAGCTGGCCGCAGCCGCTGCGCACGACGCTGGCGCTGGCGCTGCGGACCCCGCTGCCGATCGTGATGCTGTGGGGCGAGGACGGCATCCTGCTCTACAACGACGCCTATGCCGGCTTTGCCGGCGCGCGCCATCCGTCCCTGCTCGGCGCCAAGGTGCTGGAGGGCTGGCCCGAGGCCGCCGACCTCAACCGCCGCGTGCTCGATGTCTGCCTCGGTGGCGGCGTGCTGTCGCTGCGCGAGCAGCGCCTCGCGCTCAATCGCCGCGGCACGATGGAGGATTGCTGGCTCGACCTCGATTACATGCCCATCCTCGACGAAGCGGGGAAGCCGGCAGGCGTCTACGCCGTGGTGATCGAGATCACCGAACGGATCCGCGCCGAGCAGCGCCTCAAGATCGCGCAGGAGGCGGGCGGCGTCGGGGTCTTCGAATGGTATCCGGAAAGCGGCCTGCTCGACGTCTCCGATGAATATCGCCGGATCTGGGGCATAGCGCCCGAAACCCAGGTCACCGACAAGCTCCTGGTCAGCCTGCTCCATCCCGACGACCGCAGCCTGTCGGGGCCAAACCGGATGGTCGAGGACAACCCGCTGGCCTACACCGAATATCGCCGGCTGGACCCCGAGACGGGCGAGATTCGCTGGATCGCGCGCCAGGGCGAGGCTGTCGCCACGCCCGAAAGCGGCCAGCAACGCTTCATCGGCGTCGCCTTCGACATCACGCCCCGGAAAACGGCGGAGGCCGCGCTGCGCACCAGCGAGGCGCGCTGGCGCAACCTGTTCGAGCAGATGCAGGAGGGCTTCTTCATCGCCGAGGCGGTGCGCGACGATGATGGCGCGATGGTCGATTTCCGCTTCGTCGAGATGAACCCGGCTTTCGAGGCGCGCACCGATGTCCGCATGGAGGATGCGCTCGGCCGCCTCGTCAGCGAGGTCATCCCGGGCTTCCCGCCGGAGCTGCTCGCGACGTATGCCCGCGTCGTCGAGACCGGCGAGCCGGCGCGCTACGAAGTCAATGTGCCCTCGCTGAAATCCAAGTGGTTCGAGGCGCGGGCCCGGCGGATCGATGCGGAGCGCTTTTCCGTGCTGTTTCTCGACATAACCGGCCGCAAGAAGGCGGAAGCATCGCTTCGGGAGAGCGAAACCCGCTTTCGGACGCTTTCGCAGTCGATGCCCAATCACGTCTGGACCGCGCGCCCCGACGGTATGCTCGACTGGTTCAACGAGCAGGTCTACGCCTATAGCGGCGCGGCGTCAGGCACACTCGATGGCGAAGGATGGGCTGCGATAGTCCACCCGGAGGACCTGGCGAGCGCCGGCGCCGCGTGGGAAAACGCCCTGCGCGACGGCGCCCCCTACGAGACCGAATTTCGCCTGCGTCGCGGTGACGGAATCTTCCGCTGGCACATCGCGCGCGCCGTGCCGGCCCTCGACGACACCGGCCTGATCGTGCGCTGGATCGGCACCAACACCGACATCGACGACCAGAAGACGGCGGAGGCCGCGCTCGCCGATCTCGCGATCACGCTGGAGGAGCGCGTCGCGACGCGCACGGCCGAACTCGCCAAGGCGCAGGATGCGCTGCGCCACAGCCAGAAGATGGAGGCCATCGGCAATCTCACCGGCGGCGTCGCCCACGACTTCAACAATCTGCTGCAGGTGATCAGCGGCAATCTGCAGCTGCTGTCGCGCGAGGTCACCGGCAACGAGAAGGCCGAAAAGCGCGTCGAGAACGCCATGGCCGGCGTCGGGCGCGGCTCCAAGCTGGCCGCGCAGCTGCTGGCCTTCGGGCGACGCCAGCCGCTCGAGCCCAAGGTCGTCAATGTCGCCCGGCTGATCCGCGGCATGGACGACCTGCTGCGGCGCACGCTCGGCGAGGCGATCGAGGTCGAGACGATCCTGGCCGGTGGCCTGTGGAACACGCTGGCCGACCCGACCAATGTCGAGAACGCGATCCTCAATCTCGCGATCAATTCGCGCGACGCCATGGATACGCAGGGCCGTCTGACGATCGAGGCCGGGAACGCCTTCCTCGACGACGCCTATGCCGCCGCCCATAGCGACGTCACGCCGGGCCAATACGTGCAGATCTCGGTGACGGACACCGGCTCGGGCATGAGCCGGGAGGTGATGGAGCAGGTCTTCGAGCCGTTCTTCTCGACCAAGCCGCAGGGCAAGGGCACCGGCCTGGGCCTGTCGATGGTCTACGGCTTCGTCAAGCAGTCGGGCGGGCATGTGAAGCTCTATAGCGAGCCCGGCCAGGGCACGACGGTGAAGATCTATCTGCCACGTTCGATGCAGGCCGAGGACATGCTGGTCGAGCAGGACAGTGGCCCGGTCACCGGGGGCAGCGAGACGATCCTCGTCGTCGAGGATGACGAGGCGGTGCGCGAAACCGTGCTGGCGCTGCTGAGCGAGCTCGGCTACCGCGTCCTGAAATCGCACGACGCCCAGAGCGCGCTTGCCGTGATCGAAAGCGGCGTGCCGATCGACCTGCTCTTCACCGATGTCGTCATGCCAGGCCAGCTGAAAAGCCCGGAGCTGGCGCGCAAGGCCAAGGAGCGGCTGCCGGGTCTGAGCGTGCTCTTCACCTCCGGCTACACCGAGAACTCGATCGTCCATGGCGGCAGGCTCGACGAGGGCGTCAACCTTTTGTCCAAGCCCTACACCCGCGAGGCGCTCGCGCGGAAAATCCGGCAGGTTCTGGTGCAGGACGGCAAGACGCCGTCCTTGCAGACGGTGCAGCCACAGAAGCGCAGCGCCGAACACAAGGCGGCGCTGCTCGCCGCGACGCAAACGCCTGCGCCCAAGCCCGCAGCCCGGACTGGCCTGACCGTGCTGGTTTGCGAGGACGACGCGATCATCCGGATGGATACCGCCGACATGGTCCAGGACCTCGGCCATGTCGCCATCGAAGCCGAGAACGGGCTGAAGGCGCTGGAAATCGCCAGCAGCCGCGAGATCGACATCCTGCTGACCGATGTCGGCCTGCCCGACATCTCGGGCGGCGAACTGGCGCAGCGTCTGCGCGCGCTGAAGCCCGACCTCGCCATCGTCTTCGCCACCGGGCGCGACCAGGTCGAAGGTTTCGAGAATGCGCCGCGCACGGCGCTGCTGAAGAAGCCCTACCGGCTGCACTCGCTGGAGAAGATCCTCGGCACGATTCTCGGCTGAACCGGCGCTGCCGCGATATCCACGCCGGCCCTTGCGCCGGAAGCGGCCAGCCTGTGCGCCCGCGCCCATGGCCAGCCATGACGCGTTGCGGCTAGTGTCGCCGCAGCGCACAAGCCGTTCGCAACGAGGCTATCCAGCATCATGAGCCAGCTCTTCAGCCCCTTCCAGCTCGGTGGCCTGACCCTGCCAAACCGCATCGTCATCGCGCCGATGTGCCAGTATTCGGCCGAGCGCGGCTGCGCCACCGACTGGCACCTGATCCATCTCGGCCATCTCGCACTGTCGGGCGCCGGACTGATGTTCATCGAGGCCACGGCGGTCGAGGCCAGGGGCATGATCACGCCCTTCGATGTCGGCCTCTGGTCGGACGAGACGGAAGCCGCGCTCGCCCGGACGCTGATCGCCATACGCGGCCAGTCCGACATGGCGATCGGCATCCAGCTTGCCCATGCCGGCCGCAAGGCGTCCTGCGCCCAGCCCTGGCATGGCGGCGGCCAGCTTGCGATCGACGCCGGCGGCTGGCAGACGGTCGCGCCCTCGGCCGTGCCCTTCGACGGTCATGCCCGCGCGCCGTCCCCCCTCAGCACCGATGAAATCGCCGCGCTGGTGAAGAGCTTCGCCGCCTCCGCCGAGCGGGCAGTCCGGCTCGGCTTCGCCGCGATCGAGCTCCACGCCGCCCATGGCTATCTGCTGCACCAGTTCCTGTCGCCGCTGTCGAACCGGCGCGAGGACGCCTATGGCGGCTCGCTGGAGAACCGCATGCGGCTGCCCCTGGAGATTTATGATGCGGTGCGGGCGGTGGTGCCGGCCGCCATCCCCGTCGGCTTCAGGGTCTCGGGCACGGACTGGGTCGAGGGCGGCTGGGATCTGGAACAGACCATTGCCTTCGCCAACGCCCTGAAGGCGCGCGGCGCGAGCTTCATCGACGTTTCCGGCGGCGGCATCTCGGCGGCTCAGAAGATCCCGCTCGGGCCGAGTTATCAGGTGCCGATGGCGCGCGCCGTCAAGCAGGCGACCGGACTGCCGACGATCGCTGTCGGGCTCATCACCGAGGCCGACCAGGCCGAGGCGATCGTGGGTACGGGCGACGCCGATCTCGTCGCGCTGGCGCGCGGCATGCTCTACGATCCGCGCTGGCCCTGGCATGCCGCGGCCCAGATCGGCGCGACGGTCAAGCCGCCCAACCAGTATCTGCGCTCGCAGCCGCGCCAGTTCAAAAGCCTGTTCGGCTGATCAGCCATAGCGATGGGAGCTGACGACGACGCGCTTCCAGCCATGGGACGCCATGCAGGAGGCGTAGGTCTGGTGATAGGCCGGCTCTCCGCCTTGCGCCCAGATGTCGCTGGCGGCTGCGCTTTTTGCAGCCGAGGCGCGGGCGAGGCAGGCCGAATCGGCTTCCCTTGACGACACAGCCGGCGGTCCCGCCAATGGCTGGTAGCCATAGCTTGGAACCGTGCCCTGGCAGGCGCAGAGGAACAGGACACACGCGCATACCAAAGCCCTGACCGCCATCTCGACCGCTCTCCCGCACCTAAGATGCGTAACGCTAGTCGCGACCTCCGTGACCCGCAATCGCCGCCAAGGACACCCCATGACCGCCTATTCCGAGCTTGCCCATCATTTTGGCCGCATCTCCGCGCTCTCCAACGCCATCGGCATCCTGAGCTGGGACAATGCCGCGATGATGCCGACGGGCGCAGCCGGGACGCGGGCCGAGAGCATGGCGCTGCTGGAGGTGATGCGGCACGGCCTGTTCGTCGAGCCGCGCATCGGCGATTGGCTCGCCAATGCCGACGCCGACAATGACCTCGGCGACTGGGAACGCGCCAATCTGCGCGAGATCAGGCGGGTCTGGACGGTCGAGACCGCTCTGCCGTCCGATCTCGTCGAGGCGTCGAGCAAGGCGATCTCGGCCTGCGAGATGCGCTGGCGGCAGGCGCGGGCCGAAGCCGATTTCGCCGGGCTTCTGCCCTCGCTCGGCGAAGTCCTTAACCTGCAGCGCCAGATTGGTATCGCCAAGGGCGAGAAGCTCGGCCTGAGCGCTTACGATGCGCTGCTGAACGACTACGAGCCGGGCGGCAGTTCCGCCAAAATCGATGTGCTGTTCGACGATCTCGCCGATTTCCTGCCCGGCTTTACACAGGAGGTTTTGGCGATTCAGGCAAGGCGACCGGCTACGCCGGAACCGCAGGGACCGTTCCCGGTCGAGAACCAGCGCCAGCTCGGCCTCAAGATGATGGCGGCGCTCGGCTTCGACTTCGAATGCGGGCGGCTCGACGTCTCGACGCACCCGTTCTGCGGCGGCTCCGACAATGATGTCCGCATCACCACGCGCTATGACGAGGCCGATTTCGCCAAGGCGCTGATGGGCGTGCTGCACGAGACCGGCCATGCGCTGTATGAGCAGGGCCGGCCACAGGCCTATATGAGCCAGCCAGTCGGGCATGCGCGCGGCATGAGCCTGCATGAGAGCCAGTCGCTGCTGGTCGAGATGCAGGCCTGCCGCTCGGCGCAGTTCATCGGCTTCGCAGCGCCGCTGATGCGCGAGGCCTTCGGCGGCAGCGGGCCGGCATGGGAGAAAGACGCTCTGCTCGCCCGCTACACGAAAGTTGAGCCCGGCTTCATCCGCGTCGACGCCGACGAGGTCACCTACCCCGCCCATGTCATCCTGCGTTACCGGCTCGAGAAGGCGCTGATTGCCGACACGATGCCGCTCTCCGAACTCCCGACGGCCTGGAATGCGGGCATGAAGAACCTGCTCGGCGTGACCCCGCCCGCCGACGACCGGCTCGGCTGCCTGCAGGACATCCACTGGCCGAGCGGCGGCTGGGGCTATTTCCCGACCTATACGCTGGGCGCGATGACGGCGGCGCAGATCTTCGAGGCAGCGTGCAAGGCCGAACCCGACATCCTGCCGGGCATCGGGCGCGGCGATTTCTCCCCGCTGGTCGGCTGGCTGCGGACCCATATCCACAGCCAGGGCAGCCGCTACCAGACCAACGAGCTTTTGACGCGCGCGACCGGCCGGCCGCTCGACGCAGCCGTGTTCAAGGCGCATCTCAAGCGACGCTACGCCGGGGTTGCGTAAGCCAAGCTTACTCCAGCACGGGCATCGGGAAGCGACCGAACGCGCGCTCATAGGCTTCGCCCAGCCCGAGCAAGGCGCCGTCGGCGCCCTTCGGGCCGCAGAGCTGGACGCCGACCGGCATGCCGGCGCTGTCTGGCCGCGCCGGCAGGCTTAGCGCCGGCAGTCCGAGCGCGTTGGCGAATGGCGTGAAAGCGGCATGGCCGCGCGGGCCGACCTCGCGACCGTCGATCATGGGAGGATGGCTCTGGCCTATCGGCCAGGGCTGGGCCGCCGTCGTCGGCGTCAGCAGCAGGTCGAAGCGGGCGAAGAGATCGTCGAAACGCTGGCCCATGTCGATGACCGCCCGCAGCATGCCGAGATAGGTAGCCGCGCTATGGAGTCGGCCCTTCTGCGCCATGCCGGCAACCGCCGCTCCGACGATCGCGTCGCTGCCGGGATGCATGTCGAGCAGCCAGGCGACGCCGGTCTCGGCGACGATCGGCCAGAGCGCGCCGAGCGGTTCGGCCAGATCGAAATCATCGAGTCGCTCGACGCTATGACCGAGCCCGGCGAAGGTCGCTGCGGCCTCTGTGACGCTTCGCGCAATCTCGGGATCGACCGGGTGGTCCGCGAAGCGCGGGATATGGGCGATGCGCAGCCGGCCGGGCCGCGCGGCTGAGACCGCGCCCTCGCCTGCGATGACCGCCAGCATCGAGGCGACGTCGGCGACGCAACGCCCGATCGGGCCTGCGACCTCGAAATTATGCAGGATGGCCGGGAAGCCGTCGCGGCGCGGCACGAGGCCGCGCGAAGGCTTAAGTCCGACGAGGCCGGCATGGGCGCAAGGACGGCGGATCGAGCCGCCGCCATCGGTACAAAGCGCAAGCGGTCCCAATCCGGCAGCGACCGCCGCGACGGCTCCGCCGCTGGAGCCGCCCGGGGTCAGCCCAGGATTCCAGGGATTGCGCGTCGGGCCAAACAGCGCGTTGTCGGTGAGGCCATGCACGGTGAATTCCGGTACATTGGTCTTGCCGAGAATGACCGCCCCGGCCGCGCGCAGCCGCGCCACGGGTGTCTCGTCACGCTCGGGCATGAAACCGGAGAAGAGTGCGCTGCCCCAGGTGGCGCGCAGGCCTGCCGCGAGAATGCTGTCCTTGATCGTCAGCGGGATACCGTCGAGCGGGCCGAGCGGCGCCCCCGACGCCCAGCGCGCATCGCTCGCGGCGGCGGCGGCGCGCGCTCCATCGCGGTCGAGCGTGATGATGGCGTTAAGGTGGGGATTGACGGCGTCGTGCCGGGCCAGCACGGCGTCGAGCGCCTGCGAGGGCGTCGCCGCGCCTTCGGCAAAGGCCTGCGCGAGTTCGCTCGCGGTTGCGGCCCAAAGCGGTCGTCTGGTCATCCTGCCCTGCGCTCCATCGGCGGCGTCATCGACAGCTAAGCCATGCAGCCTACGCCGACAACAGCACTTGAAACTGCGCGGAAATGGGATTTGGATCAGCTACCGGCAACGGGCCAGCGAAGGAGAACACCATGCTCAGGACCCTGATTGTTGCATCCGCCTCAGCGATCGCGATCGCTTCCTTCTCGATGACGTCGGCACAGGCGCTGACGATGAAGGAATGCAGCTCCAAATACCAGGACGCCAAGAAGGCGAATACGCTGAAGGGCCAGAAGTGGAACGATTTCCGCAAGGCGCAATGCGGCGATGACGACGCCTCCGAGAACGACGCCGCAGGCGCCGTCGCGCCCGAACCGGCTCCTGCCGCAGCTCCCGCGCCTGCCGCTCCCGGCCAGAAGCCCGCCGCCGCGCCAGCGCCCGGTCGCGTCAAGGCCGCCGTCTTCCCAAAGGCGATCGCGCCGAAATATGCCGATGAATCGCCCGGCAAGGCCCGCCTGAAGACCTGCGCCGACCAGTACAACGCCAACAAGGCGACGAATTCCAACGGTCCGCTGAAGTGGATCGAGAAGGGCGGCGGCTACTGGAGCCAGTGCAACACCAAGCTCAAGGCCTGATGACGGTCTGAACCGGCCGGGCCCTGCCCGGCCGGTTCGTTTCTTCGCCTGCTATATGGCGACGCCTGAACGCGTCGCATCATTCCTTCATCAACGCTTCGGTCGCGGCCGGAAAACCCTTCAGCGAGAACGGCAGCGCGATGTCGCGGCGGGCCGCATCCTGATAGCGGATATGGCCGGATTCCGTGGAAGCGCGCCAACGCTTCATCGCATCGTCGGTCATCGTCACATCGGCGAAGCAACCGCCCGGCGCGCAGCGCTGATAGACCGCGAGCAATCCCTCGTCCTTCTCGCCCAGCGCCATCCTCACGCCGGTGGCCAGCGTCACATTCGGCGGAAGCTGCACCACGAGCTTGTAAGGCTCGGTCCTGACCGGGCGGCCGAGCGCGACGAGCGCAGCCGGCCCCTGCTGACCCTGGACCTGAAGCGTCTGCACGATCTCGCAGATGCGGGTGCCGACGCCCTGTTGGCAGCGATGGGTCCAGTCGCCATATGTCGCGGTGGTGTTATCGGGCTGGGCGACGCGATTCGGCGCGGGGGCTGCAGGCGCGCTGCCGGGCCGCTGAGCCTGCGCCAGCGCGCCCGAAGCGCCCAGAGCAAGAGAAAACAGGGCCAGCAGGCTGGTTCTGGCGATCATCGAGGCGTTCCTTCCATCGCGTTTCAAGGTGTCGCGTTTTGGTGTCGCGTTTTGTCTTGAGCGGCAGCAGGAGGGCAGATGCCCCGCCGACGCAAGCCCCGCTTCCGCCGGGATGTCTACTGGGTCAGGTAGATGCGCTCGCCGGCGCGGATGAATTTGGCCGGGTCGTTGGGTTCGCCATTCACCCGAGTCTCGTAGTGCAGATGCGGCCCCGTCGAGCGGCCGGTCGAGCCGACCAGACCCAGGATGGTGCCGGTGGCGACCGGCTGGCCGGCGACGACCTTGATCTCCGACATGTGGGCGTAGCGCGTCATCAGGCCGTTGCCATGGTCGACAATGACGAGATTGCCGTAGCCGCCGCCGACGCCCGCCGAATGGACCACGCCCGAGCCCGCCGCATGGATCGGGACGCCGATCGGCGAGCGGAAATCCATCCCGGCATGGAAGCGCCCTTCTCCCGTGAACGGGTCCGAGCGCGTTCCGTATGAGCTGGTCATCAGGCCGCCGCTGGCCGGAATGGGCCGAATGAAGGGCACGGAATTGGCGGCCGTGCGCAGCCGCCCCAGGACCGACAGCGTCCGCCTTATCTGCGCGACGTTGCTCTCGAAAGGGCCGCCGCCGAAATCGGCACTTTGCGGGATGAGGTTGGCGACCTGGCCGCGCACCAGCGCGGCGGCCGGCACCAGCTTCTCGGCGTCGAGACCGATCTCGCTGAACGCCGAGCGCAAATGCAGCAGCGTCGACTGCGAGCGCCGGGTCAGCCCATCGAGCGAGCCGAGCTGGATTCGCTCGACGCGGTTGATGGCGCGTTCGAGATATTCGACGCGCTCGGGCGTGGGCACGCTCGGATCGAGGATGGTGAAAGGCGGTTCCGCGCCCGCGCGCTGCACGGATGCAGGTTTGATCGGGCCACCCGCGCCGGGACCCGCCTCACCAAATTTGACCGGTCCTGCGCCGTCGGGCGCGCGGGTCTGGTCGGCCAGCGCCGTCAGCATCGCCGAGCGCGCCTCGAGCGCCGCCTGGCGCAGCATCAGATCGGCGATGCGGCCCTCGACGCCGTCGCGCTCCAGCCGCGTCTGCCGGGCGAAACGGTCGAGCTGGGTGCGGAAGACGACAAGCTTCTGTTCATAAGCGAACTGCATGTCGCTCTGCTGCGCGACGAGTTGCGCGGAGAGCTTGTCGCCGAATATCAACGCGCTGGTGGCGACTGCCGCCCAACCAGAGAGTAAAGCGAAGGCGACGAGGACGAGCACGATCGTCGCCGGGCCGATCGTCATCGTCCAGCGCTGGCGCGACGCCTTGCCGCGAATCGTCGTCTTGTCGCGGCCGGCGAGCTTGCCCAATTTCGCGCCGCCAGCCGGCGCGGTTGTCGGGGTTTTCTGCTGTGACAAGGCACCGGGAGGCGTGGTCGCCGCCTTCGGCTCGGCGACGGGTTTCCTGGCCTCGGCGGCGGCCGATTTCTTGGCCTCGGCGGCGGCCTGCGCTTCGGCCTCCTTGGCGGCCTTGATGCGCGCCGCGACGCGCTGCGCAGCCGTCTGCGGTTTGGGCGGGGCGGAACTCAAGACCTGGCTCCTCCAAGCATTCCCGAGAGCGAAGCGCGCCGGATTCTCCGCCGCGCCGGGCGAAAGTCAATGCGCGAAAGAATTGATCGGGTGCTTTCGGTGTCGCAGAGCCTGCAGCGGGCGGACGGCATCATTGACGATCTCGCGATTGCTTTGGCGGCGACAAAAGCGGCGCGCGACGCGCCGCCGATCGCTCCCTGTCGTTACGCCCTGCCTCATGAACAGCAACGACAATCTTTGTCGTCAATCACGGCAAGACAGGGATACACCTTTGGAGATGTCTTTGTTAGGGTTGTCCGACTGCCAGTGCAAAGGGCGCGCGATGACCTCCACCCTGCCACCCGAACAATCCGAAATCGACCGGAAAATCCTCGACGAACTGTTCGAGATCGTGCCCGACGAATGGGACGCCTTCCTGCTCTCGGTCGAGCCCCGCAAGGTCGATGGCGGCGGACAGGTCGTCACCCTCGTCAATCCCGACGTCGCCGGCGCGACAGTCCCGGTCACGGCGACGCTTCGCGGCCAGGTCGCCAGGCTCGTCGCCTTTTTCGGCCGCGAGAAGCGCAGCTGGGAACGGCTGACCTACGCCGCCTTCGCCGACGAGGCCGGAACCTGGCGCGTCAAGATCACCGCGCCGCTGCCGCCGCCGGCCCCATCGGCCCCGCCGGCCGCCTGAGCGGGGCCGCAAGCCGGCGCGACGGCGCGTCCATGGATGCCGCCGCAGCGCTTTCGTGCTTGTTCCCCATGCGCCGGCCACGTTACGATGCGTGAGCGTCGCGACCTGGCAAAATCCAGGCGCGGCGTGACGAAGCGGGGTGTCGCGCCCAAGCTTCGGCCGGAAGATGCGATCTTGTCTGGAAGCGTGACGATGTGCTGGAAGCTCGACGATGTCTTGGCATAGTAAAGTCGTCTGGGGCGAAGGCCTTTTTCTGCGGCCGCATCATCTGCAGCAGTCGGACCGCTATCTCGAAAACCTCGTCGAGGCGCGCACGCGCTTCATAACGCCTTACCCGTGGGGCTTTTCGACGCTGGAGATCGACCGCGATCTCGCCCAGCAGAGCCGCTTCGGCCTGCGCCGCGCCGCCGGCATGCTGCCGGACGGCACGCCCTTCGACATTCCCGCCCACAGCCCCCTTCCCGCGCCGATCGACGTGCCCGATTCGGCCGCCAAGCAGATGCTCTGGCTGACCATGCCGGTCGCCGCCGCCAATACCCGCGAAGTCGATGAACCGTCGAGCGCGACCGCCAGCCGCTATCTCACCGCCAGCGAGACGCTGATCGATTCGACAGCCGCCATGCGCGTCGAGGAGGAGATCGAGGTCGCCTATCCGCGTCTCGGCTTCGATCTGCGCAAGACCGCCAAGCCCGGCTATGTCGGCCTGCCGATCGCGCGCATCGTCGAGGTCCGCGACAAGACCATCGTCTTCGACGAGAAATTCGTGCCGCCGGTGCTGATCGCCTCGGCCTATCCGGCGATCGATGGCTGGATCGACCGCGCCATCGGCTGGATGGAGGCCAAGCTCGAGGAACTGGCGCGCTACGCCGCCGACCCGACGGCGGGCGGCGGACTGCAGAGCTCAGACTTCTTCGTGCTGCAGTTGCTGAACCGGCATTTGCCGGTGCTGCAGCATTTCCGGCAGTCGCGCTATATCCACCCCGAACGGCTCTATGAGGAGTTCGTGCGGATGACCGGGGAGCTCGCGACCTTCGCGACGCAGGAGCGCCGGGCCCGAACCTATCCGCGMTACGACCACGACAATCTCGAACTGGTCTTCGAGCCGATCCTGCGCGACCTGCAGGATTTCCTCAGCGCCAGGCTCGGCCGCCGCGCGCTCAGGCTGGAACTGATCGAGCGCGCGCCAAACGCCTTCGTCTCGACGATCCGCGACCGCAGCCTGTTCCGCAACGCCAATTTCGTGCTGGAGGTGGCGGCGCGCCGGCCGCTGATCGAGATCCAGCTGCAGTTTCCGCAGCTCTTCAAGATCGGCCCCAACACCAAGATGAACGATATCGTCAACGCCCACCTGCCGGGCGTGGGGCTGAACCATATCCCGACGCCGCCACCGCAGATCAGGGCGGTCGCCGACCATGTCTACTTCCTGCTGGACAAGAACTCGCCGCTCTGGCCTGAATTCAGCACGGCGAATGCGATCGGCCTGCACTTCTCGGGCGACTGGCCGGAACTGCAACTCGATCTCTGGGCCATTCTGGGAGACCGGCGATGAGCGATCCCAAGGATCCGTTCGAACCTGCCTATCCGGCCGGCGAACGCACTGTCATCAGACCCAATCCGGGCGGCCGCCGCCCGCAGCAGCCGACGCCGCCGCAAGCCACGCCCGAACAGCCTGGGCCGTTCACGCCCTCGGCCTATCCCGCGCCGCCACCCTCCTATCATCCGGCTTCGGGCTACACGCCGCCGCCGAGCTATCCGCAGTCCAATCCCAACGCCGCAGCGCAGGACGCGTGGGCGGATGCCCCCGCACAACCCTATGCGCCCGCGCCGCCGCCCGCCTTTCAGCCCATGCCGGCCTATCAGCCGCCGCCTCCGCCCCAGGGCTACGCGCCACCGCCTCCCATGCCGCCGCCAGGGTCGGTGCCGCAGGTCGCGCCGCGCGAGATGCCGGTGGCCCCTAACGCCAACCCGATCATGAGCGCGGCGGCGCCGATTCTGTCGATCCTAGGCCGGTTGCGCGTGGCGCTGGCCTACGCCTCGTTCAGCCAGCTGATGGACCAGATCGCCGGCGCCATCCAGCGCTTCGACGCCGACATGATGGGCGCGGGCGTCGGCCAGGAGCAGGCGCGGCAGGCCAAGTACACGCTCTGCGCCACCGCCGACGATATCGTCCAGAACATCCCGGCGCAGGACCGGCAGCTCTGGACGCAGTACAGCATGCTGAGCCGCTTCTTCGGCGAGCGCACCGGCGGCATCCGCTTCTTCGAGGAGCTGGACCGGGCCAAGCAGGACCCGTTGCTGAACTATAACGTGCTGGAGCTGCAGCACGCCTGCCTGGCGATCGGCTTCCAGGGCGTGCATCGGACCTCGTCGGGCGGGCCGGCCACGCTGCAGACGATCCAGCGCAATCTCTACGAGACACTGCGGCGCGTGCGCCAGCGTGTTGATGCGGAGCTTTCGCCGCGCTGGCAGGGCCAGGACATGGCGTCGCGCGTCTCGACCGTGCGCATCCCGTTCTGGGCGATGGGGTGCCTGGCCGGCGTGCTGCTGCTGGCGATGTTCCTGACGCTGCGCTCGCTGCTCAGCGCCGGCTCGGATGCCGTGATCGACGATGTCGGCCGGATCTTTCCGACCACCGACGTCTCGATCGAGCGGCGCGTCGTGCAGCCGGTGAAGGTCGCTCCGCCGCCGCCGATCAAGACGACGCAGCTCGACCGCATCCGCGCCGCGCTCGCGACCGAAATCGGCGAACAGAAGCTCGCCGTCGACAGCGTGCCGACCGGCATCGTCGTGCGCGTCAACAGCTTCGTCTCGTTCGATCCCGGCAAGGCGACCGTGATCGAGGCGTTCAAGCCGCTCGCCAAGCGCATCGCCGAGACGCTGAACAAGGAGCCCGGCCAGATTCGCGTCACCGGCCATTCCGACAACACGCCGATCCGGACCGTGCGCTTCGCCAACAACCACGAGCTCTCGGTCGAGCGCGCCAAGGCCGTCGGCGCGCTGTTGAACGAGAGCCTGACCGACAAGACCCGCATCCTCGCGGACGGCCGTGGCGACACCGCGCCGCTGGCGTCCAACGACACGGTCGAGGGCCGGGCCCGCAACCGGCGCGTCGACGTGCAGATTCCGCATGAGCGCTGATGACATGAACGCTGACGATCGACGGAGGCGCTCGTGACGCTCGCAATCTGGTTGCGCATCATCATCAGCCTGATCGGGCTTGCCGCCTTCGGCGCGCTGGTCTGGTTCGCCAGCCCGCTGATCTCGATCGCGGGGGCCTATCCGTTCGATTCCGAATGGGTGCGGGCCGCGATCATCGCGGTGGTTTCGATCATCGTGCTCGGATTGCTGATCTGGGGCATCATCCGGCGCAGGCGCGAGGCCAAGGCGCTGGAGCAGGGGCTGGCGGAAGCCGCCTCCGACGAAGGCGACGCCGACGTCCTAGGCGAACGCATGTCCGATGCGCTGCTGACGCTCAAGAAATCGTCGGGATCGAGCGCGAGCTATCTCTATGAACTGCCCTGGTATGTGCTGATCGGTCCGCCGGGCTCGGGCAAGACGACAGCGCTGGTCAATTCGGGGTTGAAGTTTCCGCTCGCCAAGGGCGGCGCGCCCTCGGCGGTCGCCGGCGTCGGCGGCACGCGCTATTGCGACTGGTGGTTCACCGACGACGCCGTGCTGATCGACACCGCCGGCCGCTACACGACGCAGGATTCCGACGCCTCCGCCGACCGCAAGAGCTGGCTTTCGTTCCTCGACCTGCTGAAGAAGAACCGGCCGAACCAGCCGATCAACGGTGTCATGCTGGCGATCTCGATCGAGGACGTGCTGACCGCCTCGCCGGCCGAGCTCAACGCACATTCCGATGCGATCCGCGCCCGCCTGACCGAGCTTCACGACAATCTCAAGGTCGATTTCCCGGTCTATGCGCTGTTCACCAAGATGGACCTCGTCGCCGGGTTCATGGAGTATTTCCAGCATCTGAACGAGGCCGCGCGCCGGCCGGTCTGGGGCCATACCTTCCAGACCGACGACAAGACGCTGAATATGGTCAGCGAGGTGCCCGACGAGTTCGACGCGCTGCTGGAACGCCTCAGCGCCGAGATGCCCGACCGGATGCAGGAAGAAGCGACACCCAACGCGCGCGTCATGCTGTTCGGCTTCCCGACGCAGATGGCGGCGGTGAAGGCCCCGGTCGTCGAGTTCCTCAACCGCATCTTCGAGCCGACGCGCTATCATTCGCGCGCGACCCTGCGCGGCTTCTACTTCACTTCGGGCACCCAGCAGGGCACGCCGATCGACCAGTTGATCGGCGCGATGGCGCGCAATTTCGGCGCGAGCCAGACGGCCGCGCCGGCGATGTCGGGCTCCGGCAAGAGCTTCTTCCTGACCGACCTGATCAACAAGGTCGTGATCGGCGAGGCCGCCTGGGTCTCGACCGACCGCAAGGCGGTGCGCCGCGCTTTCGCGCTGAAGGCCGCGGCCTATACCATCCTCGCCTGCGTGACGCTGGGCGGGGCGGCGGCGTGGTGGACGAGCTATAGCCGCAACGTCTCGCTGATCGCCGAGACCAACGACCAGACCAAGACCTTCGTCGCGACGGCCGCCCCGATCATTCAGGAACCCACGGTCGGCGACCGCGACCTGGAAAAGATCGTGCCGCTGCTCGACGCGCTGCGTTCGCTGCCGGCCGGATACGCGAAGGACAACGTCTCGCCGCCGATCCAGGCGACCTTCGGCCTCAGCCAGTGGGACCGGCTCGGCTCGTCCTCGGAAGCCGTCTACAAGACCGGGCTGGAGCGGCTTTTGCGCTCGCGCCTGATCTTCCGGATGGAAGAACTGATCGAGGCCAACCGGGCGCGGCCCGACTTCATCTACGAGGCGCTCAAGGTCTATCTCATTTTGGGCGGCCGCCAGAAGATGGACGAGGACCTGATCCTGCTCTGGATGCGGCGCGACTGGTCGGAGAACCTCTATCAGGGCGCGGCCAATGTGCGCCTGCGCGAGCAGCTCGGCGAGCACCTGACGGCGATGCTGCGACTGCCCGATTCCGGCGCGGCGGGCACATTGACGCTGAACGAGCCGCTGATCGAAGAGGCACAGAAGACGCTGGCGCGACTCAGCCTCGCCGAGCGGGCCTATCAGCTGCTGCGGGTGCAGGCGCGCGCGACGCCGGGCAAGCCCGACTGGACGGCCGCCACGAAAGGCGGCGCGGACGCCAAGCTCGTCTTCGAGGGTCCGCGCGGCGGCGAACTCGAAACGGTGCGGGTTCCGTTCTTCTACACCTATAACGGCTTCCACGAGGGCTTCATCGGGCGGCTGCGCGATGTCGCCAAGCAGATCGAGGAGGAGCGCTGGGTGCTCGGCACAGCGGGCGACCAGACCGCCGTCTCCGACCAGTACGAGGCGCTGCCCAAGGCGCTTCTGGCGCTTTACGCCAAGGATTTCATCGCGTCCTGGCAGAACGCGATGGCTGCGCTGCGCTTCAAGCCGCTTCTCGCCAACAAGCCGCAGTACCCGGCCTTGAGCGCGGCCTCTGCCGTCACCTCGCCGCTGAAACAGGTGCTCGAATCGATCCGCGACGAAACCCGGCTGACGCGCGAGCGACCAGCGCCGCCCGCAGCGGCGGCGGGGCAGCAGGCGGCAGGCGCGCTCGGCCAGGCGCAGCGGGCCCAGGCGACGCTGCAGCAACTGGGGGCATCGACCGGCAACGCTTCGCAGACGCTGTCGCGGATGGATATCGCCCTCAAGGCGATGGAGAAGCCCGACACCGCCAGCGGCGAACAGGCTCCCGGCGCGACGATCGAGGCCGCCTTCAAGCCTTTCCACCAGCTCTTCGAGGGCGAGGCCGGCCGCCGGCCGATCGATCAGGTGCTGGTCGCCTTTTCCGAGGTGAACCAGAACCTGCGCCTGCTCGCGACCAATCCGGCGCTGGCGCCGCAGGTCAACGCCACCCTTCCCGCGCAGATCCAGACGCTGCGCAACAGCTCCAACCTGATCCCGCAGCCCTTCTCCGGGCTGGTCCAGGGGGCCGCGACCAGCTTCGAGAACGAACTGACCGGCAGCTCGGTTTCGCAATTGCTACAGGATCTGCGCTCGCAGGTCACAGCGACCTGCAACCTGATCATCACCAACCGCTATCCCTTCGCCCGCGGCAGCGACCGCGACGTACCGCTGCCCGATTTCGGCCGCCTCTTCGGCACGGGCGGCATCATGGACAAGTTCTACACCACCAACCTCGCGGCGCTGGTCGATACATCCAAGGCCGACTGGGCCTTCAAGCAGAACATCAGCGTCGCCCGCTCACTGCCGCCCGCGGCGCTCCGGGAGTTCCAGCGCGCAGCCGACATCAAGGACGCCTTCTTCGGAACGGGCGGCAACATGCCGTCCTTCACCATGGCGATCACGCCGATTCCGGCGACGACGACGGGCTCGGGACCGACGATCAAGCTCGACATCAGCGGCGTCGCCGTGGTGCCGCAGGCCGGCGGCGCGCCGACGCCGGTGGTCTGGCCGGGTCCCGCCGGGCTCGACCGGACGGTGATATCGAGCCAGACGACGAGCACCGGACTGTTTGGCGGGGTCACCTCGAGCCCGCCGGTGTTCGGCCAGGAAAAGCGCGGCCCCTGGGCCTTCTTCCGCTTCCTCGACCTCGGCTCGGTCTCCAAGCGCGGCGAGGCGCTGATCGCCAACTACTCGGTCAACGGCCAGTCGATCTCCTACCAGATCAACGTGTCCTCGCTGAAGAACCCGCTGACACTGCCGGCGCTCCGCGAATTCAAATGTCCGGGAGCCTGAGCCGGGATGTCCTGTTCCCTCTTCGGAAAGCTGCCGGCCAAGCGCGACTTCATCGCGGTGAACATGCCGCGAGACCTGATGCGGTTCTGGGAGGTCTGGCTGCAGGGCAGCATGGCCGCGAGCATCCAGGCTCTGGGACCGTCATGGAAGGACGCGTTTCTGAGCGCGCCGATCTGGCGATTCTGGCTCGGCCGCGAGCATGTCGGCAGCGAGGTGATGGGCGCCTTCATGCCATCGCTCGACGGCGTCGGCCGCTATTTCCCGCTCGCGGTGATGGTCGTCGCGCCGGAGGGCCAGGCCTTCGCCGCGCCAACTGAAAACGATCAGGGCGCCTGGTTTGACGCCGCGGAAGCCTTCCTTCTCGACACGCTGGAGCCCGACGCCAATTATGAGCTGACGCTGGGCGCGCTGGAAGGCCTGACCATGCCCGAAACCATCGCACGCAAGGCGGAAACTGCTGTTGCTCCCAATAACGGGCTCGTCGGGGTCAGCGACGATACGGGAAGCGTCGACGTGCCTTCCCTGCTACAAAGGCTGGAGGAGTCCGACCGGCTGGCGCGACAGTCGTCGGGATCGTATTGGTGGAGCATCGGCGGCGAGACCTTTCCGGCGCTGGCGCTACGCGCCGCGAAACTGCCAGAGGCGCAGGATTTTGCGCTGATGCTGACGGGCCCGGCCAGAACGACGACCGAGCAGACCACGACCGAAGACAGCGAGAGCGAGCAACGGGCCAGCATCGGAGCCGAACCGTGATGGATGGAAGCACCCTCCCCCCTCCGGGCATCCGCCCGTTCAAGGATCCGCTCGCCGTACTGGCTGCTCTGGAGCAGCATGCGAGCTTTCGGTTCGAGACGGGGGCCACGACCAATGTCGGGCGCGTCCGGAAAGAGAACGAGGACAGCTTCATCACGCATCCCGATGCCGGGCTGTGGTGCGTCGCCGACGGCATGGGCGGCTACGAGGCCGGAAAACTCGCCTCCTCGACCATCGTGGAGGGACTGCGCACCATCGGCCAGGCCGCCTCACCGGCCGATCTGCTGGCGCGCTTTCAGGACCGGGTGATGCAGGCCAACACCGCGCTGCGCCGGGCTGGTTACGAGCGCGGGCTCGACACCTTTGGCACCACGATCGTGGCGCTGCTGGTCTATGAGCGTTTCTTCGCCTGCTCATGGGCCGGCGACAGCAGGACCTACCGGGTTCGGAACGGCGAATTGTCGCAGATTTCGCGCGACCATACCGAGGTGCAGGACCTCGTCGACGCCGGCCAGCTGACGCCCGACGAGGCCAAACGCTGGCCGGGGCGCAACATCATCACCCGCGCGATCGGCGTCACCGAGCTTCCCGACCTCGATCTGGTTCAGGGCGTGGTGGAAAATGGTGACGTTTTCGTGCTATGCAGTGATGGATTGACCGGCCACGTCGCGGATTCAGAAATCCGCGCCGCGGTTTGCGAGCATGCACCGCAAGCAGCCTGTGACCATCTGGTCGAACTCACGCTTGCACGCGGGGCAAGCGACAATGTCACGGTCATCGTGGTGGCATGTGAACCCCGGGATGCGGATTCCCCCGCGACTCCGGTGCCGGCGATGACCGATGCGGATCGACGCGAGGCCTGAGAGACACGATGCGGCGTGACAAGGCATGGCGGCTGGAAGCGCGACGGTTCGTCCGTCGTGAGCGCCGGGCCATGCCGTCCGCACGGCCGAATGAGCGCGTTACGCCATGAATGACGGCGGCGCCACAGTCATCATTCCTCGGTCCAGGGTTTCGCCCGGGACGACGCTGAACGGCATCTACCGCATCGACCATCCGATCGCCGCCGGCGGCATGGGCGAGATTTACAAGGGCTATGCGGTGCGCACCGGCAAGCCGGTCGCGATCAAGATGATCCGCTCGGATCTCGCCGAGAACGAGAGCGCGCTCAACCTCTTCCGCAAGGAAGCCTCCTCGCTCGACGATCTGCAGCACGAGGCGATCGTCCGCTATTACCTGTTCGAGATCGATCCGCAGCTCAACCGCGCCTATCTGGCGATGGAGTTCGTCGACGGGATTTCGCTCAAGGACCATCTGGTGCGCGGGCCGCTGTCGTTCGAGGATACGCAGCTGCTGCAGCAGCGGATCGCGGCGGGACTGCACGCAGCCCACAAGCTCAGCATCATCCATCGCGACGTCGCGCCCGACAACGTCATCCTGCCGGGCGGCGACGTCGCCCTGGCCAAGATTCTCGATTTCGGCATCGCCCGTTCGACGCGCGCCGGCGAGCAGACCATCATCGGCAGCGGTTTTGCCGGCAAGTACAACTACGTCTCGCCCGAGCAGCTCGGCCTGTTCGGCGGCGACGTCACGCCGAAATCCGACATCTACAGCTTCGGCCTCGTGCTGGCGGAATGCCTGCTGGGCCGGCCGATCGACATGAACGGCTCGCAGGTCGAGGTCATCGACAAGCGCCGCGTCGTACCCGATCTGTCGAAGATCGATCCGCGCTTCCGGCCGCTGCTGGAGAAGATGCTCCAGCCCCTGCCGGAGAATCGCCCGGCGACGATGGCGGAGGTCGCAGCCTGGCTCCCGGCCGTCGGCAAGCAGAAGCGGGCGACGGCGGCAACGAAGAGCGAAGGCAGCAGCGGCGGCAGCAAGTCGGGCATGGCGATCGCGGCCGGGCTCGGAGCCGTCGCGCTGATCGGCGGCGGGCTGTTTTTCGGCACCGACCTGTTCAAGGGCGGTTCTTCGGCGCCCGGCGCCGGCACCGCGCAATCGCGCCTGGCCGAAGAGGAGGCCTTTGCGGTGCAGGCGGGACGCCGCGCCGCCGACGAAGCCCGCTTGCGGCAAGCGCAGGACCGCGCAGCCGCGCAGCTTGCCGTTGAGAAAGCTGCACAGGAAAAGACGGCGCAGAACGAGGCGAGCCGTGTCGCCGAGGCGCGCCGGGTCGAAGACGAAAGCCGCAAGGCTGCGCAGGCAAGGACCGAGGAAGAAGCCCGCCTCGCCACGGAGCGGCGCGCAGCCGAGGACGCACGCCGGGTCGCCGACGCCAGGGCGGCCGAAGACGCGCGCAAGCTCGCGGAAGCGAAAACGGCCGAAGATGCACGCCGCGCCGCCGAGGCCAGGGCGGCCGACGAGGCCCGCAAGGTCGCCGAAGCCCGCGCCGCGGAAGATGCGCGCCGGGTCGCGGAGGCAAAGGCCGCCGAGGACGCCCGCAAGGTCGCGGAAGCGAAGGCTGCCGAGGAGCGCCGGATCGCAGCCGAGGTCAGGGCGGCAGAGGACGCACGCCAGCTCGCCGAGGCAAAGACCGCGGAAGACATCCGCCGCCTGAACGAGGCAAAGCTTGTCGAAGACCGCAGACTCGCGGCGGAAGCGGACGCACGACGGGTTGCCGAGGCCAGGGCGATCGAGGACGCGCGGAAGGCCGCCGAGGCCCGGGCGGCCGAGGAAGCCCGTCGGGTCGCTGAGGCCAAGGCTACCGAGGAGCGCCGCGTCGCGGCCGAAGCGAAGGCGGCAGAAGAGGCCCGCAAGGTCGCGGAAGCGCGCGCGGCGGAAGAGGCGCGCCGCATCGCCGCCGAAGCCAAGGCTGCCGATGACACCCGCAAGCTGGCTGAAGCCAAAGCCGCCGAGGAGGCGCGCAAGCAGGCGCTGGCCGCAAAGGCCGCCGAAGATCGCAGGATCGCGGCGGAAGCAAAAGCCGCCGAAGACGCTCGCAAGATCGCCGACGCGAAAGCGGCCGAGGATGCGCGCAAGGAGGCCATCGCCAAAGCGGCCGAAGAGCGTCGCCTGGTGGCTGAGGCCAAAGCCGCCGAGGAAGCCCGCAAGATCGCGGACGCCAAAGCGGCGGAAGATGCTCGCAAGCAGGCCATCGCCAAGGCCGCGGACGATCGCCGTCTGGCGGCTGAGGCCAAGGCCTCCGAAGAAGCCCGCAAGGTCGCCGACGCCAAGGCCGCGGACGACGCTCGCAAGCAGGCCGAGGCTCAGGCCGAGGAGGCGCGCAAGTTCGCCGAGACGCAGAGAGCACAGGCAGCCGAAGCCGAGCAGCGCAGCCGCTTTGCCGCATTGCAGACCGAACAGGAAGCGAAACGGAAGATCGACGCCACGACGGCCGAAGGCCGCACTGCGGCAGACGAATCCACACTGACCGAGCGCCAGCGTCTCGCCATGGATCAGGCGCAGGCCCGCTTCGACACGGAGGCTGCCGAGGCGCTGCGCCGGGCGGGCGTCGTGCCGCTGCGCCCCCAGGTCGATGGGCTGGACGCGCGCTCCACCGATTCAGGCACACAGGTCGCGTTGCTGGACCCGACGCTGCTGCAGTCGCCGAAGGGATTGGAGCCTCCGCCGCAGCGGCCGGTTCCGACGGATCCCATTGCGCTGACCAAGGAAACGCAGGGTGAATTGACGCGTATCGGCTGTTATGCCGGGCCTCTCAGCGGAAATCTCAACACCGCCACGCGCGAGGCGCTGAAGGTGTTCAGGCAGCGCGTCAAACTTGCTCCCGAGCCGGCATCGGTCTCGAAAGAGCAGTTGCTCGACCTGCGCGAGCGGCCCGATGGCCTGTGCGGACCCTCCAGGGTCGCACCGAGCAAGCCCGCTCCTGCAATCGTCCGCAGGCCGCAGCGTGAGGAGCCGGTGCGGCGCGCGCAGCATCCGTCGCGTCAGCGCGAGGCGGAAAGCCGGCCGGCACGGCCCGCCGCGGCACCCGCAGCCGCTGCTGCTCCGGCAGCCGCTCCGACGCGGCGCGTCAGCCCGGGTCTAGGCTTGGGATTCTAGAGCCTTTCGCACTCAGGTTGACCTGACGCCGTCATCCCGGGCGTAGCGAGGCGGCGACCCCGGATGACGCAGTGGTTCCGGGCAAAGCAACGTCATCGAGCCGGGCACGCACAAAGAAAAAAGGCACCGGTTACAGCCGATGCCTTCCCAATTTTCCAGCGCTCCGCCGACGGCGAAACCGATGCTGCTTCAGCCGTTCGACGCCTGCGTCAGTAGACGACGCCGAGCCACATGAAGTTGGGCCGGTTCGCCACGGGCCACGACACCTCGGTGCGGCGCGGGCGGGGCTGATCGGCAAAGGCCAACTGCTCGCGCTGAGGAGCCGGACGGGCAGCCACGACAGGAGCAGCCCTGGTCGCGCGCGGCRTGGCGGTCAGCGTGGTGCGGCTGGGAGGCAACGGCGCAACGACGGGCTGCGGCTCGGCCTGGACATCGGCCACGGCGAAATCCGTCGGGACGATGGCCGTCTGCGCGCTCGCCGAGCCCGCAAAAAACATGCCGAAGGCAGCGCCAACGACGAGTAGACGTACATTCGAGGTAACGAGGGTCATGTCCCTGMTCCGCTCTTGATCCGTGGAGGATACCATACCCCACTCAATCCGCCAATGCCGAGAAGGTTCCGCGAAAGAGATGAAGAATATGCCAATATTTTCCCTTCGTTTCCGGGCTATCGGCAAGTCTCATTCGCGGTTGCCATGATTCAGCGCCCATTCGGGCGGGGAAACCGCTCGATCTCAGGTCGTTTGACGCTGCAGCAGCTTGACGCCGTGATCGACGCAGATCGACAGTTTGCCGCGGCGCTCGCGCGTCGGATTGCGCGCGAGAGCGATCAAAACCGCAGCGCGAATCGCTTTCGCGGTGAGATGCGGCGGGGCCGGCACCGGCGCCTGCGGATTGTCGGCCATGTCGCCGCCCGACCACGCCGCGCCCAGCGCCAGCCAGGTCGAGGCATCATTGCGTGACGTCGACAGGCCGATCCGCATGGCCTCGACCCGGCGCTGGTGCTGTGGGTCCTTGACCCAGGTTTCGGCGGCGACAAAGGCGCGGCTCTGCTCAATTGACCTGCGCTCGTGCTCGTCGGCGAGCCCGCGCACGCAGGAACAGCCCCACCAGACCGCCTCCCGCTTCGGCAGCAGGTAGGCGCAGAAGGCAATCGCGTCCTCCGGCGTCTTGCTGTCGATCAGGGCGACGAGGAAATCGAGAGGTTTAATGTCGCTTGGGATCGCCTCGATGTCCTCTCCGGCAGTCGGAAAGGCCTCGAAGACGTCACGCGCGGTCAGAAACCGATCTTGGCGCATGGGAGAACCTTGGCGCATGGCATCAATTGATCTTCACCATGCCACCCTGGATCGTCGTGATCGAACTGCCCTTGAGCGTCGTCATCGTCCCGGATTCAGTCAGGTCGCCGGAAGCCTCGACAGTGATGTTGACCGATTTCAGGGTGATGCTCTTGCCGTCCATCACGATCGTCGAGCCACCGACCTCCAGCGTGATCTTGCTCCCGGCCTTGATGTGGATTTCCTTCGCGACATCGACCTTCTGGTTTCCGGTGGAGACCTTGAGATTGTCGTCGCCTTTCTCGAGCTCGATATTGCGCGAGGCTTCGCCCTTCTCGCTGGAGAAATCCTCGCCGATCTTGCGGATTTCCGTGTCGCGAATTTTCGATTCGAGAAATTTCTCGGCGCGGAATTCGACCTTCTGCGCCTTCTTCGTGTCGTCGAAGGTGAACTGGTTGAAGCCGCCGCTCCCGGTCGTCGTGTCCGACTTGATGCCGTTGATGTTCTTGTTCGACTTGGTGCCGAACGGCATCTTGTGCTTGCCGTTATAGACAGTGCCGACGACGAGCGGACGGTCGATATCGCCTTCGAGGAACTCGACGATCACCTCCTGGTCGATGCGCGGAATGAAGGCGCCGCCCCAGGAATCGCCGGCCCAGACCTGCGCTACGCGAATCCGGTACAGGTGCTCCTTGTCGCGGTCCCAGTGGAACTTGACGAGGATCCGGCCCTCGTCATCGACGTCGATCTCCTCACCCTTCTCGCCAACGACGCGCGCGGTCTGCGGGCCGAAGATCGTCGGCTTGGGCGTCTGCTGCGGCGGCTTGAACGGCCGGTCGGCCAACTGGAATTCATACTGGCCCTGATAGTCGCTCTCGCCGGCTGCGCTCGACCCCGAACGGTAGGATTGCAGCGCCGAGAACGCATGCGTCGCCCTGACGACGAGGTACTGCTTGTTCTCGGCGGGTACGGTATGGCGCTCCAGCGTCGTCAAACCGCCGGGATAAAGCGTCACCGCGTTGCCCGAGGCGATCCTGCGGCGATCCTGCGCCTGCTCGGACTGCAGCTTGACCTTGGCAAGCTGGGTGCCGTCGCCGTTTTCGAGATAGCGCCCGGGATAATCGTAAACCTCGAGCTTGGAATGCTGGTAGCTTTCCGACGTCTGGTCGTCGACCAGCATGTTGGCGTCGGGCTTTTCGTAGTTGTAGTCGCGAAACGTGATCTTGCCGGTGCGGAACCGCCGCTCGACCATCCAGTGCTCGATACTCTCGGCCTCGCGCCGGTGACTGGCCTCATGCGGCAGATAAGGCAGCTTTTCGGTGCCCGCGATCGGCTTGTGGGACGAAACCTGATCGGCAAGCACGAGCCGATGCGTCGCCGCCTCATGCTCGAAATAGTAGCAGATGCCGTATTCCTCCATCAGCCGGCTGACGAAGGCGAGGTTGGTCTCGCGATACTGGACGCAAAATTCGAGCTTCGGATAGGTCTTGATGTCGAGCTTGAGATCGCCGAGCTGCCCGTCGCGCAAGACGGTCTCGATGATCTTGTCGACCGTCTTGTTGTGGAAAATCTTGCAATTGGCGACCTGGCCGTGCAGCCAGAGCCAGGGCCGCAGGACAAGCCGGTAGAGGTAGAGATCCTCTTCCTTGCCGAGCCACTGCGCCTCGACCAGGACGCCGCTGAAATAGCGCTTCTTCCTGCGCTTGACGACCGCGTTTTCATATTCGGTGACGTTGATCTCGAGATGGCACTGTTGGCCGAGCGCCTCGTCGAAATTCAGATTGTCCTTCTCGCTCAGCGCCTCGATCCGGTACTCGAACAGCTCGCTCATGCCCTCGTTGGCGTCGAGCCGACGGAACAGGAGTTCGTCCTCGCCAAACGGCGTTTTCAGGATTCCGGGGCGGTTAGCCTGACTCAGTTTACGGCTCATGTCGGCCCATATGCCCAATATGACGGTCGCTGACCAGACGAAAACTATAGTCTGTCCGCGGCCAGGTCCAGCACAGAGGCAACCTGACCAAGAGCAACCTGCCGAAACACTTAAATCGATCCGTGGCATGATAAGCAAGCGCAGCGATATCGATGCCGACGCCGATCTTCGCGCGAGACCCGCGGCAACGACCGTACTCCCGTCACCATGACGATCGTTGTCAGATCGCCCGACGCATGGGAAACAAAGCGCCGACAACGCCGCGCCACAGGCGAACGCCACGGCGCCAGGCGTAAGCAGGGAAGATGACCATGACAGCGAGCCTCGCCGCCGCCTTGTGCGAGCCGATCGACGACGAGGCGCCCTGCGGTCCCGATCTCGATCTCGCCTATGATCCGGAATACAGCCTCTTCGTCGCCAGTTCCGAGGGCCTGCTGCCGGCGGGTTCGTATTTTCAGTTCGACCGCACGCAGAACGATCTGGCCAAGGAGAGCCGCACCGTCGAGGCGCTGCTGAAGCGCACGCGCGATCTGCGCCTGCTCGTGCTGCTCGCCAAGTTCCGCATCCTGAACCGCGAGCTCGCCGGCTTCTGCGACGCGCTCGCGGCCATGGCGGCGCTGATGCGCGAACGCTGGGAGCAGGTCCATCCGGCCGCCGAAGACGACGATTTCGGCCTGCGCATCGTCGTTGTCGAATCGCTCGACGACATGACCAGCGTGATCATGCCGCTGCAGCATGCTCCGCTGGTGATGAGCCGCCGGCTCGGCGCGGTGAACTACCGGATGGTACAGATCGCCAATGGCGAGGTCACCGCCCGCGAAGGCGAACCCACGCCCGACACGCATTCGGTCGACGCCGCCTTCATGGATGCCGAAATGACCGGCCTCGTCGCCAGCCGGGACCAGATCGCGACCGCCAGCGCCGCCCTTTCCGACATGCAGATGTGCGTGCTGGAGCACGATGCGGGCAGCCTCAGCCTCGACCGGCTGAAAGACGTTCTCGGGAAGATGAAGGGTGTGCTCGACGGCTTCGTCGCCAAGCGCGATCCCACCGCGGCGCAGGCTTCGCAGCCAGCCTCGGCAGGCGGCGAGGCCGGCGAAAGCGTCGCCAGCAAGTCCGAGGGTCCGTCCGCCGCGACCGCGCTGGGCTCCCTGGCCGAGATCCGCCGCGCATTGACCAGGGCCGAACTCTATTTCCAGATCAACGAGCCCTCCAGCCCCGCCCTGCTGCTGGTGGCGCAGGCGCGCCAGCTCGTCGGCAAGGGGCTGGCCGAGGCCGTGATGTTCCTGATGCCCAGCCACGCCAGCGACGCAGTCATCAATGTCGGCGGCCGCATGGCCTTCGAACTGCCGATCGAACGGCTGGCGACGCTCGTCGACCCCGGCGAGGAGGGTGACGGCGACGGCTCCGATGCAGAACCGCCGGCGATCCCGGGAAGCCGGCGCGAGGCGCTCGATATTCTCCAGCAAGTCGCCAACCATTTGCGCGTACGCGAGCCGTCAAGCGCCATTCCGTTGCTGTGCGAAAGGGCCCGTTCCCTTGCGGAACGCGATTTCATGTCGCTTTTGAGAGAAATGCTGCCGGATCGGGCTTTCCGAAATCTAGACGAAAACTGATCTTGCTGTTGACCCAAGGACGGATTTGAAATGTAGTGCGGTTGCTTCCTCTCGGAGCGAAGCAGCCTTTGGGGGACGACGATGTCTGATAGCGGTCAGAAATTCATCCGGCGGAACCGGGCGCCGCGCGTCCACATCAGCTACGACGACCCCTATGATGCGAACCGGAAAATCGAAATTCCGTTCGTGATGGGTGTGATGTCGGATCTGTCGGGCAACTTTGCCGGCGCCGAAAAGGCGGACATGGCCGATCGCAGCTTCCTCGACATCGACATGGACAATTTCGAGAACCGCATGTCGGCGATCCAGCCCGGCGTCGCTTTCCGCGTCGAAAACAAGCTTGGCGACGGTCCCACCGGCGAAAAGCTGCAGGTCGGCCTGCGCTTCAACAAGATGTCCGATTTCAGCCCCGCCGCCGTGGCCCGCCAGGTCCCGGCCGTGGCCAAGCTGCTCGAGGCCCGCGAGCAGCTCGCCAATCTGAAGAGCTACATGGACGGCAAGGCCGGCGCCGAGTCCAAGCTGCGGGAATTGCTGAGCGACCCGAAATTGATGGCGGCGCTGAGTGAACGCTCGAAACCCGCCGCGGAAGACGACAAGTCCTGACGAGCGCTCCGCGAGCGTTGCCCTGCATAGTGGAATGGTGATCATGGCTGCCGAACTCAAAACCCAAGACCAGACCGGGCAGACCGAGACGCGCGACGTCGACGAGTTCGCCTCGCTGCTGAAGCAGAGCTTCAAACCGCGCACGGAGCGGGCCGCGACGGAGGTCGAGAACGCGGTCTCGACCCTGGTCAAGCAGGCGTTGGCCGATCAGTCGCTGGTCAAGGACGACGTCCTCGACACGATCGAGGAGATGATCGCCCAGCTCGACAAGAGACTGTCCGATCAGGTCAACGCGATCATTCACGCGCCCGAGTTCCAGCAGATCGAAAGCGCCTGGCGCGGCCTGAACTACCTGATCATGAATTCGGAGACGGATTCGCAGCTCAAGATTCGCGTCATGAACGTCTCGAAGAACGAGCTGTCCAAGACGCTGAAGCTCTATCCCGGCGCCAAATGGGACCAGAGCCCGCTGTTCAAGAAGGTGTATGAGCACGAGTTCGGCCAGCTCGGCGGCGAGCCCTATGGCTGCCTGATCGGCGATTACTATTTCAGCCACTTGCCGCAGGACGTCCAGCTCCTGCGCGACATCAGCAAGGTCGCGGCATCCGCCCACGCTCCCTTCTTCGCGGCGGCCGGCCCGACCCTGATGGGCATGGACTCCTGGAACGAGCTCGCCAATCCGCGCGATCTCGGCAAGATCTTCGACACGCCCGACTATGCCGCCTGGCGTTCGCTGCGGGACTCCGACGATTCCTGCTATGCGGGCCTG
The DNA here is from genome assembly GCF_056405115.1 of Allobosea sp. P2_A10. Lineage (NCBI taxonomy): Bacteria > Pseudomonadati > Pseudomonadota > Alphaproteobacteria > Hyphomicrobiales > Alloboseaceae > Allobosea > Allobosea sp. P2_A10. The sequence continues at coordinate 183,533 of NZ_JBFUCS010000001.1, read as the reverse complement.
TGCATGCCACGCGTGCTGTCGCGGCTGCCCTATGGCGCGAAGTCGGAGCCGGTCGAGGAGTTCGGCTTCGAGGAGGAGACCGACGGCCACACCGGCTCGAGCTATGCCTGGATGAACGCGTCCTATGCGATGGCGGTGAACATCAACCGCGCCTTCAAGGAATGGGGCTGGTGCACGCGCATCCGCGGCGTTCAGTCCGGCGGCGAGGTCGTCAATCTGCCGACGCACACCTTCCCGAGCGACGATGGCGGCGTCGACCTGAAATGCCCGACGGAGATCGCGATCAGCGACCGGCGCGAGGCCGAACTCGCCAAGGCCGGCCTGATCCCGCTGATCCATCGCAAGAATTCGGACAAGGCGGCCTTCATCGGCGCGCAGTCGCTCTACAAGCCCAAGAAATACGACAACAACGTCGATGCGACAGCGTCGTCGAACCTTCGCTCACGCCTGCCATACATGTTCGCCGTCTCGCGTTTCGCGCACTACCTGAAATGCATGGTCCGCGACAAGGTCGGCTCGACGATGGAGGAGGAGCAGCTCACAGTCTGGCTGCAGGAGTGGATCAACCAGTATGTCGACGGCGCGCCGGCGACATCGACCGAACAGACCAAGGCTCGCAAGCCGCTGGCGGCAGCGAGCGTCCAGATCCGCCCCGACGAGGAAAACCCCGGCTACTACTCGGCGCGTTTCCTGTTGCGGCCCCATTACCAGCTCGAAGGCATGGATGTCAGCCTCAGCCTCGTGTCGCGGCTGCCGCAGAAATCCTGATCGCGCCTCTGCGAATTTTGCACCGCTGTTCCCGGTGGAACAGCGGTGCTGAGGGCCAGCGGCCAGTATGAAGTCGTCGAAACAATCCAACGGGAGCAACCACCATGGCTGAAGACATCTACCTCAAGTTCGAATCGCCGTCCCTCGAAGGCGACAGCGTCGTCAAGGGTCACGAGAAGGAACTCGCCCTCCTCGCCTGGAGCTGGGGCGCGAGCCAGTCGGGCACGACGCATGACGGCCCCGGCGGCGGCAAGGGCAAGTCGTCGTTCCAGGACCTCTCCTGCACGATGAAGATGGACACCGCTTCGGCGACCCTGCTGCAGTGGTGCGCCAAGGGCACGCATGGCGGCAAGGCCACGCTGATCCAGCGCAAGGCCGGCGACAAGCCGCTCGATTTCCTCACGCTCATCATGGAAGACATCATCGTCTCCTCGGTCAGCATGAGCGGCTCGGGCGAGGATGTGATGCTGAACTTCTCGCTCAATTTCGCCCGCTACGAATACAAGTTCGCCGCTCAGACCGAAAAGGGCGCGAAGGGCGTCGAGAAGTCGGACAAGTACGACATCGCCAAGGCCGAATCCAAGTAAGCTCCCGCCTTTGGGCCGGCGTCACGCCGGCCCAAAGCCACGCTGCGCTGCTGGTCGCTCTGACAATGTCAGACGCGACCAGTGGGGTTTTCGCGCAAGGCGTGGCGGTTGTTATTGCGTTGCGGGGCAGGCTGGATGAGTCGAAAAAAGGCCGTCAATCTGCGGTTTCCGCTGATGTTCGCCTTCCGCTCGGCAGCGGAAGCACGCGACGGCAAGAAGACTGTCGATCTGCGCGACGACGGCGGAGAGCGCGTGGTTGCCGGGCGCGTCATGACCGGGCGCGCAGGCATCTCGGAAAATCGCCTGCGCAGCGAATTGTCTCGCGACCTGGCGCTGTTGCTGAACACCGTCAATCTGGAATCATCGTTCGACTTCGGACCGCACGACGCGGCCCGTCGGTCGATCATCAATTACGGACTGCCCGACATCGCCCACCGCACGATCGACGAGTCCGGCATTGCCGATATCGACCAGGAGATCCGGGACGCGCTGCTGCTTTACGAGCCGCGGCTCGTCCGAGAATCGCTCCATGTCGAGCGCGACAAGTCGATAGAGGTGCATGAGCTGGCGGTGCGGTTCATCGTGCGGGCTGACATGGTCGCCGACCCCGTCAATGTTCCGGTCGAGTTCTTCGCCGAGATGCAGGCCGGCTCCGGCAAAGTCGTCGTGAGCCGGATCTAGGCCATGATGCGAGCGCCCGATCAACGGAATGGTGAAGCGCCCCGCCGGCGCATGGGAACGGCCGACGCTCGCGCTGTCGCCGTCATCGGCTTCATGGTGGCAAGCATGCACCCGCCCGTCGTCCATTCCGCACGCGCCGGCATTCTGCCCTAGCAGCCATGGATCGCGAATTCCTCGATCTCTACAACCGCGAACTGGAGCTGCTTTTTCAGCAGGCGAAGGAGTTCGGCGACGAGTATCCCGGCATCGCCGACCGGCTCGGCGGGCTCGTGCGCGACCGGATCGACCCGATGGTGTCGGGGCTGCTGGAGGGGCAGGCGTTCCTGGCCGCGCGGGTGCAGCTCAAGCTCAAGCACGAGTTTCCCGAATTCACCTCCAATCTGCTCGAGCAGCTGGTGCCGAACTATCTGGCGCCGACGCCGTCCTGCATCCTCGCGCGCTTCGTCCCCGGCTATGGCGACACCGCCATGCGCGAAGGCAAGACGATCCCGCGCGGCAGCTATCTCGACGCGACCTACCAGCAGCGCGGCCGCCGCGTCGCCTGCCGCTACCGTCTTGCCTCCGACGTGACCTTGTGGCCGTTCGAGATCACGGGCGCCGACTATTTCGCGACGCCCGCCGCGCTTCAAGGACTCGGCATCCCGATCGACCGGCGTGCGATGGCTGGCCTGCGCATCGGGCTGACCCATCGCGCCGCGCCCAAGCGCGACGACGAGCCGTCCGACGCCGAAGCCAAGATCAAGCCCGATTGCTGGTTTGCCGGCACCAAGGTCGAGACGCTGCCGTTCTACCTCACCGGCGCCGAGCCCGACGCGCACGTGATCTACGAGCACATCATCGCGCGCCGCATCGGCGTCTATATTCGTTTCCTCGACACGTTCGGCGATCCCGTCACGGTTCCGCTGCCCGAGGACTGCATCAGCCAGATCGGCATGGAGGGGCTGGACGCGCTGATGCCCCATGATTCGCGCATCTTCAGCGGGTTCGACCTGCTGCGCGAATACTTCATGTTTCCGCGCAAATTTCTTGGATTCACGCTCGGCGGGCTGAAGGCGATCCGGCAGGCGCTGACCTCGCGCAATATCGAGATCATCATGGTCTTCGACGAGGCGAGCGCGCGGCTGGGCAGCGTCGTCGATGGCAATTCCTTCTCGCTCTACACCAGCGCCGCGGTCAACCTGTTCGAGATGGGCACCGACCGTGTCGCGCTGAAGACCAATGTGCACGAGCACCAGATCGTACCTGATCGCAGCCGCTATCTCGAATTCGAGCCGCACCGGATCGTCGACGTCTTCGCGCATTTCGCAGGCGGGCGCGAGAAGGTGCCGGTCCGGCCGCTCTATTCGGCCTCGCTCGAAAACAGCGACGAGTCCGGGTTGTTCTACACCATCCGCCGGCTACCGCGCCGACGCTCGATCGAGGAGAAACAGCGCGGCGCGGCGTCGGACTATATCGGCACCGACATGTTCATCTCGCTGACCGAAAAGCCGGGCCTGGACCTGATCTCGAAGGTCGTCGAGATCAGCGTGCGCGCTTTCTGCAGCAACCGCCATCTCGCCGAGCAGTTGCCGGTCGGGACGAGCGGCGCCGATTTCCGGCTGCCCGAGGACCAGACGCTCGACATCGTCTGCATGGCCGGGCCGACGCCGCCGCGCGAGCCCGTCGCCTCCTATCTGCGTAGCCGCGGCGAGACCGCCCATACCGGCACCGTGACCTGGCGGCTGATCAACATGCTCAGCCTGAACCATCTCGGCCTGCTCGAACGCGGCGGCGGCAAGGATGGCGGGGCGCTGCGCGAGACGCTGGCGCTGTTCGCCGACCTCGCCGACAACGCCACGGAACGGCGCATTCGCGGCACGCGCTCGGTCGAGAGCCGGCCGGTCGTGCGCAGGGTGCGCCACCGGGCGGGGCTGGGCGCGGCGCGCGGCACCGAGGTCACCGTCCTGCTCGACGAGAAGGCCTTCGAAGGTTCGGGCGCTTTTCTGCTCGGCGCGATCCTGGACCGCTTCTTCGCCGAATATTCCGGCGTGAACCACTTCACCCAGACGGTTATCCGCACGGTCGAGCGCGGCGAAATCGCACGCTGGCCGCCGCGCGCCGGTTCGCGGAGGGTGCTGTGAGCCATTCCCTCGAGCAGTTGCGCGACGATCTGAAGCTGGAGCCCTGGCGCTTCGACTTCTACGAAACGCTGCGCCGGTTCGAGCGCGCCAACCCGGACAAGCCGCGCATCGGCGATTCCAGCTCCACCCGCGAGGAATATGTCGCGCTGGGGCAGGACCCCTACATGGATTTTCCAGCCTCGACGCTGGCGAAGGCCGATGACGACGCCTCCGGGCGCATGCGCATCCTGGTCAAGTTCCTCGGCCTGCTCGGGCCGCAGGGCGCCCTGCCCTATGCCACGACCGAGGAAGCCCATGCCTGGCTTCTCGCCAAGGACGATTCGTTTCCGCGCTTTCTCGATCTGTTCCACAACCGCTTCCTGCAACTGTTCTTCCGCAGTTGGGCCGATGCGCGCCCGATCGCACAGCATGACAGCGCGACGAGGGACCGCTTTTTCGATTTCGTCGGCGCGGGGATCGGGCTCGGCAGCGCGCCCTATCGCGGCCTCGACGCCACGCCCGACGCCGCCAAGCTCGCCTATTCGGGCCTGCTCGGCGCGCAGGCGAAATCGGCGGCGCGCCTGCGCGGCTTCCTCGAGGGCATGTTCAAGCTCAAGGTCGAGATCGACGAGTTCGTCGGCATGCGGATCGAGTTCGAGGAGAGCGACCGTTCGAGCCTCGGCGGCAAGCATGCCAGGCTCGGCGTCGACATGCTGGTCGGTTCGGGCGTGTTCAGCGTCGAGGACAAGATTACGGTAAGGCTGCATACGGCCGATCTCGACGAGTATCGCCGGTTCCTGCCCAGCGGCGATGTCTGCCGGGCTGTCAACGACGCGATCTTCTTCGTGCTCGGCCATGAGATCACCTGGGATGTCGAACTCGCGATTCCCGCCCGCAAGGTCGAGCCGATGAGCCTGACGCGCGCGCGCTCGGCCCAGCTCGGCTGGACCTCCTGGCTTGCGCCCAGAAGCGACGCGGCCGCCGACGAGATCCGCTGCGACGCGCGCTTCCAGCCCGGACAGGCCAGCAGCAAGCCTGCCAAATCACAACTTAAAACAAGCAAAGCCAGGGGGCCAAAATGAGCGAGATCAGTCTCGAAGCCATCACCGGAAAGCTCAACCGCCTGGGCTATGACGCTTTCATCCAGGCGCTGCGCGGGGCCAAGCGCAGCGGCAACCGCAATGTCGAACTGGCGCACTGGCTGCTGCAGTTGCTCCAGAACGACAAATCCGACCTCGCCATCACGGTCGATCACTACAAGCTCGACCGGGCGCGGATGCTGACCGAAGTCGGCGCCGTGGTGAACGGCTTCAAGCGCAACGAGACCGAGATGCCCGGCGTCTCGAACCAGATTTCCGACGTGCTCGACCGCGGCTGGCACTATGCGACGCTGTTCTTCGGCGAAGCGCAGATCCGCTCCGGCCATCTCCTCATCGCCGCGCTGAAGTCGGTCGAGCTGCGCCGTGCGATGTTCGACGCATCCAAGGAATTCGGCAAAATCCCCGTCGATGCGCTGGCGAGCGAACACCGCACGCTGTGGGCGGACTCGGACGAGGAAACGCTGCAGCCGATGGACGGCTCCGGCCTCAGCAGCGGCAGCGGCAGCGAGACCGCGCCCGGCGCCAAGGGCTCGACCGCGCTCGATCGCTTCTCGATCGACCTCACCGCCAAGGCGGCATCGGGCACGATGGACCCGATCACTGGCCGCGACGACGAGATCCGCCAGATCATCGACGTGCTGATGCGCCGCCGCCAGAACAACCCGATCCTGACCGGCGAGGCCGGCGTCGGCAAGACGGCCGTGGTCGAGGGCTTCGCCCAGCGCATCGCATCGGGCGACGTGCCGCCGCCGCTGCGCAATGTCCGGCTCTGCTCGCTCGACATCGGCCTGATGCAGGCCGGCGCTTCGATGAAGGGCGAGTTCGAGCAGCGCTTGCGCTCGGTCATCGACGAGGTCCAGTCCTCGCCGACGCCGGTGATCCTGTTCATCGACGAGGCCCATACCCTGATCGGCGCAGGCGGCGCGGCAGGGACCGGCGATGCGGCAAACCTGCTCAAGCCCGCGCTGGCGCGCGGCACGCTGCGCACCATCGCGGCGACGACCTGGGCCGAGTACCGGCTCTATTTCGAGAAGGATCCGGCGCTGACCCGGCGCTTCCAGCCGGTGCAGATCGACGAGCCCGACGTGGCGCGCTGCTGCACCATGCTGCGCGGCATTCTCGGCCCGATGGAGAAGCATCACGGCGTGCGCATCTCGGATGCGGCGATCGTCGCGGCCGTGACCCTGTCGCATCGCTACATCCCCGCCCGGCAGTTGCCCGACAAGGCGGTAAGCCTGCTCGACACGGCCTGCGCCCGCGTCGCGATCAGCCAGACGACGACGCCGGCCTCGATCGAGGACACCCGCATCGCCATCACGGCGCTCGACAAGGAAAAGCTCGCGCTGGAGACCGACCGCGACATCGGCACCGACGCCGGCGAGCGCCTCGCCGAGATCGCCACCGAAACCGCGACGCTGCAGGAGAAACTCGCCAAGCTCGAAGGCGAGTGGGATTCGGAAAAGGCGATCGTCGAGGAGATCAAGGCGCTGCGCGAGAAGATCGCCAAGGCCGCCGCCGCAAAGGCGAAGGCTGCCGCAGGCGAGGCCGGCACCGCCGGCGACGCTCCGATCGGCGAAGGGACCGAGACGCCGCCGGAAGACGCGGAGGCCGATTTCAGCGCGCTCAAGGACCGGAACGCCTCGCTTGAGGCGCTCAATCCCGACGAGCGCAAGATCTACGCCCATGTCGACGAGCAGGCGGTCGCCGCGATCGTCTCCGACTGGACCGGCATTCCGGTCGGCCGGATGGTCAAGGACGAGATCGAGACCATCCTCAACCTCGCGGAAACGCTGAACAAGCGCGTCGTCGGGCAGCAGCACGGCCTGGCCATGATCGCCAAGCGCATCGAGACCAACCGCGCCAAGCTCGACAACCCCAACAAGCCGATCGGCGTGTTCATGCTTTGCGGCCCATCGGGCGTCGGCAAGACCGAGACGGCGCTGGCGCTGGCGGAAGCGCTCTATGGCGGCGAACAGAACATCATCACCATCAACATGAGCGAGTTCCAGGAGGCCCACACCGTCTCGACGCTGAAAGGCGCGCCTCCCGGCTATGTCGGCTATGGCGAAGGCGGCCGCCTGACCGAGGCCGTGCGCCGCAAGCCCTATTCGGTGGTGCTGCTGGACGAGGTCGAGAAGGCGCATGCCGACGTCCACGAACTGTTCTTCCAGGTCTTCGACAAGGGCCAGATGGAGGACGGCACCGGCCGGCGGATCGACTTCAAGAATACGCTGATCATCCTGACCTCGAATGTCGGCACCGAGGTCATCATGGAGATGGCGCGCGACCCCGAAACGAGGCCCGACGCCGAGACCCTGTCGACGGCGCTGCGGCCCTATCTGCTCAGCGTCTTCCCGCCGGCGCTGATCGGCCGCATCGTCACGATTCCCTATTACCCGCTGTCGCCCGACATGCTCGGTGGAATCGTCCGGCTGCAGCTCGACCGCATCGGCAAGCGCATCCGCGAGAACCACAACGCCGCCTTCCTGTACGATCAGGCAGTGGTCGACCATATCGTGGAGCGCTGCAACGATCCCGATTCCGGCGGCCGCATGATAGACAACATCGTCACCAACACGCTGCTGCCGTCGCTCTCGCGCGCCTTCCTCAACAAGGCGATCGAGAAGACCGAGGTGAAGAGCGCCAAGGTCTCCATCGAGGACGGCCAGTTCGCCTATGAGGTGCTCTGAGGCACGAGGCCTCATGGCGCGCGGCGCTTCCGGCGACGCGCGCCAGAAACTGGACATAAAAGGAGACCGACGATGCTCGAGGCCGGAATCCGCCCGCTCGACGCGGACATCTTCTCGAAGGCTGCGGTCAACTACCGCGTCCACATCCTGGTGCGGGCGACAAACCCGGCCTCGCTGCCGTATATGAGCCTGCCCGACTATTCGGCCAAGCGTCTGGACTGCAAGGCCAAGACGGCCGACCGCAACGTCACGCTAAATGGCCGGGCGTACCAGACCGCAGGCCTCGTCGTGGACCCGACCGTGGTCGGGGCAACCGCCTATGACGGTGCGAAATACGGCAAGGCGTTGGAAGAATGGGACAAATTCAGGGGGCTGGTGGCGCAGAACCTGTTCGATGCTTCCGGAAAACGGCTCGCACTCTATTTTCCCGGCCTCACCCTCTACGCCGTTCAGCTGGACCCCGAACACAAGCATTATGGCTGCGTGATGTTTTCCTCGATGTCGCTGGCGACCGCCGCCAGCTATGTCCACGGCGACTATGACCTCTACGCCATCGTACCGGCGGACAACCCGACCGAAACGCTTTTCGTCAAGGAAACGCGGCAGGGTCAGGTCCACGCGCGCTCGAAGGAACTGCTGGACGTGCAGAACTACGTCAACAGCCGGATCGGGCGTCCGATGATCCTGCACGGCGACCAGGAGAAATACGCGACGCATTCCGACGAGGTCGTCTACGCCTTCCTGCCGGACGGCCGCAGGCGCATGCTGAACGGCAAGGCGGACATCGAGGCCTACTACGCAACGGAACTCAAAGGCCGCAAAACCGCCGGGAAGGGCGTCGCGACGGAACCTGCCTATGGCCTGTTCCACCGCGTGACCTGAAGCCTCGCCCGGCGCGCCGCCCTCACTTCCAGTTGAGGCCGCGCTGGCGGACGGCGATGCGCTGCTCCTTCGTCATTTCGGGCAGGAACGGCACCTTGATGCGCATATACGGCTTCATCTGCTTGGGATGGGGGAACTCGGCGCTCCGGTTGAAGTCGAAGATGATCGGCCAGAGCAGCAGGTCGCCATACCATTTCTCGGAGATCACCGAGAGCCAGTCCTTGCGCTCGATCCTGGCGCCGATCTCGTGGGTGAACATGGTCGCCGCCATCTCGGGCGGCCTGACTGGCGCGGAGTAGAGCTCCTCGGGCGATTTTCCGGCGGTGAACTTCGTGAACATCTCGTCGACCTGCGCGCGCGGCACGGCCGGGTTGAAGCCGATCATCATCGCGGCGCGCACCGCAATCGCGCCGAGCGGCCCCATCGCGTTCAGCCGTGAGACGAGAGCCGAGTCCATGACCCAGTTGGCGATCGCGAATATCGGCTTGTCGACGTTGATCCTGTAGAATTCCGACGGCGCCCGCGAGCCGTATCTGACGGAAAGCTCCTCCAGAGACTTGAACAGGCCGTAGCGATCGACGATGACCACCCCTTGCGGTGAATTCGAGACAAGGATGGTGTGGAAGGTGTCGGCCAGCTTGCCGCCCTTCGTCACCGTCCGCTTGATGGACACCATGAGCAGACCCTCCGTGCCCTGCGCATAGCCGACGATGTCGCTCCAGGAGGTCGCGATACGGGCAGGCAGTTCGCTGAACTTCGCCTGCATCGCCTCCAGCGTCTCGCGCACCTCCGCCGGCAACATGCCGCGGCCGAGCTTGCTGTCGAAGGATTCGATCGAGCGGCCCGCCGCCTTGAGCACGTCGTCCAGCGTCATCACCAGCGACTGGCCGGTGCGCTCCAGCGCCTGGCCGATCGAGATCGGAACGCAGAGCTTGCCGCGCTTGGCGGCCCAATAGAACTGCGCCGCCGTGTTCAGGAACCGGCCCAGCGCCGGCCGCGCGATCGCTCCGACCGTCGAGGCGACCTTACCGACCGGAATGACGCTCAGCGCGCGCAACAGATCCTGGAACACGCCGCCGGTCGTCCCCGAACCGAAACCGCTGCCGAAGCGGCCGAGATCGACGAATACGATGGAGCCGATCTCGAAGGCGTTGGCCGCGCCCGCAGCCGCCCAGACGCCGATCAGGTTGGGGTTCCGATCGACGAATTCCGTCAAAACCTCGTCGGTGTAGTTGCGCGCGGTGGTGTCGTACCAGTCCGCAAAATCGGCCGCGCATTTGATGGACATGACGCTCTCCCCTGGTTCGCTGGGAGAACGGTAGTGCGCGGCAGGGAGACGCTGCTGTTCAGGCGGGAACAGTCAACGCTCCAGGGACGTCCTGAAGGGTGGCGGCGAGCGCCGGCCGCTCAGCCGCCGATGATGACGGTCGTGCAGCCGCCCGCGATCTTGTTGGGCGGCCCGAGCGCCTCGACGATGGTGTCGCCCATGCGGCAGGCCGGCAGGCCGTTGATCATCACGGTGGTCGAGCCGTCGACGACGACGCCGGGACCGTGCGGCGGCACCGGCAGCGGCGTGGCGCAGATATGGATGTCGACCATGCCGCCGCTCGGCGAGCCGCCGCTGGCCGCAGCGCTGTTGATCGTCGCGCTCATCGCCGTCGAAGCGGCCGTCTTTGCCGTCTCCTCGGCCGTCACCGCTGCAGCCGCGCCGGGTGTCGGTGCGGCCGCGATCTTGGCAGCCTCGGCAGCCTTCAGCGTGGCGTCCGATGTCGCCTTGGCCGATTGCAGGGCGGCAGCCCCGGCGCCGCCGATACCGCGCCAGGCCGGCATGCTGCCGATCAGCACATTGGAGCTGCCCGGTCCCGGCTGGAGAACCGGAGGCAGCGGATGGAGCACCGGATCTCCGGTGCGGGCAGCAGGTCCTGTCGGCATGGGCCAATCCCGGTCAGATGACGCTACGCGAGACTAGATCGAGCCAAATCGACCCGCAAGCCGCTCAGGAGCGCAGCCGGCTCGCGAGCCGATCGTAGCATTCGGAAAAATACAGCATGAAGGCATCGACGAGGCCGTTGTCATGGCGCTCGGTCTTGGCCTTCCAGCGCGTCACATAGGTGTCCCAGAGCTTGGCCTTGCGCGAGCCCATCAGGCCGCCGAGACCGCCTTCCTTCTCCGTCGCCGTCTCGACGGAGTTGGGATCGAGATCCTCGACCACCATCTTCAGCGCCTGCTGCATGGCGGAATAGGTGTTCATCTGGTGCGTCTTGAGGTCGCGAAAGCTTTCCTCCAGCGCCCGCCTCGCGTCGAGATAGCTCGTCGTCGTCGGGCCGAACATGGTCCGCAGCGCATCCTCGACCGTGGGCGAGAATTTCAGCGGATTGTTCTCCAGCGCCTGGATCATGGTCTGGTTGGTGCTGCGCACCAGCCCCTTGGTCTCGGCGCGGGCCTGCAGCATCTGCTTGACGTTGTCGCAGGTGATGCGGAGCAGCAGACCGGTCAGTTCCGCGAGTTCCTCCGGCGAACGGTGGCTGAAAACCTCCTCGCCGACACCGGCGCCCTTGGCCATCCGGGCAGCCAGATTTTTGCCGAGCGGCTGCGACGGTGCCTGCGCCTGAGGAGGCGGCGGCGGGGGTGCCACCGGTGCCGGCGGTGGCTCTGGTGGCATGAACGGCGGCGCAGCGCGCGGCATCTCGGCCGCAATCGCGGCGGGCGGCGCGGTCATATAACCGCCGGGCGGGCTCGTCGCCCCCTCGCCTGCCGGACGCACCGGCGCAGCCGGGGGAAGCGGATTGATCGACCAGTCGGAGCTTGACGCCGACGACGGCGCGACCAGCGGCGGCAGCGCCTCGAAACCCGGCTGTTCGAAAGCGGTGGGGGCTGCGGCAGGCCGCTCCTCGAACGGGTCGGGCTTGGCAGCGAACGCCTCGCTCGGGAAGGCAGGCGGCGCCAACGGTGTAGCGGCGGCAGGTGGCAGATCGGTGGGGCGCGTCGGAGGCAGCCAGGCCGGCACGGCGCGCTGCGGCGGCGGTGCGTCGACCTCGGGAATGTCGACATACCAGTTCATCAGGTCGTTCTGTTCGGCAGCCGGGCGCGGCGGACGCAGCTCGGCAGCCGAGATCGGCGGCGCGGTCGAGGTCGAATCCCACATCTCCTCGGCCCGCGTGAAGCCCTGGGCCGGTGCTTCGGGGGCCTGCTGGGCGGCGGCGTCGAGTTCGACCTTCGCGCCGATGATGTAGTGGCCGATCTCGATGCTGTCGCCATCGTTGAGGCGATGCGGTCCGGCGATGCGCTGTTCGTTGCCATTGACGAACGTCCCGTTGCTGGAAACGTCGTGCAGCCAGTAGAAGCCGTCGCGGAAGCGCACCTCGCAGTGACGGCTGGAGACGATCCGGCCGGGATCGGGCAGGGTCCAGTCGAGATATTGGTCGCGTCCGATATCGAGCCCGCGCTGACCCTTGATGGCGATCTGGAGGGGGCCGCCATCAGGCAGCCTGTCCATGTTCTGGATCGAAAGCGTCAACGAAGGCACGCGCAGTTTCCCGGTCGGACAAGACGAGGCCGGGACACGCGAAACCTCGCGGCGAACCCGGCAGGGAAAGCATAGTGCGGCCCCGGAAAAGATCAAAGCAGTCCTTGGTTGCGCAACCGTCAACGCCCAATCGCAGGGCGCGATGCCGCCGGAGACTGGTCCAGAGCGCCTGCCTCGGCGTATCGACGCCGGGGAGAACGACCTTATGACGACGCATATCGCGATCATCGGCGCTGGCATGGCGGGGCTCGCCGCCGCTCGAAGGCTGGCGGCGGCCGGCCATTCCGTCACCCTGTTCGACAAAAGCCGTGGTCTTGGCGGACGAATGGCGACGCGGCGCGTGGACGCGCTGCGCTTCGACCATGGGGCACAGTATTTCACCGCCAGGGGTGCGCGGTTTCGCGAGCAGGTTGCGACATGGCTGGCGCAAGGCCAGGTGGCGGAGTGGTTCGAGGGCGCGTTCGTCGGGACGCCCGGCATGACTGCGCCGGCCCGGATGATGGCGGCGGGGCTGGCGACCGTCACCGGCTGCCAGATCGCCACGCTGGCGCGCGGCGGGCGGGGCTGGAGGCTCCATGCGGCCGAGGGCTCAGTGGCAACGCCCGACGCAGACGGTTTCGACGTCGTGATCCTGGCCGTGCCCGCGCCGCAGGCGATCCCGCTCGCGGCCTCGGCAGGCGTCGCGCTGCCGGGCGTCGAGCGCGTGCGCTACGCCCCGTGCTGGGCGCTGATGCTTGGCTATGACGGCCCGGTTCTGGCGGACACGCATCTCCGGCCTTCCGATGACGCGGTCGCCTGGATCGCGCGCAACGCAAGCAAGCCGGGGCGGGACGCCGGACATGAGACCGTGGTGGTCCATGCGACACCGGCATGGTCGCGCGCGCATCTCGAGGTGCCCCCCGAGATCGCGGCCGCCGCATTGCTGGCGCGCTTCGAGGCGACCACCGGCGTGAGCCGTCAGCCGGGCTTCGTCGCGGCCCATCGCTGGCGCTATGCGCTGGTCGAGCAGCCGCTGGGCGAAGCCTGCATCTGGCACGAGGATGTCGGGCTTGGAGCCTGCGGCGACTGGTGCCTCGGGCCGCGCATCGAGGCCGCGTTCGACAGCGGCGAGGCGGTGGCGCAGGCTGTGCTGGGCAAGGACGGACGTCATGGCGGCTGAGCCCCCTACCCCACCCTGCGTCTGGAAGCCGGGCGGCGTCGCCATCGTCTTCGGCGCAAGCGGAGGCATCGGCGGCGCATTGGTTCGCAAGCTCACCGGCGCTGGCGCTTTCGACGAGGTAGTCGGCTTCAGCCGCGGCTCCCAACCGGCGGCCGATCTTCTTTCGGAGCCGAGCCTGAAGGCGGCCGTCGAATACGCGGCTGCCAAGGGTGAGATTCGGCTCGTGATCGACGCCACCGGCTTCCTGCATGACAAAGATCAGCGGCCGGAGAAGAGCTGGCGCGAACTCGATGCCCAGGCAATGGCGCGCGCCTTCGCACTGAACGCGATCGGCCCGGCCCTGATCATAAAGCACGCCTTGCCGCTGCTGCCGCGCACGGGCAAGGCGGTGTTTGCGACGCTCTCGGCCAGGGTCGGCAGCATTGCCGACAACAAGCTCGGCGGCTGGTACAGCTACCGCGCCTCCAAGGCCGCACTGAACCAACTCCTGCGCACCGCCGCGATCGAATGCCGGCGCACCCGGCCAGACGCGATCTGCGTCGCGCTGCATCCCGGCACGGTCGAGACCGGGCTTTCCGCACCATTCGCCCGGACGGGCCTCGACGTCCAAAATCCCGACGAATGCGCGGCGCGGCTGCTCGCGGTGGTCGACGGCGTCGGACCGGCCGAGAACGGCGCCTTCCTGAGCTATCGCGGCGAGTCGATCCCCTGGTGAAGCGGCTGCGACGTCGCGGACCGGCGACTTTCGCCCATAGCGGCACCATAATCATGCTGCATCACGGAAACCCGCCTCAGCGCGAAGGGACCGGCCAGCATGACGACGATCGCGATATCCGCGCCGGATTTTTTGCCGCGGCGCCGCCTGCCGCCCGCCCCCGTCCCGGCCGAGCATGAGTTCGGCAAGCTCGAACTGCTGCTGCGTTTGCGCCGCAACCCGCTGACGATCTGGCGGCAGCGGCATTTTCGCGAGCCCATCGTCGCCGGCAAGAGCCTGCTCGGCTATGGCGTCGTGGTGTCCGATCCCGCCGCGATCCGCCATGTCCTGGTCGAGAATGTCGCCAACTACCGCAAGGACGACCTGCAGCGCGCGATCCTCGCGCCGGGCCTCGGCGAAGGGCTGCTGACGGTCGAGGGCGAGGCCTGGAAGCGGGCGCGGCGCACGCTCGCGCCGCTGTTCACGCCGCGCCGGGTCGAGGCGCTGGCGCACAGGATGCTCGCGCCGGTGGAGGCGCAGGTCGCGCGCATGGCGGCGCGCCGCCGGGGCCGTATCGTCGATATCAGCCAGGATATGACGCGGATCACCTATGACGTTCTGGCGGAGACGCTGTTTTCAAACAGCATCGCCGGCGGGGCCGAGGCCTTCGGAGCAGCGCTGACGCGCTATTTCGAGACGCAAGGCAAGATCGACCCGCTCGACGTTCTCGGTGCGCCAAAATGGCTGCCGCGCATCGGCCGCTTTCGGGCGCGCTCGGCGGTCGACTTCTTCGAGAGCAGCGTCCAGACGATCATCAGCGAGCGGACGGCGCTGCGCCAGCAGGCCGAGGAGACCGAAAACGGCCTGCCGCCCGACCTGCTCTGCGCCCTGCTCGACGCGCGCGATCCCGAGACCGGCGCAGGACTCAGCGACGCCGAAATCGGCGCCAACATCATCACCTTCATCGGTGCGGGCCACGAGACGACGGCCAATGCGCTGACCTGGGCGCTCTATCTGCTGGCGCTTGCGCCCGATATCCGCAGCGCGGTCGAGGCGGAGGCCGATGCGGCGGCGGGCGATGTCGTCGCAGCCGCGCTCTCGGGCGGCCGACTCGCCATGACCAGGGCGGTGATCGAGGAGGCGATGCGGCTCTATCCGCCGGTGCCCTCGCTGTCGCGCACCGCGATCGCCGCCGACGAGGCCGGCGGCGTCGAGATCCCCAAAGGCGCGCTCGTCATCGTCGCACCTTATGTGCTGCATAGGCACGAGAGCCTGTGGAGCGAGCCTGGGCAGTTCCGGCCGGAGCGCTTCCTGCCCGGCGCGCGCGAAAGGATCGATCGCTACGCCTATCTGCCCTTCGGCGCGGGACCGCGCATCTGCATCGGCCTGCAATTCGCCATGGTCGAGGCCGTCCTGACGCTGTCGACGCTCGTGCGCAACTTGCGCTTCGAGCATGCCGGCGAGGCCCCGCCCGTGCCGGTCCACCAGATCACGCTGCGGCCGCAGGGCGGCATGCCGATGCGGGTGACGCCGCGCGGGTGAGCTATGCGGCGGACCTATCGCGTCGCGACGAAGAACAGCCTCGGGAATGGCAACAGCACGCTGCGATCGGGCTGGGCCGGATAGGCTTTCGCGACGGCGGACGTATAGCGCTCGAGATATCCGGCGCGATCGGCCTCGTCGAGCGGGTCGATGAAGGGGCGCAGGCCCGTGCCTTTGAACCATTCGACGATGGCCGGAGCCCCGTCCGCCAGCGGATGGTGATAGATCGAGCGCCAGATATCGACGGTCGCACCGGCTTCGCGCAGCACGCGATAATACCAGTCGACGCTGCGGCGCGGCTCGCGGGCCTTCGCGGCCCCTGCCAGCGTTGCGGCCCACGGGCCCTGCGCCGCCGTCTCGCGCATCAGGACATGGGCGGGCTCGTCGAGATTGTCGGGCATCTGCACGGCGAGGCTGCCGCCACCGGCGAGCCGGTCGAGGAGCGCCGGCAGCAGGGCGGCGTGATCGGGCACCCATTGCAGGGCGGCATTGGCGAGGATGACGTCGAAGCGCTCGCGGCTCGCCCAGCCTGCGATGTCGCCGACCTCGAAGGCGATCTCGGGCAGGCGCTTGCGGGCGGCGTCGATCATGTTTTGCGAGGAATCCATGCCCGTGACGCGAGCGTGGGGAAAGCGCGCCTGGAGCAACTCTGTCGAGTTGCCGGGGCCGCAGCCGATATCGGCGGCCGTTTTAGGATCGGGCGTCGCGATATGGGCGAGCAGATCGTGGACCGGGCGGTTCCGCTCGTTCTCGAACTTGGTGTACTGCGTGGGCGACCAGCTCATCGAACTCTCCTCGCCGCCAGTCCCGGCGCCTCTGCATCGGTTGCGGCGAAGGCGATCTATCCCTGCGGCATGGGGCTTTTCCAGTCCTGATGACGCAGCCCTGCCCTGCCAGGGTAGCGAAACCCTTTGCGGGCGCCGGAGCGGCAAGGGCTTGCCTCTTCCCCCGGCGCGCCGAACCTCCTAAAGCAGCCGCCATGGCTTGCGGCCACACCCTCGCCGCATAGCGACGTCACATCCGCGCCTGCCCGCGCCAGCAAGATCAACGGAAGCCCCTTCATGTCGCTCGTCGATTCCGTCCGCAAGGTGATCGTGCCCATCCACAAGGAGGGCTATGTCTTCATCGCCATCGCGCTCGTCGCCTCGCTGGTGCTCGGGCATCTGTGGACGCCGTTCGGCTGGATCGGCGCGATCATCACGCTGTGGGTCTGCTATTTCTTCCGCGATCCCGTCAGGATCACGCCGCAGCGCGAGGGGCTGGTGATCTCCCCGGCCGATGGCCGCGTCAGCCAGGTCGCCACCGCCCTGCCCCCGCCGGAACTGAACCTGCCGCCCGAGCCGATGATGCGGATCTCGATCTTCATGAACGTGTTCGACTGCCATGTGAACCGCGCGCCCGTGCCCGGCCGCATCGTCAAGATGGCCTATACGCCGGGCCTGTTCCTCAACGCCGAACTCGACAAGGCGAGCGACGACAACGAGCGCAACGCGCTGGCGATCGAGACGCCCGGCGGCATCGTCGGCGTCGTCCAGATCGCCGGCCTGATCGCGCGCCGGATCGTGCCCTTCGTCAAGGAGGGCGAGGTGCTCGCCACCGGCGAGCGCTTCGGCCTGATCCGCTTCGGCTCGCGCGTCGATGTCTATCTGCCGACCTCGGTGATCCCGCTCGTCGGCGAAGGCCAGACCGCGATCGCCGGCGAAACCGTGCTGGCGGATTTTGCCGGGACGGAGCTGGCGCAGCGGGCGTATCGCGGGATTTGAGATAGCCGGATGTCATTCTCGGGCGAAGCGAAGCGCAGACCCTAGAATCCCTTGCCGGAGATGCTCGGGTCAAGCCCGAGCATGACGTGCTGCCCTCCGCCTAGCCTCCTGCCGCAAAACCGCGTATCCCGGCTTGCATGAGCGATCTTTTCCCACCCTTCGAGCCCGAGCGCGTCGAATCGAAGCGCCAGCGCTTCAAGCCGATCCCGTTTCGCCTGCTGGCGCCCAATCTCGTGACGCTGCTGGCGCTGTGCCTGGGCCTCACCGCGATGCGCCTCGTGGTCGAGGGCAAGCTCGAGACGGCCACGATCTGCATCCTGATCGCGGCCGCGCTCGACGGCGTCGACGGGCGGCTGGCGCGGATGCTGAAGGGCACCTCGCGCTTCGGGGCCGAGCTCGATTCGCTCTCCGATTTCGTCAATTTCGGCGTCGCCACCGGCTATGTGCTGTGGATCTTCGTGCTGCACGACCTGAAATCGTTCGGCTGGATCATCGTGCTGACGCTGGCCTGCGCGATGGCGCTCAGGCTCGCGCGCTTCAACGTCATGATCGACGATCCCAACCGGCCCGACTGGCAGAAGAACTTCTTCGTCGGCATGCCCGCGCCGGCGGGCGCGATCACCGCGATGCTGCCGCTCTATCTGCAGTTCATCGGGCTGCCGGTCGCCGAGTACGGCGCGCCGTTCGTGGGCATCTATATCCTGTTCATCGCTTTCCTGACGATCTCGCGCATCCCCTGCTATGCCGGCAAGACGCTGGGCACGCGGGTGCCGCGCGACAAGGTGCTGCCGATCTTCGCCGCCGTCGTGGTCGTCGCGGGGCTGCTCTTCGCCTACCCGTTCGAGATGCTGGCGTTGGTCGTGGTGACCTATCTGGCGCTGATCCCGCTCAGCGCGGCGCGCTACCGCAAGCTCGAACGCGAGCATGACGCGGCGCTGGCCGGACCAGCGGTGGTCGTGGTCGAGGCGGAAAAGCCGGCGAACCCGGCTTAATATCGCGACAATCGCGCAACGTCATTCCGGGCGCAGCGAAGCGCAGGCCCGGAATCCGTCATGGAGCGCTGTCGCTCTCTGCGACAGATTCCGGATCGGCGCCGCTGGCGCGGCTTGTCTGGAATGACGGCCTATTTCAATTCGCGTTCAAAAAGGAATTCGCTCAGCCCTTGCGGCTACGCCCGGTCAGCCGGGCCGCATTGGCCCTGGTGCGCTTGGAGAACGGCTCCAGCGTGCTGTTTGCGACCTTGGCCGCGGCCTCCGAGAGATCGACGCGGGCGAGCGGGTTGAGCGCCATGCCCCACCAGAACATCGCCGCCGCCTGACCTGCGGCAAAACCGCTTTCCATGACGGCAGACATCTTCTCGCTGACGGCCTTGGCCGCCTCGCGCTGGCCGCCGCTGTCGCCGAGCGCGCCCTTCATCAGCATGGGCATCCGCATCGCGATGGTCAGGCCGGCATCGGCCTGCATCGTCAGCATCCGGGTCGCCAAGGCCTGCGCCTCGACGCCCGCCCCGGTGACGGAGCGAAGAGCCTTGCTCGATATCGCCATGCGCGTGGTCGCTCCGATGGTAGGGACAGGGTCGCGCTCAAGCGCAATCCTGCATGGCGGCCGCAACGCCTGCCAGCTGAATGTGAGCCTTCACGGGGCGTTGTGCAATGCGATATGCCGCATAAGCACGACAAATTTTATGCACATGGCGAATGACGCCCAAGGAATCGTCGCCCCCCCCTGCATTCCTTGCATGACGAAAGCCGAGGATTTATCCGCTGCGAAAAATGCTCTAGAGCGTTGTCTCTCCAGCGCGTCCTTAGCGCGCCGAACACCCGCCGAGCGCCCCCTTTGAGTTTCTTCTCCTCACCCAAACATCCGGGCTGGCGGCCCATGCTGGTGCTGGCCTCGGCCTCGCCGCGCCGGCTGGCGCTGCTGGAGCAGGCCGGCCTCAGGCCCGACGCGATGCTGCCGGCTGACCTCGACGAGACGCCGCTCAAGGGCGAGCGCCCGCGCGATCTGTCGCGTCGCCTCGCCCGCGAGAAGGCGGAAGCGGCGCGCGCCGGCGCAAAGTCCCGGCCCGATCTCGAAGGCTGCTACATCGTCGCAGCCGACACGGTGGTCGCGGTTGGCCGGCGCATCCTGCCCAAGGCCGAGATCGTCGACGAGGCCGCCGCCTGCCTGCGACTGCTGTCTGGCCGTGCGCACAGGGTCTATACCTCGGTGGCGGTGGTGACGCCCTCGGGCACGATCCGCGACCGCATCGTGGAGACGCGGCTGCGCTTCAAGCGGCTCTCCAGCGAAGACCTCGAAATGTATCTCGCCTCGGGCGAATGGCGCGGCAAGGCCGGCGGCTACGCCATCCAGGGCATCGCCGGTTCCTTCGTGGTCAAGCTCGTCGGCTCCTACACCGGCGTCGTCGGCCTGCCGCTCTACGAAACGGTCAACCTGCTCGGCGGCGAAGGCTTCCCGATCCGCTTCGGCTGGATGAATGTGGGTTGAGCGGCGGAAACCTCGGTTTCAACACCTCGCCCAGCAACTCCATGCCGATGACGCCGGGGCAGCGTTCCCGTGGGTTATTTCTTCTGCCGTGACAGTCTGAAAGCAGCGCTGGTCCGCATGGATCAATCGCGCTGACGGCGTCGATCGGGACGGGGCGGTCGCCTGCGCCCACACGCCGAAAATCGCTTGTGCGAATTGCTGTTGAGCACCACCGCGTCCGCTTGACGTCAATGACGAATAAATAAACAGTTAAATAAAATAATAGACGATTGATAAAGGGGCGCGGGCGTGACCAATCAGAATTCAGCGCGCGGCGTCGTGCTGGCGGCGCTTGGGCTTTTTTTCGCGGGCAATGCGCTGCGTTATCCGATCGGCAATTTGTCGCATGCCGGCCCCGGCCTCTTCCCGCTCCTGGTGAGCACGCCTCTCCTAGTCATTGCGTTCCTGATGATCGTGCAGTCGCGCTTCGTCGCCCCCGTGCCGATGAGCTTCAACGCCCGCAATATCGCGCTGATCATGCTCGCTCTCACGAGTTTTGTGCTCGGGTCCAAATTCATCAACGGAGCCGTCGGCATCGTCGCGATGGTCTTCATCGCGGGCTTCGCGGCGACGACTTACTCCGTGGTGCGCAACATCAAGATCGCGCTCGGACTGATCGTCGTGGCCTATGCCTTCGAGCGGTTTCTCAGCCTCAATCTCAGGCTGTTCTGATGGAAATCCTGCACAATCTGGCCTTCGGCTTCGAGCATGCTCTGACGCCTGCGAACCTGCTCTATTGCGCCATCGGCTGCGTCGTCGGCACGCTGATCGGCCTGCTGCCGGGCCTGGGCCCATTGGCGACAATCAGCCTGCTCCTGCCACTGACCTATTCGATTCCCGCAGGCGGCGCTCTGATCATGCTCGCGGGCATCTATTACGGCGCCCAGTATGGCGACAGCGTCAGCGCCATCACCATGAAAATTCCCCATGCGAGCAGCATCGTGGCCTGCATCGATGGCTACCAGATGACGCTGAAGGGGCAGACCGGCCTGGCGCTCTTCACCGCTGGCGTCTCCAGCTTCATCGGCGGCACTGTGGCCATCGTCGTGCTGGCCTCCCTTGCCCCGACGCTCGGTCAGGTCGCACTGCTGTTCGGTCCCACGGACTACTGCGCATTGATGCTGTTCGGCTTCGTCTGCGTCAGCTTCATCACCACCGGCAGCCTGCTGAACGGGCTGGCGATGTGCCTTCTCGGCGTTCTGATGGGGCAAATCGGCACCGATCTGGAGACGGGGTTCGAGCGCTTCACCTTCGGCCTGCCCTCGTTGACCGACGGTGTCAGTCTCGTGAGTCTGGCTCTGGGCTGCTTCGGCATCGCCGAGATCACCAAGAACCTCGATTCGCGGGAGGAACGCACGCCGTTCAACGGCAAAATCCACCTGATGCCGACCTGGCCGGAGTTCAAACGGATCATCCCGAGTGCTCTACGTGGTAGCGTCGTTGGCTCCATCCTCGGCATTCTGCCCGGCGGTGGCCCGGTCATCGCGCAGTTTGCGGCCTATGGACTGGACAAGAAGGTCAGCAAGTACCGAGACGAGATCGGCTCCGGCGCGATCGAGGGGGTCGCAGGCCAGGCGGCGGCCGACGAAGCGGCCGCCCGCACCAGCTTCATCCCGCTGATGAGCATCGGCATTCCCGAGAACGCCGTCATGGCGCTGATGATGGCGGCCTTCATCATCAAGGGCGTCCAGCCCGGCCCGAACATGATCGCCAAGCATCCGGACCTGTTCTGGGGCCTTGTCGCCAGCATGTGGATAGGCAACTGCTTCCTGCTGATCCTGAACGTGCCGCTGGTGCGGTTCTGGCTGTCGGTCTTCAAGATTCCCTACAACGTGCTGTTTCCATCGATCCTGTTCTTCTGCTGTATCGGCACCTTCAGCGTGAACAACAGCCTCGACGATATCTTCACGACGGCAACGTTCGGTCTGGTCGGATACTGTCTGATGCGCCTGTCCCTGGACCCGGCCCCGCTCATGCTGGGTTTCATCCTCGGCCCGATGCTGGAGGAGTATTTCCGCCGCTCGATGATCATCAGCCGGGGCAGCTTCCTGGCGTTCTTCCAACATCCGATCAGCGCGACGCTGCTGAGCATCATCGCCCTGTTCTTCGTCTTTCAGATCGTCAGCGCGGTGCGCGCCAGGCGAAGCGCCACCGTCGAAGCACCTCACTCCGCACCCGGCTAAGCGCACCTGGGATAGAGAGAGGCTTTTCGGAGGGGCCGATACCAGAGCGTTTCCCGATCGGCGTCGGCTGGATGGATATGGGTTGACCGGAATTCGATCTGGCGCGACGACCGCTGCCGTCACCACGGGATGATGCTCATCAGGTTGCTGTTGCGATCGGTCCAGAGCAGCTTTGAATCCGAGCGGTCGCGCCATGGCGACAGAGCGGCCTTGACCTGCGGGGTCTCCCAGAAGGGCTTGTCGCGCGTGTAGAGCGCCCAGCTGATCGGGTCGTCGCATTCCTCGTCGCCCGCGGTCTCGACCCATCTCACATCGAGGCCGGACGCCGCCGCCAGCCCGCGATGGAGCGGGGCGATCTCGAAGGTGTCGAGCTCGAAATTGATGGCGAGGACGCCATCGGGTTCGAGATGGCTGAGATAGACGTCGAAGGCCTCCTTCGTCATCAGATGCATCGGCGGCGAGGCGCCCCTGAAGGCGTTCATTACTATGACGTCGTAGCGCTGCGACGCACCGCCCACCGCCTCCCGCTCCAGCACGAGGCGGCCGTCGCCATAGACGATCTCTGCCTTGCCCGGCGTGTCCTTCACGAAGGTGAAATGCCGGTCGACCAGCGCGCCGACGGCCGGGTTGAGCTCGTAATAGCGGATGAGGTCGCCCTTGCGGCCGTGGGCGGCAATCATGCCCGCGCCCAGGCCGACGATTCCGATCCTGATCGGTGCGGCGGGATCGACGCGACGTTTCGCGTTGAGAAAGATCGCATGGCCGACGCCGCTGCCGGCGGTGAAGGCGCAGGCGGGCTCGCGCCGGCGCGCCGGCGACACGAACTGCGAGCCCTGGTCGATCCCGGCCTGCTGCATGACGAGAGAGGATTCGCTGGGATCGTCATGGTTCTCGCGGACCACTTTGACGACGCCGTAGAAGTTGCGGATGCGCTCGACCACGTCGGCCGATACCGAGATCTCATGCGCGAGCTGCGCTGCCATCGCGGCCACGAAGACTGCGGCGCTTACGGCCAGCGCGAAGCCCGGCAAGCGCGGCAGCGGGCCAGAGCCGCCCCGCGCGCTCAGATAGATGGCGATCATGGCGACGATGACGATGGCGACGGGCTGTTCCCAATAATCGTTCAGCAGCATGGGGGCGAGCAGCGCAACGACGAGCCCCCCGAATGCGCCGCCAACCGCACTGGCGAGATAGAAGCTCGGCAGACGCGCCGGTTCGGGCTGGATCGCGACCATTTCGGCATGGCAGATCATGCACCCGGCAAACAGCACCGCGCATTGCAGGGTGATGCCGAGCAGCAGCGTCGTCGCGTTTTCGGGCGCCGGCAGCGCGTATGACAGAGCCGAGAGGAGCAGGAAGGCGACGGTGAAGGGCACGCGGCGATAAAGCCGCTGGTTGCCGAAGGCGATCACGAAACTCAGCAGATAGAGGCTGAGCGGCGCGATCCAGAGGAAGGGCACAACCGCCGACCATTGCGTGATCTGGTTCGTGGTCGCCAGCAGCAGCACCGAGCCGAGCCCCGAATAGAGGAGCCAGAGCGAGCCGGGGCCGCCCTTGCGCTCGCCCGATGCCGGAGCCTCAGCCCCCGCGACGTCCGCCCGTGTTGCCTGCGGACGCCAGACGAGAACGGCACAGAGACCAAACAGGGCGGCATAAGCAAGAAAGGCGACCGACCAGAGCCGCGTCTGCTCGAGGCTCGACATATAGCGCTCGAAGACGAAGGGATAGCTCAGCAGACCGAGAAACGAGCCGAAATTGGAGACGGCGAACAGGCGCGAGACGTTGATGGCGGGGTCGACCTGCGTCAGCCAGCGCTGCAGCAGCGGCGAGGTCGTGGCGAGAACGAGATAGGGCCCGCCGACGCTGATCGCGAGCAGCGCGATGATCCGCCAGGTCGGGTCTCCGGCCTCGACCGGCTTCCAGGCGTCCGACGGCGTGATCGGAAGCAGGATCAGCACGAGCGCCAGCAGGATGACCTGCAGGACGGCCTGGAGGCGCATCGGCAGCGGCCGGGTCACGGCGTAGGCATAGGCGTAGCCCCCGAGCAGCGCGAACTGGAAGAACAGCATGCAGACGATCCATGTCGTCGCGCTGCCGCCGAACCAGGGCAGGATGTATTTCGCCATGACCGGCTGCACCTGAAAGAGCAGGAAGCCGGCAAGCCCCATGGTTGCGGCGAAAAGCACCGTCGTCCGCCGTCTAGAAGCCATGCTGACGATCCTGGATTTTCACTGTCGGAGGGGCGGTGCGAAGGGCGTGCCAGAGCTTGACGGATCGCTTCGCGTCCGTCGATCCTCGTGACGAGGCCTGCGCCGATCGCAGGATACGGAATGCGACGACAGGCCGGCGCGCCATGAACGCCGAATCCCGCCCGGCGCGAACGGAGCCCGCCATGACACCCGATCTCCCGCTGGCCGGTCCCGACCTTGAACGCATCGTCGCGATCAGGCGCGATCTGCATGCGCATCCCGAATTGTCGCTGCGGGAGGAGCGCACCGCCGGCGTCGTCGCCGCCTATCTGCGCGACTGCGGGCTTGAGGTGACCGAGCGCGTCGGCGGCTGGGGCGTCGTCGGGACCCTGCGCGGCCGCGCCTCGAACCGCGCCATCGCCTTCCGCGCCGACATGGATGCACTGGCGATCGCGGAGGGCACCGGCCTGCCCCATGCCTCGCGCCATGCCGGTGTCATGCATGCCTGCGGGCATGACGGCCACACGGCGATGCTGCTGGGCGCCGCGCGCGCGCTGGCGGGCCGAAGCGACGTTCCGCAGGACATCCACTTCATCTTCCAGCCGGCCGAGGAGCAGCATGGCGGCGCGCGGCGCATGATCGAGGATGGCCTGTTCGCGCGCTTCCCCTGCGAGGCGATCTATGGCCTCCACATCGAATCCGGCATGGCTCTCGGCCGGTTCTCGACCTGCAGCGGGCCGATGATGGCGGCGGCCGGCATGTTTCGCATCGTCATGCGCGGGGCCGGCGGCCATGGCGGGGCCGAACCCCACATGGCCGCGGACCTCACCATGGCTCAGGCGGAATTCGTGATCGGGCTGCAAGCGGTGGTGCGCCGGGGCCTGCCGCCGACGCAGGCGATCGTCCTCACCATCGGCCATGTCGGCGGCGGCAGCCCCGATGCGCCCAATGTGATGCCGAGCGAGATGCATCTGGCCGGCACCGCACGCTGCTTCGACATGGCGACCTGCACCCTGCTGACGCAGCGGCTGGAGGCGTTCGGGCAGCACATCGCCGCGCTGCATGGCTGCGAGGTCGAGGTCGCGCTCGACTGGGAGGCGAGACCGCTGGTCAACCCGGCCGATCAGACCGAGATCATCGTGGCGGCGGCGCGGCAGATCGTCGGCACGGCCGGGGTCGAGACGAATTTCCCGGTCACGATGGGAGCGGAGGATTTCGCCGACATGATGCTGGAGAAGCCCGGCGCCTTCATGTTCATGGGCAATGGCGGCGAGGTGGCGGCGACGCGCGCACCGCTCCACACGCCGCTGTTCGACTTCAACGACGCGGCGATCCCCTATGGCATCGCCTACTGGGTCGCGCTGGCCGGAATCGCCGGCAGCCCAGGCGACGTGGCCTGCGTGTCGCCGGCGCACTTGCAGACGGCCCGATAACCCCCGATCCTGTCCCAACGAAACGCGCCGGCCTCAAAAAGGCGCGCCAGCAGGAGGACTACGCATGCCGGGACGACTCAGGGGCAAGGTCGCGATCGTTGCCGGCGCGGGCTCGGTCGGGCCGGGCTGGGGCAACGGCAAGGCGACCGCCACGGTCTTCGCCCGCGAAGGCGCGAAGGTGATCTGCGCCGACATCAACCGCGACGCGGCCGAGGAAACCGCCGCCATCATCCAGAACGAGGGCGGACAGGCCTTCGCCGTCGAGACCGACGTCACCAACAACGACGCCGTCGCCGATCTCGTCGGGCGCACGCTTGGCCGCTATGGCCGCATCGACATCCTCGACAACAATGTCGGTCTCGCCGAGATCGGCAGCGTGCTCGACCTGTCCGAGGAGGCCTGGGAGCGCGCCTTCCGGGTCAATCTCTCGGGCGCGGTGCTGGCGATGAAGCACGTCATCCCGGTGATGCAGCGCCAGTTCGCCGAGACCGGCGCGGGCGGCTCGATCATCAACATCTCCTCGACGATCTCGCTGCGCCATTCCGGCGTGCCCTATGCCAGCCTGTCGGCGACCAAGGCGGCACTGAACCAGCTTACCCGCAACACCGCCGTCGAATTCGCAGGCCAGAACATCCGGGTGAACGCTGTCCTGCCCGGTCTGATCAAGACGCCGCGCGTCGCCCTGTCGGGCGGGCTCGCCGCGCTCTATGGCGATGGTGGCGTCGAGGCGATGTGGACCGCCCGCGACGCGCAGGTGCCGATGGGCCATATGGGCGAGGCCTGGGACGTCGCCTACGCCGCGCTGTTTCTCGCCAGCGACGAAGCGCGCTATGTCACCGGCCTCGAACTCGTCGTCGACGGAGGCATCACGCTCAAATATGGCTGACAATGAGAACCTGACGCCCGATCTGGCCGCAGCCGCGACCGGCAAGCCCTGCGCGATCTGCGGCAAGCCCGCTTTGCTGCGCTACAAGCCGTTCTGCTGCGCCCGCTGCGCCGACATCGATCTCGGGCGCTGGCTCAAGGGCTCCTATGTCATTCCAGGCGCGGCCATCGACGAGGCCGAGAGCGGCAAGCCTGGCATGGAGCACGACGAGGATTGACGGATTCCAGCCGCAAGGCCCCTCCCCCCTACGCCGGCCTGCCTGGGGTCGCGGCGCTGACCTTACTGGCGATGATCGCGTTTGCCGCCAATTCGATCCTGACCCGGCTCGCACTGGCGGCCGGCGAGATCAATGCGGCAGGCTTCACCGGCGTGCGGCTGCTTTCGGGCGCGGTCGTGCTGTTTGCACTGGCCCTGCTGCGCGACCAGCGCTTCCGGCCCGCCAGCGGCGACATTGGCGGGAGCTGGCGCATGGCGGCGGCGCTGTTTGGCTATGCGGCGGCGTTCTCCTTCGCCTATCTCAGGCTGGGCGCCGGTATGGGCGCGCTGATCCTGTTCAGCGCCGTGCAGATCGGCATGCTCGGCTGGGCGCTGATCAAGGGCGAGCGCCACGGCCCGCTCGAATGGCTTGGCCTCGTGCTGGCGCTGGGCGGCTTCGCCTATCTGACCTCGCCCGGTCTCGTTGCGCCCGACGCCATCGGTGCCGGCCTGATGGTGGTCGCCGGGCTGTGCTGGGCAGCCTATTCGCTGATCGGCCGGGGCTCGTCGGCGCCGCTCGTCGATACCGCCGGCAATTTCATCCGCTGCGCGCCCATCGCACTGGCTTTCGCCGTCGCGGGACTCTGGTCGCAGAAGGCGTCCACGCTCGGGCTTGGCTGCGCCGTGCTTTCGGGCGCGCTCGCCTCGGGGCTTGGCTATGCGATCTGGTATGCCGCCCTGCCGCTCTTGTCGCGGGCGCGCGCGGCGATCGTGCAGCTGACGGTTCCCACGATCGCCGCGCTGGGCGGTGTCGTCTTCATCGGCGAGGCGCTGACGCCGCGGCTGGTCGTGGCCTCCGCCGTCATTCTGGGCGGCGTCGCGCTGACGATCCTCGCCGCCGACCGGCGCAGGCGCGCATAGCGGGCGCGGCCTTGCGCAAACCGACTGGACAGCCCCCGCTGCTGCCTCTATATCGCCTCCACCAACCGCAAGCGCCCGCGCTTCGCAAGGATGCCCAGATAGCTCAGTTGGTAGAGCATGCGACTGAAAATCGCAGTGTCGCTGGTTCGATTCCAGCTCTGGGCACCACTTTTCTCGCACTCCACATGTTTTCAGCTGCATCCGAGAACCGAGCGGCTAAATTGCCGATCCCAGAGCCGGATTGGGCGTGCCAAAGCAAGCGGCCGGCGCTCATGACAGCCGGCGGTCCCGGATATCCATGATGCGCTCGCAGATGGCGAGATGCTCGATCAGCAGGTGCTGCAGCGGGCCGATCGGCCGGAAGGCCCGCATGTCCTGATCGTCTTCGCCGTCCTGCTGCCAGGCCTCGATCGCCTCGTCGGCGGCGTGCATATCGGCCTCGGAGGGCGATTCGCGCTCCGGCTGACCGGTTTCCAGAGCGATGCGAAGCGCGATCTCCCTGCGCAGCGCCTGCTCGCGCTCGAGCAGCGGCTCGAGTTCATCGGTGTATCTCATCGACCACTCATGGCACGGAGTTGCGGAGCCTGCACGCAGCGCCGCTGCCGCGTCAGCCGTCGTTCGACGAGTTGAGTTCGCCCGGCGCCAAACCTTCATCGGCCGGCACGCCGGCGGCCTGCCGCAGCGCCTCGTTGATGCGATCCTGCCAGCCGGGCCCGCCGCTCTGGAAATATTCGAGCACCGCGCTGTCGATCCGCAGCGAGACCGTCTCCTTGGCGCCGGGGATCACGGTGCGCCTTTCGCTTGGCGCGGCCGGCTTCGGCGCGGCCGGCTTGAACAGGGCCTGGGCGTTCTTCCAGGGATCGACCGGTCGGCGGGGTCTGTCGGAACTCATCTGGGATGTCCTCATGGGCTCGTTGCATCGGCTCAAGGCCGCGGCAACCTGCGCCTATTCTCTGCGCGAGCCACATGTACGTCCAGCGACGCAAAGCGACAACGCGCCGGCGGGATGGTTTGCGGTCCTGGGAGAGATTTCCCGGAAGATTGCGCGCCGCGTCCGCTTACGGCTTGTCAAAGCGCGCGACGATCGGGCATAGAGCTTCCAACGGAGACGTGGCCGAGAGGCTGAAGGCACTCGTTTGCTAAATGAGCATACCCCAAAAGGGTATCGAGGGTTCGAATCCCTCCGTCTCCGCCACCTACCCCTTTTCTCAGCATCGCGTAGCCCCGCCAAGTGCCGCGAAAGCCCCATGAAATAAGGGCTTTTACGTCGCTCAGCTATTTCGCGCTTCGGCGTCCTTCGCTATGATCCGGCTTCATTGTTGGGGGCGATGTTGGGGTCGGATCATGGCGAGCGGACGGCGGACACTCCACAAACTCAGCGCAAAAGCGGTCGCTTCCGCGACGATCCCGGGCAAGTTCGGCGATGGCGGCGGCCTCTGGCTGATCGTGTCGCCGACAGGCGCAAAGCGCTGGGCCATGATTTTTCGTTCTCAGGGCAGATTGCGCGAGATGGGCGCGGGCGCTTATCCGGCCGTCTCGCTCGCGGCTGCACGCAAGATTGCCGAGGAGGCGAGGGGGCTCCTCGCTGTTGGGGTCGATCCGATCACGGCACGGAATGACGATCGCGCGGGCAAGGTGATCGAGGCCGCCAAGGCCGAAACGTTCGGCGCTTTCGCGGACCGCTTTTTGGTTCAGGCGACGGCCGGGCTTCGGAACGCCAAGCATGCGGCCCAATGGAAATCGACGCTCGCGACCTATGCGGCACCCCTTCGGTGCAAGCCGATCAACTCGATCCGCCCGGTGGACGTTGTCGCGTGCGTCGGGCCGATCTGGCTGACCAAGGCCGAGACGGGGATGCGTGTTCGGCAGCGCCTCGAAAAGGTGTTCTCGGCGGCCATCGCCGCCGGGAGCTTCGACGGCCTCAATCCCGCTCGCCTGAAAGACAACCTTGAAAACCTCCTGCCGAAGCGTTCTGGACCGAAGCGGGTCAGGCATCACGCCTCGATCCCGTTCGCCGACGTTCCTGCCTTCGTCGCCGACCTTCGCCAGCGGACCGCCATTGCGGCGATGGCGCTTGAACTCGTCATCCTGACGGCTTGCAGGAGCGGCGAAATCCGCCTCGCGACATGGGGCGAATACGATGCCGACGCGCGGCTCCTACGACTTCCTCCCGAGCGGACCAAGGGCGGGCGTGCGTTCGACATTCCGTTGACCGATCGCGGCATCGAGATCATCGAGCGGGCGCGGACGTTCTGCCGTTCAACGGAGCCGGGCGACTACATCTTTCAG
This sequence comes from Allobosea sp. P2_A10, assembly GCF_056405115.1. Classification (NCBI taxonomy): domain Bacteria; kingdom Pseudomonadati; phylum Pseudomonadota; class Alphaproteobacteria; order Hyphomicrobiales; family Alloboseaceae; genus Allobosea; species Allobosea sp. P2_A10. The sequence goes on along the minus strand of NZ_JBFUCS010000001.1, from coordinate 153,420 downwards.
GGCGAGCGCAAGGGCCGGCCTCTCAGCGTAATGGCGTTCGATATGCTGTTGAGGCGCATGGGCCGCGAGGAGACCACCCACGGCTTCCGAAGCTCCTTCCGTGATTGGGCGCACGAGAAGACCAGCTTTCGCCGCGAGATCATCGAGCAATGCTTGTCGCATATCGTCGGCGATGCGACCGAACGCGCGTATCTCCGGTCAACCGCGCTCGACGCGCGCCGCGAGATCGTCGCGGCATGGGGGGCGTTCATCGAGCCCCGCGCGGGCAACGTTTTGCCGCTGCCGATCAAGAAGGCAAAGGCGGGGTGATCGCGGAGATCACCTATAGGGGCGCTCCCGGTCGGGGTGCGCCTCGGAAAGCGCTGATCGCCAATCCCCGGCGATTTGCCGCCGCATTTGCTCACGCCCTCATAATGAGCGGGGTTAAATCTGAGCGGCAGGCGACACTATTCGCGGCCGTTGTTTTTGCGCCCGAAGGGACACTTGGCAGGGTCGAGGACTGTATTGTTGCAGGCAAGTGGGTTCCGGTCGCTGGCACGGATACCGGCCGGCAGCTTCCCCTAAAGCGCTTCAACGTGTCGGGAACGACCGGCCGCAAATCGATCAAGGTCGAGAGCGAGGCCCGCGCGATCCGTCGCGTCCTTGCCGAGATCGCGGCAACTCCGAATGCCGATGTTTGGCGAGATAAATGTGCTCGTTGGGTAATCCGCGCCATCGAAGCGAAAGACCAAACCGTCTTTGATTTCTGCGCCTTCAACCTGATCCGGCTCGGGTTCGACCGGGCGGCGATCGAACGTATCGCCGCCGCATTCTCTGCGCTCTGATTTATTGTCCCACCTGTAGCGAGCGGTTTTCTCCGAACGTCTCTGAAGCCCGACGACCGGGCTCTTCGGAGATGTCCAATGATCAACAACGCCAAGATTGCCCATGCGGGGCCGGCCGCTGCGACGTCGGCCCGCAAGGATGGCCGCCCGACCAAGGGCGATGCGATCCGCACGATGCTGCCGGCCTCGGCCAAGCGGAAGGCCGAGGCCGAGATCAGCGACGCTGCGCGGCAGGTCGCTGCGCGCTACCTGACCCGCGCCGAAACCTGCGAGGTCATCCGGTGCGGCGAAACCAAGCTCCATGAGCTTTTCAATTCCGGCGCTCTTCGCCCGGTCCGCATCGGCCGGCGCGTTCTCGTGCCGGTCGAGCAGGTCGAGGCCCTGCTCGCGGCGTAGCCTTCCCGCAGCCCCCAGCGGGGAGAAACACCATGAAGACCTATCAGACCCATAAGAGCGAAACCCGGGCCGCTGAGGCGAGGTTCACGACCTTGCCGTGCGGCCGGCCAATCGTCCGCCTGAAAATTCCGGCGGGCGGCGGGCGGCACCTCCACCTCGAAATGGCGCTCGGCGCTGCCCGTGCGGCGCGCGAGGTTCTGGATGCCGCGTTGAACGACGTGGCCGCCGAACTCGGCGACTACGATCCCGACCTTGCGAAGGGGCGGCGCTGATGGCCGCGCCCCGCCTCAATCCCCGCTCGGCCGCGTTCTGGGCCACTGTCGCGCCGCCGCCGCGTCGTTGGCTTGTGGAAGGCCTTATCCCCTCTGGGGCGGTCACGCTCCTGTCCGGCGAGGGCGGCGTCGGCAAGTCGGCGATCATGGTCGCGCTGGCGCTGGCGGTCTCGACCGGGACATACTGGATCGGCCGTCCGGTCGCCGAGGGCGCGGTCTTCGCGGTCTTCGCCGAGGACGACACCGACGAGATCGGTCGCCGCTTGCGTGCGGTCGCGACGGCGAATGCGATCGATCTCTCCACTGCGGCCGCCCTCGAATACGTCGCGCTCAATGACCTGACTGATGGGGCCATGCTCGCCAACGTCGCCGATGGCGGCATTCGTGCGACCGCCGCCTTCGCCGAGATCGAGCGCATCGTCATGACGAGCCGGCCGGCGCTGATCGTCCTGGACCCCGTCGCCGAGCTTTTCGGCGGCGACGAGAACCGGCGGGCGGATGTCGCGCCTTTCGTCCGGCTCCTGTCCAACCTCGCGGCCAAGTCCGGCGCGGCGATCGTGCTGATCTCGCACCCGTCGTTGACCGGCCTCTCGACCGGCTCCGGCTTGTCCGGCTCGACGGCTTGGAACGGTGCGGTGCGGTCCCGGCTCTACCTGACGGCTCCCGACAAGGATGACCCCGACCGCCGCCTGCTGATCCATGCCAAGTCGAACTATAGCCGGAAGGCGGCCGGCATCGATTTGAGGATGGTCGAGGGCCGCTTCGTCGCCACGGATCGCGCTGACCCGATGGCCAGCCGTGCTCGCGCCGAGGCCGTCTTCATTGATCTCTTGCGGCGCTTCAACGCCGAGGGCCGCAACGTGTCCGATGCGACCGGGACGAACTTCGCGCCCGTGGTCTTCGCCCGCGAACCCGAGGCGAAAGGCATCTCGAAAGACGCGCTGCGCGACGCGATGTCGGCGCTGTTCCGCGCCGACCGGCTGGCCATCGAGACGCGCCGCGACAACGGCAAGGACAGGAAAAGGCTGGTCGAAAAGGGCACCGACGAAGGCCCCGCCACCGCTGTCGCCACCGCCCCGCCATCGCCCGCCACCGCCTCCGATGATGATGTCGCCACCGCCCCCCGCCACCGGCCCGCCACCGCACCCGCACCGGCCTCCACCGCTTCCGCCACCACCCCCCTTAGTAATCCCCCCGGCGGTGGCGGCACCGGCACGCCCGCTGGCGGCGGTCGGCCGGATGCCGACACCGCCACCACCACCGCCACCGGTGCGGGCGCTGATGACGATCATGATGGCACGGACTTCCGCGACGCGTGGCCCGGCCCGGATATCGAGCCCGATCGGGACTGGCGCGAGGCGGCAGCATGACCGGCCCTGACCCGCCGACCCCCCCCGGGGCTGCGGGTCCTTTGCCGCATCGCCCCACGCCACGATGCGGAAATCGCCGCATTCCACCCTGACTGGCCAATCCGCATTTCAATTTCGCTTCCCAATAACGAGGAGACCGACATGACGATGAAGACCAAAAACATCCCCCCGATCACGCCCGCGACGATGGGCGCGCGGGAGATGGCGGACATGCTCCTGCTGTCGCCCCGCCGGCTGCAACAGCTTGCCAGCGAAGGCATCGTGCCGGCCCCTACAGGGGGCCGCTACGCCGTCGCCGACACGGTGCGGGGTTACGCCGACTGGCTCAAGAGCGCCCCCCAGCGCGCGCCTCAGGCGCGTGAAGCCGATCGGGCGTTGGCCATGGCGCGCCTGCGCCAGATCGAGGCGCAGATCGCCCGCGAGGCCGCACAATTGATCCCGCGCGACGAACTGCTGGCCTATACGCATTGGTTTTGCGGCACCCTGATCGACCGCATCCGCGAGTTGCCCAGCCGCCTCGGCATGGCCGAGGGCGATGCGCTCAGGACGCAGGCTGCAATCGACAGGATCGCGCGCGAGGTCACCGAAAAGATGCGCTCGGCCCGGTTCGGGGCGCGGTCGTGAGCACGGTCGCCTTTGCATGCTGCCGGGCCGGCCCCATGGCCTCGAAACAGGTCTTCGTCGCTTCGCCCGACGATCCGATCGCAAGCTACGGCGTCGGCGATCGGATCGCCGAGCCGATGCCGGAGCGGGTGCGCAACCGGCCGATCGCCATTCATGAGGGCAGCCACGCCGCCGTCGCTCGTGCGCTTGGCGACGACATCCGCCGGATCGAAATCGAGCCGAGCATGTTCGTGCAGCGCGCCGGCTCGATTTCGCGCGCGTCCAGCGTGGTCGTCATGCTCGCGGCCGATGCCGCGACATCGTGGGCAGATCAGTGCCGGATTGAACGCAAATCCGGCGACGATGCCGCCGCCTATCTTTCGGCGATCCGCGCCGGCTGTGGCGGGCCGTGCGACACATGCAGCGCGTTCCGGGCGCTCTGCCACGACGGCGACGGCAATGACCATGAAGTCATGTCCGCATTCCGCATCCTCGAAAACATGGCCGGCGCAATCGTTCGGCATCCCGATGTTTGGGCTGCGATCGAAGAGATCGCCGACGCGCTCATGAAACGTGGCTTTTTGATTGGAGAAGATGTTCATGAAATCTGCGCGCGTCACTTCGATGCGGGCTTTGTTATCGAAAACGAGGAGTAAATACATGCTGAACTTGATGAAGAAACTGCGCGCTGGCCCGGAAACGTCGGCGGCGATCCGCGAGGCGCTTGCCGAGGTCGAAGCGGCGACGCCGGGTGCTGCTGATGCGCTGGCGCAGGCCGAAGCGACACGGGGCCGGTTGCTCCTCATGGGGTCCGATGCCGAGGTTGAACGCATCGAGGCCAGCGCCAGCCGTGCGCGGATCAGCCTCGATCGCTTGTATGCCGCCCGGGCCGAACTTGGCCGCCGTCTTGCCGAGGCCGAGGCCAGCGAGGCGACGGCGGCGATCGATGCCGAGCGCGCCATGGTCGAGGCCCGTGCTGCGAAATTGGCGAGCCGGTTGCGGCCCGAGTATGAGAAACACGCCGCCGCGCTGGTCAGCCTCCTCGGCGATCTCGCGAGCGTCGAAGATCAGGTCAAGGCCGTGAACCGGAAGTTGGCCGAGGCCGGCCGCGACGACGCTCTTGACGCAATCGAGACGCGCGCGCTCCGGGCGGGCAGCAATCTTGCCGACCTCGTGAGCGTCCGCGCGTTGACATCGTTGAGGCCGGTCGGTGCGTGCCCCGGGTGGGGAGCGGGTCGGCAGACGGCGCAGATGCTTGGGCTGGAGGTCTGAGATGGCGAAAATCATTGAGGCTAGCGCCGTCATCTCGGCCCGTGCCGGCGACCTTTCCGGCATCGACAAGATGGCGGCGAAGCTGCTGAGCGTCAGCAAGGCGGGCGCGTCGGTGAAGACCGCCATGGCCGGCGCGAGCGCCGACCTTTCCAAGCGGGTCAGCGAGATCAGCGGCAAGCTCAATTCGATCGACAATTTCCGCACCATGTCGCGCGGCCTCGATGCCGCGTCTGTCGCGATGAACAAGGCGCGGCAGGAGGCCGGGCGGCTGAAAGCCGCGATCGACGCCGCAGAGATGCCGACCAAGGCGATGCGGGGCGAATACGCTCGCGCGGCGCTCGCTGTTGAGCGCGCCACGGCGGCGTTCAAAAATCAGGGCGCTGCGGTGCGCGATGCCCGGTCCTCTCTTGAACAGGCAGGCATCCCGGTCAGGCAGATCGCGGCGACGCAGGCCCGGCTTCGGAGCGCCCTCGATAGCACCACGGCGGCCATGACGCGGCAGGTCGCCGCCGGTAGGGCTATGGGGGCCGGGCCATGGGGCGGGGCCGCCACGGGCCGCCGTAGCGGTTCTGGCGTGCCCTTGATCCAGCGTGTCGCGCCCGGCGGCGTCGTGCCGCCCGGCGTGCCGGTTGTGGCGCATGGCGCACCCGCCGCGTCGCGCCCGTATTCTGGCGTCCCGCCCATCGCCGAGGCCGGCGCGGGGCTCGGCATGATCGAGGCCGGCCGCCGCGCGCTTACCGCTGGCGCTGATGTCGATACGGAACGCAGTCAGGCCCGGCAGGCCGGCTGGACCGCATCGGAGATCGAGCGGACAGAAGCACGCGCCAACGCTCTGGCGTCGCGCTACGGCGTCGCGCCCGGTTCGGCCTTCAACATCTTGCGCGAGGCGCGGCCGACGTTCGGCGGCGATCTGGCGACCACGCTCAACAATATCGAGCCGTTCTTCGATGTCCTGACCGCGATGCGGCAGAAGAGCCCGAACGCCCCGGCCGAAGAGCACAATCGGCAGCTTGGATCGATGATCAAGGCTGGCGAGATCATGGGCTATTCGTCCGACCCGGCCCGCTTGAAGCAGTTCGCCGATTTCATGGCCAAGATGACGCAGGTTCACGGCTCGGCGCTGCGTGGCGAAGAAGTCCTCAACTTTGCCAAGTCTGGCAAGAGCGCCGCATCGGCGGCGTCGTTTGAATATCTCTCGTCTATTTTCCCGACGATGTTGCCCGAACTTGGCGGCGATCGGCTCGGCACCGCATCGATGACGCTCAGGCAGGCGCTGGTCGGCGGCAAGATGAAGAAACGGGCCGCCGAGAACCTTGCCGAACTCGGCATCATCGATCCCAAGACCATGATCAAGACCGACGACGACGACGTGAAGGGCGTGAAGGCGTCCGGCATCAAGGGCGTCAAGTTGCTCGAAACCAACCCGCTCGAATGGGTCAAGACGGTCTTGGTCCCGGCGATGGATCAAAAGGGCGTCAAGGCCGAGGACCGGCCCGCGATGCTCTCGACCCTCTTTTCGGATCGGAACGCCGAATACCTGATCAACCTCTTGGTCACGCAGATGGCCCGGCTCGAAAAGGATCGCGGCACGGTCGAGAAAGCACTCGGCCTGCCCGGCGCTCAACAGGCGTTGCGGGATGATCCTTACCTCGCTGGCAAGCGCGTCGCGGGCGGCTTGGCGCAGGTCGGCTCGGCCGTCTCCGATCCGTTCATGGGGGCGATCAAGTATGTCGCCGACAAGGCCGCCATCGCCCTCAGCGGGGGCGCGGACATCGCTCGCGCCGACCCTGCCTCGACCGGCACCGGCGCGGCCCTTGGCGGGCTCGGGGGCGGCCTTGCGGCGCTTCTGGCCAGTCAGGGCAGCGGCATCCTGTTGCGGGGCGCTGCGGCCCTTGCGGGCGGCGTGGGTGGCGGCCTTGCGGGCGGCGTCGCCGCCCCGCTCATGGTCAAGATCGTCGGTGACGGCGTGCAGGGCGCGGGCGGCATCGCAGGAGGCAAGCACTACATCCCGAGCGCGGATCAGGCCGAGGCTATGCGCGCCGAGATCGCGGCGGCGCAGGCCAAGATCGAGGGCATCACGTCGCGGCTCCACCCCTCCCGGCGCGGCGAATTCAACATCGAGATCGATACGCTTCGCGGTCAGATCGCGGACATGCGAAACCGCCTTTCGCTCTACGATGCGGGCGATCGGGTCTTCGGAAAGGCCGGGGAGCTTGGCGCGCCGACGACCGGCCCGCGCATCGAAGCCGCCATGCCAAGCGAGGTCACGGCCAAGATCGAGGGCAAGGCGGAGATCAGCGGAAATATCACCGTCTCCCCGTCGCCGGAATTCCTCGCCAAGATCGAGCAGCGGATCACGGCGACGGGCAACCTGGCCCCCGTCAACGGCCCCGGCTCAACGGGCAGGTCTATGCCGGAAGCCGGCGCGCCCTCAACGGGAAGCGCGTCGCCGTAGCAGCTAACGCCTGTCCTTCGCCATTGAAGCTATGACGCGGTCGAAGTCTCCGGCTTCCGCGACCTTTCCGACCGTGCTGACCGTGCTGACTTCGCCGTGCAGGCCGGACTGATACATTGGACCATGTTTCCTGATGACATTCAGGAAAGGCGGTTCTGGAAGCGCTAATCGGCCTGAGAACCGATCTTGATCGCGCATGTAACGACGGCTGTAGAAGGCAAAGTAATCGGCAAGCTGTATCGCTCGACCATGATCTTTAGCGACGAAATCAAGTGAAATCAGCTTCCCTTCAAACCCCGGATTAACCTGCATCTTCTGAAAATAGGAGGCCAACTCGCCTTCATTTGCGTTGCCCGCCTCAATGACAAAGGAGACGCCGTGATGGAAGGTGCCCGCCTTAAACGCCGGATCAGTCATAAGGCAGGTTACGATCGTCGCGAAGCACACGCCCATCACAGACATATTCTGTAGATCACCCGACTTTCGTTGAAAGTCGAGATAGTCGGATCGCCGCATCGTAACGCTCACGCCGAAAATTCTTCGGCTCGTCGTCGAGAAAATCTCTTCTGCGAAGCTGAGTTTCTTGACTTTGCTCCATCCCTTGAAGGGTGGCTTCGTATCGTGGAACTGTTTGGCGTGAAATACGGGAACGCCGTAAGCGTTCATGATCGCGTCAAGCTGCGGCTCCAATACCGTCCACTGCGCCTGCGTGGCGACGAACCCTGCCAATGTCGTTACAGGGAGGCCGCTGGTGCCGCTGTCATCGAGATAGCAGACAAACATTGCTCACCATTCTCAGCCGACGATCCGCGAAAAGCGTGGGCGATCCGACGTTATCCACGCTGTCTCAATGTGTCGATTGGGACCGCACGGCGCAGGAGTAGCGGTGCGACATATCGCCCGGCTCTCCGAACCGAAAAGAGCATCGCGTCGATCGATGTTGGGGGCGGTGTTGGGGTCGTTTGCTGCGAAGGTCCATTGATCGCAGCAAAATCAATGAGTTGGGAGGATTTCTAGGCTCCCTCCGTCTCCGCCATCATTTTCTTATCACTGCGAAACCTCTCTAACACCTTGAACGGCAAGGTGACTTGTGGGGTTCGAAACTCTTCATTCGGGCAGTACGCCAGATGGTCGGCAGATAAAAGGCGATACCCTTGCCGTGGCCGCTCCAGCGGCCGTCGAGCAGCGCGTTGAACAGCAGCGCCGCTTTCGGTGCCGTCGATATCCCGACTCACCAAACGCGGTTCGATCGATGATTTCGGCAGTCCGGCTGCCCGCGATCGCGTCGCGCGCATGGGGCACTCCGTCTCGGAAAGCGACGGCGTCAGTTACACATGCGGCGGTGTTCCGTGCGTGTGGAAGCTCTCGATCGTCTTCAGCCCCCAGGCCTGCCCCTTCTTCCGCTCGGTTTCGGTCCAGGTCACGGTCTGCCAGTCCGGATCGAGGATCAGCCGCGCCCCGGCATTGGCGATCTCGACGCGGTTGCCGGCCGGCTCGTAGACATAGAGGAAGAAGGTCTGCTGGACTGCGTGCTTGTGCGGCCCGGTCTCGATGTGGACGCCATGCTCCAGGAAGAGATCGGCTGCCTCCAGGACGTGCTCGCGCTGGTCGACGGCGTAGGTGACATGGTGGAAACGGCCGCGCGCCGGCGTGTGGTCGCGCGTGTAGGCGATGTCGTAGCTCTTGTTGTTGACGGTGAACCAGCAGCCGCCGACCTCGCCCGAATCGAGCACGATCTGCTCGGTGACGCGGCTGCCGAGCGCCCTGGGCATGAAGTCGCGGATCACCGCGACATCCTGCGCCAGCAGGTTGAGATGGTCGATGCGGCGGACCGCGCAGCCGCGACCATGGTTGCGCTGGGCCTGGTTCTTCAGCGCCGGACGCTCATGCACCGGGGCGACGTATTTGGTGGTGTCGAAATAGATCTCGATGACATGGTCGTCAGGATCGCGGAAGCGAAAAGCGCGGCCATGGCCGAGATCGCCCTCGCTCCAGCCGATGCCCGCGCCCATCGCCTCGATCGCAGCGACGCGGCGCATCAGCGCCGCCTCGCTCGTGGCGCGATAGCCGACATGACCGACGCCGGTTTTGTTCGAGGCGGTCAGTTTCAGCGTGTGGAACTCGTAATCGTCCCAGGCGCGAAGATAAACGCTGTCGCCCTCGCGCCCGCTTTCGGTCAGGCCGAAGATGTTGACGAAGAAGTCGAGGCTCGCTTCGGGTTTGTCGGTGAAAAGCTCGACATGGCCGAGATGGGCGATGTCGAAGCAGGGCTCGGGCGACGCCGGATACTGGCTCATCCCCAGACCTCCTTCGCGACATCGATGATGCGCGAAAGCTTGGCCCATTGCTCGTCCTCGGCCAGGACGTTGCCTTCCTCGGTCGAGGCGAAGCCGCATTGCGGCGACAGGCAGAGCTGGTCGAGCGGCGCGAACTTCGCGGCTTCCTCGATCCGGCGCTTGAGATTGTCCTTGCTCTCGACCGAGCCGAATTTCGAGGTCACCAGCCCGAGCACGACCTGCTTGCCGCCCTTGGGCAGGAAGCGCAGCGGCTCGAAGCCGCCCGAGCGGTCGTCGTCCCATTCCATGAAGTAGCCGTCGACATCGATCTGGTTGAAGACGAGATCGGCGACCGGCTCGTAGCCGCCGGAGGCGATGAAGGTCGATTTGAAATTGCCGCGGCAGGTGTGGGTGGTGATCGCCATGTCGGCGGGCTTGGCCGCAAGCGCGGTGTTCAGGATGTCGCGATAGATGAAGATCAGCGTGTCGGGGTCGTCGCCGCGCTCGCTGAGCATCTTGCGCTGCTCGGGATCGCAGAAATAGGACAGGCTGGTGTCGTCGAGCTGCAGATAGCGGCAGCCGGCGTCGTAGAAGGCCTTGATCGCCTTGGCGTAGGCCTTCCCGAGATCGGCGTAGTAATCCTCCATCCTGAAATAGGCGGAGATATCGACGGCTTTCCGGCCGCCGCGATAATGCAGCATGCTCGGGCTCGGGATCGTCATCTTGGCGACGCGGCCGGTGGTCGAGGCCAGGAACTTGAAATGGGCGAGATGGGGGTGATCGTCGGGGAAATCGAGCTTGCCGACGACGCGCAGGCCGCGCGCCTTGGTGGTCACGCCCTTGAACTGGATGCCTGAATCGGAATCGTAGCCCTGCACGCCGGTCAGGTTCTCGAGAAAGTCGAAATGCCAGAAGGCGCGGCGAAACTCGCCGTCGGTGACGGCCTGGAGACCGACCTCCTCCTGCTTGCGGACGAGCTTGCGGATCTCCTCGTCCTCGATCGCGGTCAGCTCGGCCTGGCTCATCTCGCCGGCTGCGACCTTGGCGCGGGCGTCCTTCACGGCTGAGCTGCGTAGCAGGCTGCCCACCATGTCGGCCCGGAACGGCGGCTTCTGTCTCTGGGTCATGCGTTGTCCTCCTTGGTTTTGGGTTGTCAGGCTGCGGCTGCGAGGCCGAGATGATGTTCGAGCCGCTGGGGCTGCGCGAGCAGCGTGGCGCTGCGTTCCGCCAGCAACACGCGACCACGTTCGAGCACGATCGCATCGTCGGTCAGTTCGAGGATCTTGCGGGCGTGCTGCTCGATGACGATGGCGGCGAGACCTTCGTCGCGAAACAGGGCCTTCAGCGCCCTGAGCAATTCCTCGACGATGATCGGGGCCAGCCCTTCGGTCGGCTCGTCGAGAAGCAGGAGCCTGGGATTGAGCATCAGCGCGCGGCCGATCGCCAGCATCTGCTGCTCGCCGCCGGAGAGCTGGTTGCCGAGATTGCCCTTCCGCTCCGCGAGGCGCGGAAACATGCGGAAGACACGTTCGACATTCCACGGCCCCGGCAGTGCGACGGCCGTCAAATTCTCCAGAACCGTCAGCGATTTGAAGATGTTGCGCTCCTGCGGCACCCAGCCGATGCCGGCATGCGCCCGCTGCTCCGGAGAGGCGGTCGAGAGATCGCGCCCGGCCAGCGTGATCCGCCCGCCGCGACGGCGCGTGACGCCGATGATGCTGTTGACAAGCGTCGTCTTGCCGACGCCGTTGCGCCCGAGCAGCGCGAGCGAACGCCCCTCAGCGAGCGTCAGGTCGATGTCGAACAGCACCTGCGCCTCGCCATAACCGGCGCTCAGCTTTTCGATCGTCAGCAGTTCAGATCCTGGTGGCTGTTCAGGCATGCACGCCGTTTCAGACATGGGCGGCCTCGCCGAGATAGGCCTGCCGGACGACCGGATCGCGCGCCATGTCGTCGGGCGTCCCCTCCGCCAGGATTGCGCCGTTGACCAGCACGGTGATGCGCGTGGCGAAACGGAAGACGAGGTCCATGTCGTGCTCGATCAGCAGGACGGAAACGTCGTCGGGCAACGAGGCGACCGTCTCCATCAACTCGCGGCGTTCGGCCTCCGGGACACCCGCCGCCGGCTCGTCGAGCAGGAGAACGGAGGGATTGGCGGCGAAGGCGGCGGCGATCTCGATCTGGCGCTGCTTGCCATAGGGCAGCGTCGCGATGCGGCGGTCCATGATGTCGTCGAGCTTGAAGCGCGCCAGGATCACGGCGGTCTGCGCCACGAGTTCGTCGTCGCGGTCGAGCATCGCAACGGGATTTGCGCCACGGCCGAGGCGCTCGGAGGTGACGAGCGCGATCATTTCGAGCGGCGTCATCGTCGCAAAGAGCTGGTTGATCTGGAAGGTGCGCGCCAGCCCGCGCTTCACCCGCGTCTCGCGCGACAGCGTCGTGATGTCTTCCCCCATCAGTGCGATCCGCCCGGAGGTCGGCTGCAGCACGCCGGTGAGCTGGTTGACGAAGGTCGTCTTGCCCGCTCCATTGGGGCCGATCAGCGCATGGCGCGCGCCACGCGCCAGGGTGAAGTCGACATGGTCGGTCGCGGTGATGCCGCCGAAGCTCTTGAACAGGTCGAAGGTCTGCAGCACCGCGCTCATCGCCGCGCGTCCCGGCCGAGCCCGGCGAAGCGCACTGCGACGGCCTTGACGGCGCCATGGATCAGCTCGCGCCCGCCGAGCACGAACAGCACCAGGAAGAGCCCGATCCAGAACATCCAGTATTGCGGCGTGAAGGTCGCGATCGCGTCCTGCAGGAACTTGAAGACGATCGCGCCGACGAGCCCGCCATAGAGATAGCCCGCACCGCCGATGATGAGGACGAGCATCAGATCGGCGGAACGATGGAATGCGAAGACGTCGAGCGAGACGAACTGCGTGGTCTGGGCGATCAGCGCGCCGGCAGCGCCGGCATAGGCCCCCGACAGCGCGTAGACGATGGCGAGGCGGCGCGACAGCGGCACGCCGGAGGCGGCTGCCCGCAGCGGGTTGTCGCGAACGCCGCGCAGCGACAGGCCGAAAGGCGAGTGCACGAGGCGCCGCGCGATGACGAACAGGATGAACAGCACGCAGAGCGAATAGAGATAGGCGGTCTGACCGAAGATATCGAACTCGAACAGGCCCAGCACGGGCCCCATGGTGATGCCCTGCAGCCCGTCGGCGCCGCCGGTGAGCCGCGAGAGCGAGTTCGCGACTTCGTAGAGGACGAGCGCCACGCCGAGCGTGATCATCAACCGGGTCAGGTCCGTTCCGCGCAAGACGAGCGGGCTGGTCAAAAGCCCCAGAAGCCCCGACACCGCCATGGCGAAGGCCAAACCGGCGAGCGGATCGGGCGTGACATGCCTGGCGAGCAGCCCGGCGGCATACGCTCCCATGCCGAGGAAGGCGGCGTGGCCGAGCGAGACGATGCCGGCATAGCCGAGGATCAGGTCGAGCGAGAGTGCAAACAGCCCGAGGATGGCAATCTCGTTCAGGATCAGCAGCTGCCTTGGAAACAGCAGAAAGGACGCCGCGGCCAGGAGCCAGAAAGCGAGCTCCGCCGGCTGCCAGCGGCGCGAGCGCAGCAGGGATTGCCGGACGCGCTGCTCGAGCGTGGTTTCGCTCATGCGCGCGCCCTCGAAAACAGTCCCTGCAGCCGGATCAGCAGCAGGACGACCATCAGCGCATAGATGATGAAGGCCCCGGCCTGCGGGATCAGATACTTGCCGCCGACATCAGCGACGCCGAGCAGCATGGCCGCGAAGAACGGGCCCGTAATGGTCGAGGTGCCGCCGACCGTCACCACGATCAGGAAGTAGATCATGAACTTCAGCGGAAAGGTCGGGTCGAGACCCATCAGTTCGACGCCGAGCGCGCCGCCAAGGCCGGCAAGGCCGGAGCCGATGGCGAAGGTTACGGCGAAGAGCCGGTTGACCGGGATGCCGAGGCCGCGCGCGACCCGGGCATCGTCCACCGCAGCCCTCAGCCGGCTGCCGAAACGGGTGCGCGTGAAGCCCCAGTGCATCGCCACCGCGAGCACGCCGCAGAGCAAGATCACGAAGAGGCGATAGCGGCCGATGCCGATCCCGGCCACGTCGAAGCGGCCGCGCAGCCATTCGGGCAACTGCACGAACTGCTGGGTCGAGCCCATCAGATAGTCGACGCCCGCGACCGCCATGAAAACCAGACCGATCGAAAACATGACCTGGTCGAGATGGGATTTTGCGTACATCGGCCGATAGGCCACGCGCTCAAGCACCAGCCCGGCAGTCATGGCTGCGAGAAACGCCGTCGGCAGCGTCCACAGGAACGGCATGCCGAGCCGCTGCATCGCCAGCACGGCGACATAGCCGCCGAGCATGGCGAAGGCGCCGTGAGCGAGGTTGACGAAGTTCATCAACCCCATCGTCACGGAGAGCCCGCAGGCCAGCACGAACAGGATCATGCCGTAGGCGACGCCGTCGAACAGGATGGTGAGCACGCGCGGGGCCGCCTTTGGCTTACTTCTTGGCCTTGGACGGATCCTTGACGTTCGGGATCGTCTCGAACTCCTGGTTCCAGAGTTCGCCGCCGACCCGCTCGACCTTGCGGATATAGACGTTCTGGATGATGTCGCGGGTTTCCGGATCGATCGAGATCGGCCCGCGCGGGCTCGTCCAGCTCATCCCCTTCATCGCGTTGACAAGGGCCTCGCCGCCCTGCCCGCCGGTCTTCTTGAGGCCCTCGTAGAGCAGGTGCATGCCATCATAGCCGCCGACCGCCATGAAGTTCGGGCGCAGGCCGTTATTGGCCTTCTTGAAGCCCTCGACGAAGGCCTTGTTCTCCGGGCTGTCGTGCGAGGCGGAATAGTGCTGGGCCGTGACCACGCCGAGCGCGACGTCGCCCAGGCCGTTGAGGATGTCGTCATCGGTCAGATCGCCGGTGCCGATCAGCTTGACGCCGCTCTTGTCGAGACCGCGCTCGACGAACTGCTTCATGAACTGGGCGCCGACGCCAGAGGGCACGAAGACGAGCAGCGCCTCCGGCTTGGCGTCGGCGACGCGTTGCAGAAACGGCGAGAAATCGGGGTTCTGCAAGGGTACACGGATGTTCTCGACCGTGCCGCCGGCCGCCTTGAAGGTTTCCGAGAACGAGGTCTCGACGTCCTGCCCCGGCCCGTAATCCGAGACGATGGTCATGACGCGCTTGATGCCCTGCTTGGCGATCCAGGTACCGAAGGGCGCGCCGATCTGCGGCACGACCTGGCTGGTACGGACGACGAAGGGCGAGCGCTCGGTGATGATCCCCGTGGCGGCGGCCATCACCACCATCGGGGTCTTGCCTTGCGTCGCGAGCGGCGCGGTCGCCAGCGCCAGCGGCGTCAGCCCGAAGCCGGCGATCGCCGCGACCTTGTCGTTGACGATCAGTTCCTGAGCAATGCGCTTCGTGACGTCGGCGGTGCCGGTGTCATCCTTGATGATCAGCTCGACCTTCTTGCCGCCAACGGTCGCTCCGTTCTGCTGCATGTAGAGTTTGGCGGCCGCCTCGATCTGGCGTCCGGTCGAGGCGAAGGGCCCGGTCATGGGCAGGATCAGACCGATCTTGACCGCCTCCTGAGCCTGAGCGGCCGAGGCCAGCGTCGCGGCGAGTGCGCCGCCCATGATGGTTTTCAGAACAGTCCTGCGGATCGTCATCATCGTTCCCTTCCCTGAATTGGTTCTTGTTTTTGAAGCTTTGGTTCTAGAGCAGTCGCGCGTTTCTCCGAAACACGCAACTGCTCTATCTTCTTGTTTTATCGCATTTTCTTCACGCGAACCGGTGTCCGCTTCGCTCGAAAATGCTCTAGTCGTCGTCGCGATRCACGAGCCCCGCTTTGGCGAGGCCTTCGCGCATAGCGTACATGTCCAGCCCAAGTTCACCAGAGGCGAGGCGCTGGCGCTTCTCCTCCTCGTTGTCCTCGCGCTTGAAGCCGGCGGCGGCCACGGTCTCGGCGTCGAGGCGCGGCACGACCACGACACCGTCGTCATCGGCGACGATGACATCGCCTGGATGGACGAGCGCGCCGGCGCAGACCACCGGCACGTTGACGCAGCCGAGCGTCGCCTTGACCGTGCCCTTGGCCGAGATCGCCCGCGACCAGACCGGAAAGCCCATTTCGGTGAGGATGCGGACGTCGCGCACGCCGGCGTCGATGACGAGGCCGACGCCGCCGCGCGCCCTGAGCGAGGTCGCGAGCAGGTCGCCGAACATGCCGTCGGTGTTGTCGGTTGTGCAGGCGACGACGAGCACGTCGCCCGGCTGCACCTGCTCGATCGCGACATGGATCATCCAGTTGTCGCCGGGCTGGGCGAGCACCGTGACCGCGCCGCCTGCGATCCGTGCGCCAGACCAGATCGGCCGCATATAGGGCTTCATCAGCCCGCTCCGGCCCATCGCCTCATGCGTGGTCGAGACGCCGAATTCGTTCAGCGCCGCCATCGCGGTGACCGGAGCTCGCTTCTTCGTGCGGATGACGACGGGGGTCATGCCAGCGCCTCCAGTGCTTCCGGGAAGAGGCGCTGATAGGCCTCGCCATAGGTCATCGCCTTGCCGGAGTTCCGGCCACCCTGCATGCCGCGGTTGAGCGCGACGCGGGTGTAGTATTCCCAGAGGTGCTTCTGCGCTGCGAGGATCTCGAAGGCCTTGCGCTTGACCTCCCAGACCTCGTCGATGTCGAGGATGACGTTGGGCTTGAAGTTGCACTGCTCGGGCTGGTGCGGCTCGAACAGGAAGACCGGCGGGGCGGCATAGACGCGGTCCGGATCGGGCTTGTGACCGGCAGCCTGGGCGATGATGCGGGCTTCCTGGGCGAAGCGCGCCGCCTCGGGATGGTCGACATTATAGGGGTCTTCGAGCGCATGCGTCAGCACGAAGCCCGGACCCAGTTCGTGGAAGATGTCGATCGCGCGGTCGAGCATCTCGGGCGTCGTGCGCAGCGGATAGTCGCCGGCGTCCATGAACTCGATCTCGGCGCCGAGCATCTCGGCTGCGGCTTCAGCCTCCTCGCGGCGTTGCGCCTTGACGTCCGCCATTTCGACGCCGGCCTTCTTCCAGGCGAACTGGCTCTCGCCGCGCTCGCCATAGGACAGGCACAGTATCTTGACGCGCATGCCGCGTTTGGCATGGAGCGCGATCGCGCCGCCGGCGCGCCAGACGAAATCGCCCGGATGCGCCGTGATCACCAGACCTGTCTTCGGCAGGTTCGCCATGGTCGCTCAGTCCCCTCTCGTCATGTCATTCGGCTGCATGGCGGAGATTGCCGGCATGGGCTGCCATGATGCCGGCCGGCACGAAGGCTCGGCCCTCCATCAGGATGCGCGCCGTGCGTAAAAGCCCCGCCCGCTCGACAATCGGGCGCTCCGCCGTTCCGCCGACCGTCAGCGTCACGGTGAATTCCCCCGTCGGATGTTCGACGGACAGCGTGCGCTCGCGACCATCAGGCATCATGGCGACGGAAGCGGCCGACGAACCGGGCAGCGCGGCCGCAGTCGCCACCGTCACCGCGGCGAAGACGCCGATCGAGGCGTGGCATTCATGCGGGATGAAGCTGCGGGTGCAGATGGCGCCTCCGGCCCGCGGCGGCGCGACCAGCGCGATCTTCGGCACGACCTTCTTCGCGACATCGCCAAGATTCATCAGCGGCCCCGCAGCCAGACGAATGGCCTCGATCCGCGCCTTGAGCTCGGTGTCCTTGTCGAGCTGCTCGCGCGACTCATAGCCGGTGCGGCCGAGATCGGCGGCGCGCATCACGATCACCGGCATGCCGTTGTCGATCAGCGTGCAGGGCACGCCCTCGATCATGTCGACGACATTGCCGGTCGGCAGCAGCGCCCCGCAGACCGAGCCCTCGGCATCGAGAAAGCCGATGTCGATCGGGGCGGAGGTGCCCGGCACGCCGTCGATCCGCGCGCTGCCCTCGACGCTCGCCTCGCCGCCGGCCGTGTCCATCGTCAGATCGGCGATGGTGCCGGTGTTGACGGTGCGCACCCTGACCGTGGTGCGAGCGCCATTCGCCCTGACGAGGCCGCGCGCCAGCGCAAAAGGGCCGATGCCGGCGAGGATGTTGCCGCAGTTCGGCGTCGTATCGACGCTCGCCGTCTCGACGCCGACCTGCGCGAACAGGAAGTCGATGTCGCAGCCGGGTTCGCTGGAGACTGAGACGATCGCGACCTTGCTGGTCAGGGGATGGGCGCCGCCAAGCCCATCGACCTGCCGCTTGTCCGGCGATCCCATCACCGCGAGCAGGAGCGCGTCGCGCGCGGCGATATCGACCGGGAGATCGTCGCGGAGGAAATAGGCGCCCTTGGAGGTGCCGCCGCGGATCAGCATGCAGGGAATGGCGATCTGGGCCATCGTCTCACTCCCCCGCCTTGATGCCGGCGCGGTGGATGACATCGCGCCAGAGCGCCAGTTCGGAGGCGATCAGCTTGCCGAAGCCGTCGGGCGTTTCGGGACGGGCGATGGCGCCGTCGCGGGCGAGCGCCGCTGCGAAATCCGGCTGGCCGAGCAGCGCGTTGATCTCGCGGTTGAGCCGGTCGACGATCGGCGCCGGCGTGCGGGCGGGCGCGACCATCCCGTACCACTGCACCGCCTCGAAACCCGGCAGGCCGCTCTCGGCCAGGGTCGGCAGGTCAGGCGCGAACCCGACGCGCTCGCGGCTGGCGACGCCGAGCGCCCTGAGCTGCCCGCCCTCCGCCAGCGGCAGCACGGCTGGCCCTCCCGTCAGCGTGAACTGGACGTTGCCGGCGACGAGGTCGGTCACCGAGGGCGCGGTCCCGCGATAGGGCACATGCACGGCCTCGATGCCGGCGCGATAGGTGAGATACGCCGTGGCGATATGGGCGGCGCTGCCCTGCCCGCCCGAGCTGTAGTTCAGCTTGCCGGGGTTGGCCTTGGCGTAGGCGATGAATTCGCCGAGATTTCTGGCCGGCAGCTTCGGATTGATCGCCAGGATGTTCGGCACCATGGCGACGAGCGCAACCGGCTGGAAATCCCTGACCGGATCATAGGGCACATTGGCATAGAGCGAGGGCGCGAAAGCGAGCGTGCCGATATGGCCCATCATCAGCGTGTGGCCGTCGGGCTCCGCTTTCGCGACCTGGCCCGACGCCGTCATACCGCCCGCGCCGGGCCCGTTCTCGATGACGAAACCCTTGCCGGGTATCGCCTGCTCCAGCTTGCTGGCGATCAGCCGCGCAAGCACGTCGGTGCTGCCGCCTGGGGTGAAGGGCACGACGATCCGGATGATCTGGCTGGGCCAGCCCGCCTGCGCGCGTGCCGGCGCAAGGCCGGACAGGCCGGCGAGTCCGAGACCGGCGAGAATGGAGCGGCGGTCGAGCGCCATCATGCGCCTCCCCGGCGGCGGGCGCCGCGTTGCTGGCTGTCGGCCACCGCCGTGGCGAGACCGGCATCGAGGCCGGCCGCGGCGAGCATCTCGGCTGCTTCGCGCATCTCGGCCGCCCGGCGCACGCCATGGGTCGCGACGCGCTCGCGCATGTCGGCGGCGAGTGCGTGGAAATCGATCGACGGAAAGGTCGCGTGGAGACTGGCGAAGACCGGGTCCTTCACATCCCAGGCTTCGCAGGCGGCGGCGCAATCGACCATCAGCGCCTCCAGCCCCTTGATGACGATGCTGCGGCAGAGCTTCATCGCCGAAGCGCGGCCGAAGATTTCGGAGACCGGCGTCAGGTTCATGCCGAGCCCGTTCAGCGCGACTGCCGCCGCTTGCGCCTTCGGACCGCCGGTCAGGATCGAGACCCTGATGCCGGGCTGCCTGACAGCCGCCATCACGGCGGCCTCGACATAGTCGGCGCCGCTCGCCTCGACCGCTTTTGCGGCTCTCTGCTTCGTCGAAGGCGCGGCTGAATTGACGTCGACGAAGATCTGCCCAGGCTTCAGCCAGGCGGCCGCCTCACTCGCCACCGCCTCGGCACGGTCGGCCGTGACGGCGGAGAACACGAACCGCGCCTCCGCGCCGACCGCTTCCGGCGACGCAGCGCAATCCACGCCGATCTGCCGCGCAGCCTCCTCCAGCCCATGCCCCGCATGGCTGCCGAACAGCAGGTCGTAGGCGCGGATGCCCGCCGCGCCATTGGCCAGAAGCCCGCGCGAGAAGGTCTGACCGACCTCGCCGAATCCGATGAATGCGATCGTCGCCGGTTCTGAACCAGCCATCGTCGCCACTCCCTTTTGCGTTTCTTCCCGCAGCAAGGGTGGGGCAGGCTCATTCTCTCATCAAATGATAAGAATGCAGCGATTGATTAGTTTCATTCATCTCGCCGTGGCGAGACACTGCGCTTCAGGGCCTGGCTCAGCAGCGCCAGCAGATCCTGCGCCACCGGGCGCAGCGGCACGGTCTTGCGGGCAATGATGCCGAGCGTGCGCGAAACCGCGGGTGACCGCAGGGGAACGCAGACCAGATCGCCCGCATCGACGACATCCAGCGCGAGTTGGGGCACGATGGCGTAGCCGATGCGCGAGCGCACCAGGCTGACGGCGGTGACCACGCGCTGAACCTCATAGCGCCACGTCAAAGCCTCGCGCCGGGCGCCCAGCGCATCGTCGATCAGGATGCGGTTGCCGGTTTCGGCGCTGATCCGTACGAGCGGTTCGCCCTGCAACTGCGCCCAGGTCAGAGAGGTCGCCTGCGCGAGCGGCATGCCGCGATGGCTGACCAGCACGAAGGGCTCCTTGACGACCGGCTTGAGCTCGAGATCCCAGCGGTTCGCCGCGACGATGGTGACGCCGAATTCGGCTTCTCCAGACTGGACCTTGTCGGCGATCTCGGAGGCCGAATTGTCATGGATCCGGACGCCGACGCCCGGGTGACGCTTCGCGAAGGCCGCGACCACCGACGGCATGCAATGCACGGCAATCGTCGGCAAGCATCCGACCGAAACCTGCTCCTCGCCGGCGCGCACATCGACCCTGACCTCGTCGATCGCCGATCCAAGGTCCTCGAAGATGCGGCGCGCCCGGGGCAACAGCGTCGTGCCGGCGGCCGTCAGCGAGACCTGCCGGGTCGTTCGCAGGAAAAGCGGCGTTCCGAGCGATTCCTCGAGCTTGCGGACACGATGGCTGAGCGCCGTCTGCGACAGGTTGAGATGCGAGGCAGCGGCCCGGAAACTGCCGCGTTCCGCTATGCTGACAAAGGCTTGCAAGCCGAGGACGTCTGCGCGCATCCCGCACGATAACGGCTCGCAGGGCCGAATGCGAGATCAGCGGGAGGGCAATCGGCGCAACCATGCCGCATACAGGGAGGCCGTGCGCTCTATTGCGACATGGGGCTGCTGCGCGCGAGCTATTGGAGCCGACACTGGATATCCGGCGCGCCGTCACATCAGGCCGGGTTCGCCGAGATCGCTGCCGTCGACCAGCCGGCTGTAACGGTAAGGATGGGGATCGACGATGGGGGCGTCGCCGGCGATCAGGTCCGCGGCGAGACGGCCGGCCGCCGGTCCGACGCCAAAGCCGTGTCCGCTGAAGCCGGCCGAGACATACAGGCCGGGCAGCTTGTCGATGGGCGAGATCACCGGCACCCAATCGGGCGTGAAATCGATCAGGCCACCATATTTGTGCATGATCTTGACGTCGGCGAGTTGCGGATAGAGTTCGCCGATCCGTTTGATGGCGAAGTCGATCAGCTTTTCCTGCGGCGGCGGATCATAGGTCCGCATCCTCTCGAAGGGCGATACGCTGTCGTTGCTCCAGCGCATCAGCGCCTCCGGCCCGGAGAAGAACGAGCGGCCGGCGCGGATCGTCAGGAGCTTGTGGCGCTTCCGGAAGGTCCGCCAGAACGGCTTTGCATACATCATCCCCTGGGGGCTGAGTTCGAGCAGGCCGCGACCGCTGATGCCGATCGTATAGCCGCCGTCGAGCCGGCGCCTGAACGTAATGTCCGGCGTCGAGATGCCGGCATCGGTGATCTCGGGCGCGGGCGCGGTGAAGAACGAGGTCGAGCGCACGCCCGCCAGCGGCATGTCGATGCCGTGATGGCGGCAGAACATCGAGGTCCAGACGCCGCCGGCCACCAGAACCGCGCTGGTCGCGATCGTACCCTTCTCCGTCACCACGGCGGACACCCGGCCAGCCGACGTTTCGAGTCCGCGTGCGGCGCAGTCCTGATGGATCGTGACGCCGAGCTTGCGCGCGCCTTCGGCGATGGCTGGAACGGCAAGGCCCGGCTCGGCGCGGCCGTCGCTCGGCG
This sequence comes from Allobosea sp. P2_A10, assembly GCF_056405115.1. Classification (NCBI taxonomy): domain Bacteria; kingdom Pseudomonadati; phylum Pseudomonadota; class Alphaproteobacteria; order Hyphomicrobiales; family Alloboseaceae; genus Allobosea; species Allobosea sp. P2_A10. Next base: position 131,706 of record NZ_JBFUCS010000001.1, on the reverse strand, counting down.
AATGCACGCCGCCGATCCACTCCCCGGTCGAGCCCGGCGTCATCGCCCTCGCCTCGGCGGCCGACAGGATACGGCTATGCATCTGCATCTCGCTGGCGCTTTCGCACCAGCGCGACCAGGCATCCAGGTCCGATTGCCTGGTCGTGACGTAGATCAGCCCGGTCTTGCGGAAGCCGGTGTCGGCACCGAGTTCCTCGTTCAGGCCGTTCCACATCTCGACGGCACGCATCGCCAGCGGCAATTCGCGCAGATCGCGATTCTGCTGCCGGCACCAGCCCCAGTTCCGGCTCGACTGCTCGCCCGCGACATAACCCTTCTCGACCACAGCGACCGAATGGCCCTTGCGAGCGAGATGATAGGCGGCGGTGATGCCGGCGATACCGCCGCCGATGACCACGACATCGGCTGAACTCGGCAGTGTCTCGTCGCTGCGAATGCGCGTGACCGGAGGCGACATGGCTGGAAATCCCTCAATCGCCGAAACCGGCGGCTTGCATGCGCGGCGACGATTGCATGCGCACCCCGATAAAAGCCGATCCTGTCTGGAAAACGAAGCCAAGGACGGCCGTTGAAACCGCAGATTCTGCCTGATCCTGCTGCCTCGCCGGCACCTGCGGATGGTCTTGCCGGCACGCCGGCCTGGCGGCCGTCAGGCGACCTCGCAGATATCGAGAATGCAGAGCATGTAGATGCGGATCATGTCGAGATAATCGGCGATGTCGACGCGCTCGTCGGGCATGGTGTTGTAGCGCCCGCCGGGGCCGCAGACGATGCCCTCCATGCCGAGCTCCCCATAGAGATGGCCGGCATCGGTTCCGAAGAAGCAGGGCGGCGCGATCGCGCCCATCGGCTGCTTCTCGCCGCGCACCTCCTGATAAGCCGCGTTGATCGTCTTGACGATGCGGGCGTCCTTGGCGACCTCGAAGGCCGGCATCGAGCGATGGCCTTCGGCCTTCTCCGTACGGATCGTCGCCTTGAGGCCGGGAAAACGCGCCTCCAGCGCATCGAGTTCGAGCCGCATGTCGGCGACGGCGCCGGCCTCGGTCTGACCCGGTGCGTAGCGGCCCGAGCCCTTGATCCTGGCGAAGTCCGAGACCTGCGGCGCGCGCCATTCGTGCAGTTCCTTGCCGAGCGCGCCATGTACGACGCCGACATGGACGCGGTTGATCGAGCGATGCTCCTCACTGCGCGCGCCGGAAAAGGTCATCGCGTTGAGGCGCGGAACGAGATCGCAGGCCGCCATGATGGCGTCGACCGCCTGCTCGCGCTTGGAGAGGTGGCGGGTGTTGCCGGTGAGCTCGATGACATAGGTGAAGGCGCAGGCGTGCATGGTGATCGCCTGCAGATCGGTCGGCTCGGAATTGATGAAGTAGTCGGCCTTCACGCCCTGCCGGATCGCCGCGACCGTGCCGACGCCGCCCTGGAGTTCGCCGACCACGAAGGTCAGCACGACATCGCCCTTCAGCACGACACCGGCTTCGATCAGCGTCTTGACCGCGCAGAAATAGGCCGCATCGCCCGCCTTCATGTTGGAGACGCCGATACCGTAGATGAACCTGTCGTCGACGAGGCCGCCCCAGGGATCGACGGTCCAGCCCTCGGTCGCCGGGTTGGTGTCGAGATGGCCGTTGAAGAGCAGGCTTTTGCCCCCGCCCTGCCCCTTCCAGCGCCCGATCGCGTTGACGCGCTCGCCGACGACCGGCTGCAACTCCGCCTCGACGCCGATCTCGCGCATGCGGTCGGCCATCCAGCCGGCGAGGACACGTTCTCCTTCCGTCTCCGAATAGCTCTTGTGGCGCGCCATCGCGCTGAGGAAATCGAGGGCGGCTTTCTCGTCGAGACGAGCCAGGAGGGCGGCGCGGTCCATCGTTCTAGTCCTTGGGGTCAGGCTTTTAGGGATCAGGCTTTGGGGGTCAGGCAGGGGTCGCGGCGGCGGGAGCCGGCACGGCCTCGATCAGCGAGCGGGTGTAGGGGTGGATGGTGTCGCCCGCGAGCGCGCCGACGTCGACGAGGTCGACGAGGTCGCCGCGATACATCACCGCGATGCGGTGGGCGATCTGGCGCACCAGATTGATGTCGTGGGTGATGAAGAGATAGGCGGTGCCGAAGCGCTTCTGGAGATCGACCAACAATTCGACGACGGAGGCCTGCACGGAGACGTCGAGCGCCGAGGTGATCTCGTCGCAGATCACCAGTTTCGGTCGAGACGCGAAGGCGCGCGCAATGGCGACGCGCTGCTTCTCGCCACCCGAAAGCTGGTGGGGATAGCGCTCGGCGTAAGCCGCCGGCAGCCGGACCTGCTCCAGCAGCGCACCGATCGCAGCCGTATCGGCGCGCTGGTCGGCCGTCCCATAGAGCGCCAGCGGCCGCGACAGGATTTCGCGGATGCGATGGCGCGGATTGAGCGAGGAATCGGGGTGCTGGAAGATGATCTGGACATCGCGGCGATAGGCCCGGTCCATGTCCTTCAGGCCGCCGATCGCCCGACCGGAAAAGCGTATCTGTCCCTCGAAAGGGTTCAGGCCGGTCAGAGCCCGGGCGAGCGTCGATTTGCCGGATCCGGACTCGCCGACGATGCCCAAGATCTCGCCCTCTCGCACCGACAGGCTGACCTCGCGATTGCCGGTGAACTGCGTGTTGGCGCGGCCCAGAAGGCCTGCCAGGAACGGCTTGCGGCCATAGCGCACGCTGACCTTGTCGACCTCGACCAGCGCCTTCGCCTCGACGCCCGGCCCGACGCCGACGAGGCGATGGTCGGGCCGGGGGACGGCTGCGAGCAGCTTTTGCGTGTAGGCGTCGCGGGGGGTGGAGAAGACCTCACCCACCCTGCCCTGCTCGACGATGCGGCCGCGATGAATCACCGCGACGCGGTTGGCGACGCGCGAGACCAGCGCCAGATCATGCGAGATGTAGAGCGAGGCGACGCCGGTCTCGGCCTGGAGTTCGGCGAAGAGATCGAGGATCTGGCTGGAGGTGATGACATCAAGCGCGGTCGTCGGCTCGTCGAAGATGATGCATTCCGGCTGGCAGGCGAAGGCGGTGGCGATGACGACGCGCTGCTTCTCGCCGCCCGACGCCTCATGGGGATAGCGCCGCATCATTTCGGCTGGAATCTTCAGGCCGACGCGGGCGAGCATCGCCTCCCCTTCCGCCCAGGCCTGCCGGCGCGTCAGGCCGCGATGGCGCACCAGCACCTCCGCCAGTTGCTCGCCCAGCGGCAGGGTCGGGTTGAGCGAGGTGCTCGGGTCCTGGAAGACCATGCCGATGCGCGCGCCGCGAATGGCGTCGATTTCGGCCTCGCTCGCGCCGGTCAGCGGCTTGTCGCCGAGGCGGATCACGCCCTGCTCGCGGGCGCTGTGCGGGAGGTGGCGCATGATCGCCCAGGCGAGCGAGGTCTTGCCCGAGCCGGACTCGCCGACGAGCCCGAGCACCTCGCCGCGCGCGACCTGAAGCGTCACGTCGTCGAGCGCGCGGGTGAATCCGGCGGGCGTGGCGTAATCGAGGCCGTAGCCGGCGATGTCGAGGACTTTGCTCACGACTTGGCTCATGTGCGCGGGTTCAGCGCATCGCGCAGGCCGTCGCCGAGCAGGTTGAAGCCGATCGCGACGAAGGCCACCGCAAGGCTCGGCCACAGGATCATCCAGTGGCTGAGATGCATGAAGCGCCGGGCCTCGGCCACCATCAGCCCCCATTCGGAGGCCGGCGGCTGTGCGCCCAGACCAAGGAAGCTCAGCGTCGCAAACAGCATCACGGCGAAGGCGACGCGGATCGTCATCTCGACGATGATCGGAGCGACGACATTGGGCAGCATCTCGCGCCAGACGATGAAACCGGCGCTTTCGCCGCGCGCGATGGCGGCGTTGACATAGTCCTGCTTGCGCACCGACAGCGCCACGGAACGCGTCACCCGCGCCATGCCGGGCGTGAAGGCGAGCGCGATCGCCAGCAGCGCGTTGATGCTGCTCTTGCCGAGCAGATTGACGATCAGCAGCGCCATCAGCAGGCTCGGGATCGACATGACCGCGTCGACCGTCCGCATGATCGCCTCGTCGGCGCGGCCGCCCAGGAAAGCCGAGATCGTGCCGATCAGCGCGCCGACGCTGGTGCCGAGCACGGTTGCAGCCACCGCCAGCACGACGGTGGCGCGCGCGCCATGCAGCAGGCGGCTCAGGATATCGCGGCCATACTGGTCGGTGCCGAGCCAGAACTGCGCGCTCGGCGGCTTGTAGCGCTGCAGGGGTGCGAGGCTTTCGGGATTATAGGGCGCAAGCCACGGCCCGAGCACGACCACGAACAGGATCAGCGCGACGAAGACGAGGCCGAGCGCGCCCTGCGGCGAGCGCAGCGTGCGCAGAAAGACGTCACGCATGGAGGACCTCAATCATACTGGATCCTCCGGTCGAGCCGGGCATAGGCGATGTCGGCGAGAAAATTGGCGAGCGCATAGGTCGCCGCCATGATCAAGGCTCCAGCCTGGATCGAGGGCAGGTCGCGCGCCTGGATCGCGACGATGAGCTGGCGGCCGATGCCCGGCAGCGCGAAGATTTCCTCGACCACGATGACGCCGCCGAGCAGATAGCCGACATCAAGCGCCACGATCGTGATCGTCGGCAGGAGCGCGTTGCGCAGCGCGTGCTTGAACAGCACGGCGCGACCCGAAAGCCCCTTCAGCCGGGCGGCGCGGATGTAGTCGCTGTGCAGGACATCGACGAGTTCGGAGCGGACCATGCGCGAGACATGGGCGATCAGGATAACCGAGACGGTCAGCACCGGCAGGACGAGATGACGGAGGCCCTGCGTCAGGTTTTCGGTGAGCGGGACATAGCCCGTCGCCGGCAACCATTGCAGCCAGTCGGCCAGCACCAGCACGAACAGCGTCGCGGTGACGAACTCCGGCAAGGAGACGCCGACATAGGAGATCATGCTGACCATGAGATCAGGCAGCCGGCCGCGCCTGACGGCGGCAATGATGCCCAGCGGCAAGGCGAGCGCCAGCATCAGCACGATCGAGAACAGCGCGAGCAGGAGCGAGCGGCCGAGCGCCTCGAGCATCACCGGAGCGACCGGCTGGCCGGTACGCATCGACACGCCGAAATCGCCGTGCAGCACCCCGCCGAGCCAATGCAGGTACTGCGCCCAGATCGGCTCGTTCAGGCCCATCCGGGCGCGGATCGCCGCCAGAGCGTCGGGCGTCGCGTTCTCGCCGAGCATCATCACGGCCGCATCCGCCGGCAGCACCTGCGTGATCGCGAAGACGAGCAGCGACACGACGAGCAGCGTGTAGCCGACCAGCGCGATCCGCTTCAGGACATAGGCCGGCGACACCTTTGAACTCCCCTGCCGTTCGCGTCAGCCGCGCTTGGGCGCGTTGGCGCCAAGCGAGACATGATCGAGCCGGAAGACCGCGCCGCGCGGGTGGAGTTGATAGCCCTGGACCCACTCGCGCTGGGCGGCGAGCAGGTCGAAGAAGCACGGGATGATCGAGGGCACCTCCTCATACATCAGCTTCTGCGCCTGCGCATAAAGCGCGGCGCGCTTGGCGTCGTCGACCGTGGCGCGGGCTTCGTTGACGAATTTGTCGAAGGTCGCGTTGTTCCAGCGCGTCTCGTTCCAGGCGGCGTTGGAGGTATAGAGCAGCGCGAAGATGGCGTCGGCGGTCGCCTGCATGTTGTAGAAGCCGACATAAAACGAGCCCTTCTTCCAGACCTGGTCGAGATAGGTCGCGTGCGGCATCGTCTCGACATTGATGCGGAAGCCGGCGGGCTTGGCCATCTCCCGCAGGGCGACCGCCATCTGCGTGCGCAGCGACGGGCGGTCCGATGCGATCAGCGTGGCGTCGAGGCCGTTGGGATAGCCGGCCGCCGCGAGCAGGGCCTTGGCTTTGGCGATGTCGGGCTGCTTGCGCGCCTGGTCGGCATGGAAGCGATAGGCCATGTTGAGCGGGGTATCGTTGCCGGCGGTGCCGAGACCTTCGGTGACGAAATCGACCATGGCGGCGCGATCGACCGTCAGGGCCAACGCCTGGCGCACCCGGACATCGTTGAATGGCTTGGTGTCGCAGCCGAAATTGACGTTGCAGAACTGGCCGGAGGCGACGCGCATGCCCTTGACGCCGGCAGACTTCGACAGGCGCGCGAATTCGGTCGGCGGCACGGTCGAGATCAGGTCGGTATCGCCGGAGATCAGCGCGGAACCTTCCGCCGTGCTGTCGGGATAGACCACGACGACGACGCGATCGAGATAGGGTCTCGCCTTGTCGTAATAGGCATCGTTGCGCGTGACGACGATCTGCCGCTCAGGCTCGAAGGAGACCAGCTTGAACGGGCCGCTTCCGATCGCCTCGCGGTCGAGACGACCGAGCCCCGATGCCAACACCGCGGCGGGCACGATCTTGGCGTTGGTGTAGGCCAGCGTCACCGGAAGGTCGGCGAAGGGCGTCGACAGCTTGAAGACGACGCTGTGGTCGCCTGCAGCCGTGACCTTGCTGATCGGGCCGACATTCTGGCGCGCCGGCGAGGCGGTCTTGGGGTCGAGGATCGCCTCGAAGGTCGCAACCACATCGGCTGAGGTGAGCGGGCTGCCGTCATGGAAGCTGACGCCCTTGCGCAGCAGGAAGGTCCACTCGGTCAGGTCGCTGGAGCTCGACCAGGACTCGGCCAGATCCGGCTCGGCGCTCATGTCGACCTTGAGACGGGTCAGGGCCGAATAGAGCAGTTCGGAGACCAGATATTCCGGGTTCACGCGGGTCTGGAGCGGGTTCAGCTTCGACACCGCCTGATCGACGCTGACGCGCAGCGTGCCGCCCCGGCTGGGGCTTTGCGCTTGGGCCACGGCGTCGAAGCCGGTCATGGCGAAACCGCTCAGCGCGGCCGAGGTGGCGAGGAAACGGCGACGATCGAGATTATGCATGGATCGCTCCTTCAGATCTGGGGGGAGTGCGGGATCAGGTCAGGCATGAAATCGGCGGCGAGGTAGGCGAGCACGCTGCGGGCCAGCGCGACGATGTCGGCGGTCGTGGTGTACTCGCCGGGAGCATGGATGTTGCGGTCCGGACGGCCAAGGCCGCCGAGCAGGACTTCCTGCATGCCGGTCCGCTGGACCCAGCCGAAATCGGAGCAACTCGCGGCGCCCCATTTCCGAAAATCCTCCTGAGCATAGCCGAAGCCCTGCCCCATCGCATGCTGCCAGCGCGGCCAGTGCGGCCCTGTCGGATCGGCGGTCGGGATCAGGTGGCCGATCAGATCGATCTCGACGGACAGGCCGGGCGTTGCCGCGACTGCATTGCGGATCACCGCCTCGATCTCCGCCAGCGCCGCCTCGAAATGCTCCTCGGGCGCATAGCGCCGGTTGATCGTGATCTCGAGCAGGGCCGGCACCTGCCCGCCGCAGGTTCCGCCATGGACGGCGGCGATGGCGAGTTGTGGCGCGAGCGGCCCCTTCGCATGGGGTGGAGGCGGCAGGGCCGAGACGCGGGCCGCGATTTTCGGCTTGAGATCGGTCAGCGCCTGCAGCAGCGGCAGCGCGGCTTCGATCGCGTTGAGGCCCGTCCCCGTCCGGTTGCCTTCGCCGGCATGAACCGCCTGACCGCGCACACGCACCAGCAGATTGAACAGGCCAAAGCAGCCGGCCCAGATCCGGGCGTCCGCACTGCCGTTAAAATTCAGGACATGGCCTTCGAGGCGGCGCTGCTCGGCCAGATAGCGGATGCCGGGATAGAGCCCCCCCTCCTCGTCGGTGCAGAACAGCAGCATCGGGTCGTAGGCGAGCGCGACATTGCAGGCATCGGCGGCGCGCAGCGCCAGCAGGACGGCGGCGATGCATCCCTTCATGTCGGCCGCTCCAAGCCCGGTCAGGCGCTCGCCATCGCGCAGCAACGTCAGGGGGTCACTTTGCCAGCCCGGTGCAGCGGGAACCGTGTCGACGTGAAAATAGAGCCCCAGCACCGGCTTGCCGCTGCGCCGCGTCGCGATGAGATTCGTCCGTGGTCCCTGAGCCGGACCGCCGGGCACATGCCAGAGCTCGTCGGGCACCACGATGCGCTCATGCGCAAAGCCGAGCGGCGCGACCATCGTCTCCATCAAAGTGGCGAAGGCGTCATAGCCCCGCCCCGGCGGAAACGATGTGTCGACGGCGACCATCGCACCGAGATCGTCGACGGCGCGCTGCGCCTCCGCCGCGATCAGCGCCATGGCCTGCTCGAGGGCGGGCATCGGCTTTGGCGCGGGAGATGCCACGATCGTTCAGCGCTCCACAGTCGCGCTTGTCGCGCACCGCGGCGATCTGCGATGCAGAAGGCGGATGGCCAGGGGCGGCATCGACATTTGCTAGCACCTCGCTTTTCTATAAACTATATAGAAATAGGACTGGATCGCATGCCGGCTGTCAACGCCAAAAAAACGACGGTGCCTGCCCTCGAACCGCTCACCTCGCAGGCGGCGGTCCAATCGACGATTCCGAACCTGACGGGGGGCGATTCCGCGCCGCTTTACGAAAAAGTGAAGCGGCACATGTCGGAGGCGATCCTCGTCGGAGAATGGCAGCCGGGAATGGTGCTGCCCAACGAGACCGCGCTTGCCCAAGGTTTCGGCATCGCCGTCGGCACGGTCCGGCGGGCCATGAGCGACCTCGTCGCCGAGGGCCTGCTGTCGCGCCGGCGCAAGACCGGCACCGTGGTGACCGGGCGCAGCCCGCATCACAGCATGCGCTTCTTCTTCCAGTATTTCCGGCTGCACCGGGCCGATGGCAGCCTGGTGCGATCGACCAGCCAGATGCTGGGCGTCGATGTCGTGCCGGCAACGCCCGAGCAGGCCGCCCTGCTGCAGATCAGATCGGGCGGCGTCATCAAGGTGCGGCGCATCCGCCTCGTCGACGACAAGCCGGTGATGCATGACCATCTGGTTTTCGCCGAGGAGCGCCTGCCCGGCCTGCCGCGCGACCCCGCCGCGCTGCCGCCGCTGCTGTATCTGTATCTGCTGGAGCGCTACGGCATCCGCATCTCGACCGTGCGCGAGCAGATCACGGCCGACCTCGCCGACGACGAGGATATCGCGCTGCTCGCCCTGTCCGGGCGCGAGGCCGTGCTGACCATCGACGAGGTCGCCTATGATCAGGCCGGCACGCCTACCATCCTGGCGCGTCACCGCGCCACGACGCAGGCTCACGCCTATATCAACGAAGTCCGGTAAAGCCCGACGTCGTCGATGAACCCGCGCATCGAGGCAGACCGGGCGGCCGCCACGATCACAATTATGCTTTTTGAATTTTACGCCGGCATCTTAGCAGTTATTCAACCTAAGCGATTGATGCTCGCCATAACTCTTTCGAGAGCCATATTTATCCAGGGCGGACCGGATCCACCTTTCAGATCGAGTATGTCTTATGCCCCTAAAAGACAATCATGTCGTTGAGGTCGCGCGGGCTCAGAAAGATCAGACTGCGATGGCCGCAGAGCTGGTTGCGGCTTTGTATGCAACCCGTGGACCTATTCTGATCGGATCAATTACGGTCACCGCCGTGATGACCGGCGCCGGCCTGCTGACGGGCAACGACCAGGTATTCTTTTCTCTCGCTCTCCTGATGTCGATCGTCGGCTTACTGAGACTCGAATCGCATCGGATGTATGAAAAGGCAAAAGACGCCCGCGATTCGATTTTTGACGCAGCTCATTTCGAGAAGCTGGCCATGGCCGGCGCCTGGGCGACGGCCGCGCTCATCTCGGCATTCAGCTGCTATTCGCTGCGATATTATCCCTACGAGCCGGTTACGGTCCTGACGATCGCACAGACGATCGGTTACCTTGCCGGAATATCCGGGCGCAATACATCGCGTCCTCTGATTACCAAAGTGCAGGTCCTGGTCTCGGCAGTTCCTTTCATATACGCACTTATCGCGACGCTCGAACCGGCCTATATACTGATTGCATTGACGGTTATCCTGACGACGCTCCTGACGTTCTCAAGTACACAGATCATCCACGAGATGTTCGTCTCTCGCCATGATTCCATGCGTGAACTGGAAAGTCTCGCGAATCTTGACACCCTGACCAATCTCGACAACCGCCGTTCACTACTGGCTAAACTCGAGAAAAAACTGAATGAAGACAAGTCTCTGACGCTACTTTCGATCGACGTCGATAATTTCAAGGCGATCAACGACACATATGGTCATGACGTTGGCGACGCGCTGCTGTTGTCCATCAGCGAGACGCTGGCGTCGCGTCTGGTCCAGGGCGAGAGCGCAGCCCGGATGGGCGGCGACGAATTCATGATCGTGACCTCGCGCGGACGCGCCGAATCCGCCGAGTTCGCCGCCCGCCTGCTGGCGCAGATCGGCGCGCAGCGCCGGATCAAGGGGCGCAGCCTCGCCGCCACCGTCAGCGTCGGGATCGTCGTCGCCGATGGCTGCCTGAGCGTCGAGGAGGTGCTCAAGCGCGCCGACATCGCGCTCTACAAGGCCAAATCCGACGGTCGCAACCATTTCGTCGTCTACACGCCCGAACTCAGCGTCGAGCATGACGAGCACCTCGCCTTCGAGGTCGATGTCCGCGAGGCGATCCGCAGCGGCCAGTTCAAGCTGGCCTACCAGCCGATCTACAATCCGCGCTCCGGCAGCGTCACGCTGGTCGAAGCGCTGCTGCGCTGGGAGCATCCGGTGCGCGGCCATGTCAGCCCGATGACCTTCATTCCGGTCGCGGAACGCGCCGGCCTGATCAAGGTGCTCGGTGCATGGACGATCGAGACCGCGGTACGGGCGGCCCTGACCTGGCCTCGCAATGTCGGCGTCAGTGTCAATGTGTCGGCCCGGCAGTTCGAGAGCGACCACGACCTCGTCGCCGTGGTCGAGGCGATCCTGCGCACCTCCGGCCTCCAGCCCCGCCGCCTGACGCTCGAGATCACCGAGTCGACCCTGATCGAGGATACGCCAGCCATCGTCGATAGCCTGAAGCGGCTGCGCGCGCTCGGCGTGCGGATTGCGCTCGACGATTTCGGTACGGGCTATTCCTCGCTGAGCTATCTCGCCGACCTGCCAATCGACATCATCAAGATCGACAAGACCTTCAGCCGCGAAATCGAGTTCTCGCCGAAGGCGAACGCGCTCATGACGGCGATCACCGATCTCGCGCACAAGCTCAAGCTGCTGATCATCGTCGAAGGCATCGAGACCGAGGCGCAGCTTGCGGTGATGCGCCGCTTCAGCCTGCACGGCATCCAGGGTTACATCTTCGCCCGGCCGATGACGGGCGACGCCCTGCTCGCGATCATCAAGGACCGGGTTCATTCCGAAAGGGATGCCGCCCGCCGCGAGAGCGCGTCACTGCCGGCGCTTCCTGCTCCAAAACGTCCGAAAGTGGCCTGACCGTCTCCACGGTAGTCGAACCGAAAACGGAGACGAGTGCAGCATGCAGAGGCCGAACTACCCCAGCGGCAAAGACCTGCTTGGCGCCGATTCCGTCTCGCGGGTCGATCTCGACGACATCTTTGCGCGCGCCGAACGTCATCTGGCCGAGGAGAACGACGACGGCTCGGCTGGCGACACGGTCCCGCTGTCGTCGATCGCGCGCAGGCGGCCCAAAGTGGTCGCGACGCTGTTCGACCAGCGCAGCACGCGCACGCGGCTGGGCTTCCAGGCCGCGGCGCTGCAACTCGGACACCAGTCGCTCGATGTCTACGACACCGAGCGCAGCCGCATGGGCAGCGCGACGGGCGAATCCATCGAGGACCATATCCGCACCATCGAGGCCTATAGCGACCTCATCGTCGTGCGGTCCCATATGGAGAGCCTGCCCTACCAGATCGGACGGTTGAGCTACCTGCCCGTGGTCAACGCCGGCAATGGCGCCGACGAGCATCCGACCCAGGCATTGATCGACCTGTTTGCGATCCACAAGCTGCGCGGGCCGGTCTCACAGCAGTCGATCGCGCTGTCGAGCGACACCCGCGCGCGTTTCGCGCTCTCCTTCGTCAAGATGCTGCGCCTGGCGCCGCCGCAGCGCTTCACGCTGTGCGTGCTGCCCGACGTGCCGATCAACCCGCCGATGCGCGAGGCCATCGCCATGCTGGCGAGCCTGGGCTGCAAGGTCTCGATCGTCCACGATGTCCGCGACACGCTCGACCACGACATCCTGAGCATCCAGATGCAGGACATGAGCCGCTTCGCCCACGCGACGCTCGGCACCGAGGCCGTCGACAAGGAGGCCGAGACCGAGCCCTTCACGATCACGGCCAAGAAGATCCTCGATGCCCGCTCGGATACGCTGATCCTCAACCCGCTGCCGCGTTTTTCCGAACTCGACGTCTCCTGCGACAGCCTGCCCAACGCCGGCTATTTCAAGCAGGTGAAGCTCTCCACCCCGGTCAGGATGGCTGTCCTGGAGCGCATGCTGCTGGGTATCCCATGGACCGGCTGAACCGGCCCTTCACGAAATTCGCGGCCTGGATGGCGCTGCACCTGATGGCCTATGTCGCCGTCGCGGTGTCGATCCGATATTTGTCCTACAGCGTCCGTATCGTCGAGATCGCCGCGATCCGCTCCGCCGGCTCGCTGGCCATCGCGATGTGGGTGATCTGGCGCAACAAGACGATCCATCCGGAAATGATCGGCCTGAAGGTCGGCAGCCATGTCCAGCGCAGCCTGATCCATCTCGTCGGTTCGCTGGCCCTGATCTGGAGCGTGGCCAACCTGCCGCTCGGCTTCATCGCAACCGTCGAATTCTCCGGGCCGCTTTTCGCAGCGCTGATCGGCGTCGCGGTGGCCGGCCGCGTGCCGGGACCGACCGCCTCCATCGGCCTCGCTTTCATCGCGGTCGGCGCAAGCTATCTCCTGCTTTCGCAAGGGCTTTCGCAGGATGCGAGCCTGCTCATCCCCGTCGGCGCGGTCGCCCTGCTGACAACCACGAACCTGATGCTGGCGCGGCTCGCCGAGAAGCGCAGCATCACGCTGATCATCTTCGTGATGCATTCGGTGCAACTGCCGATCTTCATCATGCTGATCGCGCTCAATCTCGATTTTCTCGGAACGCCCGCGAGGGTGGGCGCCAGCGAAGGTCATATGGTCGATATCCTTTGCACGCTGCTGGCGGTCCTCGTCCTGGTGGTGTCGGGTTTCGTCACGCAGACCGCGCTGGCAAACGCCTCGCGCCACAGCACGCCGTTGCAGCTCTGCGCCGCCGATACGCTGCGGATCCCGTTCCTGGCCATGGTCGGCTACCTCGCCTTCGGCGAGGTTCTGGACGGGCGCGTGCTGCTACCGGGCCTGCTCGTCGTAACCGGCGCGATCGTCGCCAGCCTGCCCCGCGACCTTGCCCGCCGCCGGGAAGTCTGAGACGACAGGCCCTCGGGCGATGCCGGCATGTCCGCCGGAGCGGGAGGCCCCATGCAGATCGACCTCAACGCGGATGTCGGCGAAAGCTTCGGCCCCTGGACCATGGGCAACGACGCGGCGATGTTCGACATCGTCACGACGGCCAACGTCGCCTGCGGTTTCCACGCCGGCGACCCCGAGATCATGCGCAAGACCTCCGAGCTCGCGCTGTCGAAGGGCGTCGCGGTGGGAGCTCATCCCGGCTTCGCCGACCTGATCGGCTTCGGGCGGCGACGCGTGCCGGGCCTGACCGAACGTGAGGTCGAGAACCTCGTCGCCTATCAGGTCGGGGCGTTCCAGGCCGTCGCCGAGCTCGCCGGTCACCGGATGACGCATGTGAAGACGCATGGCGCGCTCGGCAACATGTGCAATGACGACGAGGCGCTGGCGCTCGCCGTCGGGCGCGGCATCAAGGCGGCCGCTCCCGACGCACTCTACCTCGTCATGCCGGGCATGCCGACCGAGCGGGCGGCCGAGAAGCTGGGCCTGAGGCATTTTCGCGAGATCTACGCCGACCGTACCTATGACGACACGTTCAACCTGACCGACCGCGCGAAACCCGGCGCCGTGATCCACGATCCCGAGCAGGCGACGGCGCATGTGATGCGCATGCTCGACGCCGGCGCGGTCGTCTCGACGAGCGGAAAGGTGCTGAAAGTCGGCATCGACTCGATCTGCCTGCATGGCGACAACCCCCATGCCGTTGCGCTCGCGCGCACGCTGCGGGCGCGGCTGGAGGCGGCGGGCGCGAAGGTGGCGCGCTACGGCAACGGATGAGGTTCAGCCGACGGACGGCGTCGCGCTGGTGACTCCGCCGATCAGGTTGAGCGAGAGCAGGCGCTCGCTGGTCAGCGCCGCCGTGACAGGCGCAAGGCTCCCCGACAGCGCCTCGATCGCGGCCCGCGCGCGACGCGCCGCCTCGATCGCCTGATCCAGCGTCACAACCGAAAAGCGCACCGGGCCGCCCGGCGGAATCTGGGCGAAGCGGGCGATGTCGGCGCTGATGATCGTCGCGATCTTGGGGTAGCCGCCGGTGGTCTGACGATCGCGCAGCAATACGATCGGCCGGCCGTCGCCGGGTACCTGGATCGAACCGTCGACGATGCCGTCCGAGACGATGTTGTAGCCGGCGCTATGGCTGAGCGTGGGGCCTTCCAGCCTGACGCCCATGCGATCAGCCTGGGCGCTGAGGCGATAGCCCTGCCCGGTCAGGATCGTGAAGGCTTCGGTCGGGAAATGATCGTCCTGCGGGCCGGGCAGGATGCGGATCGGCCCCTCCTCATGCCGGGGAGGTTCGGGCAGGCAGAACAGGCCTTCATGACCCGTGCCGGCCGCCGGCAAGCGAGAGCCCGCAGCCAGCGGCGGGCCACCGATGCCGGAGCGGCGATGCATCGAGCGGCTGCCCATGTCGGGCAAGGTCGCGACGCCGCCCTCGACGCCGAGATAGGCGTAGGCGCCGCCCGCCGTCAGCCTCGCGACGATCACGCCGCCATCGGGAACGCGCACCGCCGTGAACGGCGCGACCTTGCGGCCGTCGACCTCCAGGCTGCAGGCAGGGCCGGCGAGCGCGATCGTGATCTCGCCCTCGGCGACGAGGCGGGCCGTCCCAATGCCGAGTTCGAGCGCCGCTGCATCGCCCGCCGCGCCGACCAGCAGATTGGCGGCGGCCAGAAACAGCGGGTCCATCGCGCCCGCCGGCGAAACGCCGAAGCGCTGCCAGCCGAGCCGTCCGCGATCCTGGATCGAGGTCGCCGGTCCGCAGGCCCTGATGACGAGCGCGCTCATCGCGCTTCGAGCCGGGCGACGGGCGCGCCTTCCGCCGCCAGCGCATCGAGCCCGGCCCATTCTCCAGCCCCGATACGCTCGAAGCTGATCTCGTCGCCCGGCGCATAGGTGAAGACCGGCTCGCGGCCGGGCATGAAGCCGCGCGCCGGCGTGCGGCCGACCATATGCCAGCCGCTCGGCCCCGCCACGCTGGAAATCGCGCTCTGGCCGCCGCCGATCGAGACCGACTGTGCCGGCACCAGCGCGCGCGGCTCCGGGCGGCGCGGCGTCGCGAGCGCTGGGTCGAGGCCGCTGAGATAGGCAAAGCCCGGCATGAACCCGATCATCGCCACGACATAAATCGCGGCCGCGTGGCGCGTGACGAGCGCCTCCGCGCTGATGCCGTGCCGGGCCGCGAGATCGTCGAGATCCATGCCGAACTCGCCACCATAGACGATCGGCACGCGCCAGCGCCGGGCCATGCCCTGCGCCGCGACCGGCTGCTCGCAAAGCGAGAAGATCCGCGCCTCCAGCGCCGGCAGATCGACGCCGAGCGGATCGAGATGGACGAGCAGGGAGCGATAGGTCGGCACCGTCTCGACCAGTCCCGTCGGCGGATTAGCGGCCAGCGCTGCGTCCAGCGCCAGAACGCGGGCGCTGGAGGCCGCGTCGATGACGGCTCCGAACTCGACCGAGAGCGCCGCATCGCCGCAGCGCAGCAGGCGGGGACGGGCGAAGGCGTGCTGCATCACACCAGATGCAGTGGCCGGTTGCTGGCGAAACGGCGGGCAGCCAGCACGGTCAACACGACGAACAACGCCAGCAAAATGCCCTGCGCGATGGCGAAGGGCGGCTCGGCCTGCGTCGGCGCCATGGCGCGCAGGGCCGGCACCTTCATGAAGGCCTGGGCCACCGCGACGAAGACGAGAAGATAGAGCGCCAGCATCGCCGCGATCGCGTAGCTGCGCCGCCAGATCCCCGCGAGGCCCCGGCCGTATAGCGCAAAGCCCGCCACGACCAGCAGCAGGAGCGAGATCGCGCCGACGATATGCGAGGGCAGCACGCCGCTGACCGGGAAGCCGAACCCGGTCGCGCTCGTGGCGAAGGCGGTGGCGAGATAGACCCCGGTCCAGCGCGGCGAGGTGTGGCCCCTGAGCAATCCCGACGCGACCGGAAAGCCCGCAATGATGGCGATGATGCTGAGCCAGGTGTGGAAACCCACAAAGCTTGTCGGATCGAACATTTGGAAGCCCCCGCTTCTGTCTGATGCCTCGCGCATCGTCGTGCCGCAGAATGCAGGAAGCCGGCCATCATCGCGAGCGATTTCAGGGCCAAAGCCTCCCTTCTCCCCTTGCGGGAGAAGGGACCGCTCTACCGCGTCAGACTCACCCTGACGCTCGGCGCTTCCTCCTCGGTGGCGCGTTGCAGCGTCGCCTTGGCCTCGTCGACCTGGCGCTGGCGGTTCCACAGCGCCGCGTAGACGCCATCGGCGGCGAGCAGTTGCGGATGGTTGCCGCGTTCGACGATCAGACCCTTGTCGAGCACGATGATCTCGTCGGCGTTGATCACGGTCGAGAGCCGGTGGGCGATGACCAGCGTGGTGCGGCCCTCGCTGACCCGGTCGAGCGCGTCCTGGATTTCCTTCTCGGTGAAGGAGTCGAGCGCCGAGGTCGCCTCGTCCAGCACCAGCACCGGCGGGCCTTTCAGGATGGTGCGCGCGATGGCGACGCGCTGCTTCTCGCCGCCGGAGAGCTTCAGCCCGCGCTCGCCGACGGAGGTGGCGTAGCCTTCCGGCAGCGATTTGATGAAGCGGTCGATCTGGGCGAGCCGCGCCGCCTCCTCGACCTCGGCCTCCGACGCCTCGGGCCGGCCATAGCGGATATTGTATTCGATGGTGTCGTTGAACAGCACCGTGTCCTGAGGAACCATGCCGATCGCGGCGCGCAGGCTGACCTGCTGGATATCGGCGATCGGCTGCCCATCGATCAGGATGCGGCCGGCATTGGGCTCGTAGAAGCGAAACAGCAGCCGCGAGATCGTCGACTTGCCGGCGCCTGACGGGCCGACGATGGCGATGGTCCTGCCCGGCGGCACGGTGAAGGAGATGCCCTTCAGGATCGGCCGTTCAGGGATGTAGGCGAAGTGGACGTTCTCGAAGACGACCTCGCCGGCATGGACCTGCAGGGGTAGCGCACCCGGCTTGTCCTGGATTTCGGGGTCGCGGCCGATCAGCTCGAACATCTGCCCGATGTCGAGCGTCGCCTGCTTGATCTCGCGATAGACGGTGCCCATGAAATTCAGCGGCTGGTAGAGCTGGATCAGCATGGCGTTGATCAGCACGAAATCGCCGACCGTGTGGGTGCCGGCGCGAAAGCCGCGCACCGCCATCACCATCGAGATGGTCAGGCCAGCAGCGAAGATCGCCGCCTGCCCGAAGTTCAGCCATGCCAGCGAGGTGTAGGCCTTCACCGAGTTGCGCTCATAGCGCGCCATCGAGACGTCGTAGCGCGCGGTCTCGCGGGTCTCGGCGCCGAAATATTTCACCGTCTCGTAGTTCAGCAGCGAGTCGATCGCCTTCGAGTTGGCGTCGGTGTCGCTCTCGTTCATCGCGCCGCGAATGGCGATGCGCCACTCCGTCGCCTGGATGGTGTAGGTCATGTAGATGACGACCATGGCGACGAGTACGACGACATAAAGCCAGTCGAACATCGCCAGCAGCACGCCGATGATCAGCGCGACCTCGACGATGACGGGCACGAGCTGGTTGAGGCCGAGACGCACCATCTCCTCGATGCCGCTGCGGCCGCGTTCGAGTACGCGGGTCAGGCCGCCGGTCTTGCGTTCGAGATGGAAGCGCAACGAAAGGTGATGCAGATGGCCGAAGGTCTGCAGCGCCAGCGTCCGCACGGCATGCATGAAGACCGGCGCAAACAGCGCGTCGCGAAGCTGGATGAAGGCCGACGAGCCGATCCGCGCCAGCCCGTACAGCACCGTCAGCACCAGGGGCGCGCCGACGAGCCAGGGCACCCAGCGTTCGAGACTGGACGGCGTGTTGGCGAGCGCGTCGGTCGCCCATTTGAAGGTGAAGGGCACGCCCATCAGCACGATGCGCCCCATCACAAGCAGCACGAAGGCGAGCACGACGCGCTTGCGCAGATCGGCGCGGTCCCGCGGCCAGAGATAGGGCCAGAGCGCGCGGAAGGTCGCGACGAAGCCGGAACCGGGCTTCAGCACGAAGGATGGCGGGAGGATTGGCGCGGGAGCGGGCGCGGCAGGCGGAGACATCTTGAAACGATTCCAGGTTGGGCCGCTGATATAGGCGCATTCGCGGATGATTGCATGCAGTTCGCGGATGCCGCCGCTGACGCGGAGAGACGCCTTGTTCTTGTCCAAGAGCCGGTGTCAGATGGCAGCTGAAAGCGACGACAGCTTATCGACAGGGACGGGAACAGCCATGATCATTCAACGGGTTATCGCCACCGCCGCGATCGGGATCCTTGCCGGCGCCCTGCTCCCGGCGGGGCCTGCCGCCGCGCAACGCGCCAAGCCGCCGGCGCAGATCACCATCCACAACATGCGCACCACGCCGCTGACGACGTTCGAAATCGCCACCACCGGAGACCAGCCGCGCCTCGTCGCCAAGCTTGCCAAGCCGCTTGCGCCGGGCAAGAGCATCGCGCTGAAGCTGAACAAGGCCTCGGGCTGCAGCTACTACGTGCTGGCGCGCTTCGACGACGCGGTCGAGACCGACTCGGAGGGGATGGATCTGTGCCGCGACAAGGTGATCCGCCTGACGGATTGAGGCGCTGGTCGCGCTTCATACGGGGTGAACCCAACACCATCGTCATTCCGGGCGCAGCGCAGCGGAGACCCGAAATCCATCGTAGGGCGACGACAGCGCTCGATGATGGATTACGGACCGGCGCGGCTTGCGCCGCTTGTCCGGAATGACGGGCGTCTTGTGAGATCGAGCGCTACAGCCCTACGTCGTCGCGCCCTCGCGCATCAGCTTGTAGGTGATCGAATCCACCAGCGCCTGGAAGGAGGCGTCGATGATGTTGGCGCTGACGCCCACCGTGGTCCAGCGCGCCCCTCGCTCGTCGGCGGATTCGATCAGCACTCGTGTCACCGCGTCGGTGCCGCCCTGGAAGACGCGGACCTTGTAGTCGACGAGGCGCAGGCCCTCGATCAGCGACTGGTAGCGGCCGAGATCCTTGCGCAGCGCCAGATCGAGCGCATTGACCGGGCCGAGCGCGCTTTCGGCAACCGAGATTAGGCTCTCCTCGCCGACCTTCACCTTCACGATCGCCTCGGAGAAGGTGACGAGTTCGCCCAGTGCATTGAAGCGGCGCTCGACATTGGCGGTGAAGCGCTCGACCTCGAAATAGGCCGGCAGCTCATGCAGGATGCGCTTGGCCAGCAGATAGAACGAGGCGTCGGCGCCCTCGAAAGCATAGCCCTGCGCCTCCTTGTCCTTGACCTCCTGCAGCACGCGCCCGAGGCGCGGGTCGTCGCGGCCGACGGTCACGCCGATGCGCTCCAGTTCGGCGACGAGGTTGGACTTGCCGCCCTGATCGGAGATCAGAACCTTGCGCAGATTGCCCGTCGCCTCGGGCGGGACATGCTCGTAAGTGCGCGGATCCTTCAGCACGGCCGAGGCATGGATGCCGGCCTTGGTGGCGAAAGCGGACGCGCCGACGAAGGGCGCATGGCGATTGGGCGCGCGGTTCAGCATCTCGTCGAGCGCGCGCGAGACATGGGTGAGCTCGCCAAGCTGTTTGTCGTCGACGCCGATGGAAAAGCGCCGGTTGTAGCGGTCCTTGAGTTTCAGTGCGCCGATCAGCGTGACCAGATTGGCGTTGCCGCAACGCTCGCCGAGACCGTTCAGCGTGCCCTGGATCTGGCGCACGCCGGCCTCGACCGCGGCCAGCGAATTGGCGACGGCGCAGCCGCAATCGTCATGGGCGTGGATGCCGAGGCTTTCGCCGGGAATAGTCTTGGCGACCTCGGCGACGATCGCCGAAACCTCGTCGGGCAGCGTGCCGCCATTGGTGTCGCAGAGCACGACCCAACGCGCGCCAGCCTCATAAGCGGCGCGGGCGCAGGCGAGCGCATAATCGGGATTGGCCTTGTAGCCGTCGAAGAAGTGCTCGCAATCGAGCATGACCTCGCGGCCGGCGGCCTTCGCCGCCTCGACGCTCTCGCGGATGCCGGCGATGTTGTCCTCGAGCGGGATCTCTAGCGCGACATGGACGTGGTAATCCCAGGCCTTGGCGACGAAGACGATGGCGTCGGCCTTCGCCTCCAGCAGGCCGACGAGGCCTGGATCGTTGGCGGCCGAGCGCCCTGCCCGCTTGGTCATGCCGAAAGCGGCGAATTTCGCATGCTTCGTCGGCTTCTCCGCAAAAAAAGCCGTGTCGAGCGGGTTCGCGCCGGGATAGCCGCCCTCGACATAGTCGATGCCGAGTCCGTCCAGCATCGCGGCCACGCTGCGCTTGTCGTCGAGCGAGAAATCGACGCCGGTGGTCTGCGCGCCGTCGCGCAGCGTCGTGTCGAAGAGGTGGATGCGTGCAGGCGTCATGGCTTTCGCCCGAGCTTGAAGCGCAGCAGGCGCGGCATCACCATGGCCAGCATGATGAGCTTGATGGCGACGGAGAGCGAACCGGCGGGGCGGATTTTGGGGGTCATGGGTTTTCGTCCAGCGCGGTCGGAAGCCGCCGGAGATCGACGGGAGTTTCAGGGTCGATCTCGCCGATCATGGCCGGCTTGAGATCGTATATGGCGGCGACGGCCTCCAGCGCGGCGGGGGCGTCGAGGTTGACGCCCCAGGACGCGATGGCGCGCACAAAGGCACGCGTCGTCATCAGCGTCACCGGGTAGTCGACTTCGAGGAACAGGTTCGGGACCTTGCGGTCCTCGTAGAGCACGACGGCCGATGACACCGCGTCAGGCCGCCATTGATCGACGAACTCGCGCAACGCCAGTTCGCCGGAGTTGCGCAGGCCGGATTTCAAGCGTGCGTCTTCCTCGGGCGTGCGGACGCGCGCCTTAAGCGATGCAATGCCCTCGCCGATGATCGTCGTGACGCGCAGCAGTGCCTCGCCTTCGGCCGCGATCCAGCGTGCAATCTCATCCGCATAAGGCTTGCTCGGGTCGCCGACGAGTTCGTCCTCGACACGATCGACCAGCACGATCCGGCGGTTGAGCCGGGCCAGCATCGGCAAAAGGCCGGCGGCGGCGAGCCGCAGGATAGGCCCGGCATCGGCGACGATAATGGGTTCGCGGGAGGCGGGGGGCATCATGGCGAGGGGTCGTCCGGCATCTGCGCGACGTTGCGCAACGGGCGCTTCACGAGTCCTGAATTCAGATCAGCCCACAGCGTATCAACGATTTCGTCAGGCCTTTGCAGGATGTCCGCGTTCCAGAAGCGGCGCATACGAAAGCCTTGCGCAACGATCCATGCGTCGCGCTTCGCGTCATAAATGTTCTCGGCGTGCTGCCCGCCATCGGCCTCGACGATCAGCCGACGTTCAAGACAGACAAAATCGACGACATAGCGCCCTATCGCGACCTGCCGGCGAAACTTGAAACCGCTGAAGCGACGGTCTCGCATCAGATACCAAAGCTTGCGCTCGGCCTCGGTCGGCTCCCTGCGCATGGCGCGAGCGTGACCTTTCAAGATCAGCTGAAGCGTCGGCACGGGCTCCTCTTCTCCCCTTGCGGGAGAAGGTGGCCGCGCAGCGGACGGATGAGGGGTCGCACCGCCATTTCCGGTCAGGTCATGACTGCCCGAAATCTCTCGGACGCAGCGCGACCCCTCACCCCAACCCTCTCCCGCAAGGGGAGAGGGGGCAGGTCGGCGGTTCATCGCTTCACCTCCCAGGTCGTGGTCGGCTCGCCGTTCGCGTCCTTGCCATCCTTGAGCGTGATACTCATCCCCGCCAAATGTCCACGAATGCGATCCGACTCGGCGAAATTCTTCGCGCGCCGAGCGTCGAGACGCGCTGCGACCAGGCTTTCAATCAGGGCCTCGTCAGCGGGAGATGTTCCGAATATATCGCTCGTCGCCCGATTGATGTCAGCGAACCCAAGCGCGTTGAGATTGCTGATGAGTTCTCGCTTTAGATCAGCGCGCCCCTCAGTCTCTGCCTGCCGGTAAAGCTGGTGGAGATATGCCATCAATGCCGGCGTATTAAGATCATCCGACAACGCCGCTACTGCTCCGTCGCTCAAATATGCCGGAGCGTCACCGACCCAAAAACGAGCCCACGACGCGAGCGTCCTTTTTGCCTCGATAAGGCTGTTCACAGTCCAATCGATCGGCTGGCGATAATGCGTCTTCAGCATGGCAAGGCGCAGCACTTCGCCTGGCCATTTGCGCCCGCCGAACACCTCCGTCTCCAGCAGCTCGTTGATCGTCACGAAGTTGCCGAGCGATTTCGACATCTTCTCGCCCTCGACCTGCAGGAAGCCGTTGTGCATCCAGTAGTTCGCCATGCGCGCCGAGCCGTCCGCGCCGCCAAACGCGCAGCAGCTCTGGGCGATCTCGTTCTCATGATGCGGGAAGACGAGGTCGATGCCGCCGCCATGGATGTCGAAGAGGTTCTTCTCCGGATCGTCGCAGGCGAGCCCGCCGCCGAATGGCGCGAGCAAAGTCGCCATCGACATCGCCGAGCACTCGATATGCCAGCCGGGGCGGCCGGGCCGCGTGATCCCCTCGGGCGCTCCCTCAGGCCAGAGCCAGCCGGGATCGACGCCATTGCGGCTCGGCTTCCAGAGCACGAAATCCATCGGGTCGCGCTTGTAGGGCGCGACGTCGACGCGCGCGCCGGCTATCATCTCGTCGAGCGGGCGGCGGGCCAGCGTGCCGTAACCCGGCGCGTTTTTCAGATGCGCGGCGGCCGGGACATGGAACAGCACATGCTCCTCGGCGACGTAAGCGACGCCCCGCGCGATCAGGCGATGGATGATCGCCTGCATCTCCGCGATATGCGCGGTGGCGCGCGGCTCACTCGTCGGCGGCAGGTTGCCCAGCGCCGCGATGTCCTTGTGGAACTGCGCGGTCGTGGCCCGCGTGACCTCGCCGATCGCCTGGTTCAGCGGCAGGCCGGGGAAATCGCGGGCGGCACGCGCGTTGATCTTGTCGTCGACGTCGGTGAGGTTGCGCGCATAGGTGACGCGTTCGGCACCGTAGAGATGCCGCAGCAGCCGGTAGAGCACGTCGAAGACGATGACCGGACGGGCGTTGCCGATATGGGCGTAGTCGTAGACCGTCGGGCCGCAGACATACATGCGAACATGCTGCGGATCGACGGGGGTGAAAACCTCCTTCGTCCGGGTCAGCGTGTTGTAGAGCCTGAGGGTGGGCGACATCGGAAACGTCCTGGAAAACGGCAAAGCATATCACGGCCGCTGGCCGGGGCGCTTTTGTCAGGTCTTTTCCGAGACGAGGACGTGAGCAGCCGGCCAGCGAAAGCTAGCGGCAAATCCGACAAATCAGGGTGGCGGCTCGCGTCATGAAAAACTGATTGCCTGTGCGCGGGCTTTGCGTCAAGAGGGCGCCCCAACTTGCTGCGCCGCACCATGATCGTGGCCACGGTTCATTCAAATTTAACCGGCAGGAACCATCCTCTCGATTCGAGGGTTGAGCGCCCGATCGGTCACGAGGATTGAAGTTCAGATGCGCCGCGCCATCGCTCTTGTCGGCCTGTTCGGAATCATCGGCGCGGGGATGTCACTGTCGGTCCTGCCGACCTCCGACACGGTCGCCGCCCCCAACGACCAGCGCACCTTCCTGATCCCGGCCAGCGACGGCTACGGCGTCGCCGACTGCATCTCCAGCAAGTCTGAATGCGGCAAGATCGTCGCCAATGCCTGGTGCGAGGCCAAGGGCTTCAAGATGGCGACGAATTTCGGCATCGCCGCCCGCGAGGATTTCACCGGCTCGCTGTCGAAGATCGCCACCGCCGCACCCGAGCAGCCGCTGGTGATCACCTGCGGCGGCTGACGATCGATGTGACCGTTCTTTGCGGCGGTCAGCCGGCCTTCCGGTCCTTCTGGGCCTGCACATAGGCCTTCAGGACGTTCTGCATCCGCGTCAGATGTCCCTTGCCGCCTTGCTTGAAGAAATCGAACACGGCCGGATCGAGCTTCAGATGAACCGAAGTGGGCTCGACCCGCGGTTCGACCAGCACTGCATTCGCCCAGAAATCGGGACCAAGGCTGGGGCCGGGGGCAGCGTCGGGGTTGTGGTAGAGCTCACCGGCCAGACGCATGGCGCGAATCTCAGCCAGCGACGCTCGCCTGATATTTTCTTCGCTCATCCTGGCCTCCTCGCCATGCCGTAATCAGGCGGGTCGCTTGTTCGCGCTGCGTATGAATCACGACGAAACATTCACCCTCGACCAGCCCGATCGAGATCAGACGCACTTCGCCGCCATAGTCGCGCTGGTCCACTCTCGTCAGTACGTGTCCTTCGAAAATGCCCGCCGCGTAGATAATATCGACATCCCGCTTGGCGATCGTTTCCTGACGCTTGGCCTCGTCCCATTCGAATTCCATCCAGCGTCCCGCCGACGAAAACCGTGCACATCCTCATCAAGCCGGCAGGCAGCAATTAGCGTACGCATAAAATGTACACTAAAACCTCAGCCGTGCAAATCCGCCTCGCCTACCTCACCCATTCCCCGCATTTGGCCGGCTCGCCGACGCCGCCCCAGGGCATGATCGGGACGCTGGAGGTCGAGTTCTTCGGCGAACCGTCGATCAGCTTGTCGGTATAGACCATGTAGATCAGTACGTTGCGCTTGGCGTCGCAGCCACGCACGATCTGCATCTTCTTCCAGATCAGCGAACGGCGCTCGCGGAAGACGACGTCGCCCTGCTCGAATTTCTCGCGGAACTTGATCGGGCCAATCTGCCGGCAGGCGAGCGAAATGTCGGATAATTGCTCGGCGACGCCGAAGGCGCCGGCGATGCCGCCCTTCTCGGGCACCGTATAGTGGCAGGCCACGCCCTCGACGACGGGATCGTCGACGCCGTAGACTGCGAGCTTGTCGTCAGGCGTCAGGAACTTCCAGACGGTCGACTTCTTGAAGATCACGTCTTCCTGCGCCGCTGCGGGCGCGGACATCGCAGCCACGCCGAGAAGCCCGGCAAAGGCTACGAAAAGAGCGGGTTTGAACGGCATCTCGATCTCCTGCGGCGACGCGGCTGAACCCGTCGGCCAGCATATGGTTCCGACAGGCCCGCCGCGCCAGAGCCTGAAGGCTCACGCCGCCAGCGGCTTGAAGGCGAGATAAGCCGCAGCGAGCGCGCCGACGGTGCCGGCCGTGAACAGCACCAGCTTGAATTGCGTGACACGACTGGCGAAGACGACGTTGCCGGGCTCGATCTTCGGATAATTGTCGAGCAGTTTCGCCACGGCGAGGTTCTCGGCGACATCGCAGAGGCCGCCGAGCAGCCAGCCGCCGCCGCAGAGCGCAGCGATCCACCATGGCTGGCCGCGCATCAAGAGCCCGGCGACGATGACCGCGCCGACGATCGCGTAGAAGAAGGCGAAGGCGGCGTCGGCCGGCAGGATCCGCCTGCGGTATTTCGCACGCAGATCGTCGCCATAATGGACGAACAGCTTCTCGACATCCGCGACGGTGTAGCCGTTCCAGTCGTTCTCGAGAAAGCGCCCCACGCCCTGCCGGCTCGACCAGAGACCGACCAGCCAGAACAGCAGCATCACCAGTGCCGGCCCCCAGACG
Source organism: Allobosea sp. P2_A10 (assembly GCF_056405115.1). Lineage (NCBI taxonomy): Bacteria > Pseudomonadati > Pseudomonadota > Alphaproteobacteria > Hyphomicrobiales > Alloboseaceae > Allobosea > Allobosea sp. P2_A10. The sequence goes on along the minus strand of NZ_JBFUCS010000001.1, from coordinate 105,829 downwards.
AAGAATGCGAGCGGGATGGTGGCGGGGTAGAGCGGCACGGATTCGATCATGGCGAAGGTCTGTTCTCGCGGCGGCGGTTGCGGATTGAACCTAGCGCGCCTGCCCTGCCAAGGCCAAGGCTTCCCGCAGCACCGCGAGATCGCCGACCTGATTGGCGAGGATCAGGACGAGGCGGGCGTTGAGGGCCGCGCTTTCCAACTCGCTCAGGTTTCGATGCGCGCGGGCGATCAGCGCAAAGGCCGCGTCGGGGTCGGCGAAGCGCGCCTCATAATCGAGCACCGTGGCGTCGTTCTCGCTGCCTTGCGTCATGGCGACCTGCCCTCCAGGCGCTCGATCGCCTGCTCGACATCGATGCGGCGGGCCTGCCGGAAGCGGGCGGCGACATGTCCGTCCGGCCGCAGCACATAGGCGTCGCCGGGCTCGCTGCGATAGCGCTCGGCGTAGAGACGGGCGCTTTCCGGCGGTTCGCCCCACAGGGCGCAGGGCGGGTTCGCCCAATGGGCGCCGTCGGGCACGAGGCCCGCGCCTCCCTCGCCATGTGCCACCACGACCGGGCGACCGGCGGCGAAGGCCTCGCTGAGCCAGGCGGAAGCCCCCTCGCCCGCTTCGAGCGGCGCATCGAGGAAGGCTGATCCGGGCTCAAGCCCGCCCTGCCAGCCGCGATCGGGCGTCGAGAGCTTTGAGTCGGCATAATGCGTCGGCAGCGAGAGCCGGCCGGAATTGACGAAGCGGCGGGCGAAGGGGGCCTTGGCCGCAAGCGCCAGCGCCGCATCGCGCAGGATGCGCTCGCCGGGCGAACGCGGCGCGATGAAATCGGTGGCGCGGGTCGAGTTCAGGATGTTGTCGTCGGCGGCCTCGACACGCTCGCTGTCATAGCTGTCGATCAACGAGACCGGGCTTTTGCCCTGCAGCACGAGCGCGAGCTTCCAGCCGAGATTGTCGGCGTCCTGGATTCCGGAATTGGCTCCGCGCGCGCCGAAGGGCGAGACCTGATGGGCGGCATCTCCGGCGAAGACGACGCGACCATGGACGAAGCGCTGCAGCCTGCGGCACTGGAAGCGGTACACCGAGACCCATTCGAGCTCGAACCTGTCATGCCCCAGCATCTGCGCGATGCGCGGGCGCACGATCTCGGGACGCTTCTCGTGCTCGGGATCGGCATCGGAGCCGAGTTGCAGGTCGATGCGCCAGATGTCGTCGGGCTGCTTGTGCAGCAGCGCCGACTGGCCGGAATGAAACGGCGGCGCGAACCAGAACCAGCGCTCGACCGGGAAATCGGCCTGCATCCTGACGTCGGCGATGAGGAACTTGTCCTCGAAGGCCTCGCCTGCGAAGTCGAGACCCAGCAGCCCGCGCGTCTGCGAGCGCGCCCCGTCGCAGGCGACGACCCAGCCCGCCTCCAGCAGATAGTCGCCATCGGGCGTCGCGACGGTCAGCAGTACGCCGTCATTGCGGGATTGAAGGCCGCAGACCCGGTTCGACCAGCGCAGGTCGATCAGCGGCTCCGCCAGCGCCGCTTCGACGAGGGCGGCCTCGACATGATATTGCTGGAGATTGATGAAGGCTGGCTGCTTGTGGCCGGCTTGCGGCAGCAGATCGAAGGCGTAGAGCAGGTCCTCGCCATGGAAGACCTTGCCGGCCTGCCAGGTCACCCCTTTGGCGACCATCGGCGCGGCCAAGCCCAGCCTGTCGAAGATTTCCAGCGTGCGCTTGGAAAAGCAGATCGCCCGCGAGCCCTCGCCGATACGATCGGAATCGTCGAGCAGAACGACGGGAACGCCGCGACGCGCCAGATCGAGCGCCAGCGTCAGGCCGACCGGGCCGGCGCCGATGACGGCGACCGGGCGCTGCGCCGGCATAGCGGCGTCCTGATCGGGCGAGCGGCGATAGGCGAAAGTGCGTGAAACGGTCATCGTGTTATGGAACTCACGCCAAACGATGGCGGCTGGTTTGGACCCGCGATCCGTCATACATTCCGTGCGAGGCTTTCACGAGGATCAGGCCATGCGCAAGGCGCAGGTGTTGCTGCGAGAGGACCAGAAGGCGGCGTTGCAGCGGCTCAGCCGCCGCACGGGCCGCAGCCAGAGCGAACTCGTGCGTCATGGCGTCGATCTCGCCATCGCGGACGTGGAAAAGACGAGCCCATCCGAAAAGGCCGCCGACACCAAAGCTGAAAGCGACGATTGGAAGAAAGCCTGGCTCGGCATCGTCGGGCTTTGGGCYGATCGCGACGACATCGATGAGAGACGCGCGCAATTGCGGACGGAGAACCAGCATCGCGACGCCGAACTGCAAAGGCAATGGCGCGCCAAGTGACGAGGTTGCTGGATACGTCGATCATCATAGACGCGCTGCGTGGCGCTGATAGCGCTGTCGCCTTCGCAAAGAACTTGGCGCAGCGGCCCCGGATCTCCGTCATCAGTGTCAGCGAATTGCGTGACGGCCAGAAAGGCGCGGCAGAAATTGCACGGATCGACGCATTCCTCGCGACCGCGATCTTGTACGACGTCACCCGCGACATCGCCGAAATGAGCGGCGGGCTGATGCAGCGCTTTCGAAAAAGCCATGGCCTGACGACGGCCGACGCGCTGATCGCCGCGACCGCGGTTCATCACAGCCTCCAACTCGTCACGCTGAACCTCAAGCATTTCCCAATGTTCCCGGATCTTAAGCGCCCCTACTGACAGCTCTACCCCCGCAGCTCCACCCACATCTGCCGATCGCGTTCGTCGGTCCAGATGCGGGGGTGGTCGAGCCCGCCCGCCTCGTCGTAGGCGCGGCTGACGTTGAAGGGCAGGCAGTGCTCGAAGATGACCCAGTCGCCATAGGACGGCTTCAGCACCGCGTGGACGCGTTCGAAGGTTTCGCGCAGCGAGCGGCCGGCTGAAACGTTGCTCTTCACGGCGTTGAACAGGTCGCTGAGGAAGGCCCGCGTGCCGGCGACGCCATCGGCCACCATCGCCGCGCTGGTCAGCGCCGCGCCGCGGCCCGGCACCATCGCGACGGAGCCGAGCTTGCCGAGAGCGTCGAGCGTGCCCGGCCAATCGGTGAAATGGGCATCGCCGCAATAGGGCGTCGCGCCATATTCCACGAGGTCGCCGGCGAAGGAGACGCCGGCATCGGGAATCCAGGCGACGATGTCGCCGGCGGTGTGGCCCCGCCCGATCTGCATCAGCCTGACCTCGCGCGAGCCGAGCCAGATCGACGCCGTTCCGGCGAATGTCGTGGTCGGCCAGGTCAGGCCTGGCCGAATCGATTCCGCGCCCTGGAACAGGCGTGGAAAGCGGCCGATCTCGCTCGCCTTGTCCTGCTCGCCGCGCTCGACGATCATGTCACGCGCGGCCTGCGAACAGACAATCTGGCCTGCGCCATAGGCCGGCGCGCCGAGCACGCGCACGGCATGGTAGTGCGAGAGCACCACATGGCTGATCGGCTTGTCGGTGACCGCGCGGACGCGGTCGATCACGGTCCGCGCCATCTTCGGCGTCGCCTGCGCGTCGAAGACGAGCACGCTGTTGTCGCCGACGACGACGCCGGTGTTGGGGTCGCCCTCGGCGGTATAGGCGTAGACGCCTTTGCCGATCTCATCGAAGCAAATGGTCTTCTCGCCGAGATCGGCGCTGGAGGCGAAGGCGGGCTTTTGTGTCGTCATGGTCTCGCTCTGCAGGCTGTCATTCGGCATGGGGCAGGATGTCCTGTTCGATCGCGCCGAAGATGGAGTGCCCGGCGGCGTCCTTCATCTCGATGCGGACGCTGTCGCCGAAGCGCAGGAACGGCGTCACCGCCGCACCGCTTGTGATCGTCTCGACCATGCGCTGCTCGGCGATGCAGGCATAGCCGAGCCCGCCTTGCGCCAGCGGACGGCCGGGTCCGCCGCCGGCGTCGCGGTTGGAGACCGTGCCGGAGCCGATGATGGTGCCTGCGCCCAGCGGACGGGTTTTCGCGGCATGGGCGATCAGCGTGCCGAAGTCGAAAGTCATGTCGGCCCCGGCCTCGGGCCGGCCAAAGGGCTTGCCGTTGAGCTGGGTGTGCAGCGGCAGGTGCAGCTTGCCGCCGCTCCAGCTCGCGCCGAGTTCGTCGGGCGTCACGGCTACCGGCGAGAACGCGGTCGGGGGCTTTGACTGAACAAATCCAAAGCCTTTCGCCAGTTCGCTCGCAATCAGATTCCGCAGGCTCACGTCGTTTGCCAGCATCACCAGCCTGATCGCGCCGAGCCCCTGCGCCGCCGTCGCGCCCATCGGAACATCGCCGGTCACGACCGCGATCTCGGCCTCGAAATCGATGCCGTCGACCTCGCTGCGGGCGCGCACCGGCTGACGCGGGCCGAGACTCGAATCCGAGCCGCCCTGATACATCAGCGGGTCGGTCCAGAAGCTCTCGGGCATCTCCGCGCCCCGCGCCTTCCGGACGAGATCGACATGGTTCACGTAAGCGGAGGCATCGAGCCACTGGAAGGCGCGCGGCAGCGGGGCTGCGCAATCATGCTCGTGGAAGCGGAAGGAGGGCACCGCGCCATGCTCCAGGCTCTCCGCGAGATCGGCCAGGCGTGGGGCCAGGCGGTCCCAGTCATCGAGCGCGGCCTGCAGCGTCGGCACCACGGGAAAGGCGTCCGTGGCGCGGGTCAGGTCCCTCGACACCACGACGAGTCGGCCATCGCGACCATGCATAAGCGACGCGAGTTTCATGTCTTTTCATTCCTTCCCCGACACGCCACAAAGGACGCAAGAATTCTTTTGGGAGGTGACCTTATGAAACGTCGCGACTTTTTGAAAACAGGCGCGCTCGTCGCCGCCACGACCCCGGTCGCGATGCCCGCGATCGCGCAGTCGATGCCGGAGGTGAAGTGGCGGCTGACGTCGAGCTTCCCCAAGCAGCTCGACACGATCTACGGCACCGCCCAGATCTTCGCGAAGTTCATGTCGGACGCGACCGACGGCAAGTTCCAGGTCCAGACCTTTTCGGCAGGCGAGATCGTGCCCGGCCTGCAGGCGCTCGACGCCGTGACGTCGGGCACCGTCGAGTGCGCGCATACGCCGACCTATTTCTACATCGGCAAGGAGCCGGCGCTGGGGCTGGGCACAGGCATCCCGTTCGGGTTGAACGCCCGGCAGCAGCATAGCTGGTGGTTCTTCGGCGGCGGCGAGCAGATCGTCAACGAGGCGCTCGCCAAGTTCAACGCCTACTCGATTCCCTGCGGCAATTCCGGCTGCCAGATGGGCGGGTTCTTCCGCAAGGAGATCAACACGCTCGATGATCTCAAGGGCCTGAAATTCCGCATCGGCGGCATGGGCGGCGCGGTTCTGGCCAAGCTCGGCGTGGTGCCGACGCAGATCGCGGCGGGCGACGTCTACCCGGCGCTGGAGCGCGGCACGATCGACGCGGCCGAGTTCGTCGGCCCCTATGACGACGAGAAGCTCGGCTTCGTGAAGGTCGCGCGCAACTACTATTATCCCGGCTGGTGGGAGGGCGGCGCGATGCTGCACCTCGTCATCAACCAGGACCAGTGGAAGAAGCTGCCCAAGCACTACCAGGCGATCGTCGCCCATGCCTGCGAGGCGGCCAATAACTGGATGCTGGCGAAGTACGATTTCGTGAACCCGGGCGGCCTGCGCCGGCTCGTCGCCCAGGGCGCGCAACTTAAGGCCTTCCCGCTGCCGGTCATGGAAGCGGCGCTGAAGGCGGCGGAAGAGTACTACGCCGAGACCTCGGCCAAGAGCGAGCTGTTCAAGAAGGGCTATGAGTCGATGGTCGCCTTCCGCGGCGAGAACCTGCTCTGGTGGCAGGTCGCGGAGCTGTCCTACGACTCGTTCATGAACCGGCTGAAGGCGCGCTGACCCTAATTTCGCCCTCGACGTCATTCCGGACAAGCCGCGCAGCGGCGCCGATCCGGAATCCATCGTAAGGCGTTTCGGTCCTCTACGATGGATTCCGGGTCTCTGCTTCGCTGCGCCCGGAATGAAGGCGGTGATTTGGGGCGGTTTCACCAAGCTTCGCGTTTCGTCGGATCGAAGCGCTTTTTCAGCCCGTCCCAGCAGGCGGCGTAATCGGGCTGGAGCTGCGGCAGGCCGGCGGCGTAACCGGTGACGCGCTGGGGAAAGCGCGTCTCGAACATGAAGGCCATGGTGCCGGTGAGCTTGACCGGCTTCAGCTCGACGGTCGCGGCGTGACCGTAAGCCTGCGCGTCGGGGCCATGCGGCAGCATCATGTTGTGCAGGCTGAAGCCGCCGGGCGTGAAGCCCTCGGGCTTGGCGTCGTAGACGCCGTAGATCAGCCCCATGAACTCCGACATGATGTTGCGGTGGTACCAGGGCGGCCGGAACGTGTTTTCGGCCACCATCCAGCGCTCGGGGAAGATGACGAAGTCGATATTTGCGGTGCCGGGCGTCTCGGACGGCGCGGTCAGAACCGTGAAGATCGACGGATCGGGATGGTCGAAGCCGATCGCGCCGACCGGCGAATAGGTCCGCAGATCGTATTTGTAGGGCGCGTAGTTGCCGTGCCAGGCGACGACGTCGAGCGGCGACTGGCCGATCGGCGTCGAGAAGATCTCGCCGCCCCATTTGGCGTAGAGCGTGGACGCTTCCTCGATGTCCTCATAGGCCGCGACGGGGGTGAGGAAATCGCGCGGATTGGCGAGGCAGTTGGCGCCGATCGGGCCGCGATCGGGCAGCGTGAACGAGCCGCCATAGTTCTCGCAGACATAGGCGCGGGCCAAGCCGTCGATCAGCTCGCAGCGGAAGACGACGCCGCGCGGGATGATCGCGATCTCGCCGGGCTCGATCTCTATGACGCCGAACTCGGTGAAGAAACGAAGCCGCCCCTCCTGCGCCACGACGAGATATTCGCCGTCGGCGTTGAAGACGTATTCGCGCTGCATCGAGGCGGTGACGAACAGCATATGCGCGGCCATGCCGCCTTGCGTGTCGGCATCGCCGGCCGTGGTCAGGGTCGCGAGTCCTTTGAGGAAGGTCGTCGGTTCGGCAGGAAGCGGGATGGGGCTCCAGCGCATCTGGCCGAGCGCAGGATCGGTCTCGTCGCGGCAGGGCGCGGTGCGGATCAGACCCTTGTCGACCTTCGTCCAGCGCCCGCCATGCTTGACGCTGGGGCGGATGCGATAAAGCCAGGAGCGTTCGTTGGAGGAGCGCGGCGCAGTGAAGGGCGAGCCGGACAACTGCTCCGCATAGAGCCCGTAGGCCGGCTTCTGCGGCGAGTTGCGCCCGACCGGCAGCGCGCCCGGCAGGTTCTCGGTCTCGAAGGAGTTGCCGAAGCCGGACATGTAGCGCGGTTTCGTCCGCATCGCCTCGGTCGTCGTTTCGGCGGGTCTGGTCTGGATGTTCATCGGCTCTCTCCTGCCTCGCCCGCTTGCCCCGTTCGCCAGCCGGCTTTGACAAGCGCGACGGTTGCGGAATGATCGCGTGCGACGTCTCGCTTCCCTGCCTCCCGATTAGTTGCAAGTGAAACTAATGTCAACGAAAGCTCCTGCTCCCGAGCCCGACTCCGCTTTGCGGCTGGAGCGCTTCCTGCCCTATAGGCTGAACGTGGTCGGCTTTTTCGCCAGCCGCGCGCTCGGGCGCATCTATGGCGCGCATTTCGGCATCGATATCGCGCAATGGCGGGTGATCGCGCAGCTCGGCGAATTCGGCACGCTGACGGCGCGCGACATCGGTGAGCTCGCCCAGATGCACAAGACCAAGGTTTCGCGGGCCGTCACCGAACTCGAGGGACGCGGGCTGGTCTCGCGCAGCGCCAACCGCAAGGACCGGCGCGAATCCTTCGTCGCGCTCACAGCAGCCGGCAGGCGCATCTATGCCGAGATCGTGCCGCTGGCGCTCGCGTTCGAGGCGCGCTGGACCGAAGGTATCGCGCCCGACGAGATCAAGGTGTTCGAGCGCGTGCTCTCGACGCTGACCGAGCGCGGGCGGCACCTCGCGGGTGGGTATCGCGACGAGGAGGGGTGAGGGAACGGGCTGCCTCTTCCCTACCCTCCCACAGCCTCATTCCGAGGAGCCGCGCAGCGGCGTCTCGAAGGATGATCCAGAATGCCCCGCCATCACGAGCTGGAGCATCCTTCGAGACGCAGCCTCTGGCTGCTCTTCAGGATGAGGGCTGAGGGGAAAGGCAGGACAGCCTTTAGAAATACCGCGCCAGATTGCGCCTGATCCGCTCCAGCGGCGGTTCGCCCTTCGGCGGCGGCGCGAAGGCCGTGCCCGTGATCATCTCGAAGGCCCTGACATAGACGCCCGACGTCTGCGCGATCAGCTCCGGCGGGATCGGCGGCAGCTCGTCGTTGTAGGGATCGCAGCGGGCGACAACCCAGTTGCGGACGAAGTCCTTGTCGAAGGATTCAGGCTTGCCGCCCGAGGCGAAGCGCTCGTCGTAACTGCCGGCGAACCAGTAGCGGCTCGAATCGGGGGTATGGATCTCGTCGGCCAGCATGATCGTGCCGTTCTTGTCGGTGCCGAATTCGTATTTCGTGTCGGCGAGGATGAGCCCGCGCTCACGCGCCATGGCCTGGCCGCGCTTAAACAGCGCCAGCGCATAGCCGGAGACGGTGTCCCATTGCGCCTGCGTCAACAGACCGCTCTCGACGATGCCCTTCGCCGTCAGCGGCTCGTCATGGCCGCCGTCGAAGGCCTTGCTGGTCGGGGTGATGACGGCCTGCGGCAGCGCCTCGTTGTCGCTTAAGCCATCGGGGAAGCGCAGGCCGTACATCTCGCGCGCGCCCTGCTTGTACATGGTCAGGATCGAGGTGCCGGTGGTGCCGGCGAGATAACCGCGCACGATGATCTCGACGGGCAGGATGTCGAGCAGGCGGCCGACGACGACGTTGGGATCGGGATATTCCAGCACATGATTGGGACAGATGTCGGCGGTGTGCTCGAACCAATAGCGCGCGACCTGCGTCAGGACCTGGCCCTTCAGGGGGATCGCGGCGATGGCGCGATCGAAGGCGCTCAGCCGGTCGGTCGAGATCAGGATGCGGCGGCCATCGGGCAGATCATAGTTCTCGCGGACCTTGCCGCGATAATAGCTCGGCAGCTCGGGAATGACGGCCTCTTCGAGGGCTGGAAAATCGGACATGGACGTCACTTCATGAAAAACGGGAGGAGCGCGCGGCGCGGCTGGCCGCATCCGCCGTTCTAGCGACAAGATTAGGCGTGCACCACCGTGCCGCATGGCCAACGGCCAATTGCCGCCTTTCGGCAAATATGGCATGCGGATGAGACTGCGGTGATCGCGAATCTGTGTCGCCCTGCTGCAGGGGCCTCCATAGTTCCGTCGCGTTTGGTCGGCGATATAACGGGCGAACGGCACTCGATACGGCAAGAGCCGGATTCGATGCGCCGTAATCCGGCAAGCAGGTGATGTGGCCCGTTACGCGATGATCTCTTCCCTCTCCCGACGCTTCGCAGCGGTGCTGCTCGCGCTGGCCGGCCTTGGCGGCGCGGCGTTCGCGCAGTCGCCGGCATGCAGCGCCTGGCGCTCCGAGCTTGCCAGCCTGCAGGGTCAGGGCGGCGATGCGCGTTCGGCGCAGGCCGCGCAGCGCGCCGGCAGCCAGCTCGCCCAGGCCACCGCCCAGTATCGCGGCATGGGCTGCGAGCGTGGCTTCTCGTTCTTCGGCGAAGGGGCGCCGCCGCAATGCGGCTTCCTGCGTCAGCAGATTGGGCAGTTGCAGGCGCAATACGGCGCACTGCAGCGACAGGCGCAGGGCGGCGGCGATCCGCAGCGGCGCGCCCAGCTTCAGGCTGCGATCGAGAACAACTGCCGGCCGCAGCAGCGCGGCTTCTTCGAGACCATCTTCGGGCTCGAGCCGCGTCGCGGCGAGATCGACACCACCTTGCCCGAACTCCAGCCCGAGCAGCCGCTGGAGCCGGAAAAGCCGCGTCAGGGCGGGCCGCAGACGGTCTGCGTGCGCAGCTGCGACGGCTTCTTCTTCCCGCTCGCCAACAATGCCGGCAACGCCGACGAGATGTGCCAGGCGCTTTGCCCAGGCTCGGAAACCAGCGCCTTCGGCATGACCAATGGCGGCGATGTCCAGAACGCCGTCTCGCGCAGCACCGGCCAGCCCTATCAGTCGCTGCCCAATGCCGGGAAATTCCAGCGCAGCTTCGACGCCGCCTGCACCTGCCGGGGCCAGGGCCAGAGCTGGTCGCAGGCGCTGAAGGAGGCCGAATACCTGCTCGACAAGCGCAAGGGCGACGTCATCGTCAGCGAGCAGCGCGCAGCCGAACTGTCTCGTCCGCGCGAAGCCAAGGTCGACCCCAAGCGTCGCGGCGCGCCCGCTCCGGCCGCCACGGTGCAGCCGGCCGCCGTGCCGGATATCCCCGACGAAAAGCCGCTGCCCTCGGAGAACTCGCCGACCTCGGGCACCGAATCGGCCGGTGTCGGCCCCAGTTCGGTCGGCGAGAAGGTTCTCGACAAGGGCGACGGCCTTCGGCGCGAAACCCGCAGCGTCACCGGCGAGAAGCGCACGGTCAGGATCGTCGCCCCCAATCTCGCGCCCAACCTCGCGCCGTCGATTCTCAGGCCGTAAGACCTGGCGAGCGCTCCATGCGCCCTGGCCATGCCTACCCCATGAAAACCGGGCAGGCCGTCGCTGGACGCATGAGACTGGCGCGCGCATAAAGGCTTATCCCGCCGATCGGGGACGCCGAAAGATCGTGCCTGCCGCGTTTGCCCGGCTCGACGAATATCTCTCTGACGACCCCAAGCCCCAGAGGCCGCCATGTCAGAGACGATTGCGCCCGCGCACCCCCACCCGATCGAATTCGACGACGCCAAGCGCCGGATCAAGGCGATTTTCGTCGGCTCGGTCGGCAATCTGGTCGAGTGGTACGATTTCTACGCCTACACGGCGTTTGCGCTGTATTTCGCGCCGGCCTTCTTCCCCTCCAGCGATCCGGTGGTGCAGCAGCTCAATGCGGCGACGCTGTTTGCGGCGGGCTTCATCGTGCGTCCGCTCGGCGGCTGGCTCTTCGGACATCTGGCTGACCGCTACGGCCGGCGGCTGTCGCTGACGGTGTCGGTGGTGATGATGTGCTTCGGCTCGCTGATCATCGCGGTGACGCCGACCTATGCCTCGATCGGCTTTGCCGCCCCTGCCCTGCTGGCGCTGGCGCGCGTCATCGAGGGGCTGAGCCTGGGCGGCGAATACGGGGCGAGCGCGACCTATCTTTCGGAAGTCGCCGACCCCGAGCATCGCGGCTTCTATTCGAGCTTCCAGTACGTCACGCTGATCGGCGGCCAGCTCACCGCGATCCTCGTGCTGCTGCTCCTGCAGAACGTCTTTCTGACGCATGATCAGCTTGTCGCCTGGGGCTGGCGCATCCCCTTCGTGATCGGCGCGGCGCTGGCGATCATCGCGATGTTCATGCGCCGGCACATGCAGGAGACCGATGCCTTCACCACGGCCAACAAGAACCCGGTGAAACGCGAAAGCTCGATCCGGGGCCTGCTGAAATATCCCCGCGAGGTCGCGATCGTGGTCGGGCTGACGGCCGGCGGCACGGCGGCGTTCTACACCTTCACCACCTATATGCAGACCTTCGTGAAGCAGACCGTCGGCCTGTCCGACCTGACCACGACCTATGTCATCGCCGGCTCGCTGATCTTCGCGGCGGTCCTCCAGCCGATCTATGGTGCGATCTCCGACCGCATCGGCCGCAAGCCGCTGCTGATCTTCTTCGGCGTCGCCGGCACGCTCCTGACCGTGCCGATCCTGACCACGCTGGCGGGCACGAAATCGCCCTGGATCACGTTCCTGCTGATCTCGGGCGCCTGGGTGTTCGTGGCGGCCTACACCTCGATCAACGCCGTGGTGAAGGCGGAGCTGTTCCCGACCTCGATCCGCGCCACCGGCATCGCCGTCCCCTACGCCTTCACGGTGTCGATCTTCGGCGGCACCGCGCCGGCGATCGCGCTCTGGTTCAAGCAGCAGGGCCACGAGCAGTGGTTCTACTACTACCTCGCCGGCGTGATCTTCTTGTCGCTGCTGGTCTATTCGACGATGCGCGACACCAAGCATGCGACGGCGATGGACCGGCACGATTGAGGGGCGCGGTCACGTCATGGTCGGGCTTGACCCGACCATCTCGGAAACCAGTGTCTTCTCTCCTGAGATTCTCGGGTCGTCGCTACGCGCCGCCCGAGAATGACGGGCTGCGTCAGGCCGCCTCGCCCGCCAGCCGCTTCAGCGCCTTGTCGCGCCCGATCAGCGGCAGCAGCGCCGAGAGCTCCGGGCCATGCTCCAGCCCGGTCAGCGCAAGGCGCAGCGGCATGAACAAGGCCTTGCCCTTGGCCCCGGTCGCGGCCGCGACGGCCTGCGTCCAGCTTTTCCAGGTGGTGGCGTCGAAGGGCTCCGGCGGCAGGACGGCGGCCGCAGCCGTAGCGAAGGCCGCGTCGGTCAAGACGGGTTCGAGCGGCCCCTCGACGACCCCCGCCCATATGGCGGCGTCGTCCAACCTGCCGAGATTGCCGCGCACCGCCAGCCAGAACGGCTCGTCCACGGAGATGCCGAGCGCGGAAAGCCGCTCGCCGACCGCCGCATAGGGCAGATGATGCAGGGTGCGAGCGCTCAGCGTCTCCAGCTCGTGCTCGTCGAACTTCGCCGGCGCGCGCGAGACGTGGGAGAGCTCGACCAGGCCGGCCAGTTCGTCGAGGCTCGCGACCGGCCGAACCGCATCGGACGATCCGACGAGGACAGCGAGCGCCGCGACCGCCAATGCCTCGATGCCGGCCTCGCGCAGGCCGCGCAGCGAGAGATGGCCAAGCCGCTTCGAGAGCCCCTCCCCGCTCGCAGTGGTCAGCAGGTTGTGGTGGCCGAACACGGGAACATCTGCGCCCAGCGCCTCGAAGATCTGAATCTGCACCGCGGTGTTGGTGACATGGTCCTCGCCGCGGATGACATGGGTCACGCCGGTGTCGGCGTCGTCGACGACGGAGGGCAGCGTGTAGAGATAGCTGCCATCCTCGCGGACCAACACAGGGTCCGACAAAGAGGCGCAATCGACATGGGCCTCGCCACGCACGAGATCGGTCCAGCCGACGCTGCGCGCGTCCAGCAGGAAGCGCCAATGGGCCTTGCGGCCCTCGGCTTCGAGCCTCGCCCTGTCCTGCGCGGTCAGCTTCAACGCGGCGCGGTCATAGACCGGCGGCAGGCCGCGCGCGAGCTGCCGCTTGCGGCGGCGGTCGAGTTCGTCGGCTGTCTCGTAGCAGGGATAGAGCCGGTCAGAGGCGCGCAGGGCTGCGGCAGCTGCGTCATAGACCGCCAGCCTGTCGGACTGGCGCGCCGTGAGATCGGGCACGATGCCGAGCCATGCCAGATCCTCCGCAATGGCCTGGGCGAATTCCGGCGTCGAGCGCGCCAGATCGGTGTCGTCATAGCGCAGCAGGAAGCGCCCGCCATGGCGGCGCGCGAAGAGCGCGTTGAACAGCGCCGAGCGGGCGTTGCCGATATGGAGATAGCCGGTCGGGGACGGCGCAAAGCGGACGAGCGGGGATGCCATGGCCGGCGCTTGTGGCGCGGGACAGGCGCGAGGGCAAGGGCGGCGACCGCCGGGAGAGCGGCGCGGGCCGGCTTTTCCGAAGAAAGAATCGACAAGCACCCAGATTGACGCAAGGTTAGCGGACGAAGGCGGCGGGCTGTCCGCGGGCGGAGGCGAGGATGAGCATCACGGCTTCAGTCGGGTTCGGCGGCAAGAACACCGTTCCCGATACGCGTCTGGTCCAGGCGATGATCAACCCGCAGGCCGCCACACTTGGCATCGCCCTGCTCGATGTCGACGGCGATTGCGGGCCGCTGACCAGAGGTGGCATCAAGCGCTACCAGCAGTTCTTCCTGAACATGCCGAGTCCGGATTCCCGGGTCGATCCCGGCGGCAAGACCTTCCAGCATATGGCCAACAACCCGGCCCCGGCCGGCGTCGTGGTGAGCGCGACGCGCCTGCCGGTGACGCTCAAAGCCAGTGACTTCCTGCAGGCGCCGGTTGTGGTGGATCCGGCGGACGGGACGGCGCAGGACGCCTACACCGCCTTCGAATACGAAATATTCGACAAGGGCGCCCGCATGGTCGGGACCGACTATGCCTTCGGCGTGCCCAACGAGATCGAAGTCTGGCCGAATGCCCAGGTGCGGATCGGCGTGACGCTGACCCCGACCCTGCTCGCGCATGAGCAATTCCATTACGATGTCGGCTTCGTCGTCTGCCGGGCCCTGGCGCATCAGCTCACCATAGCCCGTGCGCCGACGATCGGCGGGCTGGTGACGCAGCTCAACAGCCTCGTCAACCTGCACATAAAAAAGCGCGTCAAGCTGATCCAGCGCCGCTACGACGTCGACACCCAGCACGGCCTCAACGCCATGTACCAGCGCATCTGGCTCGACCGGATGACCGCCTGCCTCGCCAATCCGGCATCGAACCAGATCGGCGGGTTTTGGTTGTAGGGCTGCCGGTTCTCAGAAGTCGAAGCTTTCGCCGCCGGCCTTGCCCACGCCCTTGACCAGAGCCGCGTCGGGCTCGTGCGCGGGGTCGCCTGCGTCGCCGAAGCGGTTGACGATCGGGTAGCGCCGGTCGCGGCCGAGATTGCGCCCGGTGACCTTCACCCCCGGCGCGGCCTGCCGGCGCTTGTATTCGGCGCGATGCAGCAGGCGCTCGACCGCGACGACCGTCTCCAGCGCATGCCCGCGCGCGACGATGTCCGCGACACGCAATTCCAGCTCGATCAGGCAGGTCAGGATATCGTCGAGCACCTCATAGGCCGGCAACGTGTCCTGATCGGTCTGACCTTCGCGCAGTTCGGCGCTGGGCGGCTTTGCCAGAATACTCGCGGGGATGACGACACCATCGGGCCCAAGCGCGCCTTCCGGCTTCCAGCGGTTGCGCAAGGCCGAAAGGCGGAAGACGGCAGTCTTGTACAGGTCCTTGATCGGGTTGAAGCCGCCGTTCATGTCGCCATAGAGCGTGGCGTAGCCGCAGGACATCTCGGACTTGTTGCCGGTGGTGACCAGCATCCAGCCGAAGCGGTTGGAGAGCGCCATCAGCAGTGTGCCGCGTGTCCGGCTCTGCAGGTTTTCCTCGGTGATGCCGGGTTTGCCACCCGCGAACATCCGAGACAGCGCCGCCTCGAAGCCATCGACCGGCCCGGAGATGGGGATCGTTTCATAACGCACGCCAAGCGCGCGGGCGCAGGCAGCGGCATCGTCGAGGCTCTGCTGCGCCGTGAAGCGCGACGGCATCATCACGCAGGTGACTCGATCCGGACCGAGCGCATCGACCGCGATCGCGGCGCAGAGCGCGGAATCGATCCCGCCCGACAGGCCGAGCACGACGCCGGGAAAGCCGGTCTTGCCGACATAGTCGCGCAGGCCCAGCACGATGGCGGCATAGTCGGCCTCGTCGCCGGTCTCGACCATGGCCGCCTCGCCCGGGCGGCAGCGCCATTGCCCGGCTTCACGCTGCCACTGCGTGACGACGAGCGCTTCGCGAAAGGCCGGCAGTTGGAGGCCCAGCGTGCGGTCGGCGTTCAGCACGAAAGAGGCGCCGTCGAAGACGAGTTCGTCCTGACCGCCGATCTGGTTGAGATAAACCAGTGGCAGGCCCGTCTCGACCACGCGGGCAACGGCGACATTCATGCGCTCGTCGCCGACGCCACGGCGAAACGGCGAGCCATTGGGAACCAGTAGCAGCTCCCCGCCGGTCTCGGCCAGGCATTCCGCCACCTCCTCGCTCCAAATGTCCTCGCAGATCGGCAGGCCGAGCCTGACCTTGTCGCGAAACACCACGGGGCCGGGCAACGGGCCGGGCGAGAACACCCGGGCTTCGTCGAAGACGCCATAGTCGGGCAGCGCCACCTTGAAGCGGACCGACTGAATGACGCCGCCATCAAGCAGCGCATAGGCGTTGTAGAGCTTTTCGCCCTCCCGCCAGGGCAGGCCGATCAGCAAAGCGGGGCCGCCATCGCCGGTTTCGCGCGCCAGTTCCTCACAGGCCCTGCGGCAGGCATCCTGGAACGCCGGCTTCAGCACCAGATCTTCCGGCGGGTAGCCGCAGAGGACGAGTTCAGGAAACATCACGAGTTCGGCGCCGGCCTGCCCTGCCGATCCGCGCGCCGCGCGGATCCTGTCGGCATTGCCGGCGATGTCGCCGAGTGTCGGGTTCAGCTGCGCAAGCGCGAGGCAGAGAGAGGTCGCGGTCATGGCGTCGCCTGTAGCGCGGGCAGCCGGGGCCAGCAATGCACGTCAAGCGCGCGCTGGCCATGCGGCGTTTAACCAGTCGTTAGGGTTAATCGCGCATGAATAGCCTCGTGTCGGACGGTGACGATGACCGACCGCCTTGGAGGCACCTCATGCGTATCCGCTCGTTCATGCTCGCCGCCGTCGCGATGACCAGCTTCGTTCCGCTCGCGGACGGCCCGGCGCGAGCCGCCGACTATCCCGTCCTGCGTGGATCGCAGGTCGAGGATGCGCCGCCGCCGCGTGATTTCGAAAGCAGCTTCAGCTGGACCGGGTTCTATGTCGGTGGGTTCGCCGGCCAGACGCAGACCCGATTCCGGACGGACAGGGGCGTCATCGACATCGCCAACGGACTGTTCAACGCCAACGCGATCCTGAATCAGCTGACTCCGGGCGAACTCGTGCGGACCTCCCCGCGCGACGACAGAGGCACGACCTTCGGCGGTTTCCTCGGCTACAATATGGCATTCGGCGACGCGGTCATCGKCATCGAGGGCGAGTATTCGCGCATCGATCAGGAGACCACTGCGTCGACGATCGAAGGGCGCACGGTGTCGGGCGGCGGCCTGATCGTTTCGTCGCAGCAAAACGCCAAGCTCAACGACTACGTCAATGCGCGGCTGCGCTTCGGTTACGCCTATGGCCGGATCATGCCGTATTTCACGGTCGGCGCGGCGGCCGGGCGCTTCGACACCAACATCTCCGCCAGCGCCGACTATTTCAGCATCGCGGGCACGACCCGAACCAGCTATTTCGGCTATCCGCGGACGATCGGCGGACCCAAGACCGACGTCTGGGGCTATGGCATGAGCATCGGCGGCGGCGTCGAAGCTGCTCTGGCCGACAACATCGTCCTGCGCGGCGAGTATCTCTTCACGCGCTTCAACAACGTCGAGGGCGTCACGGTGAACGTGAACACCGCCCGTGTCGCGGCGGCGCTGAAATTCTGATCGACCGCACGTCGCGCCAGCATGAAGAAGGCCGGGCGCAAGCCCGGCCTTCTTCGTTTTCAATCCGCGGCCGCGAGGCTATTCAGCCGCCTCGACCTCGGGCCGCGCCCGCCCTGACCGCTCGCGCTTGACCAGTTCGGCCACAAGGAACGCCAGCTCCAGCGCCTGCTCAGCGTTGAGGCGCGGGTCGCAGAAGGTGTGGTAGCGGTCGTTGAGATCCGCATCGGTCATGCCGCGCGCGCCGCCGGTGCATTCGGTGACGTTCTTGCCGGTCATCTCCAGATGCAGGCCGCCGGCATGCGTCCCTTCCGCCTGGTGAACGGCGAAGAAGTTCTTCACCTCGGTCAGGATCAGGTCGAAGGGCCGGGTCTTGTAGTTGCCGGCCTTGACCGTGTTGCCGTGCATCGGATCGCAGGACCAGACGACGTTGCGGCCTTCCCGCTTGGTGGCGCGCACCAGCGCGGGGAGGTTGTCGAAGACCTTGTCGGCGCCAAAGCGCGCGATCAGCGTCAGGCGACCGGGCTGGTTTTGCGGATCGAGCACCTCGATCAGCTTCATCAGCCCATCGGCCGTCATCGACGGCCCACATTTCAGGCCGATCGGATTGCGGATGCCGCGGAAGAACTCGACATGGGCGTGGTCGAGCTGGCGCGTGCGGTCGCCGATCCAGACCATGTGGCCGGAGGTGTCGTACCAGTCGCCGCTGGTCGAATCGACGCGGGTCATCGCCTGCTCGTAGCCGAGCAGCAGCGCCTCGTGGCTGGTGTAGAAATCCGTGGTCCGCATCTCCGGATGCGTCTCCGGATCGAGGCCGATGGCACGCATGAAGTCGAGCGTCTCGGTGATCCGCTCTGCGACCTCGTTGTAGCGCGACGAGGCGGGCGCATCCTTGACGAAGCCGAGCATCCAGCGATGCGCATTCTCGAGATTGGCGTAGCCGCCGGTCGCGAAGGCGCGGATCAGGTTCAGCGTCGCCGCCGACTGCCTGTAGGCTTCGAGCTGCCGGCGCGGATCGGGGATGCGCGACGCGGCCGTGAACTCGTTGTCGTTGACGATGTCGCCGCGATAGCTCGGCAACTCGACGCCACCGATCGTCTCGGTGGGCGTCGAACGCGGCTTGGCGAACTGGCCGGCGATGCGCCCGACCTTCACCACCGGCGAACCGCCGGCGAAAGTCAGCACCACCGCCATCTGCAGGAACAGCCGGAAGAAATCGCGGATGTTGTCGGCCGAATGCTCGGCGAAGCTTTCGGCACAGTCCCCGCCCTGGAGCAGGAAGGCCTCGCCGCTTGCGACTTTCGCGAGAGCCTTCTTCAGTTTGCGCGCCTCACCCGCAAAAACCAGCGGCGGAAAGCCGGCGAGCTGCTGCTCGACCGCCTTCAAGGCTGCCTGATCCGGATATTCCGGCATCTGCTGGACAGGCTTTGCCCTCCAGCTCTCGGGCGTCCACCGCTCGGACATTGCGTCTTGCTCCTGCTTCGAAATCGCGCGGCCATTAACCTCATCTCAGCGCGAAGGCGGGCCTATACACCCATGGCGGCGCGATGGCCACCGCCAAGCGCGGACCCCGAGGCGGCGCTCGGCACGCATCATGGTTGGCGAAAGCTTAATCATTTCAAGGCGCTGCGGGCATTCGCTGCGGTATCGATTCCGGTTGTTGAGATCGCGATTCAAGATCATCGACCGGCGATTCAAGGCGTTCGGATTTTGAATCATCCGAAACTGGCGCGCGTCTACGCGCCCTCAGGCCGGCTCGATATCGGTCCGGCCGAAATCATCGCCCTTGAACAGGAGCGACGCCTTGAGATGCTTGGCCGTCGCATAGGAGAAGCAGTCGCCGAGATTGAGGATGCCGGGGCGGCCGGCGCCCATGCCGTAGCGCTCAGCGGCGGCCACCGCGAGCGCGGTGATCTCGACGTCAGGCGCAATGGGTGCGATTGCCGTCAGCTTGCAAAATCCCATCGCCAGTTCGAATGCGCGGTCACGCGTCACGCGATGAATACGGGCGACAGCGCTTGCGGCTTCCCAAAGCGTTACAGTCGAGGCGTAGCGCGATCCGGGCCCTCGCGGAAAACGTTCCAAGCGTTGCGAGAGCGCCTCGCCATCGCTCTCTCGCCCCAGGATGGCGGCGATCGCCGAGGCATCGACGACGATCACAGCCTCTCCGACTCGCCGTTTATTTCGTCATAGAAGGCTCGGTCAGCCACCAATCCCGTTTTGCCTGCCTTTTTCAACTCTTCATGAATCGGAGCCAGCTTTTCCCACAGCGTCGGTTCGGCAGCTTCGCGCTCTGCCTTCTCTACCAGCGCCAGCCGGATGATCTCCGTCACACCCGTGCCGTGCCGCCGCGCCAAATCGCGCGCCAGCGTCTCCACGGCCTCGTTCTTGATGCTTAGACCCATTGCTGCATCTCTATTCTAGAAAGGATTTACTGCATTCTAGAATAGCACCGACCTGTCGCTTTCGCAAACGGTCTTGCTCACCCCGTCCGAGCCGTCCGCATCGTCACGAGTTCCTCGGCCGCGCTGGGATGCAGCGCGATGGTGGCGTCGAAATTGGCCTTGGTCGCGCCCATCGTCACGGCGATGGCCACCGCCTGGATGATTTCGCCGGCATCGTGGCCGAGGATGTGGACGCCGAGCACCTTGTCGGTTTTCGCGTCGACGACGAGCTTCATGTAGATGCGCTCCTGCCGGCCCGAGATCGTCGCCTTCATCGGGCGGAAGCCCGATTCGAAGATGCGCAGCTCATGGCCTGCCGCGATGGCCTGCTGCTCGGTCAGGCCGACCGTGCCCACTTCAGGCGTGGTGAAGACAGCGGAGGCGACGAGGTTGTGCTTCATGCGCCAGGGCTTGCCGCCAAAGGTCGAGTCGGCGAAAGCGTGCCCCTCGCGGATAGCGACCGGGGTCAGGTTGATGCGGTTGGTGACGTCGCCGACGGCATGGATCGAGGGCACGCTGGACGCGGAATTCTCGTCGACGATGATCTCGCCGACCCGACCCAGCTTCACGCCGGCCTGCTCCAGCCCAAGGCCTGACGTATGCGGCTTGCGGCCCGTGGCGACGAGCACGACATCGGCGTCGATCGGCTCGCCCTTGGCGCAATGGGCGCGGCGGGTTCCATCCGCGAGCCGTTCGATGCGGTCGATCGTGCAGCCGAGGCGGAAACGGATGCCGGCATGGGCCAGCGCCTCGTGCAGGCGGGTGCGGATGTCCTCGTCGAAGCCGCGCAGGACATTGTCGCCGCGATGCAGCACGGTGACGTCGACGCCCAGCCGCACGAACACGCTGGCGAATTCGAGCGCGATATAGCCGCCGCCGACGACAAGCAGGCGCTTCGGCAGGCTCGGCAGATGGAAGATTTCGTTCGAGGAGATACCGAGTTCGCCGCCGGGAATCGGCGGGTCGAATGTCGGCCAGCCACCGGTCGCGACGAGAATGTGCCGGGCGCTGATCGTCTCGCCGCTCTTCTGCAACCGGACTGTATTGGGTCCGGCGACGACCGCCCGTTCCTCGCGGATCGCGACCTTCGCGCCTTCGAGACCCTTGCGGTAGAGGCCGGAGAGGCGTGTCACCTCATTGGCGACTGCGTCTCGAAGGATTGGCCAGTCGAAGCTGGGCTTTGAAAGCGTCCAGCCGAAGCCGGCAGCGTCCTCGAAATCCTCGGCGAAGCGGCTGGCGTAGACGAAGAGCTTCTTGGGCACGCAGCCGCGGATGACGCAGGTGCCGCCGATGCGGTCCTCCTCAGCGATCATCACTTTGGCGCCATGGCCAGATGCGATGCGGGCGGCCCGCGTGCCGCCGGAGCCGGCCCCGATGACGAAAAGGTCGACGTCGAATTCAGCCATGTCCATGTCCTTCTTCGTCAGGCGCGCCGCGCGCGCCGGTTCGACGCGGTTGCAGCAGCACGACGGCGAGCACGAGCGCCGCGATCCACCAGCCCTGCCATGCGCCATGGCCGATGGAGGCGACAGCGAAGGCGGCGGCGAAGAGCGCAAGCCGCGGCGCCAGATCGCGCGCCGGCAATCCGCGCAGCCGGGCCAGACAGGCCAGGCCTGCGAAAGCCAGAAGCGCAGCGCCGACGAGCCCGGTCTCGGCCCAGGCCTGGAGCGGGGCGCTGTGAGGGTGGCCGACCGCCAGCATTGCGCGACGTTCGGCTGAGACGGCGGCCGCGACCGGATGGTTTTCCAGCGCAGCAGTCGCCCCGAAGCCCGAGCCGATCAGCGGGCGCGCGCGAATGGCCTCGCCGAAGCTCAGCCAGATATCGACCCGGTCGCGAGAATGCGTATCGGCGAGCTTCTGATGGACCGAGGCTGGAATCGCCCGGTCGACGAGTTCGCCGAAGACGGGGGCAAGCAGCATCGTCGCGGCGAAGCCGAGCGCGACTGCGGCAAGCATCAGGCGAGGCGCAAACCGCGTCGCTATCCAGATCGCGGCGAGCACCAGCAGGCCGAGCTTGGCCGCCCCACTTTCGGAAAACCAGATCGCGGAGCAGACGGCCAGCGCCAGCAGCAGGCACAACGCCCGGTCCAGAAACGCGCCCGGCCGGCGCGGCCAGAGATTGGGCAATACGGCCACCGTCAGGAACAGGCCGGTCAGGACGGGGCGGTTGAAGATGTCGGTGCGTTCGATGCCCTTGCCGAGCCCGAGCGCGAGACGCTGCGACAAGCCCGTCGCGAGTTCGAGCAGAATGAGACAGCAGGCCGCGACCAGCGTCAGCGCCAGCGCCCGCCACAGCGTCGCATCCGGGCGCATCTGGCGGCTCGCCACGACGATGACGCCGCAAAATAAAGGCAAAGCGAGTTCGCCCCACGCCGCCAGGCCGGCCGCCGGGCGGTGGCTCCAGGCCAGCGAGACCAGCGCCCAGACCAGGAACACAGTCAGCGCAAGCCCGATCGGACTCGTGACCAGGCCGCGCAGACGGGCGAGAACCGGATGCAGCCCCTCCCCCAGCAGCGCGGCCGCGAGCAGGCCGGCAGCAGCCAGCCCCAGCATGAGCGGCGACGAGCGGTTCGCGATCCACATCGCGAGCGGCAGAGCGACAACGAACCCGACGCCGAGCGTGCGCCCGACTCGCTCCAGCAAAGCCGGAGTGGCCGTTTGCGAAGGGGTTTTGCCCATGGCGGGGACCGTGTTCATGCGGCATGCGCTTACGCGATCGGGCCGCACTCGCCTAGAGGCGCGAGCGTTCACATCCATGTGCCGGGCCGACGCGTCGGCGCAGGCCAAGCGCGCGCTCCATGAATCTGCTCGACTTAACATTGTTCAATCAGGCGCAATTGACGAGATCGGCGATACGATGCGACAGCTTGCCCCGTGCGCCATAATTTTCGCGGAAAGCCGCGACGGGAGGACTATTCATGCTCGCATCCATCTTGAAGCGCAGCGCCGTGACGGCGGTTGCTCTGGCCGGCCTGACGACGGCGGCCTTCGCCCAGCTCGAACTGAAGATCATGGCCCCTGCGGCCCCCGGCGGCGGCTGGGACGGCACGGCGCGCTCGATGCAGCAGGTGCTGATGGCGTCCGGCATCGCCAAGAGCGTTCAGGTCAACAACGTCAATGGCGCCGGCGGCACGATCGGCCTCGCGCAGTTCGTCAACGGCTCGAAGGGCGACGGCTCACAATTGATGGTCAACGGCTTCGTCATGGTCGGCGCCATCCTGCTCAACAAGTCGCCGGTCAATCTGAGCCAGATCACGCCGATCGCGCGCATCACCGCCGAGGCCGAGGTTATCGTCGTCCCGACCGATTCGCCGATCAAGACCGCCAAGGACCTGGCCGATCGCGTCAAGGCCGACCCGGCCAAGGTGACCTGGGCCGGCGGTTCGGCTGGCGGCGTCGACCACATCATGGCGGCGCTGTTTGCCGGCGCGGTCGGGGCCGACGCGACCAAGGTCAACTACATCCCGTTCTCGGGCGGCGGCGAGGCGCTCGCGGCGATGCTCGGCGGGCGCGTCACGGCCGGCATCTCCGGCTATGGCGAGTTCGAGGGCCAGATCAAGGCCGGCAAGCTGCGCGTGATCGGCGTGAGCTCGGGCGCGCGTCTCCCCAATGCGCCGGACGCCCCGACCCTGAAGGAGGGCGGCGTCAATCTCGAAGTGCTGAACTGGCGCTCGGTGATGGCGCCTGCCGGCATCACACCCGACCAGCGCAAGGTCCTCTCGGACGCGATCGAGAAGATGGTCAAGACCAAGGAATGGGCCGAGGTGCTGAAGGCACGCGGCTGGGACGACGCCTATCTCGGCGGCGCCGCCTTCGAGACCTTCCTGAAGGACGAAGACACCCGCGTCACCAAGGTGCTCAAGGATGTCGGCCTGGTGAAGTGAGGCCAAACCACAAAACGACTTGACGAAAGGGCCGCTCAAGCGGCCCTTTCTGTCCTGAACGAACCAACGCCGGAGCAACCGGCGCGATGCCTTTAGAAGCGATGGGGAGCGCCGAGACCAGAATGAACCAGGATATCGCCACAGGCCGGATAGACCGGCCTGCCCTCGTCGTCGCAGCGCTGCTCCTGATCGCGGCCGCATTCGTCGCCTATGACGCACATTCGCAAACCATCACGTCGACCTACGGCATCGGCCCCACCGCCATGCCCTATGTCGTCGCCATCGTGCTCGGCGTACTCGGCCTCTGCCACGTCTTCATCGCCTTCCGCGACGGGCTGCCGAAGCCCGACACGGTCGATATCAAGACCATTCTCTGGCTCGGCGGCGGGCTCGTCGGCCTGATCGCCTGCATCGGGCTCGGCGGCGGCTTCATTCTCGCGACAGCGCTGATCTTCTCCTGCACCGCGCGTTCCTTCGGGCGCGAAGCTTTTGCCGTCGATTTCGCCATCGGCGCGGTGCTGGGCCTCGCGATCTTCCTGATGTTCTCGAAGCTGCTGCAGCTCACGCTGCCGTCCGGCCCTCTCGAAAACCTGCTTTAGAGGAGTCGCGGACATGGATACCTTCGCCTCCCTGATGCACGGCTTCACCGTCGCGCTCGAACCCTCGAAGATGCTGTTTTGCCTGATCGGCGTGTTTCTCGGCACCGCTGTCGGCGTCTTGCCCGGCATCGGCCCGGCGCTGACCGTCGCGCTGCTGCTGCCGGTGACCTTCAAGCTCGATCCGGCCGGCTCGATGATCATGTTCGCCGGCATCTATTATGGCGGCATGTATGGCGGCTCGACGACCGCGATCCTGATCAATGCGCCTGGTGAAAGCGCATCATTGGCAACCGCGCTCGAAGGCTCGAAGATGGCCAAGGCCGGGCGCGGCGGGCCGGCTCTCGCGACCTCGGCGATCGGCTCCTTCGTCGCCGGCACGATCGCGACGCTGGGGCTTGCGTTCCTCGCGCCCTGGCTCGTCGAGATTGCGGTCAAGTTCGGGCCGTGGGACTATTTCGGCCTGATGATCCTCGCCTTCGTCACGGTCTCCGCGACCTTCGGCGATTCGCCCTTGCGCGGCCTGACCTCGCTCGCGATCGGCGTGACGCTCGGGCTCGTCGGCATCGACAAGCTGACCGGACAGGCGCGGCTGACCTTCGGCGTGCCCGAACTGCTCGACGGCGTCGAGGTGACGACGCTGGCGGTCGGGCTCTTTGCTGTCGGTGAAGCGCTCTATGTCGCGTCGAAACGCTTCCGCGACCCCGAGGAGATCGTGCCGATCAAGGGCTCGCTCTGGATGACCAAGGAGGACTGGAAGCGCTCCTGGGCGCCTTGGCTGCGCGGCACCGCCTTCGGCTTCCCGATCGGCGCGCTGCCGGCCGGCGGCGCGGAGGTTCCGACCTTCCTGAGCTATTCGACCGAGCGCAAGCTCTGCAAATATCCCGGCGAGTTCGGCAATGGCGCGATCGAGGGCGTGGCAGGGCCCGAAGCGGCCAACAACGCCTCGGCTGCGGGCACGCTGGTGCCGCTGCTGACGCTCGGCCTGCCGACCTCGGCGACGGCGGCGATCATGCTGGCGGGCTTCCAGCAATACGGCCTCAACCCCGGCCCTCTGCTCTTCGCCGAACGACCGGACCTGGTCTGGGGCCTGATCGCCTCGCTGTTCATCGCCAACACCATGCTGGTGGTCATCAACCTGCCGCTGATCGGGCTCTGGGTCCGGCTGCTGGCGATCCCGCAGCCCTGGCTCTATGCCGGCATTCTCGTCTTCGCGGCGATGGGCACGCTCGCAGTCAAGGCCTCGGTCGTCGAGCTCTCGATGCTGTTCGTCTTCGGGTTCCTCGGGTTCCTGATGCGGCGCTACGACTATCCGGTCGCGCCGATGGTGGTCGGGCTGATCCTGGGACCGATGGCTGAGGCGCAGCTCAGGCGTGCGCTGCAGATCAGCCTCGGCGATCCGATGATCCTGCTGGAGAACCCGATCTCGGCGACACTGCTGGCCTTGGCCTTCATCGGCCTCGTCGCGCCCTTCGTGATGCAGGGGCTGAACCGGTTCAAGGCGTCGGAGGACTGACGCCGCCGGCGATTCGAGCGTGCTGCTGTCTCCCGGAACCCGGGCGTCCTCATCCTGGACAAGCCGCGTAGCGGCGCAGCTCCGGGATGCATCGTAAGGCGCCGCCTCTGCTCTACGATGGATCCCGGGTCGAGCTTCGCTCGCCCGGGATGACGGGTGTGGTTCCGAGCTCAATCAGCAAGCTGCAAGGAAGACGAAAAACCCGCCGGCGAATGAACGCCGGCGGGTTTTTTCGTGATCGACGACGGTTCTCAGCCGCAGCTCACATCTGGTGGCCGCGCTTGCGCATTTCCTGGGTGAAGCGGTCGAAGAGGAAATTGCTGGTGTTGATGCTCCAGGGCTCCAGGACCGCATAGACCTCGTCGATCGCCTGCACGCGGGCCGTGTTGTAGCGCTGGCCCACCGGCGATTTGAAGAACGCCGCGACCTCCTTGAGATCGGCCTCGCTGATCCGCCTGGCGAAGATCTGCGCAGCCGTGACCATGATCTCGGCGCGCTTGGCGTCGGCGTCCGGCTTCAAGGCCACGATGACCTCGTCCATGTCCTTCTTGAGCTCGGGGCGGGTGACGCCGACAAGCTGCTTCGTGCGATCACTGAACTCCGTATAGATCGATTCCAGCGAGGACGAGATGCCGGTGAGCTCGGCGACTTCTCGGGCGACCTGAAGATGGCTCGGGCTCAGCGCCGGCGCCGGCGTCTGCGCGAGTGCGGGCACGGACAGGATCAGGGCTAGACCGAGCGCCGCGCCGGCGAGGTGGGGACGGATCATAAGCGTGGTCCTTCAACATCCGGCCGGGCAGGCAGGCCCGACTCGCGATCGACCTCTTTGGGTCGTGTCCAAGTTTCGCGCGATCTTTAGAGCATGATGCCGAAAAGTGGAAACCGGTTTTCGGGCGGCATCATGCTCCAACCTTTTGATAAGAGACGGATTCAGATTTCAGATGGGATCACTTCGTGATTCCATCTGAAAATCATCCGGCTCCCGCGCGCTTTGCCGTGGTCGGACATCATCCGATCGCGCCGATCAGGCGCAGACCGTCCTCGCCGGCCAGGATCGCGCCGGTGGCGAGCCCGATGAACAGGCCGTGCTCGACGACGCCCGGCACCTGGTTGAGCGCCAGCGCCAGCGCCTCCGGACGCGGGATCGCGCCCGCGTGGGCATCGAGGATGAAATGCCCGCCATCGGTCACCAGCGGGGCACCGTCGCGGCCTTTGCGCAGCACGAGTTCACCGCCGGCATCGCAATCGCGCAGCACGGCCGCAACCGCGCGCCGCGTCACCTCCAGCCCGAAGGGCACGACCTCGATCGGCAGTGGATAGCGGCCGAGCGTCTCCACGAGCTTGCTGTCATCGGCGATCACGATCATGCGGGCGGATGCCGCCGCGACGATCTTCTCGCGCAGCAGAGCCGCCCCGCCGCCCTTGATCAGCCTGAGTTGTGGATCGAGTTCGTCGGCCCCGTCGACCGTCAGGTCGAGTTCGGGCGTCTCGTCGAGTGTCGAGAGCGGGATCGACAACGCCAAGGCCTGCGCCTGCGTCACCTCCGAAGTGGTGACGCAGATGATGTCGAGCCCGGCTGCGACGCGCGCACCCAGCAGATCGACGAAGTGCTTCGCCGTCGAGCCCGTGCCGAGGCCGAGCCGCATGCCGGGCGTCACGAGGTCGAGCGCGCGCGCGGCAGCCTGCTTCTTGAGATCGTCGGCGGTCACGCTCCCAGACCGCCCATCAGCATGTATTTGATCTCGACGAACTCATCCATGCCGTGGAGCGAGCCCTCGCGCCCAAGGCCGGATTCCTTGACGCCGCCGAAGGGCGCGACCTCGGTGCCGAGCATCGCCGAATTGATGCCGACCATGCCGTATTCGAGTTCCTCGGCGACGCGGAAGGCGCGGCCGAGATCCTTCGAGTAGAAATACGCGGCCAACCCGAAGGGCGTGTCGTTGGCCATCGCCACGACCTCGTCCTCGGTCTTGAAGCGGTAGACCGGCGCGACGGGGCCGAAGGTCTCCTCGTTGGTCACCAGCATCTTGGTGGTGACGCCCGAGAGCACCGTCGGCTCGTAGAAGGTCCGGCCGAGCGCGTGGCGATGCCCGCCGACAACGACTTTCGCCCCGTTCGCCACGGCATCGGCGACATGGCGCTCGACCTTCTCGATGGCGCGCTCGTTGATCAGCGGGCCCTGAACGACGCCGATTTCGACGCCGTTGCCGACTTTCATCTTGGCGACCTCGCCGGCGAATTTGGCGACGAACTCGTCATGGACGCCGTCCTGCACGAAGAGGCGATTGGTGCAGACGCAGGTCTGACCCATGTTGCGGAACTTGGCCGCGATCGCGCCCTGGACGGCTGAATCGATATCGGCATCGTCGAAGACGATGAAGGGCGCGTTGCCGCCAAGCTCGAGCCCGACCTTCTTCACGGTCGAGGCAGCCTGCTGCATCAGGAGCTTGCCGACCGGGGTCGAGCCGGTGAAGCCGATGAAGCGCACGGCGGGATGCGAGGTCATGACGCCGCCGATCGCCTTGGCGTCGCCGGTGACGACGTTGAGCACGCCCTTGGGGAAGCCGGCGCGCTCGGCGAGTTCGGCCAGCGCCAGCGCGGTCAGCGGGGTGTCGGGGGCGGGCTTGACCACGAAGGTGCAGCCGGCGGCGAGGCCGGGCGAGCATTTGCGCGTGATCATCGCGGCCGGGAAGTTCCACGGCGTGATCGCGGCGCAGACCCCGACGGGCTGCTTCTGGATGATGATGCGCGAATTCGGGAAGGGCGAGGGAATGGTCTCGCCATAGATGCGCTTGGCTTCCTCCGCATAGAACTCGACGAAGGAGGCGGCGTAGGCCACCTCCCCGCGCGCTTCCGCCAGCGGCTTGCCCTGCTCGGCCGTCATGATCTGGGCGAGGTCTTCCTGGTTCGCCATGATCAGGTCGAACCATTTGCGCAGCAGGACCGAACGCTCCTTGGCCGACTTCCTGGCCCAGGGCTTGAAGGCGCGCGAAGCGGCCTCGACGGCAGCCGTCGTCTCGTCTGCGCCGAAATTCGGCACCTTCGACACCACATCGCCGGTCGCGGGATTGTCGACGACGTCGACCCCGGACCCGATCCAGGCCCCGTCGACATAGCACTGCGACTTCAGGAGTGAGGGATCGTTGAGCTTCAGCATGGCGGCCTCCGGCTGGGCGCGGGATTGATGCCAGCGGCTCTAGCACGGCGGCCACACGGATTTCGACAGCGAATCCGGCATGGCGACGGCATCTTCTGCGCAGCCATCCTTCGTATGCGGTGCGTTATTTCGCCTGGGGCGTGCAGACGACCTTGTCGTCGAAGACGTAGCAGATGCTCATCTCGCCGGTGCGGATGTTGACCCGGAAAATGCCACCCTCGCGCTCGTGATGCGAGGGCACGAGCGAATAGTCGCTCGGGGCCTGCGGCGTCGCGCCTTCGCCCGCCGCAAAGCAGACGGTCATGCCGACACCGCCTTCCTTGAGCTGGAACTGGCAGGCGCCGACCTCGCCGGTGGCCTTGTCGACCCGGTAAATGCGGTTGAGGTCGGTCTGCGGCGCGGGCGCGAACTCGAAGGGCGCGGCCTGGGCCGTCCCTGCAATGGCCGCGCAAAGGCCGAACGCCAGCAGGAGGCGGGGCAGCTTCTTGGGGGAGTTCGACACCGCAGCGTTCCTTCCAGCGAATCGAGGCAGAAGATATCATCATCGGCGGCAGTTTTGCCGATCATGCGATGTCGACCGGCCGCGCGGACTTTCCGAGGCGACCTTAAGCAGGCTAAGAGGCGCTGCGCCGCCGCACCCGAGGAGAGGCCTGCCCCATGTCATTGCCCCCCATCGTCGTGTTCGATCTCGACGGCACGCTGGCCGAGACCGCACCCGACATCATGCGCGTGCTCAACGTCATTCTCGAGCGCGAAGGCCTGCCGGTGCTGCCGCTGGAGCGGGCGCGCGAACTGGTCGGGGCCGGCGCGCGGGCGCTGATCGAGCGCGGCTTCAAGGTCTCGGGCCGGCCGCTCGATGAGGCGACGCTGGAGCGGCTGTTCGACGATTTCCTGCTGATCTATGCCGAGGACGTTGCCTCGCACAGCCATCTCTATGACGGCGTGCTCGCGGCGATGGATGCCTTGTCGAGCGAGGGGTTCGCGCTCGCGGTATGCACCAACAAGCCGATCCTGCACACCCGGCTGATCCTGGACCATTTCGGCATCACCGACCGCTTCGCCTCGATCGCGGGGCGCGACAGCTTCCCCTTTCACAAGCCCGATCCGCGCCACCTCACCATGACGATCGAGGCCGCCGGGGCCGATCCGGCGCGCGCCGTGATGATCGGCGATTCGCGCACCGACATCGCCACCGCGAAGGCCGCCGGCATACCCTGCATCTGCGTGCCGTTCGGCTATACCGATGTCGCGATCGAGACGCTGGAACCTGATCTGGTGATCCAGCATTTCGACGCGCTGCCGGATGCGGTGCGGCAGGTGCTGGGTCTCGTGCCGATCGAATCCTGACGCCAGGCCCTTCCTTTCGACGCCATGCGCATTCTTGACGCAGCCGGGGCATCCGACTAGGAGAAGCGCCGGTGCGGGCGACTAGCTCAGCGGTAGAGCACTCCCTTCACACGGGAGTGGTCACAGGTTCGATCCCTGTGTCGCCCACCAGCCTTCGCACCTCACCGGCTTCGGCTCGGCGAGCCGGCACCGGCCAAAATCCTCGCATCGACATCACCGCCTGAAGCGCGGGCTCCCGATCGCGGCGTAAACCTCCGCCGCGCGGGCGACGGCCGTCTCGATATCCCTCGGCGGGTCCGAGCAGAGCGCGTCCAGCGCGATCCCTGCCTTGGTCATCAGGCCGCGCCGCTTTTCCGATCCGAACAGTTTTGCGCCGATGACATAGGCCTGGAGCGCGCCGCAGGCGCCGGCGAACTGGTCCATCGCGCGCGCAAACCGGGCGTCGGTGATGGGCGAACCGGCTGTTCGGCGCGGTTCGGGCGGCAGCGGCGGCGCGGCCGGCAGCGCCACTGGCGCAGAAATCTGGACGGCGGGCGTTTCGGCTGGAACGCAGGCAGCAAGCGCGAAGCAGCAGGCCAGCGCGGCGGCAAAAACACGTCTCATCCCGGCCTCGTTGAACGCTTTTCCCATTAAGGCCGGATCGTTGCGGGAGTCGAGGGCGGCGGGGTCGCGCCGGCCAGAGACGGGCGGTTGCGTTCCCGTGGCGGAGGCGACAGCTTCTGCAACCACCGCCGCCAGCCCCGAATCCAGCATGCAGGACCCGCCATGACCATCGAACGAACCGGCCTTACCGCGCGCTGGTGCGACGCCGCCGCCTTCAACGGCATCGTCTTCCTGGCCGGCCACACCGCCGAAAAGACGCTCGGAGCATCGCTGGCCGAGCAGACCCGCGAAGTGCTGGCGCTGCTGGAGGAAACGCTGGAGGTTGCCGGCAGCGCCAAGGAGCGCCTGATGAGCGTCCAGATCTTCCTGACCGATATCGGCAAGATCGCCGAGATGAATGCCGTCTGGGACGCCTGGGTCGCGCCCGGCCATGCGCCGGCGCGCGCGACCGTGCAGGCCGCGCTGGCCTCGCCGGGCTATGCGATCGAGATCACGGCGGTGGCGGCCAAACGTGCGGCATAGGCGCGCCATGGCGCGACGAGGCGGGCTTGCCGCAGCAGCGATCCTGCTTGGACTGTTGTTCGGTCAGGCCAGCTTGGCGCAGGAGCCGGCCTCGTCTGGCATCGACGCCGCGCTCTGCCGGATGATCGACGATGCTGCGGCGGCGCAAAATGTGCCGGCCGGCTTCCTGACGCGGCTGATTTTCCAGGAATCGAGTTTCCGGCCGAATGTCACCAGCCCGGTCGGCGCGCAGGGCATCGCCCAGTTCATGCCCGGCACGGCGCGCGAGCGCGGCCTGCTCGACCCGTTCGACCCTGAGCAGGCCGTGCCCAAGGCGGCCCATCTGCTGGCCGATCTGCGCCAACGCTTCGGCAATTGGGGGCTGGCGGCGGCGGCCTATAATGGCGGGCCGACACGCGTCGCCACATGGCTCGCGGGGCGCGGCGGTCTTCCGTTTGAGACCGAGAACTATGTGCTGTCCGTCACCGGCGCGGCCGCCGAGATCTGGGCCGACGATGCCCGCGCCGCAAATGCCGGCGAAAACCGCCCTGCCCGGCCGGCGACGGCGACGGACAGCGCCGCATCCTGCGCGGTCATGGTCGCGGCGATCCGGGCCGGTCGCGGCACGATCGCCATCGCGGAAGCGCCGTTTGCGCCCTGGGGCGTACAGCTTGCCGCGAATTTCTCGAAGGGCCGCGCGCTTTCGGCCTTCCAGCGGGCGGCGGCGCGCCAGCGTTCGGTGATCGGCGAGCTTTCGCCGATGATCATCGGCACGCGGCTCAGAAGCCGGGGCACACGCGCCTTCTATCGGGTCAGGTTGCCGGCCGCCAACCGCGCCCAGGCGACGGCGCTGTGCCGCCGCATCCAGGACAATCGCGGCGCCTGCGTCGTGCTGAAGAGCTGAGGCGGCTCGCGTTATGTTGCTGGCGCGCAACGCGGCTTGTGAAAGCTGCCACCTCGCACCGATGTGATAGCGTCGCAATTGCGGAAACGGCGCGACTCTGACAGAAAATTGAGACGATGTTGACGAATTTTCGCCAACTTCATCGACGCTTTCCCCCCGCCGTCTGCCCGAGGTCCCGATGAACCGCTCTTTCCGTATGGCCATGCTCGCCGGGCTTGGTCTGCTCGCCGCCGCGACGTCCGCCCATGCCTACGAGATCGACCCGCTGACGCGCCAGCCGCTGATGCAGAACGCCGACCCGGCCAAGGCGCAGGCCACCGCGATCCCGCGCGAGGTCGTCTCCTATGACAGCAAGCAGAAGCCCGGCACCATCATCATCAACACAAGCGAGCGCCGCCTCTATCTGGTGATGCCCGATGGCAAGGCCATGCGCTACGGCGTCGGCGTCGGCCGCCCCGGCTTCGACTGGGCCGGTTCGCAGAACATCACCCGCAAGGCCGAGTGGCCGACCTGGACCCCGCCTTCGCAGATGCTGAAGCGCCGCCCCGACCTGCCGCGCTTCATGCCCGGCGGCCCGGAAAACCCGATGGGCGCGCGCGCCATGTATCTGGGCTCGTCGCTCTACCGCATCCATGGCTCCAACGAGCCGGAGACGATCGGCCAGGCGGTCTCCTCGGGCTGCATCCGCATGCTGAACGAGGACGTCATCGACCTCTACGAGCGCGTCAAGGTCGGCACCCGCGTCGTCGTCGCCCGCTGAGCGACGTTATCGAGAATTTCAAAGGGCCGGCGGAAACGCCGGCCCTTTTTGTTTTGAGAAGCCCTACGTGAGAGATCGTTTCCGACCCTGGACGGACATCCGCGACTTCGGCCTACCAGACATTCATCGGGCGAAGGCAGCCTGAGCTGGCTGCGGATCCGGCCCTAACCTATCCTGCAGATGCGGCATCCATCTGCTCGAGGATCGCCATCTCGTGCTCCGTCAGGACCACGTCGCGGGCGGCAATGTTTTCTTCGAGATGCGTCAGGGACGAGGTGCCGGGGATCAAGATCGTCGCATGCGATCTCCGCAACAGCCATGCCAGCGCGATCTGCCCCGGCGTTGCGCCCGTACGGGTTGCGATCTGCGCCACCGCTGCCGACTTGGCCAGCGTGCCGGCTCCAAGTGGGTAGAACGGAATGAAGCCGATGCCGTGCCGTTCGCAATACATCAGGACGTCGTTGTGCCGGCGGTCGACGAGGTTGTAGCGGTTCTGGACCGTTGCGACCTCGACAACCGATCGCGCCTGTTCGATCTGCTCCGTTCCGACTTCCGACAATCCGACGTGGCGAATCTTTCCCTCGGTGCGCAAGGCCAGGAACACAGCCATCGTGTCCTCGATCGGGATCGCCGGATCGATCCGGTGCAGTTGGTAGAGATCGATGCACTCGACGCCCAGATCGCGCAGGCTGCCTTCGACGGCGCGGCGGATATGGGCCGCACTTCCGTCCGTGGACACGCCGGGACTGGCCGGCGTCGACGGCCCGCTGCGGACCATCCCGCCTTTTGTGGCGATCACCAGGCCGGGCTTGTAGGGGCCAAGCGTGTCCCGGATCAGCCTCTCGTTGTCACCCGGGCCATAGACGTCGGCCGTGTCGATAAAATCGATGCCCAGTTCGACGGCGCGACGAAGGACGGCCCCCGCCTCCGCAGGGCGCTCCGATGGTCCCCAGACACCGGGGCCCGTCAGGCGCATCGCGCCAAACCCCATGCGATGCACCGGCAGATCGCCGCCGATCCGAAAAATCATATTTGTCATGTGCTCGATGCTGCATCTGCGGA
The DNA here is from genome assembly GCF_056405115.1 of Allobosea sp. P2_A10. Lineage (NCBI taxonomy): Bacteria > Pseudomonadati > Pseudomonadota > Alphaproteobacteria > Hyphomicrobiales > Alloboseaceae > Allobosea > Allobosea sp. P2_A10. The sequence continues at coordinate 71,877 of NZ_JBFUCS010000001.1, read as the reverse complement.
TGCATATCCTGTAAGTGTGGACCACACTCCATGGTCAAGGACTTCTTGTGCTGATCGCCGAATTCGCGCGGGCAACCGGACTGACCTCCGATACGGTGCGTTTTTACGTCCGCCTGGGACTTCTCCGACCCGGCGTCGGCGCCAAAGGCGGACGCCGGGCGTATCAGCTCTTCACCGAAGGCGACGTCAGGACGGCCAATGTCATCCGTCTGTCCCAAGCGGCAGGACTATCCCTCAAGGAGATCGCGGAATTGGGCGGAGAGCGCCGGGCCGGGCGAATGACGTCCGATCGCAGGATCGAAGTCGTCAGTGTCCAGATCGACAGGCTTGAAGCCAAGGCGAACGACCTCCAGGCCATGGCTGACTATCTCCGGAGGAAGCGCGATTGGCTGGCCGGCGGTGAAATGGGCGCGGAGCCCGAACCGGCCTTCGTCGGGACAGTACGACAAGCCCGTGGCGCAGCAGCCCGCTAACCATTGCTCTCAAGCCCACGCGGCTGCGTCATCGCTGTTTCTGCGTGCGGCCCGAACCGCGCTCGCCCTTCTCCCGCGATAGCCCCTGCGTCGTCCGCGCCGCCGCCAAGCGGCTGGAGATGATGACAGGGCCGATGGAGCGGTTAGAAGGAGACAAAACAAGCCCGAGGACAACGCCCATGCCCGCCTATCGCTCCCGCACCACCACCCATGGCCGCAACATGGCCGGCGCCCGCGGCCTCTGGCGCGCCACGGGCATGAAGGATTCTGATTTCGGCAAGCCGATCATCGCCGTGGTGAACTCCTTCACCCAGTTCGTGCCGGGCCATGTCCATCTCAAGGATCTTGGCCAGTTGGTCGCGCGCGAGATCGAGAAGGCCGGCGGCGTCGCCAAGGAGTTCAATACCATCGCGATCGACGACGGCATCGCCATGGGCCATGACGGCATGCTCTACAGCCTGCCCTCACGCGAAATCATCGCCGACAGCGTCGAATACATGGTCAACGGCCATTGCGCCGATGCGATGGTCTGTATCTCCAATTGCGACAAGATCACGCCCGGCATGCTGATGGCGGCGATGCGGCTGAACATTCCGGCCGTCTTCGTCTCGGGCGGGCCGATGGAGGCCGGCAAATATATCGCCGATGGCGTGCTCAAGAAAGTCGATCTCGTCGATGCGATGGTCGCCGCCGCCGACAGTTCCTACACCGACGAGCAGGTCGAGGTGATCGAACGCTCGGCCTGCCCGACCTGCGGTTCGTGCTCGGGCATGTTCACCGCCAATTCGATGAATTGCCTGACCGAGGCGCTGGGCCTCGCACTGCCCGGCAATGGCTCGGTGCTGGCGACGCATGCCGACCGCAAGCGTCTCTTCGTTGAGGCCGGGCACCTGATCGTCGACATCACGCGCCGGCATTACGAGCAGGATGATGAGAGCGTGCTGCCGCGCAATGTCGCGAGCTTCAAGGCCTTCGAGAACGCGATGACGCTCGACATCGCCATGGGCGGCTCGACCAACACCGTGCTGCATCTGCTCGCCGCCGCGCATGAGGCCGAGGTGCCGTTCACCATGGCCGATATCGACCGGCTCTCGCGTGGTGTGCCGGTGCTGTGCAAGGTCGCGCCCTCGGTCGCCAACGTTCATATGGAGGACGTGCACCGCGCCGGCGGCATCATGGCGATCCTCGGCGAACTCGACCGCGCCGGGCTGATCGACACGTCGCTGCCAACGGTCCATTCGGCGACGATGGCCGAGGCGCTTTCCCGCTGGGACATCAAGCAGACCCAGAGCGAGGCCGTGCGCTCCTTCTACAGCGCAGCGCCCGGCGGCGTGCCCACCCAGGTCGCCTTCAGCCAGGAGCGACGTTTCGAGGAACTCGATCTCGACCGCGAAGGCGGTGTGATCCGCGCGCGGGAGCACGCGCATTCGCAGGATGGCGGCCTTGCCGTGCTGACGGGCAACATCGCGCTCGACGGCTGCATCGTGAAGACGGCGGGTGTCGACGCCTCGATCCTGACCTTCTCAGGCCCCGCCGTGATCTTCGAGAGCCAGGACGCGGCGGTCGACGGCATCCTCAACCGCAAGGTCAAGGCCGGCGACATCGTGCTGATCCGCTATGAGGGGCCGCGCGGCGGGCCGGGCATGCAGGAGATGCTCTATCCGACGAGCTACCTGAAATCGAAGGGGCTGGGCAAAGCCTGCGCTTTGATCACGGACGGGCGCTTCTCGGGCGGCTCGTCGGGCCTCTCGATCGGCCATGTCTCGCCGGAAGCCGCCGAGGGCGGCACGATCGGTCTGGTCGAAAACGGCGACATCATCAAGATCGACATTCCCGGGCGCAGCATCACCCTGCAGGTTTCGGACGAGGTGCTGGCGCATCGCCGTGCCGCTATGGAAGCGAAGGGCAAGGACGCCTGGAAGCCGGCCGCCCCACGCAAGCGCAAGGTCACGACCGCGCTCAGGGCCTACGCCGCGACGACGACCAGCGCGGCCCGGGGCGCGGTGCGCGTGGTGGATTGATAGCGCGGGCGGCCGGTCAGCCTATCTCGCCTTCTGCTCGCCCCGACACAGGTCATCCCGGACAAGCCGCGCAGCGGCGCCGATCCGGGATCCATTCCTGAACCGCGCCGATCAGCGTTCCGGAATGGATCCCGGGTCTGCGCTTCGCTGCGCCCGGGATGACGGCATCGGATCATTCTGAAGAAGAGAGGCCCTAACGCCGGCCGCCGGGCTCGCGCGACAGGCCCTGCGCCGCCAGAGCTTCCAGATAGGCCTGCATCTTCGCCTCGCCGTGCTCGCCGAGGTCGCGCAGGTAGTCCCAGCCGAAAATGCCGGTGTCGTGCATGTCGTCGAAGGTGAGCTTGACGGCGTAGTGTCCGACCGGGTCGACCTTGAGGATCTCGACGTCGCGCTTGCCGGGGATGGTCTTTTTCTGCGCGGGGCCATGGCCCTGGACCTCGGCCGAAGGGCTTTCCACCCGCAACAGCTCGGCCGGCAGCGCATAGGCCGCACCGCCCTCGAAGGCGACATGGAGGGTGCGGCGATCCTTGGCGAGGCGGATCTCGATCGGCCAGGATGACATGGTCGTGTTGACTCCGGCAGGCTCTGCGACGATGGCCGCGCTTGACCTTGACGGCGGCAATGCCAATGTCTCGGTCTTAAAGCAATGCGCTCGCTGTCCTGGACCCGCCGGACGCAAGCTCGCGATTTCTCAGTGACGGTCTCAAAGCGTGCTTCTCGATACCATCAAGCCCCTGACGCGTGCGCCGCTGATCGACCCCTTCGGCCGCGACATCTCCTATCTGCGGATCTCGGTGACGGATCGCTGCGATTTCCGCTGCGTCTATTGCATGTCCGAGGACATGACCTTCCTGCCCAAGCGCGATCTGCTGACGCTGGAGGAGATCGACCGCCTCGCCACAGCCTTCGTCGCTCGCGGCACGCGCAAGCTGCGCCTGACCGGCGGCGAGCCGCTGGTGCGCCGGGACGTGATGAACCTGTTCGGCACGCTCTCGCGCCATCTCGCCTCGGGCGCGCTGGAGGAGCTGACGCTGACGACGAACGGCTCGCTGCTCGACCGCTACGCTCAGCAGCTCGCCGATTACGGCGTGCGTCGGATCAATGTCTCGCTCGACACGCTCGACCCCGAGAAATTTCGCAAGATCACGCGCTGGGGCGATCTCGACAAGGTGCTTGGCGGTATCGAGGCGGCGCGCAAGGCGGGCCTGCGCGTCAAGATCAATGCGGTCGCGCTCAAGGGCGTCAACGAGGACGAGATCGAGGGCCTGATGACCTGGGCGCATGGTCTGGGCATGGATCTTACGCTGATCGAGGTGATGCCGCTGGGTGAGATCGAGCCCGGCCGGATCGACCAGTTCCTCCCGCTATCGGTGGTGCGGGCGCGGCTGATGGACAGATACAACCTCGTCGAGGATCCCTACCGTACCGGCGGGCCGGCGCGCTACGTCCGAGTCAAGGAGACCGGCGGTCTCGTCGGCTTCATCACGCCGATGACGCATAATTTCTGCGAAAGCTGCAACCGCGTCCGCCTGACCTGCACCGGCACGCTCTATATGTGTCTGGGTCAGGAGGACGCCGCCGATCTGCGCGCGCCGTTGCGCGCATCGCCCGACGACGCCCTGCTCCACCGCGCGATGGAGGAAGCGATCTCGCGCAAGCCCAAGGGCCATGATTTCGTGATCGACCGCCGCCGCGCCAAGCCTGCGGTCGGGCGGCATATGAGCGTCACCGGCGGCTGAGGCTGGCCTGCGCGCGCGATACGTCCATTTTGGCGAGCAGCCACCGCGACACAACTTGACGGGCGACCCGGTTGGGTTAACGTTTCGTTGTGTTCCGGTTGCAGGCGTTTCATGGCGAATGGTGTCCAGTCACGGATCAGAGCGGCCGGCAGCGGCGCTTTTCGCCTGATCCCGAACCTGTTTCTGGCCCGGCTCACCTTGGTTTGCGGGCGCCTCTGGCGGCAGGCTCCGGTTCTGGCGCTGATCCTCGCGGCACAGTTGCCGGCCTGCCTGATGGCGGGCTGGCTTTCCGCGCAGATTCTGTTTGGGCTGCTGCAGCCGGCGGCGACATCGCCGATCGGCCCGGCTATCGCGGCGGCTCTGGCTTTTGCCGTCGTCGCCGAACTTTGCGCCGCCAGCATCATGGCGATGCTGCGCGCGCTGCTGCAGTTGGCTGATGATACCGGTCGCGACCGGGTTGGTGCGATTCTGACGCTGCTCGCCAGTCTCGCGGCTGCCGGCGCGCTGCTGGACCTTTTCGTGACCGGGGGGTTTGCGATCGCGGGATTGCCGGCGCTCTTCCTGCCCGTGCTGGCTCTCCTTGCCTTCGCGCTCTGGTTCGACCGGACCTATCGCCATCCGATGGCGCGCGACTTCCGCGATTTCCGGGCCGATCTGATCGAAGCGCGCCGACAGCTGGCGAGGCCGCTCCATGGCCGATGATCCCGCGCATTTCACCGACCTTGCGCAGGAGACGCAGGCCCCGCCGATCTCGGCCTATCACCTCGCCGAAGCGGTGCAGGCGGGCGCGCAGGGCGCGCGCGACGCGGTCAGCAACAGCCCACCGCCGCTCTCGACCATGCCCTCCCAGACCGAACTCGCGCTGCTCGCTCGCGTCACGGAAATCTTCGGCAGGATCAGGCAGGAGGCGGCGACTAGGCTTGGCGCCATCCATGCCGAGATCGTCGGCAAGCGCGAGACCCTGACCGAGGAGCGCTACGAGGCGCGCATCCGCGGCATCGAATCCGGCATGCGCGCCCTGCTCGCCCGCGATGGCGGAGACCTCGAGCAGAAGGTCTTCGAGGCGCTGAAGGCGAAACGCGAATACGAATATTTCAACTACACCAACAAACTCGACAGCGACCCGAAACTGGAGAAGTGGCAGTTCACGCTGGCCTTCCTGACGGTGCCGCTGGCGATCGAGAGCCTGCTCAACGGCAGCTTCTTCGCCGATGCCAGCGATTTCGGGCTGGTCGGCGGGGCCGCGACCGCCGTCATCATCTCGGCCCTGAACATCGCGCTCGGCTTCGTCATGGGGCTGTGGCCGGCGCGCTATTGCCAGCATGCGAAGGCCTCGCATCTGTTCTGGGCGCTGCCGGCCTATGCCGGCATGATCGTGCTGATCGTCCTGTTCAATCTCGCGGTCGGGCACTATCGCGAATTGCTGATCGCCAATCCCGACGGGGCCTCTCAGCAGGTCGTGCCGCGCATGCTGGCTGGCCTGTTTGCCGTTCATGAACTGAAGTCGATCGCGCTCGTCATCATCGGCGGCCTGATCGCCTTCATCTCCGCCGCCAAGGGCTATGCGGCGTTCGGGAGCTATCCCGGCCAGGCCTTCGCCTATCGGCGCTGGCGGGACCGTCGCGACGAGGTCGAGGCTCAGCGCCGCCGGCTCGACACGGCGTTGACGCCGGAACTGGAGGCGATCCGCGCGCAGGTCGACGGTTTTCGCGAGGATTGCCAGCGCGAGAGCGCGCGACTTCACCTCGCCCGCGCCGCAGCCGACCAGGTGCGTGACGTCTACTTGACCCGCATTGCGCAACTGCGGACGGCGAGGGACGCAGCGCTGATGCAATATCGCGAAGCCAATCTCAGGGTGCGCACGGACCTGCCGCCGGCCTATTTCTCGCAAACGGCCAACCTGCCCGAGATCGATCACCCGGCGGAACTGCCCGACTATCAGCGCGTGCATGCTCTCATCGACGATGTCGAGCGACAGCTCGCCAACATGCCCGCGCTGATCGAGGCCAAGCTCAAGGACCAGTTGGCGCTGGTGCGTGGGCTCGACCTCGCCGGCGAGATCGAACGGCTGAAGACACGCGCCATCGAGGCCGGGCGCGAGGCCCATGAGCGCGAGCAAGCCTCACGCCGGCAGGCCCATGCGGATTTCTCCGCCATGCCGCGCTGAGGCGGGCGCGGGCGATGAAAGGCGAGCACTGGGCCATCGTCGCATCCGTGCTGGCGGGTCTGACGCTCGCCGGGTTCTTCGCCGCGCCCCGGCTGCTGACCGGCCCGCCGCGCGAGTCGGAGACGCTGTGCCTGAAGACAGGCCCGATCGGCCATACGCTGATCCTCGTCGACAAGAGCGATCCGTGGAGCGGCGTGCAGGCGGAGCGGCTGAAACGGTTGGTCAAGGAGATCGGCGACGCCCTGCCGGCCGAGCGCCTGCTCTCGATCTACGCCTTCAAGGACGTGTTCGAACCGAATTTCCCGCCGCTGATTGCGCTCTGCAATCCGGGACGCACGGTGAGCGAGATAATCGGCAATCCGCGCCGCGACTATCTGCGCTGGGTCGAAAAGTTCGGCCGCCCGCTCGACGAGGCGCTGGCGGTGCTGGCGCAGCCTGCCAAGGGCAATCTCTCGCCGATCGTCGAGGCGATCGGCGACGTGCTGGCGCGCCGCGAGAACCGCGTCCCGACCGGCGAGCGGGCGCTGGTGCTGGTTTCCGACATGCTGCAGAACTCCAGCCAGTTCACCGTCTTCGGCAGTGGCGCGGGCGCGCGCGATGCCGAGCGGCTGCGCCGCCTGATCGGCAAGACCTGGCAGGACGCCGACGGGGCGTCATGGCGCCTGCAGGTGCATCAGGTCCAGGGCGTCTACGAGCCGCAGCGCCTCGAACAGGCGAGCACGCTCTGGCAGCAGGGCTTGCGGGCTCTGGCGATTCCGTTTGCGTGGGAGCGGCTTTGACCGGCCAGCGGCTCGCAGGAAACGTGAGACGCAACCAAGGCTCATTCGACGGAGATTGAATGCGCGGCAGATCGGGCGCATATTGATCATGAATTGATCAGACATTGCAGGAAATATGACATGGCCGCGATGCTGGAACTATCGGCCGCGACGTTTCGCGAGAGCGGGCAGCCCTATCTCTCGGCCCGGCGCGTCTCGGAAAGGCTGGGATTGAGCCTGTCCGAACTCGCGATCATGATCGGCGTGGCGCGAACGACGCTGACCGCCAAATCGGGCGCACGCCGCGTCGACAGCGCCTTGAGCCCGCTCGTGCGCATCATCGCCATGGCTGCCGAGATGGCGGGCGACGACGACCGGGCCGCGATCTGGTTCAAGCATCAGCCCATCCCCGGCTGGGGCGGAAAGACGGCGCTCGATCTGGTCCAGGCCGGCAAGAGCGACACGGTTCTGGATTACCTGGAAGCCGTCCGCGCCGGCGTCTATGCCTGAGCCGGAACCGGCCTCAAATCTCGTTCTCTGGCGCGCTTATGTTCCCCGCTGGTCATATGCGCCGCTGTCTGGCGAAGGCGCGGCCCGTTACGGGGGGCGATGGAACCCCGTCGGCCAGCCCTGCCTCTATGCGGCGCGGGAACTCTCGACTGCCTGGGCCGAGTACAATCAGGGTTTCGTTCAGCACCCGGCGCTGATCTGCCAACTGGAGGTCAGCGGCGTGCGGCTGGCCGATCTGACGCGGCAGGAGGTGCGGGGCGCGCTAAGCATCGACGAAGGCATCCAGAACTGCACCTGGCGCGCACTCATGGATGAGGGCTTCGAGCCGCCGACGCATGCTCTCGCCAAGACCCTGCTGGATGCGATGTTCGACGGCGTGATCTACCCATCAGTAATGTCGCCGGGCGGGTCCTGCGTCGCATTGTGGCGCTGGAACGAGACCGGCGGACCCGAGGTCAAGGCGATCGATCCGGAGGGACGGCTGCCGCGCGGCTCCCAGTCCTGGCCTTGAGCCCCAGCGAGGCCTCACATGCGGTAGGCCATGCGGACGCCGCCCCAGTGCCTGCCATTGATCCGCAGCGGTGCGTCGACCTCGCGCATGAGATGGCTGACGCCGCCGCCCATGTCGCGCAGATAGGACTGGACCAGGAAGGGTCGCACGGACCGCGCCGCCATGATGCCGGCGCGGTCGTCGAAGATGCGGCGGTTGCGACTGTGAGCCGCGTTCCAGACCCGATCGCCCGAGCGCTGCGGCTGCGCGAAGGCCTCGTTATGAACCGGGATGTAGCCGTTGCGGTCGATCGGCAAAGCAAAGACGAGACGCGGGTCGCTGGCAAGCGTCCGCGCGAGCAACGGCGGCAGGATCGCTTCGAGCGCCGCCATGGCGCGGTTGCCGAACTGCTGCGGGTCGGTGTCGGGCAGCGGCTGATAGTCGATGTCGAAGAGGTCGGCCTCGCTCAGCCGCCGCTCGCGCAGGGCCGCGAGCATCAGCCCCGACACGGCCTCGGCAAAGGCCTGCGCGCGCTCGATGAGCGGGCGGTAGGATTGTTCGATCTCGGCCAGCATGGCCCGCAGCGCCGTGTTGCCGGCGATGGCCGCAGGCTCGAAGGCTATGTGCACGCCGAGTTCGCTGACCGCCACCAGCGTGCAGGCGAGCGCCGGCAGATCGGCGATCACAATCGTGCCCTTTGCTCCCCGCGTGGACGGTACGCCACCGGCATTGCCCAGCAGCGCGCCGCCGAGCCCGATATCGATGGTCTGGCTGACGAAGCTGCACCCCTGGACTGTGATCTCCGCGCGATGCTCGGCGGGGAAGCGATCATAGTGGCGGCGATCGGCGAAGGCGGCGTGCCGCAGCGTCGGGATAAAGCGCCGCAGCATGCTGTCGGCCTGACGTGCGCCCTCGGAGAGGGCCTTACGGGCGTTGGCGCTCTCGTCGGCAGCGGACAGGGCGACGCTGTCGATTTCCTCGACGCGATCGAGCACGGTGCCGATGAAGCGCGCGGTCTCCCCGGCGCTGCGCGACAACTCGACCGCCGCGGCCGCCTGCTCCTGCGAGGCGCTGCCTATCGCGGCGATAACGGGATTGACCTCGCGGACCATCTGCAGGGCGTCATTGACGATGGCCGCCGAGCCCTGCGCGGTCTGCGTCAGATTGTCGACGCGCCTGCGGATATGATCGACGGCGTCGCGAACCTCGATCGACAGCGACTTGACCTCCTGGGCCACCACGCCGAAGCCGCGCCCGGCCTCGCCGGCGCGGGCAGCCTCGATCGTGGCGTTCAGCGCGAGGAGATTGGTCTGGCGGGCAATCTCGGCGATGGAGTCGACGATACCGCGGATCTCCATGGTCGCCTGCGCGAGGCCCGTCATCATCTGCGTCGCCTCGTCGGCGCGCGTCGCGGCGGCGTCGAGACGGTCGCGCGCGTTGCTCATCGAACTGCCGACCTGCTCGGCAGCGTCGGAGACCTGCTGCGTGGCCGTCGCCAGCGCGGCGGAGTTCGTGCTGGCCGTAAATGTCGCGGCGCGGACCTCGCCGATGCGCTCGTGAATCGTCCGGGAGCGCGCCTCCGAGCGCGCCGAAAACTGTTCGGCATGGTCGAGGCCGCCGGTCAGACGGCGCATCGCGGCGACGACATCCTGCTCAAGCGTATCGACCGCCTCACGCAGCGCGCCGTCGCCGGCATCGGTTGCCGGCGCGACTTTGACCGCGCGCATCGGGGCTGCGTCGTCCACCACGGCCGCAGCCACGGCTGCTACGGAGGTCCGACTGCCAAACAAGCGCCGAACTCTGCCGAACATCAGCCAATCCCGGGAAAACGAGGTGAGTCCGAACTATCCGCCGACATCCTTAACAAAGCCGTACCGTCGTGCGCGGCAGGGCCGGCCTGAGCTTTCGGGCATGGACCCCTGCCAAGACGGGCTGTAATGCTCTGGCCCCATCTCAATGCCCGGCCGAGCCCACGTCATGACGAGCAGCAGCTATGATGTGATCGTCGCAGGCGTTGGCGCCATGGGGTCGGCCGCCTGCTGGCAGTTGGCCAAACGCGGCCTCAGGGTGCTCGGGCTGGAGCGCTTTGACCTCGGCCACGCGATGGGCTCCTCGCACGGTCTCAACCGGATCATCCGGCTGGCCTATTTCGAGGGCTCGCACTACGTGCCGATCGTCCGGCGCGCGCATGAACTCTGGAAGCAGACCGGCGACGAGGCCGGCATGCAGTTGCTCCATGTCACCGGCTCGATCGACCTTGCGCCCGAGGGTTTCGGCCCGGTCGAATCCTCGCTGCAATCGTGCCTCGAGCATGGCCTCGTCCACGAGCAACTTGATGGCAGGGAGATCGCCCGGCGCTTTCCGGCCTTCCAGCTGCCGGCCGATCATATCGGCCTGTGGCAGCCCGATGGCGGTTTCGTCGCTTCCGAGAAGGCGATCTACGCCCATGTCGGACTGGCGCAGGCGCGCGGCGCCGACATCCGCTGCAACGAACCGATGCTGGACTGGACGCCGACCGCAGAGGGCGGCGTCGTCGTGCGCACCGAACGCGGCACCTATTCCGCCGGGCGGCTGGTCATCACATCGGGCGGCTGGATCGCGGACGCGGTACCCGCTTTGGCGAAGAACGTCTCGACCGTGCGGCAGGCGATCGGCTGGTTCACAACGCGGCGGCCGGAGCTGTTTCGGCAGGGCGTCTTTCCAGTCTTCATTCTGAGCGTCGAGGAAGGCGCCTTCTACGGCTTCCCGCTCTACGAACATCCCGGCTTCAAGCTCGGCGGGCCCCATTTCGGCCGCGAGCCGATGGACCCGCGCGACGACGACCGCACGCCGAGCCCACGCCAGGTCGCGCTGATCCGCGAATGCCTGCGGCGCTATATCCCCGATGCCGCCGGCGACCCGCTCACCGTCAAGGGCTGCGTCTACAGCGTCACGCCCGACGAGGACTTCATCATCGACACGGTTCCCGGCGTACCGCAGGCGCTGTTTGCCTCCTGCTGCTCCGGGCACGGCTTCAAATTCGCCAGCGCGATCGGCGAAATCCTGGCCGACCTTTCGACAACCGGCCAAGCGGCCTTCGACCTCAAGCCGTTCTCGCTCGACCGCTTCGCGGCCTGAGCCCAAACGGCGCAACGAAAGCCTGCCTTGGCCAGCGCAGCCGAAAATCGACGCGGCATCATCGCCATGCTGACGGCGATGGCCCTGTTCACCTGCAATGACGGGCTGATGAAGCTCGCGCGCGAGATCTATCCGGCCGGGCAGGCAATCGCGCTGCGCACCGTGTTTGCGGTGATGGCCGGGCTCGTCCTCGTCTTCGCCTTCCGCGAGGGCGACAAATTGACGATGGCGCTGCGTCCCGCCGTGCTGCTGCGGGGCCTGATCGAGGCGAGCGTGGCGCTGACCTTCATCTGGGCACTGGGGCGACTGCCGCTCGCCAACATCACCGCGATCACGCTGGCCTCGCCGCTGATCATCGTCGTTCTGGCCGTGCTGATGGGCATCGAGAAAGTCGGCTGGCGGCGCAGCGCCGCCGTCACCGTTGGCTTCCTCGGCGTGCTCGTGGTGGTCAGGCCGACGGTCGAGGGCTTCAGCCCGGCCGCCGTGATCGCGCTGCTCAGCGCGGTCCTCGTCGGCTTCCGCGATCTGCTGACCCGCAGCATCGGCAAGGAAATCCCGTCGACCGTGATCTCGGTGACGACGACGGTTCTCGTCGGCATCGTCGCCACCGGCTATGGCGTCATCGAGAACTGGGAGCCGATCTGGCGACGCGAGACGCTTTATGTCGCGGTCGCCGCCGTGCTGGTCTCCACCGGCAGCTTCTTCATCATCAGCGCCTACCGCAACACCGATGTCGGCGTCGTCACCGGCTTCCGCTACTCGGTCATCCTCTTCGCCACGCTGATGGGCTATCTGATCTGGGGCGACGTACCCGATTTCTGGGCCTTCGCCGGCATCGCACTCATCGTCGGCAGCGGGCTCTACACCATGCACCGGCAGCGCGTGCGGCCCGATTCCAACCTCAAGCTGACCACCGACGCCTCGACATGAACGCACTCCCCGTTCCAGCAAAGCCGGGCCTCGTCGTCCTCGTGGCGATCTCGACGCTGCAGCCGATCGCGCTCAACCTTCTCGCGCCCTCGACGCCGACGCTCGCCCGGCATTTCCAGGCGAGCTACGCCACGATCCAGCTGACGCTGACGCTGTTCCTCGTCGCGGTCGCGCTGATGCAACTGGTGATCGGCCCGCTCTCGGACCGTTTTGGCCGCAGGCCCTGCGTCAATCTCGGGATCGTCCTGTTCGTGGTCGGCTCATGTCTGGGCGCGTTCTCGACCTCGACCGCCATGCTGGTGCTGGCCCGCGTTCTGGAGGGCGCCGGCGCCGGGGCGGCCTTCGCCCTGTCGCGCGCGATCATCCGCGACACGGCGAGCCGCGACCAGGCGGCCAGCCAGATCGCCACCGTCACCATGGTCATGGTCGTGGCGCCGATGCTGGCGCCCTATCTCGGTGGGCAGATCGAGACCTGGCTGGGCTGGCGCGCGATCTTCTGGTTCATGACCTGCGTCGGCATCGTCGTGCTGGCGATGACGCTGGCGCGGCTGCCCGAAACCGCGCCCAACCGTGGCCAGCGCACCTCGCTGCTGGGCGTCTTCCGCGCCTTTCCGCTGCTGATCGGCGATCGCGGCTTCGTTTCCAACGTGATCGCGCTGTCGATGACCTCGGCGGCGTTCTTCGGCTTCATCGCCGCGGCGCCGTTCATCGTCGTGGAGACCATGGGACGCGGGCCCGACGCCTATGGCGCCTATTTCGTGCTGAACGCATTCGGCTACATGGTCGGCAACTTCGCGATGTCGCGGCTGGCCGTCCGCTTCGGCACGCGGCGTCTGATACGGATCGGCCTGATCATCTCGTTTGCCGGGATGAGCGTGGCGCTGGCGCTGTCTTTGATGCCGAACTGGACGCCGCTGGCGCTGTTTCTGCCTCTAACCTTCAACGCGCTCGGCAACGGCCTGACCATTCCCGGTTCGACCGCCGAGGCGCTTTCGGCACGACCCGAGCTAGCCGGCTCGGCTGCAGGGCTAATGGGCGCGATCCAGCTCGGCTCCGGCGCGCTGGCCACGATGCTCGTCAGCTGGCTGGTGACGCTCTGGCCGCAAGCGCTCGTCGCCATGATGTGGGCGATGATGGGGGTCGGCCTGCTTTCATTGCGCCTCGGCAGCGCAGCGCGCAATCGCTGATCCCCCAGCGATTGCGCCGCACAATCTTGTGCTGCCATGATGCATCGTATAACAGCGCGACATGACCCTTATGCAAGGGGCGCATCCGACCGATCAAGGGATGCCGAGGGAGGCCTGGCGTGGACGGAATGCTGAAGATCAGTCGCGTCATCGATGCGATCAATAGCCAGATCGGCAAGAAGATCGCCTGGCTGATCCTCCTCGCAGTCATCGTTGCGGCGGTGAACGCGATCATCCGCAAAGTCTTCAACTGGTCGTCCAACTCGTTCCTCGAACTGCAGTGGATGCTGTTCGGGGCGGTCTTCCTGATGTGCGCCTCCTGGACGCTGCAGGTGAAAGAGCACATCCGTATCGATATCGTGAACAGCGCGCTGCCCAAGACTGCGCAGCGCTGGATCGACATGGTCGGTCACACGCTGTTCCTGATGCCGTTCTGCCTGTTGATGGTCTACCATTCCTGGCCGTTCTTCACGCGCTCCTTCGCGGTCAACGAACAGTCGCTTTCGGCCGGTGGCCTGCCGCAATGGCCGGCCAAAGGTCTTGTGGTCATCGGCTTCGTGATGCTGACGTTCCAGGGCATTTCCGAGATCATCAAGCAGATCGCGATCATGACCGGGCGCCTTGAGGACGAGGAAACTCTCAAGGGCCATGCAGCGGCAGCCGAGGCCGAGGCGCAGCGCCTGCTCGACCAGGCCAGGGCCGACGGTCTCGCCTGACGTCGTCGCTTCTGTAGTTCACCGATTTCCGCACTCGCCCGGACATACCCCATGACCGCATCCCGCCTTTCGCGCGTCGCCGGCCTGCTGCTCGCGCTGACCGTGACAGCCTTCTTCACCCTGCACACCGGCGAGGCGCATGCCGCCGGTCTCGGCGACTTCCTGCGCGTCAACATGGCGCCGGTGATGTTTGCAGCTCTCGTGCTGTTCCTGCTCCTGGGCTACCCGGTCGCTTTCGCGCTTGCGGCAAACGGCCTGCTCTTCGCCATCGTCGGCATCGAGCTCGGCCTGTTCCAGGAGAACTTCCTGCAGGCGCTGCCCGAGCGCATCTACGGCACGATGAACAACGACGTGTTGCTCGCGATCCCGTTCTTCACCTTCATGGGCCTGATCCTCGAGCGTTCCGGCATGGCCGAGGACCTGCTCGACACCATCGGCCAACTGTTTGGACCGGTGCGCGGCGGCCTCGCCTATGCCGTCGTCTTCGTCGGCGCGCTGCTGGCGGCGACGACCGGCGTGGTCGCGGCCTCGGTCATTTCCATGGGCCTGATCTCGCTGCCGATCATGCTGCGCTACGGCTATGACCGGCGGCTCGCCGCGGGCGTGATCGCGGCTTCGGGCACACTGGCGCAGATCATTCCGCCATCGCTCGTGCTGATCGTGCTCGCCGACCAGCTCGGCCGCTCGGTCGGTGACATGTATGAGGGCGCCTTCATTCCCGGCCTCGTGCTGGCGTCGATGTATGCCGGCTACATCTTCCTGGTCACGATCGTCTATCCGGCGCGCGCACCCGGCCTGCCGCCCGAAGCGCAGACGCTGCGCGACGCCGATGGGCAGACGCGCCGGCTCTCGCTGCTGGTCATCACCATCATCTCCTTCGCCATCGCCTACGCCTATATGAAGCTGTTCACGACGGTGAAGGCCGGCGCCGACTTTGTCGTGCTGACGATGTCGATCGCGGTCGGCGCATCCTTCGTGATGGCGCTCGTCAACAAGTACCTGAAGCTCAACCTGCTCTCGCGTATGGCCGAGCAGGTCATCTTCGTGATGGTGCCGCCGCTGGCGCTGATCTTTCTTGTGCTCGGCACGATCTTCATCGGTCTGGCGACCCCGACCGAAGGCGGCGCGATGGGTGCCGCCGGCGCGATCCTGCTCGCCTACGGCAAGAAGCGCATGACCTTCGACCTGCTCAAGCAGGCCACGGAATCGACTGCCAAGCTCTCGGCCTTCGTGCTGTTCATTCTGGTCGGCGCGCGCGTGTTCTCGCTGACCTTCTACGGCGTCAACGGCCATGTCTGGGTCGAGCATCTGCTGGTCGGGCTGCCGGGCGGCGCGACGGGCTTCCTGATCGTCGTCAACATCATGGTCTTCTTCCTGGCGTTCTTCCTCGACTTCTTCGAGCTCGCCTTCATCATCGTGCCGCTGCTGGGGCCTGCGGCGGACAAGCTCGGCATCGACCTGATTTGGTTCGGCGTCATTCTCGGCGTCAACATGCAGACCTCGTTCATGCATCCGCCCTTCGGCTTCGCGCTCTTCTTCCTGCGCTCGGTCGCGCCCAAGGACCGCTATCGCGACAAGGTCACGGGGACGATGATGGAACCGGTCACCACCGCGCAGATCTATTGGGGCGCTGTGCCGTTCGTGGTGATCCAGTGCATCATGGTCGGCCTCGTGATCTCCTTCCCGAAGATGGTGACGCACTACAAAGCGAACGCCGTGCAGCTCGACCAGAAGTCGATCGACAAGCAGTTCGACTCGATCCAGATTCCGGGTCTCGGGGGAGGCGGGGGGCTGCCGGGCCTCGACCTCAACGCACCGCCGAAGCTCAACCTGAACTGAGGCTGCAGCCTCGAACGAAAAAGGCCCCGGAGCGATCCGGGGCCTCTTTGTTGTTTGCCTTACCTCCACAGCCTTCATCCGAGGGCTGTGGCAGGGTCCCGCTCAGCCTTCCAGCCGCGCGATCAGGCTCGATGTGTCCCAGCGCTTGCCGCCCATCTTCTGGACCTCGGCATAGAACTGGTCGACCAGCGCGGTGACCGGAAGCTGCGCGCCGTTGCGGCGGGCCTCCTCCAGCACGATGCCGAGATCCTTGCGCATCCAGTCGACGGCGAAGCCGAAATCGAACTTGTCGGCATTCATGGTCTTGCCGCGGTTCTCCATCTGCCAGGAGCCGGCCGCGCCCTTCGAGATCACCTCCAGCATCGTCTCGACGTCGAGGCCGGCGCGTTTGGCGAAATGGATGCCCTCCGACAGGCCCTGGACGAGACCGGCGATGCAGATCTGGTTGACCATCTTGGTGAGCTGGCCGGAGCCGGCCGGGCCCATCAGCTTGCACATGCGCGCGAAGCTCGCGATCACCGGCTCGGCGCGGGCATAGACGCCCTGCTCGCCGCCGCACATCACGGTCAGTACGCCGTTTTCCGCGCCCGCCTGACCGCCCGAGACCGGAGCGTCGATGAAGCCGAAGCCGCCGGCCTTCGCCGCAGCATCGAGCTCGCGGGCGACACCGGCCGAGGCGGTGGTGTGGTCGACGAAGATCGCGCCCTTTTCCATGCCGGCGAAGGCGCCGGTCTCGCCCAGCGTCACCGAGCGCAGATCGTCGTCATTACCGACGCAGCAGAACACGATCTCCTGGCCCTTGGCGGCATCGGCGGGGGTCGCCGCCGAGACGCCGGCATGCTGCGAGACCCAGGCCTGCGCCTTCGTCGGGTTGCGGTTGTAAACCGTGACCTCGTGGCCCTTGGTTTTGAGGTGGCCAGCCATGGGGTAACCCATCACGCCGAGACCGATGAAGGCGACTTTGGTCATGTTTGGCTCCGAGCCGTTCGTTTTGTCTTCGGAGCGGCTTAGCGCGTCCCGTCATTGCGGGAAAGATGCGGTGGCGCGATGCAGCTTGCCCATATCGGCAAGAGTGGCGTCAACGCAGCGCCATGTGCCGCGTCAGCCGCGTTTCCCAGAGATCCCAGACGCGCCGGATCACCTCGACAAGAGCGAGGTAGATCAGCGCCGCGTAGAGATAGATCGAAAGATCGAAGGAGCGCGAGAAGGCGAGCTTGGTTGCGCCCATCAGGTCGTAGAGCGTCACCAGCGAGGCGACAGCGCTCGACTTGATCATCACGATCAGTTCGTTGCCGAGCGGGCGCAGGCCCAGGATCAGCGCCTGGGGCATGATGACGTGGCGCAGCGTCGCCCAGCGATGGAGACCCAGCGCGAGCGAGCCCTCGAACTGGCCTCGCGGAATCGACTGGATCGCGCCGCGCAAAATCTCGGCCTGATAGGCGGCGGTGTTGATGGTGAAGGTGAAGACCGCGCAATAGAACGGCTCGCGGAAGAACCACCACAGGCCGATGTCCTGCCAGAAGACCCGGAACTGACCAAGCCCGTAATAGACCAGGAAGAGCTGGCAGAGCAGCGGCGTGCCGCGAAAGAAGGTGGTGTAGCCGCTGATCGAAACCTGCGCCCATTTCGGCCCGTAAAGCCGCGCGATCGCCAGCCCGCATGCCAGCACGCAGCCGATGGAAACCGAGATCGCCACCATCTCGAAGGTGATCCACAGGCCGGTGGCCATGCGGCAGCCATAGTTCTGGAAGACCTCGCTGCCGACGAGCCAGCCGGGATATTCGCACCAGTTCATCGCGTCGCGCCCCCGAAGACGGCCATGCCGCGATTGCTGCGCGCTTCGAGCCTCGCCACGCCCCAGGCCGAGACGAGAGAAAAGAGCAGGTAGAGCGCCATCGCCGCGCCGAAGAACAGAAACGGCTCCTTGGTCGTGACATTGGCGCGCGTGGTGATGAACATGATGTCGGGCAGGGTGATGACCGAGACCAGGGAGGTCTCCTTCAGCAGCACCATCCAGTTGTTGCCGAGACCCGGCAGCGCGACGCGGATCAACTGCGGAAATACGATCAGGCGAAAGGCCTGGGCGCGCGACAGCCCCAGCGCGGCGGCAGCCTCGCGCTGGCCCTTCTGGATCGAGTTCAGCGCGCCGACCCAGACCTCGCTGGAAAACGCCGAGAGCACGACACCGAGCGCGACCATGCCCGCGACGAAAGGCGGCATCGAGAAATTGCCGGGCAGGCCCAGCGTCCGCCAGACCTCCTGCAGCACGATCTGGATGCCGAAATAGATGATGTAGAGCGTCAGCAACTCGGGCACGCCACGGAAGACCGTGGTGTAGACCGTCGCCAACCAGCGCAGGACGACATTCCGCGAGCGCTTGCCGAGCGCAACGATCAAGCCGAGCAGCAGACCGAAGGGCAGCGTCGCCAGCGCGATCGAGATGGTGATGAAGGCGCCCTGAAGCAGGGCAAGACCCCAGCCGCCGGGGCCAAAGCCGAGCAGAGCGAACTTGTCGAACATCGGCTTCCTGGAATTGCGGCGGTTCTATCGAGCCCTCATCCTGAGGAGCCGCGAAGCGGCGTCTCGAAGGATGGATCCAGCACGCTCTGGAGCATCCTTCGAGACGCAACCTGAAGGCTGCTCCTCGGGATGAAGGCTGAGGTCAAGGCCGAACGGTCAATCCGCGCAGCCTCCTCCTCAGCCCAAACCGATCAGATAATCGGGATCTTGAAATACTTGTCGGCGATCTTCTTGTGCGAGCCGTCGGCGAGCGATTCGGCGATCGCCTTGTCGAACATCGCCTTCAGCGCGGTGTCTTCCTTGCGGACCGCGCCGCCGACGCCGGGGCCATGGATCGCGGGATCGCGCGTGATCTCGCCGATCTTCTTGCAGCAATCCTTGCCCTTGGCGTTGAGAAAATCCTCGAGCGAGAGCGAGTCGGCAATGATGTAGTCGAGGCGGCCGCTGAGCAGATCGAGGTTGGCCTCTTCCTGGGTCGGATAGGGACGCGCGGTCGAATCCTTGTAGATCTTCTCGACGAAGTTGGAGTGCACGGTCGAGCCCTGCACGCCGATCGACTTGCCCTTGAGGGCGGCCGGCGACACGTCGGTCGAGGTCGTGGTCTTGGGTCCGATCACCCAGATCGGGGTTTTGGTGTAGGTCGAGGTGAAGTCGACGCGTTTCTTGCGTTCGTCGGTGGCGTTCATGCCGGCGATGATGATGTCGTATTTGTTGGCGAGCAGCGCCGGGATGATGCCGTCCCAGTCCTGCACGACCCAGGTGCATTTCACCTTCATCTTCTCGCAGAGCATGTTGCCGTAATCGATCTCGAAGCCCTCGAGCTCCTTCTTGGCGTTCAGGTTGTTGAAGGGCGGATAGGCGCCTTCGGTGCCGATCCGGACCTCCTTCCACTCCTTGGCCTGCGCCAGGGCGCCGGTGGCGCCGACGACCGTCAGAGCGGCCGCGGCAATGAATCGAACGAAACCTTTCATGGTACCTCCCACAGGTTTGACCGGCCGGGCGTTTCGAGTTCCCGGGTCCAGCTTGTGCTCACAGATTGGGCGATCCGATGCCATGACCGCAAGTGGGGGCTTGCAGCTTTTCTGAGCGGCGTCGCCCAAAGAACCGGCAGCCCAAATACCTGTTTTTATTGATTTTTCTGCGATCCGACCCTGCGCGACGCGATTCGACGACGGCGTCCCGGCGATGATTCAGGCCGCTGCCATCGCGGCGGACGCCGCAGCCTTGTGGAAAATCGCCTCGCAGCGGTCGAGCCCCCAATCGAGTTCGGCGCGCGTGATCGTCAGCGGCGGAGCGAAGCGGATCACGGTTTCATGGGTCTCCCTGGTGAGCACGCCCGCCTGCGCGAGTTCGCCGACCAGCGCTTTCGCGGAGGCGGCAAGCGGATCGATCTCGACGCCAACCCAGAGCCCCCTGCCCCGGACATCGCGGGCAAGGCCGCGCGTCATCGCCTCCAGCCGCGCCTGCATATGCGCGCCAAGCTGCGCCGAGCGCGCGACCAGCCCCTCCTCCTCGATCACGGTCAGCGCCTCCAGCCCGATCGCGGCGGCCAGCGCATTGCCGCCGAAGGTCGAGCCATGCGAGCCGGGCTCGAACAGCGCCATCACCGCGCGCGACGACAGGAAGGCGGAGACGGGATAGACGCCGCCGCCGAGCGCCTTGCCGACGATCAGACCGTCGGGCCTGATGCCGTCATGCTGATGGGCGAACCAGCGCCCGGTACGGCCAAGGCCGGACTGGACCTCGTCGAGGATGAGCAGAACGTTCTCGCGGTCGCAGATCTCGCGCAGGCGGCGCAGATAGCCTTCCGGCGGCACGACGATGCCGGCCTCGCCCTGGATCGGCTCGATCAGGATCGCGGCGGTGCCGGGCGTGATCGCGGCTTCGACCGCGCCTGCGTCGCCGAAGGGCACGGTTACGAAACCCGGCGCGAAGGGCCCGAAACCCTCACGATAGCTTTCCTCCGAGGAAAAACCGACGATGGTGGTGGTGCGGCCATGGAAATTGCCGGCGGCGACGATGATCTGCGCCCTGCCGTCCTCGATGCGCTTGATGCGATGGCCCCAGCGCCGCGCCGCCTTGATCGCGGTCTCGACGGCTTCCGCGCCGGTGTTCATCGGCAGCGCCATCTCCTGGCCGGAGACCTCGCAGAGCTTTTCAAGAAAAGGGCCGAGGGGCTGGGTATGAAAGGCGCGGCTGGTGACGGCGAGCTTCGCCGCCTGATCCGACAGCACCTTCAGGATGCGCGGATGGCCATGGCCCAGACTGACGGCGGAATAGCCGCTCATCATGTCGAGCCGCCTGACGCCATCGACATCGGTGAGCCAGACGCCTTCGCCGTGGGAGAGCATGATCGGCAGCGGCGCATAGTTTCGGGCGCAGACGGCCTGCTCGCGGATGATGGCGTTCATATGCGTCTCTCCCTGGCTGAAGCCGAGGATAGGCATTCGACCACAGCCGGAGCGGGCCGAGGCGCAAGCTCCAGGCAGCCGAATCTGTCGTTCGCGCGACAGATTCGGGCAAGCCGGGCTCGCAAGGCTTCCGGGCTCGCAAGGTTTGGGCGCAGGGGTTATATGCGCGTGTCCGGCCACCGACCTGCCCGCTAGAGACCCACGCTTGTGATCCCATGGTCCCTGCTCGACACCGCCATCCTGCCCGACGGCGAAAGCCTGCGCCTGAAGCGGCGCGGCGGCGAATTCTCGATCATGCTGGGCGCGAACGAACTGATGAACAGCCGGCTGCGCGGTTCCGAGGAGGCGCTGGCGACACTCGCCTGCGCGCGCTTGGTCGGGCGGCCCAGGCCTCATCTCCTCATCGGTGGGCTCGGCATGGGTTTCACGCTGCGCGCGGCGCTGGCGACCCTGCCGGCCGATGCGCGGATCGAGGTCGCCGAACTCGTGCCCGAGGTCGTCGCCTGGGCGCGCGGGCCGATGGCGGATGTCTTTGCAGGCTGTCTCGACGATCCGCGCGTCACGGTCACGACCGACGATGTCGGCCAGAGCATCGCGGCGACGCCGGCCCGCTTCGACGCCATCCTGCTCGATGTCGACAACGGGCCCGACGGGCTGACGGTCGCGGCCAACGACGCGCTCTACGACGCGGCAGGCCTGGCGGCGTCACGGTCGGCCCTGACGCCCGGCGGCATTCTCGCCGTCTGGTCGCAGGGACCCGACCGAAGCTTCACACAGCGGTTGAAGCAGGCGGGGTTTTCAGTCGAGGAGATCGTGGCGCGGGCCGGTCGCGGCGGACGCGGCAAGCGCCATGTGATCTGGCTGGCGAAGCGGCCTTCCTGAATCCTGGGCACAGTCATCCGGTCGCGTCGCGCTGCGTAGAAGACGGCGACGAAGACGGGAAGCAGCAGATGGACCGCCGCAGACTGATCGGTGCGCTGGCCGCGGTGACGTTGTCGCCCAGCGACGCGACCGCCAACCCGCAGACGACATTGATCGACAGCCACGACGTCTCGATCCGCGAGACGGCGCAGCGGCTTATCCTGGGGCTCCGCTCGGATACAGAGCGGGCCAAGGCCATCTTCGACTTCGTCCGTGACGAGATCCGCTTCGGCTTCACCGGCCGCTTCTACGACATGAAGGCGTCGGAGGTGCTCGCCGCAAGGCGTGGGTTCTGCAACAACCAGTCGACGCTGTTTGCCGCATTGCTGCACGCCGCCGGGGTGATAGCGCGGATCGTCTTCGTCGACATCAAGGCCGATATCCTGCACGGCGTGACATCCCCCGGCACGCCCTTCGTCGACCACAGCTATGTCGAGGTCTGGCTCGCCGGCCGCTGGGTCGCGACCGACGCCTACATCGTCGATCCAGCGCTTTATCGCGCGGCGATCCGACGGCTGCGGCGCGAGGCGCGCATCATGGGATACGGCGTGCATGCGGACGGACGCCCTGACTGGGACGGGCGCCGCAACACCTTCGTGCAGTTCGTCGACGACGGCAGCGGGACGCTGAGTACGCGCCACTTCGGCGTCCATGCCGATGTCGCGGCCTTCTATGCGGCGCGTCCCGACGCGTGGAACCGGCTGACGGCGCCGATGCGCCTCGTATTCCCGGTGGCGGCGCTCCTCGCCAACCGCGCCCTCGACCGCCTGCGCGCGGAGACGGGTTGAACGCGCGTCTGCGGCAGTTACCCCTCCGCCAGCGGATAGCCGCCGAACTCCTTCAACGCCTTCAGCGCGAAGGTCGTCGCGATCCTGGCCACGCCGAGTTGGGCGTCGGCAAGCCAGGCCCCGGTGAGTTCCTCGTAATCAGCGAGCGAGCCCGCGACGATGCGGACGAGATAGTCCGCCTCGCCGCTGACGACCTGAACCTCGACCACGTCGGGGCAGGCCTTCAGAACCTTCTCGACGCGCTCGCGCCGGCCCACCGAATGATCGCGTAGCGAAACCTGGGCGAAGGCGACGATGGCATGGCCGGCAAGCTCCGGCGCGAGTCGGGCCCCGTAGCCCTGGATGAGGCCGGAGCTTTCGAGCTTGCGCACGCGCTCCAGACAGGGCCGCGCCGACAGGCCGACCTGTTCCGACAGCGCCTGATTGGTAATGCGCCCGTCGTCGCGCAGGATCGCGACGATCCTGCGGTCGATCGCATCGAGCGCGACGGGTTTGCGCTTCACGGACGGCCCATATCCGCGACGCGGCCTTTGCCTGCCGCGCGGGCCTCGGCGATCAGGCAGAGTTCGGTGAACAGCACCTGCGCCGCGCATTGGGCGGTGTTACTGGTCGCGTCATATTGCGGCGCGACCTCGACCACGTCGGCTGCCACGATGTTGGCGCCCTTCAGCCCGCGCAGGATGGCGAGCGCCTCGCGCGGCGTCAGGCCACCAACTTCGGGCGTACCGGTGCCGGGCGCAAAGGCGGGATCGAGCGAATCGACGTCGAAGGAGACATAAGTCGGCCCGTCGCCGATCACGGCCAGCGCCTTCGCGATCACAGCCTCGATGCCGAGATCGTCGACCTCGTTGGCGTGGATCACGGTCATGCCGCTCTCATAGGAGAACTCCCAGAGATATTCGGCGCCGCCCCTGATGCCGATCTGGATGACGCGTTGCGGATCGAGCACGCCGTCGAGCACCGCCTGCCGGAACGGCCCGCCATGGTGGAATTTCGAGCCCTCATAGGGCCCCGACGTGTCGCAATGCGCGTCGATATGGACCATGCCGACCGGGCGCTTCTCGCCGACGGCGCGCATGATCGGGTAGGTGATCGAATGATCGCCGCCGACCGCCAGCGGCGAGACGCCGGCCGCGACGATGGTTTTGAAGGTCGCCTCGATATCCTGATGGCAGCTTTCCAGCGAATAGCGCGAGCGGAACGGTACGTCGCCGATATCGGCGACCTTCAGCATCCCGAAGGGCGCGGTGCCCAGCACATGGTCCATCGGCCCCATCCGTTCGACAGCGCGCACGGCGCGGGGCCCGAGACGGGTGCCGGCGCGGTTGGTGACGCCGAGGTCCATCGGCAGGCCGATGATCGCGACGTCCAACCCGCCGAGATCGGGCAGGCCGAGCGCGTCGGGACGATAGGGCGCGCTGATGAAGGTCGCGACGTCGGAGAAGGGCCATTTGCGCTTGTCGCCCTTGAACTGGTCGGCTGCGACCTTGGCGAAAGCCGGATCATGGATGTCGGCCCCGCTCGCGCCGGCATAGCGCGCCCGCAGGCTGGCGAGTTTGTCCTGATCCATGGTCGGTCCCCTCTTCCGCTCATCCGAGCCGGGTCATTCGCCGGCAAGGCGCTCCAGCATCGTGATGGTCGATTTTCGATAACTCACTGTGCCGAAACTCTGGTAGCCGAGCTTGGCTGCGACATGAAGCGAGGCTGCGTTTGCGGGATCGATGATGCAGACGGTTCGCCTCGCCGGCGAGCGGCTCGAGAACCAGTCATGCGCCGCGCGCGCGGCTTCCGTCGCATAGCCGCGCCCCGTCGCCTCGCCGGCGAAGACCCAGCCGGCTTCCGGAAACGGATCGAACAGCTCTCCAAGCCCGCGGCGCGATTCCATCAGGCCGGCTTCGCCGATCACATGCCCGCCGGCGCGCTCGACCACCATGAAAAACCCGTAGCCCAGCAACGACCAGTGGCCGGCGCTGCGCAGCAGACGCTGCCAGGCCTCCTCGCGCGACAGCGCCTTGCCTCCGATAAACCGCATCAGTTCGGGGTCGGAGCGCATCCGGTAGACGGCGTCGGCATCTTCCAGGGTGGGCGGGCGCAGCAGGAGGCGGTCGGTTTCGATCATGGCTGCATATAGCCTCGTCGGAAAGCGCGCACAAAGCCAAGGCTGCCGGCTCGCATCTTCGGCCTCAGTCGAAAGTCGAAGGCCTCCTCGCTGAAAGCACTCGCGATTCGTGCAGCCTTCATCTAGAACGCGAGACAAGTGCGGTTAAGCCGCCACCCGCCTTTCAAAACGCTCGAAAATCCGAGACCCATCCGAGGAGATGTCCCTATGAAGCGTCGTCAATTCATCCAGACCGCCGCCGTTGGCGCAGCCGCCGCCGCGGTCGCCGCTCCGGCCGTCGCCCAGTCCAATCCGGAAGTGAAATGGCGCCTGGCGTCGAGCTTCCCGAAGTCGCTCGACACGATCTATGGCGGTGCCGAGATCATGGCGAAGATGGTCTCCGACCTGACCGACGGCAAGTTCCAGATCCAGGTTTTCGCGGCCGGCGAAATCGTCCCCGCGCTGCAGGCGGCCGACGCCGTGACCAACAACACCGTCGAGATGTGCCACACGGTGTCGTACTACTATGTCGGCAAGGATCCGACCTTCGCGATCTCGGCCTCGGTGCCGTTCGGCCTCAACGCACGCGGGCAGAATGCCTGGCTCTTCCAGGGCGGCGGCAACGAGCTGTTCAACGAATTCTACAAGAAATTCAACATCTACGGCCTGCCCTGCGGCAACACCGGCGCCCAGATGGGCGGCTGGTTCCGCAAGGAAATCAAGACCGTAGCCGACCTGCAGGGCGTGAAGATGCGCATCGGCGGCATCGCCGGGCAGGTGCTGGCGAAGCTCGGCGTCGTGCCGCAGCAGATCGGCGGCGGCGACATCTATCCGGCGCTGGAAAAGGGCACCATCGACGGTGCCGAGTGGGTCGGCCCCTATGACGACGAGAAGCTCGGCTTCGCCAAGGTCGCGCCGTTCTATTACTATCCGGGCTTCTGGGAAGGTGGACCGACGGTTCACGCCTTCGTCAATCTGGAGAAGTGGAACGCGCTGCCCAAGGCCTATCAGGCCGCGCTGACCGCCGCCTGCACCTACGCCAACAACTGGATGGCGGCGAAGTACGACGTGGTGAACCCGCCGGCGCTGAAGCGCCTCGTCGGCGCCGGCACGCAGCTGCGCCCGTTCTCGCAGGAAATCCTCGAAGCCTGCCTGAAGGCGTCGAACGAGCTCTACACCGAGATCTCGGCCAAGAACCCCGACTTCAAGAAGGCGATCGAGTCGATGACCGCCTTCCGCGGCGATCACTATCTCTGGTGGCAGGTCGCGGAACTGACCTTCGACGTCTTCCAGGTGCGCACGCGCTCGCGCTGACCCATCGGGCCGCGGCAGCGGCCCTGGGTATCATGTCTCTGAGAGCCCGGCCTCTGGCCGGGCTCTTTTCGTTTCGGCCGGACCTGAGCGGATGCCGGAGCCGCCCAACAAATCAGCATTATCGGCGCGGATGCGGGGCACCTCGCGCTATGGTGGCAAATTGTCGCAATTCCATGTGATTTTTGCATGGGCGGCATGCTTTTTCTCTTGCACTGACGAAAAGACCTGTTTTGTTTGTGGAATGCGACGACCGGAAAAACGGCGCGCGGCACATATCCTTGAGGGAGGACAAGTCCAGATGAAGCGCCGTCAATTCCTGAAGACCGCCAGCGTCGGAGTCGCAGCCGGCGCGATCGCCAGTCCCGCGATCGCCCAAGCGATGCCCGAGCTCAAATGGCGCATCACCTCGTCATTCCCGAAATCGCTCGATACGCTCTATGGGGCGTCCGAGGTCCTGTCGAAGGTGGTCTCCGAGGCGACCGACGGGAAATTCCAGATCCAGCCCTTCGCCGCCGGCGAGATCGTGCCCGGCCTGCAGGCTTCCGACGCCGTGACCAACGGCACCGTCGAGATGTGCCACACCGCGTCGTATTACTATGTCGGCAAGGATCCGACCTTCGCCTTCGGCACGGCGGTCCCGTTCGGGTTCAACGCGCGCCAGCAGAACGCCTGGTTCATGTATGGCGGCGGCAACGAGCTGATGAACGACTTCTACAAGAAGTTCAACATCTACGCGATCCCGGCCGGCAACACGAACTGCCAGATGGGTGGCTGGTTCCGCAAGGAAATCAAGACTGTAGCCGATCTACAGGGCGTCAAGATGCGCATCGGCGGCTTCGCCGGACAGGTCATGGCCAAGCTCGGCGTCGTGCCGCAGCAGATCGCCGGCGGCGACATCTATCCGGCGCTGGAAAAGGGAACGGTCGACGCGGCCGAATGGGTCGGCCCTTATGACGACGAGAAGCTCGGCTTCAACAAGGTTGCGCCGTTCTACTACTACCCCGGCTGGTGGGAAGGTTCGGCGGGCCTGCATCTCTTCATCAACAACGCCAAATGGGATTCGCTGCCGAAAGCCTACAAGTCGATCCTGACGACAGCCTGCGGCTACACCACCGTCGACATGATGGCGAAATACGATGCCCGCAATCCAGCCGCGCTGAAGCGTCTGGTCGGGGCGGGCGCGCAGCTGCGGCCGTTCTCGCAGGAGATCATGGAAGCCTGCCTGAAGGCGTCCAAGGAGGTCTATGCCGAGACCTCCGCCAAGAACGCCGATTTCAAGAAGGTCTACGACTCGATGGCGGCGTTCCGGAACGACGAATATCTCTGGTTCCAGATCGCCGAATATTCCTACGACAATTTCATGATCCGCGCGCGCGCGGCCAACCAGCTCTGAAAAGGGCGACCGGCCGATTTTTCGGCCAACTCGATGCCTGTCGAACCCCGGTCGCGAGGCCGGGGTTTTTCCTTGGTTTCCCGCCATGGCTTCGCCGGAATTCCGCGGATATGATCAAATCCTGCTTTTTGCGAGAATCCTGCTCGTGCTGATCAAAACCCTCGTCATCCTGCCGCTCGCCTTCGCCGCCTTGCCTGCCGCCGCGCAGGTCATCGGCGAGCCGATTCCCGGGCAAAGCACCGCCAAGGCCAGAGCGAAGCCGTGGAATGCCGGCTCGTCGTCCCGGCCCTGCCCGGAATACGGCCCCGGCTTCGTGCGCCTGCAAAGCGGCACCGCCTGCGTGCGCGTCGGTGGCTCGGTCGCGGTCGAATATGGCGTGGGCTCGCGTGGCCGCACCGGCTCAGCCGCGTCTGGCGCGGTCAGGCTCGAAACCCGCGATGAGACAAGCTTCGGCCCGCTGCGAACTGTGGTTCAGGCACGCGGGCGGATCGATCGCGGTCTCGAGAGCTCGCCCTACGGCTATCGCTGAGCGACCTCACCTGTTGGAACCAGCCGCGCCACCTCATCGCGCAGCACCGGCAGCAGCTCTTCCTCAAACCAGATATTGCGCCTGAGCCAGGCGTTGTTGCGCCAGGACGGGTGTGGCAGCGGCAGCACGCGCGGATAGCGCGGCGCATCCAGAATGGCGCGCCAGTTCGCCACGGTCTGCGACAGCGAGGCAGCCCGCGCCTGCCCGAGATGCCAAGCCTGCGCATAAAGCCCGATCGCCAGCACGAGTTCGACGCGAGGCAGCGCCGAAAAGACGCGCGAGCGCCATGTCGGCGCGCATTCGCGGCGCGGAGGCCTGTCGCCACCCTGCGCGTCGAGGCCGGGGAAACAATGGCCCATCGGCACGATCGCGACCTTGTCCTCATCGTAGAAGGCCGCCTCGTCGAGCCCAAGCCAGCCGCGCAGCCGCACGCCCGACGGATCGGTGAACGGCCTGCCGCTGGCATGGACACGGGTGCCCGGCGCCTGGCCTGCGATGCAGAGACGTGCATTCTCGCCAGCCTGAATGACCGGGCGCGGTTCATGCGGCAGCGCCGGCGGATAGAGCGGCGCATCGCGGCAGATGCGGCAGGCGCGCAGTTTCGCCAGCACCGCATCGAGCGGCTCGCCGGGTGTCATCGCCGCGCCAGATCGGTCTTGCCCGGCGCCCGCGAAATCAGGCCATCGCAGGTCCAGGCCGCAGCGCTCTCGGAGAAGCCGTGCGGATCGCCGGGCTCGACCGTGGCGACACCGTTGATGCGGCCGCTCGGCCGGCTGCGCAGCACATAGAGCCTGCCGCTGAGTTCGACCGTGAAGCAATATGTCCGGCGCGTTTCGGGCGGACCGTAATAATAGCAGACGGCGTCTTCCGTCGTGATCCAGCACGCGTCCTTGTTGGGAACGTCACGGTTATGGCCGCTGGCGCGCCCGTCCGAATGATGGAATTCGCTGAAGGGCAGGTTGTTGCCGGAATAGCGGCCGCTGACCGTGTTGTTCTCGAAGGCGCGCCGGATCGTCTCGCCGCTGAGGCGCTCGGCGGCGTGACCTGCGGTCGCCGCCGAAGCCGCGAGAAACAGAGCCAGACAGGTCGCGGCCGGGACACGCATCAGCGCGACGCCAGCCTGCGCTTCGACATCGGCGGTTCCGGCGCTTTGGAGATCAGGCCGTCGCAATACCAGGGCTTGCCACCATCGCCGTGGTTGCGTGGATTGCCCGGCTCGATGCTCGCCAGCGCGTTGATCTGGCCGTTCGAGGTGTTGCGCAGGACATAGAGTTTGTCGGCGATCTCGACCGTGAAGCAATGCACCGTGCGGTCGGCCGGCGGGCCGTAATAATAGCAGACCTGATCCTCCTTGGTGATCCAGCAGGCGTCGCGATTGGCCTGCCAGCCATTGTGGCCGAGCGCACGGCCGTCGGCATCGTGGAACTCGGTGAAGAAGCCGCCATTGGTGTAGCGGCCGCTCACGGTGTTGCCCTCGAAATCGCGCTTGATCGCCTCGCCGTTCAGGCGCTCGGCGGCAGAGGCCGACGCGGCCGACAGCATCAGCGCCAGCAGGACGAAGGCGACAGACCGCATCAGGCCTTCCAGCTCGGCCGCGCCGAGAGATCGCCGTGCCAGCGCCGGATATGGACGAAATCCTCCGGCAGCGGAATGCGCGACGGCTTCATGAAGTCGATCGCGATACCGGCCGTGATGTCGGCGACGGTCAGGGTCTCGCCGCAGACGTAGCGGTTTCCGGCAAGCTGAAGTTCGAGAATCCAGAGATGGTCATCGATCTGCTCGCGATTGGCCTCGGCCCATTCCGGCACCTGCTCCTCGAGCTCGGCCATGGAGGGATGGCCATGGCGGAACACCGCGGCGACGCTGGCGAAGAGGCCGAGCTCGACGCGGCGGTTCCACATTTCCGTCAGCGCCTGCTCCCTGGCATCGACGCCAAACAGCGGGGGATGCGGATGCAGGCTCTCCAGATAACGGCAGATCGCGATGGTCTCGGCCAGCGCGGTGCCATCGTCGAGTTCGAGCACAGGCAGGCGTTGCAGCGGGTTGATGCGGGTGAACGCCTCCGATTTATGCTCCTTCTTCGCGATGTCGATTGCGACGAGCTCCGGCAGGGCGATGCCTTTCTCGGCAAAGAAGATCCGCACCCGCCGCGGATTGGGCGCCCGCCCACCATCATAGAGCTTCATGAAAAAACCTCTCCCCTGTCGCGGGCCGACCCGACCATGACGAGGCCTTGCCGGTCAACTCTCTGACGCAACTTCATGATCGTTGTTTGGCGGCCGGTCGCCCGCTTCAACGCGGATGCTGTCGCCGCCATGTCTCGGGCCGCTCGAAGGTCAGCGCCCAAAGGCCACGGCCGGCCGCCTTCGCTTCAGCCTCCTCGCTGCGGTAACCGCCATAGGCGACGGCATGGCCCTGCTGGACCAGCACCGCGTTGATGTCGGTCTCGCCCTGCCGGCAGCGCGCGAGGCCACGGCCATAGCGGTCGATCTTGCCGATGTCGCAGGTCACGAGGCCGCGTTCGACCAGAGCCTGCAGCGCCCGGCGCGCATTGCGGCCGCAATCGACGCTCCTGCCGGCCTTGTCTGTGCAGCTTTGCCGATACTCCGGCGCGTCGATGCCTTCGAGACGCAGCTCTTCGCCATTCAGCCGCAGCGAGTCGCCGTCGATCACCTGCACCGCCCCGGTCAATGTCCGCGCCGGGCCGAGGCGATACTGCAGGACGGCGCCAGCAATCGCCAGCAACCCGACGATTCCAAGCGCCACGACGAGGTCGACCGGCCGGCCGACGCGCCGCCAGCCGAAAGGTCCGTTCCCTGATCGTCCGAATCCGAAGAGCGCCATCAGCAAGAGCTTAACGATTTGCCGACCATGATGGCGAGCCGGTCGCGCACTCCGCGTCGCCGGCGTTCAAGGAAACACGTCCCGATCATGGCGGAAGTGACGGCCGAACAGGTGCAGCGCGGGCGCGGACCCGACCCCTACGCCCTGGCGCGCCGCAAGGTCGTCACGCGCGAGGTCAAATCCGTGCGCGAAAGGCTGACCTCGTCGAGCGGTCTGGTGCGCGCGTTCGACTATGAACTGCTGCGGCAGTTCGCCCAGTATCGCATGAACGGTTCGGTCGGGACGCTGGTCCTGGCGATCTGCGTCGCGGCGGCGGCCTGCCTTTGGGTGCCGGTCTACAAGGTCACGCCCTGGCTCAGCGCCGTGATCCTCAGCTCCGGGATCATCGTCATCCTGTGCCGTCGCTTCCTCGCGCAGGCGACGGGCGACGTCCGGATAAGCCTGTGGCGGCGGCTGTTCACCCTGGCGGAAGGGTTTCACGGCTTTTCCTGGTCGCTGCTGCTGCTGCTTTTCGCCTCGGTCGATGCGCCGGGCGCCAAGGTCTTCGTCACCACGACGCTGCTGATCGTCAGCGCGCTGACCGTGATGCTGTCGGCGTCGATCCCGATCGCCGTCTATTCCGGCTTCCTGCCGATCACACTTGGCATCGGGCTGTTCTTCTGGGGCCGTTCCGATATCGACAGCGTCACGATGGCGCTGATGGCGGCGGCGGCCCAGCTCTTCTTCATCTTCCTTGCCAACCGGCTCTATTACAGCTCGCTCTCGACCATCGAGTTCCGCGCCGAGAAGGACGCGCTGATCGCCGAGCTCGAAACCGCGACCGCCAATTCCGACGAGGCCCGGCGCAAGGCGGAGGAGGCCAACCTCGCCAAATCGCGTTTCCTCGCGACGATGAGCCACGAACTGCGGACACCGCTGAACGCGATCCTGGGCTTCTCCGAAGTGATGAAGAACGAGGTCTTCGGCGGCCACGCCAACGCCGCCTACAAGGAATACTCCGCCGACATCCACGGCTCGGGCCAGCATCTGCTCAACCTGATCAACGAAATTCTCGACCTCTCGCGGATCGAGGCCGGCAAATACGAGCTGAACGAGGAGGCGCTCTCGCTCGCCGCCATCGTCGACGACTGCAGCCACATGCTGAACCTGCGCGCCAAGGCCAAGGGCCAGACGATCCGCGATGCAATCGAGCCCGATCTGCCGAAGATCTGGGCCGATGAGCGCGCCGTCCGGCAGGTCGTGCTGAACATCCTCTCCAACGCGATCAAGTTCACGCCGCAGGGCGGCGACATCTCGATCAAGGTCGGCTGGACCGCCAATGGCGGGCAGTACGTTTCTATCACCGACACCGGTCCCGGCATCCCGGAAGACGAGATCCCGATCGTGCTGCAGACCTTCGGGCGCGGCTCGCTGGCGATCAAGACGGCCGAGCAGGGCTCAGGCCTCGGCCTGCCGATCGTCAAGGGCCTGATCGACCTGCATGGCGGCGGCTTCCACCTCAAGTCCAAGCCGCGCGCTGGTACGGAAGTGACGATCACGCTGCCGGCCGAGCGGGTGATGGATACGCTGGCAGCGGTGCCGCAGCCGGCTGAACGGGCGGCGTGAGAACAGACTGCGACACAGTCCGCCGCTTCTTCCTCCGGATTGCCCGATCATCCTGATCCGCCGTGCGGCTGACGCTACCCCAGTCGCTCGGCGATCCAGAGCTTGATCAGCGCCTGGCGGGTAACACCGAGTCGTTCGGCCTGGCGATCGAGCCCTTCGACCACCCAAGCCGGAAAATCGACGTTGACCCGTTTCATCTCGACATTCGGCCGGCGCGCACGGCTCCAGTCGATCTGATCGGCGACGCTGTCGCCACGATCAAACGCCTCGTCGAACTCATGCGCCTTCATAGCGATCAATCTCCTCATCTCGGGCGCGTCTCACCGAAATCAGGCGTATGCGCCGTGATCTCACCGTGAAGATCGCCGACCAATAACGGTGCCCCAACATGCCGACCGTCATGAAACGCGACTCGTCGCTTGTGCGAGCCTCCGCGATCAGAAGGCGGGCGTCGTCCCAGAGGCTCTGCGCCTGTTCGAAATCGATCCCGTGCTTGACGCGATTAAGAGCGCTCTTGTCAGGATCGAACTCAAACTCCATGCGCTGATTTAGTATGGAAACGGTATATTTTCAATCCTTTTTCCGCACCGACCGTGCGACGCTCACGCAGCCCACGGACCCTGTCGAGACTCATCAGCTTTCGAACAGGCCGCTGATATCGTCCATGTCGGCCGCCGGAATTGCAGCATGACGCGGCTCCATCACCATCGCCTGCCCGAGATAGGCCCAGTACATGAACGCGGCCCGGGACGAGGCCCGGCCGGGCGCGACGCCGGCCGCAACCAGCAAATCGGCGATATAGTCGACCCTGCGCGCATCGACCGACGCCACGACTGCAGCGACGGCATCGTCGCTGGCGGCCCAGGCCCTGATCGCGCGGTCGAGATTGCGGGTTCCGCCGAAGGCCCGCCGCATCAAATGCGTCAGGCGCTCCGGCGCGGCTTTTCCGGCTTCCAGTTCCCGGATGACCTGTTCGGTCGTGTGCTCCTGCCAGCTCTGGAGGATCTGATTCTCGAAATCGGCGATGTCGCGGAAATGCCAGTAGAAGCTGCCGCGCGAGACATTCAGCTTCGTCGCCATCGGGCCGACCTTCAGGGCGTTTTGCCCCTCGTCGCCGAGCGTCCGCAGGCCATGCCTGATCCAGTCGGATGCCGTCAGCCGATCCCTCATGGCCGCGACCATACACAACTGTATTGACTCCCGCCAGCGCCGGGAACATAGTCCATACAGAGGTGTATGGACATGAACTGGCAAAATGTTGCACTGTCCTCGGCCGGCGTCATCGGAAGCGCCGTCGCCGTGGTGCACGGCGTCCTGGTCCAGAGGCTGATGGTGACGCCGTTCGAAGCGTTTGCCGATGAGCGGACAAGCGCGCCGATCCGGCGGCTCGTCCCGCTGCTGCTGCATTTCAGCACGGCGGCCTGGTTTCTCGGCGGGCTCGCCCTGATCGCGGCGGCGAACGGGTTCGGGCGGGACGCCAGACTGACGACCGGCCTGATCGTCGGCGGCCTTTACCTCTATGGCGCGCTTGGCAATCTGTGGGGAACGCGCGGTCTGCATCCCGGCTGGATACTGATGTCAGTCGCGCTCGCGCTGATCGCGTTTGGACTACGGCCGGCCAGCGGCTGAGCTGACAGTCACTCGCCCTTACCCGCCACGCCCGCCTGCGCAAACGTCGCCATGCCGGAGTGAATCGCGGCTGCAGCCTTGACGAGGCTGGTCGCGAGCGCAGCGCCTGAGCCCTCGCCGAGCCGCATGTCGAGCGCCAGCAGCGGCTGCTTTCCGAGCCGCGCCAGCACCTGCGCATGCGCGCCCTCGGCCGAGAGGTGGCCGGCCAGGCAATGGTCGATCGCGGAAGGTTCGAGCGCGTGCAGGACGGCCGCCGCCGCGCAGACGACATAGCCGTCGAGGATCACCGGGATGCGCTGGAGGCGCGCCGCGATGATCGCGCCACAGATCGCCGCCATCTCGCGCCCGCCGAAGCGGCGCAGCACTTCGAGCGGATCGGACAGATGCGCGCCATGATGGGCAAGGCCGGCCTCGACGGCGGCGATCTTGCGCTTCAGGCCGTCATCGTCGACGCCGGTGCCGCGACCGCACCACATTGCCGCGCCGCCGCCATAGAGCGCTGCATAGATCGCGGCGGCCGAAGTCGTGTTGCCGATGCCCATCTCGCCGAGGCAGAGCAGGTCCGCTCCACCAGCCAGCGCCTCCATGCCGAAGGCCATGGTGGCGACGCAGGCGCGCTCATCGAGCGCATCTTCCTTGGTGAAGTCGCCGGTCGGCAGATCGAGCGCGAGATCGAAGACCTTGAAGCCGAGATCGAAAGCCGCGCAGATCTGGTTGATCGCCGCGCCGCCGGCGGCGAAATTCTCCAGCATCTGGCGCGTCACCTCCTGGGGATAAGCCGAGACGCCCTGCGCCACCACACCGTGATTGCCGGCAAAAACGCAGACCAGCGGCCGGGCGACGGCGGGTTTCGCCTTTGCCTGCCAGGCGGCGAGCCATTCGGCGATCTCCTCCATGCGGCCGAGACTGCCTGCGGGCTTGGTCAGTTCCTTGTCGCGGGCGCGCACGGCGTTGGCTGCCGCCATGTCGGCGCCCGGCATGCTGGCGATGAGGCCGCGGATATCATCAAAGGGCAGACCGGAGGCAGGCATGGGGCGTCTCTTGCAGCTGGACAGCGGCTTGCCCGACGCTTCGCGATGGCAACCGCCTTGCGCGTGCTGCTATAGGCTCAGGCCGACAAAGACAATCGAGGACGAAAATCGCGGCATGGTCGAGCAGCAGCAGAGCGCACCCGGGAGCCCGCCAGAGCCGCGATGGCCGGGCCTGCTCGTCGCGACCGCGATCTGCGTGCGCTTCTTCTCGCGTCTGCCGGCCCCGCGCATGCCCGGCGAAAGCGATATCCATGGGTTGCCGGATTTCAGGCTCGTGCTGGGCGCGATGCCGCTGGCGGCGCTGGTCATCTCCGCGCCCGCCGCCATCGTCATCGTGCTGGCGGGACTGGCCGGCCTGTCCGGCCCGCTCGCGGCCACTATGGCGGTCGCGGCGCTGGCGCTGACGACCGGCGCATTGCATGAGGACGGCCTCGCCGACACGGCGGACGGGCTGTTTGGTGGGAGCACGCCCGAGCGGCGGCTCGAGATCATGCGCGACAGCCGCATCGGCTCCTACGGCGCGATGGCGCTTGGCCTGTCGCTGCTGCTGCGCGTGACGGCGCTGGCTGGCATCCTGGCGGTTGCCGGGGTCTGGGCCACAGGCGCCGTGCTGCTGGTCGCGGCGATCTGGTCCCGCAACGAGAGCATCCGGATTCTCGCCGCGCTGCCGCCTGCGCGCGCTGAGGGCCGGGCGGCCAGCGTCGGACGCCCGGCCCCGCGCAGCCTCGCGATCGGGCTTGCGGGTTCGATCAGCCTTGCGGCCGCGCTGACGCTTGCGGCCGAGTTGCCGCTCTGGGGGCTGTTTGCCGGGCTGGCGCTCTCGGCCGGCGCCATCGAGATCGTCACGCGGCAGGCGCGCCGACTGATCGGCGGCCAGACCGGCGACATCATCGGCGCGGCGCAGCAACTCTGCGAAATCTGCGTCTATCTCGGTTTTTCGATCGCGCTCGGGCTGGGCCGGCCATGACCGCGTCGAGCCCCTGCATCAAAATCTGCGTCATCGACCCGGTCAGCAACCTCTGCGAAGGCTGCGGACGGACGCTGCGCGAGATCGCGCAATGGGCCGGCATGAGCGAGGCGGAGCGGCTGGCGGTGATGGCGACGCTCGGCGAGAGGCTGAAACAGCTCGACACCGGGCGCTGATCTGCCAGGTCAGCTGGAGCCGAGTTTGTCGAGCGCCTCGCCCGTCAGACGGAAGAACAGCTTCTTCGGCTGCGGCTTGCCGCCCAGCGCCTCGTAGAACGCGCAAAGCCGGTGGTCGTCGGCATCGGCCGTCCAGTCGACCCGGGACAGTCCCCGGGCTTTGGCCTGTCTGGCAAGCGCTGCCATCAGCGCGCGGCCCGCGCCCGAGTCGCGCGCGGCGGCGGCGACATAGATTTCCTTCATGAAGATACCGGGCTTCAGGCCGGGGCCTGGATAGATCGCGGCAAAGGCGACGAAGCCGATCAGCGCGCCGTCTCGTTCCGCAACCAGCAGTTCGGCATTGGCGGGCCTTGCCGCGAGCCCGGCCACGATCTCCGCGAAGGGCGGACAGGGCACGGCGTAATGCGCCTGCATCTCCTGCATCAGGGCCGCGAGCGCGTCATGGTCCGATGGCAGAAGAGCCCGGATTTCGAGCTGTTCCGCACTCGCCACCATGGTCGACGCGCCCCTGTCCTTCAGAAGATCAGCGACCAGATGAAACGGCCGGCCACCACCAGCAGAAAAAGCCCGAACGCCACTTCGAGCCGGCGCTTGGAAAGCTTGTGCGCCAACCGCGCTCCGATCGGGGCCGTCCAGATCGACGTCGGGATGAAGAGCAGGAAGCCGATGAAGGAGACATAGCCGAGCGAGAGCGGCGGCAGGATGTCCATCTTCGGCCAGCCGGCATAGATGAAGCCGAGCGCGCCGGGGATCGAGATCAGCACGCCCAGCCCAGAAGAGGTCGCGACTGCCTGATGGATCGGCCGGCCATAGAAGGTCATGAACAGGCTGGAGAGCTGGCCGCCGCCGATGCCCATCAGCGCCGAGAGCACCCCGATGATGCCGCCATAGACCGTCATCAGGCCCTTGCCGGGCATCTCGGTCCCGAGTTGCCATTTGTCGGATGCGAAGAGCAGGCGCAGCGCGCTCGCCACCGCGACGACGACGAAGACGATCTTGAACAGGTCGGGCGGGGCGAAGCGCGCAATGAAGCTGCCGCCGACGACGCCGAGCACGACCGGAACGGCCCAGACCTTGAGGATATCGAGATCGACCAGTCCCTTGGCGCGATGGGCGTTGAAGGAGCGGATCGAGGTCGGGATGATGATGGCGAGCGAGGTGCCGACGCAGAGCGGCGCGCGGACTTCATCGGCTACGCCGATGACGCGAAACACTTCGTACAGGATCGGCACGATGACCGCGCCGCCGCCGACGCCGAACAGCCCCGCCATCACGCCGGTCAAAGCACCGGCCGCAATCAGCGAAACCGCGAGGAAGGCGAGATCGCCCAAAGGTATTCCAGCAAACATGGCGAAACGTCCGGGTGACGGGCAGGCCCGCACGCTGTGAGCGATTTCGATGCCGGCGGCAAGCCGCACGCGGCAGGGCTGGCATGCCGGGAGCAGGCCTCGCGGACGCAATGGCCCGCCAACCGCCACCGCCAGGCCGACGCTGGCGCGAACGGCGTCATTCCAAGCCCGCGAGGCGAAGGTCCGGGATGACGCCGTGTCGCCCGATCAGGCAAGCAAGGACTACGCGTCGAGAATCGGCCTGAAGCCGCCATGGATCAGGCGCTTGCCGTCGAACGGCATCTCGCGCCGCATCCGCGGGTCGGACATGACCTTCCGCCAGCCCGCGTCGCGCGCTTGCTTCGAGGGCCACTCGACCCAGGAATAGACGACCTTCTCGTCGCCCGACGCCTGAACCGCGCGCTTGAAGTCGGTGACCTTGCCATCGGGGACATCCTCGGCCCATGCGTCGACGACGCGCGATGCGCCGCACTCGCGCAGAACCGCGCCGTGAAGGGTGACGAAATCCCGGTAGGCGTCCTTGTTGCCGGTCGGCACGGCCGCCACCATGCCGTCGATATAACCCGCCTCCCCGCCCGAACCCTCGTCCACCAACGCGGCGAAACCGCCATAGATCATGCGCTTGCCGTCGAAGTGCGTGGCCGAGCCCATATCCTTCATGCGCGGATCGCTCATCATCCTGGTGTTGGCGGCCTCCGCGGTGGCCTTGTCGGGAAATTCGAGCCAGGAGAACACGACGACCTCGTCTGGCGTCGCCTTCACCGCGCCCTTGAAGTCGGTGAGCTTGCCGTCCGGGATATCGTCGCCCCAGGTCTCGACGATGCGGGTTGCGCCGAACTCCCTGAAGATCGGAGCCGCGTCAGCGGCGTGCTTGCGATAGGCTTCCTTGTTCGCTGCCGGCACGGCGACGACGAATCCTTGCACATAGGTCATGGCTTCACTCTCATGCGTTTGAGGCCGGACATGGAACCGGCAGGCCAACGCCAGATCGCTATGGATGCGACGCCGGAACGACAGGTGGATTCAGCTGCAGCCGCAGGCGCCAGCCATGGCCGGCTCTGCACCGGCCTTGGCGATGGGCTTCTCGTCGTAGCGATCATGGTGACGCATCCAGTCCATGATCTCCGTCTCGTTTCGGCCCTTGGGCGTCATATCGAGAAAGTTGTTGGCCCCGATCAGCAGGTCGCCGCCGCGGGCATAGGACGAGTAGGTGTGGAAGATCTCGCCCTCGTCGTTGCGATAAAACACCGAGAGGCCCGGCATCTCGCCGCCCTGCCCGTCATGGGTCTCGTAGTTGTATTCGTAGCGACCGGCCTCCTGCTCGGCTGGGCTCGGCGAGACGTGGAAGTCGTGGTTGAAGTCGCTTCCGGCCGAGGAGACCCAGTCGAACGCCCAGCCCATGCGCTTCCTGAACGCCTGGAACTCGGCGAGGGGCGCGCGCGAGACCGCGACGAGGCTGACGTCGTGATGCTTCAAGTGGAGGTTTGCGCCGTCGAAATGGTCGGAGAGGAAGGAGCAGCCGGGGCAGCCCTCCTCCCAGCCGGGCGCAAACATGAAGTGGTAGATCACGAGCTGGCTGTTGGCGCCGAACAGCTCGGACAGCGTCAGGCGGCCCTCGGGTCCCTCGAAGATGTAATCCTTGTCGATCCTGACCCAGGGCAGAGCCCGGCGTTCGGCGGACAGCCGGTCGCGGGCGCGGGTAAAATCCTTTTCGGCGGCAAGATGAGCCTTGCGGGCGGCAAGCCAGTCCTGCCGGGATACGATCTGATGCTGCATCGTCCTGTCTCCCAGTTGAGCCGGACCTTTTTCTGGCCCGGCTGTTCCCCAGCCCGTCTTCCGCCCGACATCGTCAGGCGAAAAATGCCTCCAGCTTGACCATCGAGCCGGTCCAGCCATGGGTGTGTCCGACAACGGCCTTTTCATCGAAGAGCTGCTCGTGCAGCAGCGTCAGGATGGTGACGTCGCCATCGGGCTTCAGTGTGACCGTGACGCGCGAGACGCGCTCGGGCGTCGTGATCCAGGACCAGCTGAAGACCAGCCGCTCGTTCTCGACAACCTCCTGGTAAGCCCCTGAGATCTGGTGGCGCTGGCCGGTGTTCTCCAGCATGACGATGCGGTAGACGCCGCCGACGCGCGGATCGAGCTCGGCCTCGATGGTCTCGACATTCTCGGGGCCAAACCAGCGCGTCAGCAGCGTCGGGTCGGTCCAGGCCCGGTATACTTCGGCCGGCGTCGCGTTCAGCCGACGCTTCATCGTCAGGCTCGGATTGACCGGGGTCGTCGCATTCATGGTGTCTTCGTCCTCGAAGGCGAGAGGCGCTCAGCGCCGCTCCGGGTCACGGCCTGCGCTGTTCGCGCGGCTTTCGTTCAGCATCGCCTCCAGCGCGTCGAGCCGCTCCGTCCAGAACCGCTGATAGCGCGCGAGCCAGGCCATCGCCTCCTCCATCGGTTCGGCGCTGAGCCGGCAGGACACGGTCCGGCCGACTTTGGAGCGCGTGATCAGCCCGGCATCCGAAAGGACGTCGAGATGCTTCATGATCGCCGGCAGCGAGACCGGGAAGGGCTGCGCCAGCTCGCTGACCGACAGGCCGTCCTGCCCTTCCAGCCGTGCGAGCAAAGCCCGCCTCGTCGGGTCGGACAAGGCGGAGAAGGTGCGATCGAGCTGTGTCTCTTGAAACTTAACCATTAAGTTAAGTGTAAGCGCCCGGCGAGGCGACGTCAAGCCCCGCGACGATATCCGCCCGCACCTAGTCGGAGACGCCCTTGCGACCGGCGATGCTCATGCAGGTCGCGGTCATCATGGCGCAGAGCTTCTCGCTGCCGCCCGTCACCGCGAAGACCTCGGCCATGGCGAGCGTGAGGGTGCGCCCGGCCTTCACAACCCTGCCCCGTGCAACGAGCCTTTCGCCGGCGGCGGGCGCGAGCAGGTTGATCTTGAACTCGGCGGTGAGGATGCCCGCGCCCATCGGCATCGTCGTCAGGGCGGCATAGCCGCAGGCGGAGTCGGCAATGGTTGCGACCGCGCCGGCATGGACGAAACCGTGCTGCTGGGTGAGATGCGCGCTAACCGGCATCTCGATCTCGACCTCGCCGGGAGAGACGCGGGTCAGCTTTGCGCCGAGCGTCGCCATGAAGGCCTGTTTGGAAAAGCTCGCCTCGATGCGCGCGGTGATCTCGGCCGGCGTCGGCGCAAGACTGGCTTCAGGCATCTGAGATCCTATTCGGCGGCGAGCGGCAGACCTTCATAGCACGCGTCTTCTTGGCGCGCGTCTTCTTGGCGCGCGACATGAGCGACCGCCGCCCGCAAATCCGCAAGCCCCGCATCGGGCCCGACGCAGTGCTCGGCGAGATGGCGGCGAAACTGCCTTGCGCCGCGCCGGCCCGGAAACAGCCCGACGAGATGGCGCGTGAAGGCGTGCAGCCTGCCGCCGCCCTCGAGATGGGCGGCGATATGCGGCTCGAGCGCCTCCAGCATGGCGAAGGCGTCCGCAACAGGCGCGTCCTGCCCAAACAGCAGCGGATCGACCTGGAGCAGGATTTCCGGATTCTGATAGGCCTCGCGGCCAATCATGACGCCGTCGAGCCGGGCGAGATGGCCGGCCCATTCGGCGGAAGCCTTGATGCCGCCATTGATCGCGACGACAAGATCGGGATTGGCGTCCTTGAGCCGGTAAGCGCGCTCATAGTCGAGCGGTGGGACCTCGCGGTTCTCCTTGGGCGAGAGGCCCTGGAGCCAGGCTTTTCGCGCATGGACGATCAGCGCATCGACGCCGGCCGCGCGCACCGCCGCTGTGAGCGCATCGAGCGCCTCTTCCGGGTCCTGCTCGTCGACGCCAATACGGCATTTCACCGTGACGGGGATGGACACCGCCGCCTTCATCGCCGCGACGCAGTCGCCGACCAGTTTTGGCTCTCGCATCAGGCAGGCGCCAAAAGCGCCGCCCTGAACCCGGTCTGACGGGCAGCCGCAATTCAGGTTGATCTCGTCATAGCCGAAATCCGCGCCGATGCGCGCGGCTTCCGCCAGCTTGACCGGATCGTTGCCGCCGAGTTGAAGCGCGACGGAATGCTCGAAGGCATCGAACCCGATCAGGCGCGCGCGATCGCCCCGGATCACGGCCTGCGCCGTCACCATTTCGGTGTAGAGCCGCGCGCGGCGCGACATCAGGCGATGGACGACGCGGCAATGCCGGTCGGTCCAGTCCATCATCGGCGCGACGCTGAAGCGCTGGTCCTGGGGCGACAGAAGGCTCATCAGCGCCACCTAGCGCAAAAACGGCTGGCGCGCGACCCTCCGTTGCGACCCTTGGTTGCGACCCTTGGTTGCTTCAGGCCGTCAGCGCGCCGAGCGCGCGCTCGATGCGCGAGCAGCCGGCCTTCGCGCGGGCTTTTTCGTAGCAGCGCCGGAGCTTGCCCGAGGCGTAGGAACTTACCACGATCGCGTGGACATAGCTTTTGCGGACCACGGCCGGCGTGTTGACCAGGCGTTCGGAGATGGCGCGCATGATGTCGGCGAGCTGGCGCTTGCGACCGCTCTCGCTGGCGACGACATCGCCCGCCAGCAGCAATTCGGCGGCGGCGGCGTTGGCCGCGAGCATGCGCAGATCCTTGCTCGAGACCGGCAGACCGCAGACGCGCTTGAGATAGGCGTTGATCTCGCCGGCGCGGACCTCCGCGACCGTGCCGTCCTCGCGCCGGTAGTGCAGCAGCCGACGTCCCGGCAGTGCCATGACCCTGGCCAGCGCTCGCGCCAGAACCGGGTCCTCCGTGACGCAGGCGATGTC
Source organism: Allobosea sp. P2_A10 (assembly GCF_056405115.1). Classification (NCBI taxonomy): domain Bacteria; kingdom Pseudomonadati; phylum Pseudomonadota; class Alphaproteobacteria; order Hyphomicrobiales; family Alloboseaceae; genus Allobosea; species Allobosea sp. P2_A10. The sequence goes on along the minus strand of NZ_JBFUCS010000001.1, from coordinate 29,571 downwards.
CTTGCCGCTCTTGCCGCGAAAGGCGAGTTCGATCCGCCTGCCCTTGATCGCGACATGGCGCTTCAGCAGCGTCGAGGCGCCGTGGCTGCCGTTCTCCTTCGCATAGGTCTCGTTGCCGACGCGGATATGGCAGCGGTCGATGATGGCGGCGGCGCAGGCCAGCGCCTTGTCGCGCGACGGCTGGCGATCCTTCAGATCGCGGGCGATGGCCGCACGCAGTTTCGGGAGCGCCTCGACCAGACGCTGCAGCCGCTTGAGCTTGCGGCGCTCGCGGACCCTGTCCCAATCGGGATGATAGCGATGCTGGATGCGGCCGGCCTCGTCATGGCCGACGGCCTGCAGATGGGCGCGCGGATCGTCCGCGATCCGGACATCGCGATAGGCCGGCGGAATGGCGAGCGCGCGGATGCGGGCGAGCGTCCCGGCGTCCCTGACCGGCTTGTCGTCGGCGTCGCGATAGGAAAAACCCTTGCCGCTGCGCCGGCGCGTGATCGTCAGCGATGCGGCGGAGGTCCGTTTGAGCCGGGGTGCCGGCCGGGACGTTGCGGACGCGACGACTGTGCTGGACATGCGCAACTCCCGAACCGGAGCGGCGACGGCTGCTCCGGTTCGGTAATCCCGCAAGGTCGCGCATGGTTCCCGGCTGCGACTTTTCGTCAGGCCAGGATGTCGTCAGGCCAGGATGTCGTCAGCCCAGAATGCGCTGGTCGGCGAGGTGCACCAGCCGGCCACCTGCGATGGTCGCGACGATACGCGGCTGCGCGCCATCCTCGACCAGCACGAGATCGGCGCGCTTTCCCTCGGCAATGGCGCCCCGGTCATCGAGACCGAACGCCCGCGCCGGAGACTGCGACACCAGACGCCATGCGTCCGCCAGTTTCGCGGAGCCGTTGCGCGCCAGGATGAAGGGCGCGAGCGGCAGCGCGGGATAGTAGTAGTCCGAAGCCAGAATGGTGCAGAGCCCGGCGCGAACCATCTCCTCCGCCCCGGGGCAACCCAGATGCGAGCCGCCGCGCACGACATTGGGCGCGCCGAAGACGATCGCCTCGCCATGGTCGCCTGCCTCGCGCGCGGTCTCGACGTCGAGCGGGAATTCGGCGACGCCGACGCCAAGCGCGCGATAATCGCGGCGCATCACCGGCGACATGTCGTCATGGGACAGCATCGGCACGCCGGCGGCGCGCGCTGCCTCCGCAAGGCGCGCGACCGAGGCCGGCACCTCGCTCTCGCGGCCGAAGACATCATGGGCCAGCGTCATGAAGGCTGCTTCGGACAAACCGGTGCGCTCGACCATCTTGGCGATCTTGCCCGGCCTCACGGCGTCCTTGAAGATGCCCGGCGTGTGGTCGTTGAAGGCGAGCGCGCCGATGCGGCCCGTAGCGAGCCAGTCGGCGATCTCGGTCTCTGCCGCGAGGTTGAAGATTTCGTGGCGCAGATGGAAGCGGGTGTCGGCCCCGAGTTCCGGCTGCAGGCGCACGATCGCGGCGACCAGCGCGCGCGCATTGTCCGCCCCGCGCAGGCCGGGCTCCCATGACCAGGTCACGCCATGGAAGGCGGTGGTGATGCCGCAGGCGAGCATCGCCCGGTCGGCATCGCGCAAGGCGAGATCGATATCGAAGGAGACGCCGGGGCGCGGCATGATGTGGCGCTCGAAGGCGTCGCCATGGATGTCGACGATGCCGGGCAGGACGAGCAGGCCGGTCGCGTCGAGATGCAGCCCATCGGCAGGCGCGGCGGCATCGAGAGCCGCGATCACCGGACCGTCGAGCACGATGTCGCAAGGCTCGAAATCGTCGAGCAGCGCGCGGCCGCCGCTGATCCTGATCGTCACGTCATTCTCCCTGCCGTGACGCGGAAGCGCGGCGTAAGGCCGGATGGCGCAGGGTTGTGACAACGGCATGACGAAGGCCGACATGCGGCGGCCGGGAGTGCCGGCATCAATTGCTATGCACCGTAATCTCAGGTGGAAAACCCGGCACCAGCAGGCCCTGGTCGACCCCAATGGGTGTCTGCGACGCGGTCGGGCCATAGGCCCAATGCGTGAAGTAGAACGCGCCAGGTGTCGCCACGGCCTTCTTCTCCAACGGGCGGAACGGCCCGATATTGATGCTGCCGAGCTGGGGGACGAGATTGATGTCGGTCTGGCCGCCGAGCGTATGGGGAATGGCGTGGCCACGGTGATAAAGCTGGCCGGCGCTCAGCGGATGGCCGGCCATGCGCGACTTGTCGCGCGCCCCGCCATGACGACCGGCGCTCACGCCCCAGGCCGAGACGAGCCGCTGCGTATCGATGTCGAACAGGTAGGAAAAGGCCTCGACTGCAACGACGACGAGATCGGTCCTGACCGAGCCGTCGCAATAGGCATCCGTCCAGCGCTCGACCAGAAAAGGCACGACGAAACGCTCGAACATGACGTCGGAATGCAAGGGATTGACGAGGTGCGCCTTCGCGGCAAGCCCAGCATAGTCCGCCATGGCGAGAAGACCCTCGTGATCGACCAGCCGTCAGGCTAGCGACCACCCCGCGTTGCGGCAAGCGAAGCTGGCGTCCGCGCTACGCCCTCAGTAAACATCCGCCTGATAGCGCCCGCTCTTTTTTAGCGCCGCTACATAAGCAACCGCCTCGTCGGGCGAGCGCTTGCCGTGCTCGGCGACGACATCGACCATGGCGCGCTCGACATCCTTGGCCATGCGCTTGGCGTCGCCGCAGACGTAGAAGTGAGCGCCCTGCTCGAGCCAGGCGAAAAGCTCAGCCCCGCGCTCGCGCATGCGGTCCTGGACGTAGATCTTTCCACTGCCGTCGCGCGACCAGGCCAAAGTGAGGTTGGCGAGCACGCCCTCCTCCTTCATCGCCTTGAGCTCGTCTTCGTAAAAGAAGTCGCTCGCTGCGCGCTGGTGGCCGAAGAAGAGCCAGTTCCTGCCCGGCGCCTTGGTCGCCCTGCGGTCGTGCAGGAAGGCGCGGAACGGCGCGATGCCGGTGCCGGGGCCGCACATGATGACCGGCGTCTCGGGATTTTCCGGCAGGCCGAAGCCGTGGGCGCGCTGGACATAGGCCGGCACCTTCTCGCCGGGCTGGACGCGTTCGCCGAGGAAGGTAGAGGCGACGCCCCAGCGCGGACGCGTGCCGATCTTGTAACGCACCGTATCCACCGTCAGCGTGATCCTGCCGGGCGTCGCGACATGCGAGGACGAGATCGAGTAGAGCCGTGGCTGCAGCGGATCGAGCGCCTCGACGAAGGCCTCGGCCGAGAGCCTCGCCTGCGAGAACTTGTGCAGCGTACCGAACACGTCAAGCCGGTCGAGATCGCCATCGGGATCCTCGCCCGCCGCCAGCCGCTTTGCCTTGGCGCGGGTTTCGCCGCCGGTGACATAGGAGATAAGCTGGAACAGGGCGTCGGGCGCGGGGCCGAGCGCGCGCTCCGCGATGAGGATATCGCGCAGGCTCTTGCCGCCGATATCGGCATCGGGCCGGGCGCCGAGCAGCGCGATGACGGCGTCGGCAAGGCGCGGATCGTTTTGCGCGACGATGCCGAAGGCGTCGCCGACGATGTAGTCGAGCCCGCATTCCGAGAGATCGAACTCGACATGCCAGGTCTCCTTTTCGGAGCCCTCGCCATTGAGCTTGCGGCGCGACAGGAAAGTGGCGAGCGCCGGGTTCTCGCGGCAACGGCCGAGCGGACCGGCGGGAGCGGCCGGCATGGCTTCAGCGGCGGGCGCCGGCGCGGAGCCGGCTTCGTCCGTCAGCGTCTTGAGCATCCGCAGCGTGTCCTTGCCGCCGGGCGCGCAGAGGTTGAGGCGCGGCTCCTTGCCCTGCGCGATCGCGGCCGAATAGGTCTCGCAGACATAGCCGCACTGGCCGCAATCCTGCTGCGCCATCGCGGCGAAAAGCTTGCGCGGCAAGGGCTTCCCCTCGGCCAGCGCCATGCGCTGCGCCATCTCCATCGCCGGATCGTGCCAGGGCGCGCCGTCATCGACCTCGCCCATCACGGCGGCGTTCTCAGCCGGCGACAGCGCGGTGACGCCGGCATTGTCGAGCGAGAGCAGGCCGGCGAAGAAGCCGTTCAGCCAGGAACGCTGTTCCTCGCTGAACGGCGCGGTCTCGGGCAAAACCTGAACGATGGGGGATGGGGACTGGACGGTCATCGAGACACCCCTTCCGTCATGCTCGCCCTTGTGGCGAGCATCCACGTCTTGATCGTAGAGCGCGACGACGGAAGACGTGGATGGTCGGCACAAGGCCGACCATGACGGCTATGCGGTTCAGCGCTCATGCCGCCTCTCCGGTCTGGGCGACCAGCGCCTGCAGCGCCTCGATCTCGTGGCGCCGGGCGAAGGCGACGAAGCTCTCGTCGGGCGCAGCGCGATGCGTCGCCCAGGTCCGCAGGATCGCCTCGACCAGAGCGGGCGCGTCCTGCGCCTTCACCTGCTCGCGGAAGGGCCGCGCCATGCCGCCATCGACGCCGTAGCCGCCGCCGACGAGCAGGTCGTAACCCGGCACGGTGTCGCCATCCTCGTTGACGGGCACCTTCGCGCCGATCAGGCCGATATCGCCGATGTAATGCTGGGCGCAGGAATGGTGGCAGCCGGTCAGATGGATGTTGACCGGGGCATCCAGCGCGATGCGCGGCTCGCAATGGGCGGCGATGGCGAGTGCGTCCTCCTTGGTGTGGGCTGCGGCGAATTTACAGCCGGTCGCACCCGTGCAGGCGATCAGCCCCGCGCGCAGGATCGAAGTCTCGGCGGAGAGGCCGATGGCCTGGAGGTTTGCGACGACGTCGTCGACCTTGGCATCGGGCACGCCGGAGATCAGCAGGTTTTGCCAGACGGTCAGGCGGATATCGCCGTCGCCGGTGCTTTGCGAGATCGCAGCGATGGTGCGCATCTGAGCGACGGTCAGCTTGCCGACAGGCAGCGCGACGCCGATCCAGTTCAGCCCCGGCTGGCTCTGCTTGTGAACGCCGATATGGGCGAGCCGGTCATAGACCGGGCGCGGCTTGACGAAGGCGGCGTCGAGGCGGACCAGCCTGCGACCGAGCTTCTCCTCGACGGCGGCCAGGAATTTGTCGAAGCCCCAGGCATCGAGGACGTATTTCAGCCGCGACCTGTTGCGATCGGTGCGGTCGCCGTTGGCGATGAAGACGCGCACAACCGCATCGGCAACCGCGACAGCATCCGAGGGTGCGACGACGACGCCGGTATCGCGGGCGAGATCGTGGTGGCCAGTGATGCCGCCCAGCGCGAGACGATACCAGATGCCGGACGCGACCGGCTGGCCGTCGAAAGACGCGCCCTCCCCGACCTCGATCGCCTGAAAGCCGATGTCGTTGGTGTCTTCAAGCGTCGCGATCGAGCCGGCGCCGTCGAAGGCGACGTTGAACTTGCGCGGCAGGCCGTAAAGCGAGCGGTCGTTCAGGATGTGGTGATGCCAGGCGCGGGCATGGGGGCGAGTATCGAGCAGTTCGAGCGGATCGACGCCTGCAGTCGCGGAGCCGGTGACGTTGCGGATGTTGTCGGCGCCGGAGCCTTTTGCCGTCAGGCCAAGATCGGCGAGGCCTTCGATCAGGAGCGGTGCGTTCTCGGCGCTGATCTCGCGGACCTGAAGATTGGCGCGGGTGGTGACGTGGCTGTAGGGACCGCAGAGCCGCTCGGCGAGATCGGCGACGCCGGCGAACTGCCAGGCTTTGAGGATGCCATTGGGGATGCGCAGGCGGCACATATAGCTGTTCTGGGCCGGCGCGACGTAGAACAGGCCGTGATAACGCCAGCGGAAATTGTCTTCCGGCTTGGGATAGGTGCCGGCTTCGGCCTGTGTCTTGAAGCGGGAATAGGCGTCGAACGGGTGCTCGGCAGCCTTCCACTTCTCCTGATCGACGAGCTTGCCGCCGGCCGCGACGGTCTTCGCCTGGGCCTCCTGATGCTCCCGGTCGGGGCCTGCCGGCGCGGCCTTGCCGCCAGCGCCCGGAGCACCGCCAAGCGGACCTAAGCCCCGCGCCGTGCGGGCCGACTGCATGCCGCTCGTGAAGCCTTCGAGATAGCGCTTCTGCTCGGGGGTGAAATCGTCGCTCATGGTTGCCGCTTTCCCTTCTCCCCTCGGGGGAGAAGGTGGCCTGGCGCAGCCGGGTCGGATGAGGGAAGACCGGGTGAGCGGACAGTCGTCCTTCCCTCATCCGTCAGCGCTTCGCGCTGCCACCTTCTCCCCCGAGGGGAGAAGGATACGCGCAGCGACGCTCCCTGCACCAAACCCAGCATCACGCCGCCTCGACGAAGCGGTGGCGCTCGTAGAGGAACTTCAGCACCGCTTCGCGGGCTGCGATGTAGGTGCGGTCGGAGACCAGTTCGAGACGCTTGCGAGGCCGTTCCAGATGCACGTCGAGCACCTCGCCGATGCGGGCGGAGGGACCGTTCGTCATCATCACGATGCGGTCCGAGAGCAGCACGGCCTCGTCGACGTCATGGGTGATCATGATCATCGTGTTTCCCAGCGTCGCATGGATCTGCATGATCGAATCCTGCAGATGCGCCCGCGTCAGCGCGTCGAGCGCGCCGAAAGGCTCGTCGAGCAGCAGGATCTTGGGCTCCATCGCCAGCCCGCGCGCGATGCCGACGCGCTGCTTCATGCCGCCCGAGATCTCGGCGGGGCGCTTGTCCTTCGCGTGGCCCATCTGGACAAGGTCGAGATTGTGCATGATCCAGTCATGCCGCTGCGCCCTGCTCCTGGTCGAGCCGAAGACCTTGTTCACGGCGAGCGCGACGTTGTCGTAGACAGTGAGCCAGGGCAGCAGCGAGTGGTTCTGGAAAACCACGGCGCGTTCTGGACCGGGCGCGTTGACCTCCTTGCCCTCGAGCAGGACCGCGCCCGTCGAGACCGGCGTCAGGCCCGCGATGATGTTGAGCAGGGTCGACTTGCCGCAGCCGGAATGGCCGATGACCGAGACGTATTCGCCCTTGTCGATGACGAGGTTGACGTCCTTCAGCACTTCGGTGGTGGCGCTGCCGTGCTGGAAGCGCTTGTCGACGTGATCGATCTTGAGATAGCTCATCTTCGCCTCCTTATTGGGTCAGGGTGCCGCGGGTGACGATCGAGCCGACGAAGGCGACGAGGCGGTCGAGCACGAAGCCGACCACGCCGATGTAGACCAGCGCCACGATGATGTCGGACAGGCGCGACGAGTTCCACGCATCCCAGATGAAGAAGCCGATGCCGACGCCGCCGGTCAGCATTTCGGCTGCGACGATCGCGAGCCAGGACAGGCCGACGCCGATGCGAAGACCGGTGAAGATGTAGGGCGCGGCCGAGGGCACCATGATCTTGAAGAAGAACTCGACCTGGTTCAGCCGCAGCACCTTCGCGACGTTGCGGTAATCCTGCGGGATGTTGCGGATGCCGACCGCCGTGTTGATGATCACCGGCCAGATCGCGGTGATGAAGATCACGAAGATGGCCGAGGGCTGGCTGTCGCGGAAGGCGGCGAGCGAGAGCGGCAGCCAGGCCAGCGGCGGCACGGTGCGCAGCACCTGGAAAACCGGATCGAGACCGCGCATCGCCCAGACCGACTGGCCGACGAGCGCTCCCAGCAGCACGCCCACGATCGCCGCGAGGCTGAAGCCGATGGCGACGCGCTGGAGCGATACCAGGATGCGCCAGCCCAGCCCGATATCCTGCGATCCGTTCCAGAAGAACGGTTCGGTGATCAGGTCCTTCGCCTCGCTCCAGATCTTGGTCGGCGTCGGCAGCGAGGATTGCGGGCCATGCGCCGCAAGCTGCCAGAACAGCAGGATCAGCGCGACCGTGATCAGCGGCGGCACGACGTTGACGACAACGGCCGTGAACCAGGGCGCCAGCCGCTCCAGCAGCGGTTTGCTCGCGACGACGGGCAGCGCCACGACCTCGGCCTTCATACCCGGCAGCGCGACGACTTTCGCCCCTGCCGTCGCGTTCTTCAAGACAGCCTGACCCATGCCGGGACTCCTCTGGTTGATCCGTTCGAAAGCGCTGCTCATGCCGCCACCGTCTCGCGCGATTGCGCGCCGATGCGCCGGATTTCCGGCTGGCACGAACCACAATTCGTGCCAGCCTTGAGCTGGCGGCCGATATCCTCGGGCGTCAGTGCGCCGCCGCTAGCGAAGGCGGCGCGGATGGTGTTCAGGCCGACGCCGAAGCACGCGCAGACGGTCGGGCCGGGATCGGCGGCGCCGTCGAGCCGGCGGCCGGCAAGCAGCGCGAGCCGGTTCTCGGGCACGGCAGACGGATCGGCGAAGGCGAGTTTGACCGTGTCCCAGAGCGGCGCGCGACCGGCGGGAGCAACGAAAAGCGCAGCCTCCAGCCTGCCTTCGCGGGTCACGGCGCAACGATAGACACCGCCTTCGCGATCGATCATCTCGGTCAGGCTGTCGTCGTCGAAGGCCGCGCGCATATGCGCCATCAGCTCGTCCACGCTTGCGTCGCTGGCAAAGAGCCGGCCTTCGCCGCCCTCGACGGCGAGCCGCGCCCACCAGCTGCCGGCCGGCAGGACGAAGCTGTCGCGAGAGAGGACGAAGCCCTGTGCGGCGTAAGCGACAGGTTCGATCGAGACCGGAGTCGCCTTCAACTCGGGCTGGCCGGAATAGGGATCGACGGCCGGATGCACGGCGGCGCCGATGCGCCCGTCGGAGGCCGTCTCGCCCGACCAGTGGATCGGCGCGAAGAGCACGTTTTTCTGTGCGCCAGGATCGATGATGACCTTGAGAACGACCGCGCCGTGCGTGTTCGCGATGCGGGCAAATCCTGCATCGACGAGGCCAAAGCGGGCGGCGTCGGCGGGATGCACGAAGACGCCGGGCTCGCTGACATGCGCGGAAAGGCGCGCGCTCAGGCCCGTGCGCGTCATCGTGTGCCAGTGGTCGCGGACACGGCCGGTGTTGAGCAGAAGCGGCAGCGCCTCGCTGGTCTGCGCGGCGAGAGCGGGTGCGGCCAGCGGCCGCATCTGCGCCTTGCGATCGGGTCCGAAGAACCCGCCATCGGCGAAGAGGCGCGCCGTACCGAGCGGGCGGCCGACCGTGACCGGCCACTGCACCGGCCTCAGCGCGTCATAAGCGCGGTTCGGCAGCCCGGCATGAGCGCCGATGTCGAAATCGCGGCTGCCGTCGTTCTCGAAGGCCGAGAGCGCAGCGTGCTCGGCATAGATCTGCGAGACCTGCGTGTAGCCGAACCCTTGCGTGAAGCCGAGACGCCGGGCGACCTCGCAGATGATCCACCAATCCGGCCTGACCTCTCCCGGCAGGGGCAGGAAGGCGCGCTGGCGCGAGATGCGCCGCTCGGAATTGGTGACCGTGCCGTCCTTCTCGCCCCAGGCGGCGGCAGGCAGAATGAAATGCGCGCCGGCAGCCAGCGTATCGTTGGAGATGACGTTCTCGGAGACGACGAAGAGATCGAGCCCCGCGAGCGCCGCCTTGACGTGGTCGGCGCGCGGCAGCGAGACGGCCGGGTTGGTCGCTATCACCCAGACCGCCTTGATGCGCTTGTCGGCGACAGCGTCGAGCATCGCCACGGCCTTCAGCCCCTCGGACTGCGCCATGTTAGGCGCATTCCAGAAGCGGCGGACACGGTCGATCTCAACCGCCGAATAGCCCATATGGGCGGCCAGCATGTTGGCGAGGCCGCCGACCTCGCGCCCGCCCATGGCGTTGGGCTGGCCGGTCAGCGAGAACGGCCCGCCACCCGGGCGGCCGATGCGGCCGGTGGCGAGATGGCAGTGCAGGATCGAGGCGACCTTGTCGGTGCCCTGCGCCGACTGGTTGACGCCCTGGCTCCAGGCCGTGACGACGTTGGGCGTGCCGGCCCAGAGCGCGTAGAAGGCCGAGATCTCGGCCGGGCTCAGTCCGGTCCGCGCCGCCACGACGGCGATGCTCGGAGCGATCGCGCGAGCGTTCTCCAGCGTCGCCTCGAAGTCTGCGACATGGCGGGCGAGATAGGTCTGGTCGGTAAGCCTGTTTGAATCGAGATGGACCAGCAGCCCGGCGAAGAGGACGCTGTCGGAGCCCGGCCGCAGCGGCAGCACCATGTCGGCGTCTTCGGCGGTCGCGGTGACGCGAGGATCGATGACCACTATTTTGGCGCCACGCTGGCTGCGGTTCTGCTGCATGCGGCGAAACAGCACCGGGTGGCACCAGGCGGTGTTGGAGCCGACGAGCACGATGAGATCGGCGCAGTCGAGATCCTCGTAGTTCCCCGGCACGGTGTCGGAGCCGAGCACCCGCTTGTGGCCGGCGACCGTCGACGACATGCAGAGCCGCGAATTGGTGTCGACATGGGCTGAGCCGATGAAGCCCTTCATCAGCTTGTTGGCGACGTAATAGTCCTCGGTCAGCAGTTGCCCCGAAAGATAGAAGGCGACCGCCTCGGGCCCGTCCCGACGGATGATCGAGCGCAGGCCCTCCGCCACCGCATCGAGCGCGAGATCCCAGGTGACGCGGTCGTAGCCGCCGGCCGCGTTGCGCTTCATCGGATGCAGGACGCGCTTGCCGAGCCCCAGTGTCTCGCCGAGCGCCGAGCCCTTCGAGCAGAGCCGGCCGAGATTGGCGGGATGGTCTAAGTCGCCCGCGATTGCCGCACCGCCCTTGCCATCGGGTGTCGCGAGCACGCCGCAACCGACGCCGCAATAGGGGCAGGTCGTGCGAACCGCGCCATCGGGAACGCCGGGACCGGGCATGGCGTCGTCGACACGCATGTCAGGCGGCCTCCGGGATGCGAATATTTGCGCAGTAGGGTTCTCCGAAGGGCAGATCGGCCCGGATCGCCGAGATGTCCTGCCCGGAGCGGATCAGGCCGAGATAGAACAGCGCGCCCTTGGTGTCGCCGACGAGAACGCAGCCGGAAAGCCGGCCTTCGCGCAGCACGAATTTGCGGTAGATGCCGGCGGCGCCATCGCGCAGCACCAGCGTCTCGGCCCCGGCGCCAGCCTCGAACTCTCCCGCCGAGAACACGCCGACGCCGCTGACCTTGAGATTGGTCGAGAGCAGCGAGCCGGCATAGGCGGCAGCCCTGCCGGCAAGGCATGTCGCGAGCACGCGCGCCTGCTCATAGGCCGGCTCGACCAGCCCGTAGACGCTGCCGCGATGCTCGGCGCATTCGCCGATGGCGAAGATCGCGGGGTCGTCGCTCGCCAGGCGATCATCAACGACGACGCCGCGCTTGACGTTCAGCCCGGCGGCCCTGGCGAGATCGGTGTTGGGCCGGACGCCGATGGCGATGACGACGAGATCGGCGGGAATGACCGTGCCGTCCTGCAGTTCGACGCCCTCGACCTTGTCGACCCCGACGAAGCCTTTGGTGGCGCTGTTGAGCCGGACCGTGATGCCACGCTCGCCCATGGCCGCGGCGAGCAGCGCCGCACCCTCGGCATCGAGCTGGCGTTCCATCAGCCGGTCGACGAGATGCAGCAGCGTAACCTTGCCACCGGCTTTCGCGAGGCCGTAAGCGGCTTCCAGACCGAGCAGGCCGCCGCCGATGACGACGATGTTCGCGCCGCGCTCGGCATAAGCTCGCATCAGACCGACATCGGCCGTGTCGCGGAAGGTCGCGACGCCCGGCAGCTCGCCGCCGGGAAAGGGCGGCTTCAGCGGCTTCGAGCCCGTCGCGAGGACGAGCTTGCCGTAGGGCAGACTCAGGCCATCGGCGAGCGTCACGGTTCTGGCCGCGCGATCGATGGCTTCAACGCTGCGGCCATAGATCGTCGAGACGCCGCGCGCCTTCCACCAGGCGGCGGGCTTGAGCTCGATATCGGGCTCGCCGATCTCTCCCGCCAGCAGCGGCGAGAGCAGCACCCGGTTATAGGCGAGCCGTGCCTCGGCCCCGATCACCGCGATGGAATAGCGGCCGAGCGCGCGCTGGCTGAGCTCGTCGACCAGCCGCGTCGCGGCCATGCCTTTCCCGACGATGATCAGCGGCTCGGCCATGGATCAGGCGATCCGCTTGATCTTGAGCGCCTTGAGGTAGTCCATCGGCGCGGCCGGATCGAACTTCATGCCGTCGAAGAAGGTCTCGACGCCACGCGAATCGCCCTTCGGCGGATTTGCCACGCCCAGCGTCTTGGCCGCCTCGAGCCAGAGGTCGGAGCGGTTGACCTTGTCGACGAGCGCCTTGACGTCGGTGTTGGTGTCGAATTTGCCCCAGCGGATATTTTCGGTGACGAACCAGCTGTCGAGGCTCTTCCAGGGATAGGAGACCGAACCACCCTCGCCCCAGAACTTCATCAGCAGGTTGGAGCCCGACGCCGTCTTGCCGCGCCCATAATTGATGTCGCCCTTGATGCGGCCGATGATGTCGGCCACCGGGACATTGAACCACTGGCGACGACCGATGATCTCGGCCATCTCCTGCTTGTTCTCCATCTTTTCGCACCACATCTGGGCTTCCATGGTCGCCAGCATGAGGGCCATCGTGGCCTTCGGGTTCTGGTCGACGAAGTCAGCGCGCATGCCGAGCACCTTTTCGGGGTGCTTGAACCAGACCTCCCCGGTGGTGCAGGCCGTGAAGCCGATGTTCTGGTTGACGAGCTGCTCGTTCCAGGGCTCGCCGACGCAGAAACAGTCCATGGTGCCGACCTTCATATTCGCCACCATCTGCGCGGGCGGCACGACGATGGTCGAGACGTCGCTGTCGGGGTCGATGCCGCCGGCGGCGAGCCAGTAGCGGATCCAGAGATCATGGGTGCCGCCCGGGAAGGTCATCGCGGCCTTGACCTCCTTGCCGGCGGCCTTCTTCTTGGCGAAGGCCTCCTTCAACGCGGAGGAATCGGTGCCGACCGGCAAATCCTTGTATTCGTTGGAGACCGAGAGGCCCTGGCAGTCCTCGTTCAGTCGCAGCAGCGTGTACATCGGCAGCGGCTGGCTGTTCTGCATCACCTTGCCGGTCGAATAGAGATACGGCTTTGGCGACAGGATGTGACCGCCGTCGATACCGTTCGCCTTGAAGCCGAGCGCCATGTTGTCGCGCGTCGCGCCCCAGGAGGCCTGCTTGGCGATGTCCATGTCGGGCAAGCCGTATTTGGCGTAGATGCCCTTCTCCTTGGCGATGATCAGCGGCGCGGCGTCGGTCAGCGCGATGTAGCCGAGGCGCGTTCCCTTGACCTCGGGCCCCGCGGCCTGGGCGAAGGCGCCCGAAGGAAGTGCGAGGCGTGCGGCGCTCAGGAGCGCGGCTGTGCCCGAAAGCTTCAGCAGTTGGCGGCGGCTGGCGCCGGACGCTGTGGTCGTCCCACCCTTGGTCTCGACAGTCTCGATCATCGAAAAGCCTCTTGTCCGGTTTGTCTCGTGCCGCCGCAACCAGCCCGAAAACGAAAACGCCGCGCGAAACGCACCCAATGGGCACTTTTCGACAGCGGCGTTGCTGTGCATTCAAGATCGGGATGGCGCGGGCAGCGTTGGCCGCGCTGCACCAAACATTACAAAGATCGTGCCAACTCTCGAAAGATTCAGTTTCTCTGGAATTACAATAGGTTAGCGAAAATTCCCGAGCGAGAAGGCGCGCCGGAGACGTCGTATTGCGGTGCACAATTGGCCTGCATTCGCATAAAAAACGCGCAGCACCTCAAGATTGAGAGCGATTGCCTGCAAAGAGAGCAGGCCGGAAGATCGCCCGCGCCTGCTCGTGGAGATCAGGGATCGCGACGACCTGCCCGGCCTGCTCCATCCCGCCAAGAATCCAGGCGGCGTGGTCGGGATTGGGCCGCAGCGCCTCGCGGTCGAAGCGGATGAAGCGCTCGACCTGCCGCGGTGGCCGCCCAGCGCCCTGGCGCAATTCCCCGTTCAGCGCGGGCTCGAGGATTTCGACCGGCAGCGCCAGGCGATCCGGCTTCGACAGGTGCAGCGCAAGACGGCCGAGATTTTCGGGCTGGCAGGCCCACTCGCTCGCACACAGGATCGCGGCATTGAGTTTCGAGACGGCCTCGACTCGGCGTTCGGCGTCGTCGGCGCGCCAGGCCAGCACCTTGTCGGGGCAATCGCAGCGCAAATCGGTGCCGCACAGCACCATCGCGCCGATCCCCGCGGCGACGGCTGCGGCATTCCAGGGCGCGCCGGCGCAGAAGCCGTCGATCCGCCCGCTGGTCAGCGCCTCGACCGTCTGCGGCGGCGGCACGACTTCGAAACGGATATCCTCGCCGAGCTTCAGGCCGCCCTTGGCCAGCCAGTCGCAGAGCAGATAGGTATGGCTTGAAAAGCCGAAGACGGCCGCAAACGTCAATGGCGGCAGGCCCGACGCCTTGCGCCGCGCGACCATGGCGGCGAGCGCACTCGCGGACACCGCGGGATCGGCCATGTCGCCGTCGCCGAGGCGCGTCATCTCCTCGAAGCGACGCACGGAGATGGTGATCGCGCTGCCGTCGAGATTGAGCGCGATCGGGACCGCCATCGGCGCCTTGACGCCGCCGATGCCGAGTGTCGCGGCCACCGCCGCCGGTCCGAGCATGTGGGCGGCGTCGAACAGGCGGACATTGAGCTTGTCGCGCAGATTGGACCAGGAGATTTCGCGTACGAGTTCGAGGTTGAGCCCCTGCGCCTCGGCGAAGCCCTCGTCCTTCGCCAGAATCACCAGCGAGCAGTCGATCAGCGGCATGAAGCCGACACGAAGATGCAGGGTCATTTCAGCACCTCGGCGGCTGTGATGATGGAGCGCGCGATGTCAACGAGCTTGCGCTTCTCGTTCATCGCGGTCTTTCGCAGCAGCGCGTAAGCCTCCTCTTCGGCCAGGCCCTTCAGGCGCATGACGACGCCCTTGGCCCGGTCGATCAGCTTGCGCTCCTCCAGCTGCGAGCGGGCCTCATCGAGTTCCTCGCGCAGTTTGCGGAAGGCGTTGAAACGGCTGATGCAGGTCTGGAGGATCGGCTGCATGCGCTCCTTCTTCAGCCCGTCGACGATATAGGCGGAGACGCCGGCCTCGACGGCGGCCTCGATCGAGGCGGAATCGGACTGGTCGACGAACATGGTGATGGGCCGTTTCACGCTGCGGCTGACCAGGAACATGTCGGCCAGCGCGTCGCGGCTGGGGTCTTCGAGATCGATCACGACGACGTCGGGATCATGCGTCTCGATCGCGGCGACGAGACCGTTGGTCGCGCCGATGCGGACGAGGTCGGTGAAACCCGCCTCGCGCAGACCCTCGTCGATGATGGCCGCGCGCACCGGATTGGCATCGACGATCAGGATTTTCAGGGCTGGTCTCATGGGGGAGCCCGAAATGCGGGCCTCCGTCAGCCCGGCAGCAGCGCCGCGCCCGCGAGCACGAGGCCGCCGCCCGCAATGCGCGCCAGCAGCGGAGCACGCGCGGCGAGCGCCGCCGCAAGGCCAAGCCCCGCGCCGTGCAGCGCCACCGTCGCCACGACAAAGCCGAGCGCATAGCCGGTGCTGCTCGCGCCCTCCGGCAGTTCGGCGCCATGGGCATGGCCATGGAAGATCGCGAAAACGGCGCAGGCGGCCGTTCCGGCGGCCAACGGCGGCACGAGGCCGAACGCGATGGCGAAGCCAAGCGCGATCACGGATGCCGCGATGCCGATTTCGACACCCGGCAGCGGCAGGCCCGACATGCCCCACAAGCCGGCCACGACCATCATGCCGACGAAGGCGAGCGGATAGGCCCACCGCGCCTTGCCGCCGACCAGGCCGGCCCACAGACCGACCGCGATCATCGCCATCACATGATCGAGCCCGAACAGCGGATGCATCAGGCCGGCCGTGAAGCCATGCACCGGGCCAATTCCGGTGTGGGCCAGGGCCGGCGTGACAGCCGCCGACAGAACCAGAGCCAGCATCGCCCGTCCGAAGACCATCCGCATCGTCGTCACCTTCCTATGTTGCCGGTCAAGCCACGGAAGCGACCCGCAGGCCCCCTGCCGTCTCGATGAAATCCACCACCACATCGACACCCTCGCCGAGCTTGGTGTTGGTGAAGACGAAGGGGCGCCTGCCGCGCATCAGGCGGGAATCCCGGTCCATGACTGCAAGATCCGCGCCGACATGGGGGGCGAGATCGGTCTTGTTGATGACGAGCAGGTCGGAGCGCGTGATCCCCGGCCCGCCCTTGCGGGGGATCTTCTCGCCGGCGGCGACGTCGATGACGTAGATCGTCAGGTCGGCGAGTTCGGGCGAGAAGGTCGCGGCGAGGTTGTCGCCGCCGGATTCGATCAGGATGATGTCGAGGTCCGGGAACTTGCCGCGCATCTCCTCGACGGCGGCGAGGTTGATCGAGCAGTCCTCGCGGATGGCGGTGTGCGGGCAGCCGCCGGTCTCGACGCCCATGATCCGCTCCTGCGGCAGCGCGCCGGCGACCGTCAGAAGGCGAGCATCCTCCTTGGTGTAGATATCGTTGGTGATGGCGCAGAGATCATAGCGATCGCGCATGCGCTTGCAGAGCACCTCCATCAGGGCGGTCTTGCCGGAGCCGACGGGGCCGCCGATGCCGACGCGGAGCGGGCCGTGGGGAGAGCGTGTCATGAACGGAACAGCCTCGAATACTGGGTTTCGTGTCGCAGGGAAGCGAGATCGGACCGGAACGTACAACCACCGAGATCGTCGAGCGTCGCGTTCTCCGCAGTCGCGGCTGCCGCATGCAAGGCCGGCACCAGGCCGGCCGTGATCTTCTGCCCGTCGGTCTGGCCGACGATGCCGAGCCTGACCGAGGCCGAGACGAGATTGGCGACGAAGGCCAGGCCATAGGCTTCGAGCGCGGGCCGCAACGGCAGGTCATGGCCTGAGGCAGCAACGCCGACCGCGATGGGATAGGCGACATCGCCGGCCCAGACCTGTCGCAGTCGCACGATCGCCTCACAGGGCCAGGCGGCGCGCAAGGCGGCGACGAAGGCGTTGCCCTGCGTCACCGTCTCCAGACGCCGTTCCGAGGAGTTGGCCAAAGCCAGCGCAAGCTCGGCGACCTCCGCCAGGGCGACGTCGTCATGGCCACCCGTCGCGCGCCAGGCGGCGGCGAAGAGGATCAGGTCGTTGCGCAGCGAGCCATGATTGACCAGCGCATCGAGCCAGTCGCTCAAAGTGGCGTGGTCGTACAGGTCGCCGGTCTCGAAAGCCCATTCCAGCCCGTGGGAATAGGCGAATGCGCCGACCGGGAAGGACGGCGACAGCCAGACCATCAGCGGCAGATGGGCAGACGACATCATGGGCCGTCAGTGGTCGTGGCTATGGCCCTTGTGACCATGCTCGGCGCCATGCTTGTGGCCGTGCTCGTGCTTGTGGCCATGATCGTGCCCGCAGCCGCAGCCATCGTCATGGGCGGCGTGAGCATGCCCGGCATGGTCGTGCGCCGCGGGTGCGACGCCATGGTCGTGATGGGCGTGATCGTGGCCATGCGCATGGTCATGACCGTGATCGTGCCCGCACGTCGCGTCATGGACGTGATGGTCGTGGCCGGCATGATCGTGATCATAAGCGCCGCGTTCGGGCTGGAACGGGCGCATAACGGCGCTCATGGCGCAGCCCTGGCCGCGCACCATCTCAGCCAGAACGTGGTCGTTCTCGATATAGATCGCGTCGGCCGTGATCTCGGCAGGGGTATGGCGGTTGCCGATATGCCAGGCGACGCGCATCAGGCGCAGCGGATTCTCCGCGCGCACCTCGAGCAGGCTCTGCGCGGCGGCCTTGATGACGACGAGGCGGCCATCATCGAGCCTGACAGCGTCGCCGTCGCCAAGCGCGGTCGGCTTGTCGAGATCGAGCAGGATATCGAGCCCGCCATCGCCCTTGAGGGCAAGGCGGCGGCGGTTGCGGTCCTCATGATCGAGCGTCAGCGTCTCGATGACCCTGTCGGCCTTGACCGCGGCCTTGCGAACGACGGAGGTGGCGCGAAGCATGATGGAACGTCCCGTAACGGTGATGGGTCAGAGGCGGTCGATCGACCGCGGGTCGACCACTTCGATCACCGGAGGGCTTTCGACGCAAGCCCCCGCCACTGCGAGGAAGGCCTGCAGATGCGGCTCGAGCATATGGCGGTCGATGTCGGCGCGCGTCTCCCAGTTCTCGACGAAGACGAAATGCCCGGCGGCACTGACGCTTTCATGCATGTCGTAAGCGAGGCAGCCGCTCTCCCGGCGGGTCGCTGCGATGCAATCCCGGGCAGCGGCGATAAATTGCGCACGGGCGTCGAGGCGCACCTGCGCCCGTGCGATGACGATGACTGGATCGGACATTGCGAATACGCCTCCCTGCCGCGAGGCGTCCGAGCGCCCCTCTCCGATACCGGGCCGGGCAAGTCGCGGATGCGCGGGCGCGTCAGATCCGTGTGCGCAACTGCTCGTAGATCAGACCCAGTCCGGCACCGAAAGCCGTCTGGATCAAAGCTCCGACGAGCATGCGCATCGGGACGAGCCCGGCGAAATAGACGCCGCCCTTGATCAGCGGCAACAGGATCCAGCCGCCGAGCAGCAGCGGCCCCAGCCAGCCGAAGACGATGCCCTTCAGCCAGAAATCCTTTCCAGGCAGATGCGACCAGACCACCGAAAACAGCGCGCCCCAGAGCCCGCCCCAGAACATCTGGTTCATCAGGGCAGGAACCCCCCAGGGCGGGATCGGCGCGAAGGACCAGGGTTTCGCCGGCAGCATGCCCAGCAAGTTCAGGATCAGGAACATGCCCTGATGAAAGATCACAACCGCGATCGCGCCTGCGATAAAGCCGGCGGCGAGACTGCGCGGAGCGATGCCGGCGTCCGGCGAAGCGAGGGTGGCCATAAAAGGATACTTTCGGAGTTGGGAAACGTCGCGCGCCCGGAGACTTGCACGACACATGCGGCACAGCAATCGCAGCGTCTCTCAGGTCAGCCAGCCCTGACGCCGGTCAGCCCGATCTTGCGCGGTTGCCCAGCGCCCGCGCGCTTGTCGAAGGCGGCCTGCGCCTTACCGATTTCGCCGGCATGCTCGAACGCCCATAGCCCCAGCGCCTGCACCGGGAGCCAGAGCGAGCGGCCAAGATCGGTCAACTCGTAGTCGACGCGCGGCGGGATCGTCGGGAACACCGTACGATTGACCAGCCCGTCGCGCTCCAGCCCGCGCACGGTCAACGTCAGCATGCGCTGCGAGATGCCGTCGACCAGCCGCTTGATTTCGTTGAATCGTCGCGGCCCATCGCCGAGCAGGCGCACGATCTGGATGCTCCACTTGTCGCCGACACGGGCGAGAACCGGCGCGACGACGCGGCAGCTCTCGGTTACATGAATGTGCCCCTGTTCCAAAAATGTGCCTCCTTGTCGGCATTTAGACAGGCTCGTACATAGCCTCGGTATCAAACGTATACCACAGAGGCTCCCTCATGAAACTGCTTCATCTCGATTCCAGCATCCTTGGCGACAACTCCGCCAGCCGCGAGATCTCGGCATCGATCGTCTCCCAGCTACGCGCCAAGAACCCGGCTCTCGCCGTCACCTATCGCGATCTCGCAGCCGACCCGCTGCCGCATCTGTCCGGCTCTCACCTCGCTGCGGCGGCCGGCGCGCCGGTCAGCGACACGATCAAGACCGAAGTCGCGACGAGCGCGGCCGTGATGGACGAATTCCTCGCCGCCGATGTCGTCGTGATCGGCGCGCCAATGTACAATTTCTCGATCCCGACGCAGTTGAAGGCCTGGATCGACCGCATCGCGGTGGCCGGCAAGACCTTCCGCTACACCGAGAAGGGGCCGGAAGGGCTGGCGGGCGGCAAGCGCCTGATCGTCGCAACATCGCGCGGCAACATCTATTCGCCCGGCGCGCCGGCGGCCCCGAACGATTTCCAGGAGCCTTATCTGCGCGCGGTCTTCAGTTTCCTGGGCGTCACCGATATCGAATTCGTCCGGGCGGAAGGCATCGCCTTCGGACCGGAGCAGCGCAAGGCGGCCCTGAGCGGCGCGCGCGAAGCTGCTGCCGTGTTGAAGGCGCCGCTGGCGAAGGCAGCGTAAGCCGCAGTTCGAGGTTCGCGGCCGCTCAGCCAAGAGCCTCGATCTGTGAGAGAGAGCGCTGGATCGGGCGAGCCCAGCCGTCCCTCCCCATGGCGCGCGCTTCATCCAGCGCGTCTTCAAGCGCAAACGGGGCCGCCTCCCGCAAAGCCGCCAACAAGGCGGCGGCCTGCGCGAGATCCTTGCGGCTCTTGGCAAGCTCATGCGCGCCCCGCTTTTGGGCAAGGATGAGCTTGTGGACGGCAAAGCGCGCCGGGCGCGGCAATGCAACCGCCACGCCCGCGCCGTGGAGCGCAACCGCGACCACCGGCTCGGCGATCAGCCAGTCGAGTTGCTGCAGCGGAATCGCACCGGCGCCCAGCGCCTTGAGCGACATGGGGTTGCGGTCGGAACGCCGACGCTGCGGCGTCAGCAGGTCGATGACAAAGCTTTCCGAGTTGCGGAAGCGGGCCGGTGGTGCTTTTGGATCGAGCGCCGGTAGGGCCGCAAAACTGGGATCGGCTCGCCGTAAAATGGCGAGCATGCTGTCGCCCTCGATTTCGCCGTCGAGCGCGAGATCGGCGGTGGCGAGATCAGCATCCTGCGTCATGATCGTCGCCGAGGGCAGGATCACGCCGAGAAGCGGCGGGTAGCATTGATAGGCAGCCGTCCCGACGAGCACGGCCCCGCGCCGAAACAGCCCGGCATGGGCAACCGTATCGAGCACCTTTCCGAGCGTTGCCGTGGGGCCTGGGATGAGGCGTCGCAGAGTCGAGACCAGCCGTCGCCGCTCCTGCCTGCGGATCATCTCGGCCTTTGCGGCTTGCGCCCGCGCAATCACTTCGGGATCATCGGCGCGGCCGAGATGCTCTATCGTTCGGCTCGCGCCGATCCAGCGCTGCAGCCTGAGATAGCGGACACCACCGATCACGGTCGCAACGACGGTCGCCTCGTCCTGCGAAGCAGTCTCGACCTGCTGCTGCAGATCGGCATAGAGCGTCTGGATATTGAGCGGGATACGCTGCATGAGGCTTAGTAGCACAGATTGCAGTTTGTGCTACTAAGTCTCCTCGGCTCAAAACAGGAAATACCTCTGCGCCAGCGGCAGTTCCTTCGCCGGTTCGCAGACCAGCAACTCCCCATCCGCCACCACAGCATAGGTCTCCGGGTCGATCTGGATATCGGGCGTGGCGTCGTTGTGGATCATGCTCTTCTTGGAGATGCCGCCGCGGGTGTTCTCGACCGCGACCATCTGCTTGTCTGTGCCCAGCCGCTTTTGCAGGCCGTTGGCGATGGCGGCCTGCGAAACGAAGACCAGCGAGGTCGAGGTGACTGCCTTGCCGAAAGCGCCGAACATCGGACGGTAATGCACTGGCTGCGGCGTCGGGATCGAGGCGTTGGGATCGCCCATCGGGGCGGCCGCGATCATGCCGCCCTTGATCACCATGTCGGGCTTGGTGGCGAAGAAAGCCGGCGACCAGATCACGAGGTCGGCCAGCTTGCCGATCTCGACCGAGCCGATATGGCGGGATATGCCGTGCGAGATCGCCGGGTTGATAGTGTATTTCGCGACATAGCGTTTTGCCCGGAAATTATCCGCGCCGGTGCCGACATCCTGGGCGAGAGCCCCGCGCTGGACCTTCATCTTGTGGGCGGTCTGCCAGGTCCGGGTGATGACCTCGCCGATACGGCCCATCGCCTGCGAGTCCGAGGACATCATCGAGAGCGCGCCGAGATCGTGCAGGATGTCCTCGGCCGCGATCGTCTCCTTGCGGATGCGGCTTTCGGCGAAGGCGAGGTCCTCCGGGATCGACGGCGACAGGTGATGACAGACCATCAGCATGTCCAAATGCTCGTCGAGCGTATTGACCGTGAAGGGCCGCGTCGGATTGGTCGAGGACGGCAGGACGTTGGGCAGACCCGCCACCTTCATGATGTCGGGCGCATGGCCGCCGCCCGCCCCTTCCGTGTGGAAGGCGTGGATGGTGCGACCCTTGAACGCCGCGATCGTGTCCTCGACGAAGCCGCTCTCGTTGAGCGTGTCGGTGTGGATCATCACCTGCACGTCGTAATCGTCGGCGACCGAGAGGCAGTTGTCGATGGCGGCCGGGGTCGTGCCCCAGTCCTCGTGCAGCTTCAGCGCGCAGGCGCCGGCCTCGACCATCTCGATCAGCGCGCCGGGCAGCGCGGCATTGCCCTTGCCGGCGAAGGCGAGGTTCATCGGGAAGGCGTCGGCGGCCTTGATCATCTGGCCGAGATGCCAGGGGCCGGGCGTGCAGGTCGTCGCCAGCGTGCCATGGGCCGGGCCGGTGCCACCGCCGAGCATGGTGGTGAGGCCGCTCATCAGGGCCTCCTCGATCTGCTGCGGGCAGATATAGTGGATGTGGCTGTCGAAGCCGCCGGCGGTGACGATCTTGCCCTCGCCGGCGATGACCTCCGTGCCCGGGCCGACGATGATCGTCTCATGCGGATCGAAATTGCCGAATCCGGCCTGGATATCGGGATTACCGGCCTTGCCGATCGCGACGATGCGCCCGCCAACGATGCCGATATCGGCTTTGACGATACCCCAATGGTCGAGGATCAGCGCATTGGTGATGACGGTGTCGACGGCGCCGTCGGCGTTGCGGACTTGTGACTGGCCCATGCCGTCACGGATGACCTTGCCGCCGCCGAACTTCACCTCCTCGCCATAGGTGGTGAAGTCCTTCTCGACCTTGATGACGAGTTCGGTGTCACCGAGGCGCACCGTATCGCCGGTGGTGGGGCCAAACATCGCGGCATAGGCATTGCGCGGGAAGTTGAAGGGCATGGCGTGTCTCGAACCCCTGTTGTCTCAAGGCTGATCAGCAAAACTCAGACCGAATGCGGCGCAACCGGCGGCGCGGGAGAGCCATCCGGCTTCGACTTCGGCTTCTTGCGCGTCTTCTTGACCACGACGACCTTCGGCCGCCTCGGCCTGATCGCCTGCTGGTCCTGCAGCAATTCGAGCTGGACCTGCTGGATTTCGGCCAGGCGCTGCCACTGCTTGGTGATGAGGTGGTCCATCTTCTCGTGGAGATGGCGGATTTCGAGCTCGGCCTTGAGGTTGACCTGATAGTCGTTGGACGAGCGCAGCCGGTCTTTCTCCTCCTGCCGCTTCTGGCTCATCATGATGATCGGCGCCTGGATGGCGGCGAGGCAGGACAGAACCAGGTTGAGCAGGATGAAGGGGTAGGGATCGAAGGCGTTCGCCGCGCCGATGATCGCGTTGATCGCCATCCAGACGATCAGGATCGAGAAGAAGCTGATCAGGAAGGCCCATGAACCGCCGAAGCTCGCCAGCCCATCGGAGAGCCGCTCGCCCAGCGTGCGATGCTCGGCGAAATCGTCCTCGATGTTCTCGGCGATGGTTTCCTGCCGGGCGATGCTCTCGGCGACCTCGCGGTCGAGGTCGGAATATTCGCCGTGCTCCTCGCGCAGGATCTCCTCGACATATCGTGTCCGATAACGCGCCAGTTCCTTGACGCTGACGAGACTGTGGTCTTCGAGGTCGGGGAAGTCGCGGCGGATATGCTCGACCAGCGTCGGCCGCAGGCTGTCGAGCAAGACGAGGTTCTTGCGCGCCATCTCCACGCCGGTGATCGCGCAAACGCCCTTTTTCTTGCTGCCCGGGCCGCTTGTCGCCAACGGCGCGTCGGCCGCTTCAGTCGCTTCAGTCACAGCTTGCCCATCACCTCTTGGCGGAAGCCGTAAACTTCGCGCTTGCCCGCGAGGGCAACGAGCCTGACCTCACGGGTCTGCCCCGGCTCGAATCGCACCGCCGTACCGGCGGGAATATCGAGTCTGAAACCACGCGCCCTGTCGCGCTCGAAGGCGAGCGCGGAGTTCGCCTCGTAGAAATGATAATGCGAGCCGATCTGGATCGGCCGGTCACCGGTGTTGGCGACTGTCAGCGACAGGCTCTCGCGCCCCTCGTTCATGACCAGATCGCCGGGAAGCGGCGTGACCTCGCCAGGCTTCATTGCGTCGCTCGCGCCACGGATCGGCTCGTGCACCGTCACGAGCTTGGTGCCGTCGGGAAAGGTCGCCTCGACCTGCACGTCGTGGATCAGCGCGGCGATGCCGTCCATGACCTGACTGGCGGCGACGACATGGGCGCCTGCCTCCATCAGGTCGGCGACGGACCTGCCATCGCGCGCACCCTCGACGACAAAGTCGGTGATGAGCGCGACGGCTTCGGGATAGTTCAGCTTGACGCCGCGCTCGAGCCGTCTGCGCGCCACGATGGCGGCCATGGCGATGAGCAGCTTGTCCTTCTCGCGCGGCGTCAGATTCATGCGTGTTCCTTCTCGTCTTCGTCAGCGGAGGCGTCGTCCGAGGCGTCCTCGTCTTCGTCGTCAGCTTCATCTTCGCCGAGGTCGGCGTATTCATAGGCGAAGACGATCTCGCCGGTGGCGGGATCGAAGCTGCTGGAGGTGGATTCGTCGAAGGCCTCGATCAGCATCTCTGCGTCGTCGGGGCCATCGACATCGAAACGGCGCAAGGCCTCGTCGCCCCCGCCGGCCAGCGAGAGCTCGATCGCCCAGCCCCGAGCGCCGGTGTCATAAATGCATTTCAGACCCTGGATCGCCAGCATGATGCTCTCCTCAAGTTGACCAGGTGCGCGGCAGCGCACGGCCGGTCAATTGCCCGAGCAGCGTGACGAGGACGCGACGAAGCGCCTGCGCATCGGGCGAGAGAAGACGGATCAGCAGCAGATCGGAGACGATACCCGCGCCGGCCTCGACCCCGGCGAAGGCGTCGCCGGCCATGAGATCGCGCAGATCGTCCAGCCGCGGCAGATGGGCAGGCCCCGCCGCGACGAGGGTCGCGGCCGCCCTTGCGCCCGCGCCGATCGCAGGGCGGCCAAGCTGTCCGGCGATCCCGCCTTCCAGCCGGACATCGTCGGCGAAGACGAGCCTGCCTTCGCGCCTGATGCGCCAGCGGTCGCGCAGGCTGCCGCGCACGATCTCCTCGCCCATGGCGCTACGGCCGAAGAAGACGGATTCGCAGGCGACCAGCCGGGCATCGGCCGCAAGATCGATCGTCAGGCTGCGCGCAAGCCGCGCGCCCGAGAAAAGGATGCTCTCCTGCGGCAGCCAGGCGAGGCTCGCGCGCTCCGCCACCGCGAGGCTGGTTTCGATACGGGTGTCGGGCCCCTGGCTGCGATAGATCTTCTCGGCTGCCTGGGTGGTAACGACCGCGTCGCTCCCGGCGTCGAGCACCGCCTCGACGCGCATTGCGTCGCCGCCGGCCATGCCGCCACCGGTGTTGATCAGCACCGCTTCGCTGGTCGCGTCGAAGGTCGTCGGGAAGCGGGCGCGATAGCCGCCGGATTCGGCCAATTCAAGCCGATGCGTGCGCGCCCCGACCTTACCGAAACGCAGGCGGACGCCGCCGGCCGCCCGCACATAGGCCGGCAGCAGCGGATCACCGGCAAGTGGCAAGGGCGGCGCGAGCATTCGGTTGTCCCGAGGACGAAATGGCAGCGCCAATGTTCCGCGCGGCTCCTTGTCGGGCAAGGGGGCGGGCCACAAAAGTCGCCTAAATTTGAGGCAGCTCTTTCGTCGTTGCGATGTCAACCGGCCGACGCAAGGAAGCGCTCGACCTCGTCGCGGCTCGGCGCACCGGCTCGCCCGCCGAAGCGGGTGCATTTGATCGCAGCTGCCGCCGAGGCGAAGCGGATCGCCGCGCGCTCGCTTTGCCCCTCCGCAAGCGCCAGCGCGAAGGCGCCGTGCCAGACGTCGCCAGCGCCAAGTGTGTCCACCGTCTCAACAACGAAGGCCGGCATATGCGCAATCGTCCCGTTCTCGATGAAAAGTACGCCCTGCTTGCCGAGCGTAACGGCAAGCCAGGTCGAGCCGTTCCGCGCCACCTTGGCAAGCCCGGCGCGGGGGTCGTCCTCCTCCGACAGTTCCCGCAGCGCCTGCTGGCTGAAGGCGACATGGCTCGCCGTGCCGACAAGATCGGGATGAGGCGGCTTGCGGTCGGCGTCGAGCACGCCGGGAACGCCAGCCGCACGCGCCAGCCGGAGCGCCGCAAGCGCCCCTTCGCCCCAGCGCGTATCGGCCAGCACCGCGCCCGCTCCGGTGGGCAGATGGCCCGGCAGCCACTCGGTCCCGACCGGCATGGCCGGGTCCGAATAGGAGATCACCATGCGCTCGCCGGCGGCGTCGACCAGGATCGCGGAGACCGGCGAGCGCAAGCCCGGCGCACGCAGCGCAAAGCCGGTTTCGACGCCGTCGGCCGTCAGATCGGCGACGATGCGGTCCCCGGTCAGATCGTCCGACAGCCGTGTCGCCAGCCAGCAGCGCCCGCCGAGCCTGGCGATCGCGACCGAGGCGTTGCCGGCGCAGCCGCCGCCGACCACGGCGAGATCGCGCGCGCGGTATTTCTCGCCACGCGTCGGCATGGTCTCGACGCTGTAGACATAGTCGAGCGTCGCGATGCCCAGACAGAAGACGCCGGCCATGGGCTTCAGCCGTTCGCGAAGCGGTATTCGCTGACCTGCCGGTAGACCTCGCCCGGACGCAGCACCGTCGTGGGAAAATGCGGCAGGTTGGGCGAGTCCGGGACATGCTGCGGCTCGAGCGCGACGCCGGCGCAGGCGCCGTAGGGCGCGCCGCCGAGACCCGGGACAGGGGTGTTCAGCTTGAAACCGTCATAGGCCTGCAGCGCCGGCTCGGTGGTCCAGAGCTGCATCGACAGTCCGCTGCGATGCGAGCGCAGCGTCGCGGCATGCGCCAGTTCGAGCCCTTCGGCGGCGCTTGGCTCGCACCGGTCGCGGCGCAGGACGAAGTTGTGGTCGTACCAGAAGCGCGATCCGTCCGCGCTGGCATGGCGGATCGGGCGGGGCTTGCGGAAGTCGAACGGTGTCCCGGCGACATCGACCAGCGAGCCGTCGGGGATCAGGTCGGCATCGACGGGCGTGATCAGATGGCTGCGGATTTCAAGGTCGTGGTCGAGGATGTCGGGCCCATCATCGAGCCGGAAATAGGAGTGATGCGCCAGGTTGACGATGGTCGCAGTGTCGCTCGTGGCAGAGAGTTCGATGCGCAGGGTCGCCTCACCCTGCAGGCTGTAGCGGCACCAGACATTCAGCGTGCCGGGATAGCCGGCGTCGCCGTCGGGCGAGACCAGCGCCAGCGTCACGCTGGCCGCATCATGGTGGACGATGGTCCAGGGCCGCTTGCCGAAACCCTGCCCGCCGCCATGCAGCGAATGCCGGCCGTCCTGGTTCAACGGCAGTTGGTAGCTCTTGCCGTCGAGCGTGAAGCGGCCGCCGCCGATGCGGTTGGCGTAGCGGCCGGCGATCGCGCCCATATGGGAGGCGTGCAGAGGGTAGTCGGCGATATCTTGCAGGCCAAGCACGACGCGCTGGCGTCGCCCGCCGGACAGCGGCACGACGAGATCGCGCAACGACGCGCCCCATTCGACGATCTGCGCCTCAAGGCCGGAAGGCGAACGCAGGGTCGCGGCGTGGATCGGCGTGCCATCGGCAAGCGTGCCGAGCGGGTTTTTCGCGGTCATCGGGAAGCAGGCTCGTCTTTGAAGGCTGAGTCACTGGCGCTTGTCGTTCGCCGCCTCTCGGCCAATTCGGAGGAAACCGCAATCCCGATGGCCTCTTCGTCCGTGCAGTTCGATCTCGCGGCAAGTTGCGCGATCGACGCAAGCACCACCGGGCGATCCACATATATCGGTTCATCCACCTGCATCGAAGGATCGTCCCACAAACCGGCAAGGCACGCCAGATCGCCGCCCCGCTCACCAGACTCCGGTGTTGGCCATGCTCGCCCACGGCTCGGCCGGGGGCTTGGGATCGCCCTTCTGCAGGATCTCGATCGAGATGTTGTCGGGCGAACGGACGAAGGCCATGTTGCCGTCGCGCGGCGGGCGGTTGATCGTGACGCCGGCCTTCATCAGTTTGTCGCAGGTGGCGTAGATGTCGTCGACCTCATAGGCGAGATGGCCGAAATTGCGGCCGCCGGTATAAACCTCCGGATCCCAGTTATAGGTCAGTTCCAGCGTCGGAGTGCCACGGCTGCCGGTCTTCTTGACGGCCTCGACATCGTCGGACGAGGCCAGGAAGACCAGCGTGAAACGGCCCTTCTCGCTTTCGATCCGGCGGGTTTCGACCATGCCGAACTTGGTCACGTAGAAATCGAGCGCGGCGTCGAGATCGGTGACACGCACCATGGTGTGGAGGTATCGCATTGTGAGGTTATCCTGTTGCTAGAATTGCGGTTTTCCGAAGCGAAAAGCACGCAATCAGCACGCAGGCCCTATGAACGCGCAGCCGCTACGGCTTGAAGGAGCCTATCAATAGCAGCGCACGGCTCCGCCAGATAGTCCGGCGAGTAAGGGGCGTACCGTTCTGTGATGGACACGGACGACCCGGCAGAATGGCCGAGCTGGGCTGACACCTGCCACGCAGGAACGCCCTCGGCACGGCACCAGCGGGCAACGGTGTGGCGCATGCTGTAAGCCGTCACCCGGTCATCAATCAGGGCCTTGGCCCGCGTGCGTTTCCAGCTGTCATGATAGCGATGCGTCGGCTTGCCACGGAACTGGACGACATGCTCGCCATCCCTCGCCTCCCCGGCCAGCCAGTCGCGCAGGACAGGAGGAATACGAACCACGGGCCGGTGCTTGCTCGTCTGAACCCTCTCTTTCGGGTTTAAAGTTATCAGCCCGGCTTTCAGGTTCACCCTATCCCACGTCAGCTCGCAAACAGCCTCAGGACGCGCCCGGTGCCCAAACCGAGCATTATCATGCGGGCTATATGTGGGCTGGCGACATCGAGCATGGAAGCCCACTGCCCCGGCTCCAGCGGCTCACCCATGACATCGGCCTTACCCGCCTTGATGGCTTGGATATGATACTGCCGCTCTATCTCGCCACGCTTCCAAGCCCGGTTTACGGCGGCTTTGATGATGAAGATGGTGTTGTTGATATAGCTGGGCTTGTGGCCCTTGGCCTTCAACGCATCCACGAACCGCTCGATGGTTTGCGGCTTGCAAGCCTCCGCCACCGTCATGCCTTTGAAGAACGGCTCGATATGCCCGAGCTGGTATTTGATGCGCGTGCCCGCCCGCACCGTGACCGCGTGGTTGAGGTAGTAGGACGTGACGCACTCATACAGCGTCATTTCCGAAGCCAGCTGTTCCGGCCGGGCCACGTTTTTCACGTACCATTCGGTCAGCAGCTTCTCTGCCTCGTCGGCATCGACAGTGCCGAGTGAAGCTCGTTTGGTCTGCCGGGAGGCATTATCGAACCACGTCCGAAACCACGTCGCACTGCCGGGGCGCTGGGCAACCCAGTAATCCCCGAGTTGAAAGCGTTTTTCTGCCATCGCCCTTTCTCCGGTTGAATCGAAACGCCCGCCCAAATGGGCGGGCGTTCTGGTGATTATTCTGCAGCCGGGGAGATGCCCGGCGGGCCAGCGTCCGGCCCATCAGCAGCCTGAGGGTCATCCCGGCCTCGTATCATCGCTGTGAGATCGCCTGCAATGTTGCCCCTGTGAGGGGCGCTTATCGCGTTGAAGGTTAGTCCCCCTGTTATTGGCTCTGGCTGATCCTTCCGGTTTTTCGGAAGGGTCCGGGGATGACGGGTGTGGAGACGATTGCGCGGATCCGTTTCGAGCATTTCCAGAACAGCAAGGGGATCAAG